>DAIOGF010000001.1:0-48433 GCA_036745415.1 Candidatus Saccharimonadota bacterium
GTACGTTAGATAATATAAAATACAAAACACCTTGGAATAATAAGTTTTTAAATCTAGAAATTAGAAATCTATATTTACCAAAAACATTAAATTCAACTAAAATTAATATTTCTTTAAAATTAAAAAATGTTAACCAATATAATAAAAGTGGAGATTATCTAGGTAAATTAAGTATAGAAACAAATATTCCAGAAAATAGATATACATTTGATGTATATCTAAAAGATACTCCTTCAAAGCCATCATTATGGTGGCTAATAACTCATCCTTAAATTCAAAATGCTTAACGTTGCTATTGATTTAATATATATAGATACTTATTAGATATGAAAGAAATAGATAATTTTCCATTACAAAATGAATAAGAAGAATATTTAAAAATTATTGACTCAATCCCTGCGGATTCTCAGGTCGAAATCGAATACTATCCTAATATTGCAAGAGATATGAAGGCAAAAGCTCTTGAAAAATTGAGTGCCGATAGCACTGAAGAAGAAATATCAACTGCTATTAAAAAAGCAGCCACTAAAAAATATAGCAAAAGACATGTAGAACTTGTTGAAAATGGTTTCTCGATGAATATTATTGAGCTATTTGAAAAATTAGATAGCGAGGAAGAATATTCCGAAGAAATTATAAGTAAGTTAGGGGCTTACGCTTTAGTACCAGAAGAAATTAGAAGGAATGTTCATATTTCTCCATCGCTAAATGGCTATTATTATGGCGGCTTTTATAATAGCTTCGAGAGCTAATTTATTCTTTAGTTCAAATTAGTAACGGTTTTAAGAGCATTCACAAAATCTGTCGTATCTTTTTCGTATTGATTTTCTGTCTGACTATTTCCGCTACAAGCACTCTGAGGATGATTATAAGTTACGAATGAAGTTTTGTTATCTAAAACTAGAGATCCTGGCTCCATAACGTTTTGATCATTATGAAATGAGTTATATGAACCGATCAATCTCGTCATGCTAGCAATACTACATCCTACACTATCTTTAATAGCAATAGACTGATAATTCTGAACGCTATATGTAATAGATTTTAGTGAATCTGGAAGTTGAAGCTGAATGCCTAGTTCTGGAATCTTAAAAGTATTGACAGTATTCTGTACTACTGTAGTAGAACTTGCACTACCCCCCATATTCATATTACTCATGCTAGATGTGCTGGATGTGGTCGTTTTCTTAGTCTTATGGTTATTCTTATATTCTAACCATCCTCCGAGTCCTAGTATTAAGATTACTAAAACAACTAGTAATACTTCTACTGTAGAAAAACCTTTTTTATTTATTTTGGTGCCCATTTAATTTAATTCCTTTTTTAATAATTTGCTTATGGTTATATATTACTACAAAATAAAAAAAACGAAATACTGAAATTTCGTTCTTATACATTATCTAAAGTTGGTGGGCGAGGAGGGACTTGAACCCTCAAGACCTGTTATGGTCAACAGATTTTAAGTCTGTCGCGTATACCATTCCGCCACTCGCCCTGATTGATTTTAAATATTATAACACTTTTTGGAGGCGCGAACGAGATTCGCACTCGTGTACACGGTTTTGCAGACCGTTGCCTAACTCCTCGGCCATCGCGCCATGTCTTATATATTAACAAAAATTAAGGTTTAAAAGTACCTCTATTACCTAAATAAATAACATTCTTGGAATTTTCGGTAGAATAATTCTTTTGAAGATATACATCGATCTTAAATTTACTAGCAAAATCTTTAGCTTGATTAGATTTTAATAACAAGAAACAACTTGCAAGAATATCTGCTTTTATTGGGTCGGGGCATACTACTGTAGCAGTTAAAATATCTGATTCCGAAGAAGCTTCGGTCTTAGGATTAATAATATGATTCCAGGTATTGGTTGATCTTCTGTTAGTTCCAGATGTAGCAATAGCTAGATATTTACCTTTGTTATCCACATAGCTAGAAATTTCCTCGTTAGTTCCACTTTCAATGAATATTTTCCAGGAATGATCTGCTTCCTGAAATCCATCCGCCACAATATCTCCACCTAAACTAATCCAATATCCATCAAATTCATTTTCTAAAATCTTAGATAACTTATCTAATAAATATCCCTTGCCTATTCCTCCAAGATCTAATGCTGAGTCTTTAGGAATCGTTAATTTATTTTTTACAATCTTAAGCTTATTTATATCTTTTATTTTTCTAGTAGAGAAATCTAGATCTTCATCAAAAATATTAGGATTTGGCCAAGATCCCTTATATCCTACACTTTGAAGTAATGGAAGTATAAAAGGATTATATAGCCCATCGGTTGCTTTAGAATATTCTATTGCCTTATCTAAAATATCTTTCAATTCTTTAGATATCTCAATATCGCTACCCGCATTTATATTTATATAACTAAGCTCACTGCTTTTTATAAATCTTGAGTATCTAGCCTCAAATACTTCAACAACACTCCAAAGATTATTAAAGAACTTCTTAGTCTTTTTTTCATCTTTGGAGTTTATTGTAATTAAACAATCTGTACCTAAAGCTCTTCTAGTATCTTGGTATATCACTAGAATATATTCTAACTAGTTTGTTGGTGCTTGGGTAGGTGCCGCAGGATTAACCATAATCCTAATAGCATTATTAGAACTATCTCCACTAACTACTACATTACTTCCAACTGTTATGCTGGAAATATCTGAGGTTGCACCATTATTTAATACCTGAGTAGAAGAAGTCACATTAAATGTCTTAGTATTTCCAGTTCTTAGATCATTCACTGATATAGAGCTCGAAGAAACACTAGTAACTGCACCGAAAGCTCGGTTAGCATTATTTCTCATGCCAGATCCATATCCGCCACCGAATCCATTTGAGTATAGAGATGCAGTATTTTTATTGCCATGACCCTTAACCGCTTCTCCTGCAAGAAAAGATACTAGCATTAGCGCAAGCACCACAAGACCATAAAGCAATTGCTTCTTGTCCACCCTGATTGTATTAGAAGATTTTTTTTCTTCCATTATTTTAATCCTTTCTTTAATTTACCGTCATCTAATTTATATACTTCATCAGCCTTACCCGCTATTTCTAAATCGTGAGTAACAGCAATAATTGTTGTCTTCTCACTTTTAGCTAGTGAATGAAGTAAATCAAAAATAACTTTACCTGTCTGAGAATCTAAATTACCAGTAGGTTCATCTGCAAGAATTAATTTAGGGTTATTTGCTAGACTTCTTGCAATTGCAACACGTTGTTGTTGACCACCTGAAAGTTTTCCTGGTCTTCGAAGCATTTCTGTGTCATTTAAACCTACTTGCATAAGTAGCGCTTTAGCTCGATCTTTTCTAGATCTTGTTGGATATTTACCAAATTCCATAGCAAGCATTACATTCTCTATGGCATTTAGATTAGGTATTAGGTTGTATCCCTGGAATATAAATCCTATCTTTTTGGCTCTGTATTCATTTAGTTCTTTTCCGGAAATCTTAGCAATATCGATTCCGTCTACCTCAATACTTCCTGAGTTAGGCTTATCTAAAGCTCCAAGTAGAGTAAGTAGAGTACTCTTACCGCTACCACTTCTACCTATAATACTTACGAATTTTCCTTCACCCACACTGAAAGATACGTCGTTGACTGCTTTAACTACAGTATCTCCAGATTTGAATTCTCTACTTAATTTATCTACTTTTAACATATTTTACTCCACTCTCATTACTTCGGCAGGCTTAATTCTTGCTATAAACATTGAAGCAAGCGCACTCCCGATTACTGCTATTACTAATGCAATAAGTAGTCCATAAAGTAATACGTTCCATCCTACTACTGCATGAAGATTACTCAAGTTATTTCTAATTCCTCCAAGGAATCGCCCTCCTCCACCACCAAATCCTCTGTTGGCCATAGAGCTACTTGAGCTGCTATTGTTTGCAAGAAGTGTAGTTATTGAATTAGAGCTAAGGAAACCTACAACCATACCAACTAATGCCCCCATGAATGTAAGGGTAGTAGCTTCTGTAACGAATTGCTCCATTACTTTAGCGTTAGAGGCTCCTATAGCTTTTAGAACTCCTATTTCTCTTCGTCTTTCACGAACTATCATAACCATAGTAAGGAAGATAATTACACCTCCAGAAACAGTGGCCGCTATAAGACTTATTACACTAATAGACTGGATATTTTGCAGTGGCGTAATACTATTTTGTGCTTGTTGAGCTGAATTAGTTACATCCGCAGCGCTACCCAATACATTTTTAACTACATTTGTAACTGAGTCTACGTTACTTATTGAATCAACTGTTAATATAATTTCGGTTAGTTGACCTTGTTGAGTAGAAAGGTTTTGTAAAGTAGCAAGCGGCATTAGTACTTGGTTGTTTGCAAATGATGTGCTTGCCGTATAGATTCCAACGACTTTAATTGAGGTATTGTATGCCGTAAAAGTAGAACCTACTTTTAGGTTATTTTTAGACGCAAGTGACGATCCGATAATAGCAACATCATCTGTAGAATTTCCATTAAACAAAGCCCCACTAGTTAATGAAACAGTCTCGCCGTTTCTAGTTGCTAGCGAGCTTATTGCGTTAGCACTATTGGTGCCGAGTGCATTTACCGGCGGAGTGAAGTTAAGGTTTCCTGAAAAATTAGAGTTAGGATTTGAATTAAATCTCCTACCTAAACTACCGGCATCTATAGCTGAAACTAAATTACTATTTGTATTATTAAATCTATCGCTTATTGTTTCTACGGCTGATGAAACATGAGCTAATTTACTGACTTGGTTTGCCTGAGTGTTAGTTAATGGATTTCCTCCTCCTTGGAAACCATTTACACCGGCCGGAGAAATAATTACGTTATTTCCCACGTTTGCCTTAATTGAAGCTATTTTCTTGGATACGGTTTGGTGCGCAACCAGCATAGCTATTGATAAACCTACACTAAGTCCGAGGATAAAGACTATAGAAAAGGTTCTAATTAAATTTCTAAATGCATTTCTAATTCCTCTTGTATATGTATTCATATACCATTCAATATACTCTTAGGTTGCTTAAAAAAAACTTAAGTTATCTTGGTCTAGTGCTGGCGAACTCATTAGCTTTATTTTCAAGTGAATCATCTAGATCTGTTAAATTGAATTCACTTTGATGTTTTTTTACTGCTCTTATTATTAATTCATCGGTAAGTTTAGGATTCTTGGGCAGCAGTGGTCCATGCATATACGAACCAAAGACATTATTTAAAATACAACCTTCATTTTTGGAAGCCGAATTATTTCCGCTACCCTTTATTACTTTGGCTAGTGGGTGAGCATCCTTATTTAAAAATGTTTCACCACTATGATTCTCATATCCAACTAATATTCCAAAATCTGAATCGGCTACGACGTTTCCAATAAGTCTTTTATCTCCTGCCTTCGTAGTCACAGGAAGAACTCCAATACCTTCGATTGTAATATTTTTATTAGTTATAAATTTATCTCCGAATAATTGATACATTCCACATATCATGAGCATTACAACACCGTCATTAGCCATCTTTCTAATTTGATCTTTTTTCATAAGCAAATCTTCTTGAACTAAGAACTGACCTGAATCTTGACCGCCTCCACCGATAATAATGTCGGCATCATTAGGCAGACTATCTCCAACATTCACTACAGTAGTCTTATATTCAATTCCCCGTTTCTTTAACCTATATTCAATTGCCTCAACATTTCCATTGTCACCATAGATATTCATCTCCTTTTGATATAAATGGACTATATGTAATTTCATAGACCAACCTCTTCGAAATTCTCTACTTTATCTTTAAGAATGTTTCTAATTTCTAACATCGCAGTATACGTACAATAAATTATGGCCTTCTGGTTTTTCTCCAATTTAGATATATCTTTAATTAATTCTTGAAGGCTAGAACACGTGTTGCTGTCTATATCCAGAAGCTTAAGCCTTAGCGCCATGTCTAAATACCTAATTCCACCAACATAAATTTTAAGGTTTTTAAGTACCTTAAAGTTAACATCATATAACCATGAAACATCTCTGCCGTCTGAATAGTTATCGTTTATAACAATTCCTACTTTATCGAAATGATGATCGGAAGTAATATTTAAAGCTTGGTTAAAACCTGATGGATTTTTAACTAATTGAAGCTGCAGACTAACGCCATTTTTTAATTCAAGAACTTCACCTCTTCCAAATGCAGGTCTAAATTCTGATAAAACTTTTGTGACCTTATCATAATCAACTTCACTAATGATGGCATTTAAGCCTGCTATGGCCGCAACTATATTAACTGCATTATACGAGCCAGTTAATTTAAAAGGCAACTCGCGCTTCATGTCTGCATTAATTACTAATTTATTTTCATTAAATGACAAAAGCTCAACATCTGGCCTGTGGGCCTCAAAGAAATTAACATCCTTAGAATAATGTTGATCATCGCTTATGAATATATCTTTGAGTTTTGAGCTGTAACCATACCAATATATTTCTCTATTTTTTACTTGATCTGAAATTTTGGAAATTCTTGGATCATTCGAATTTAAAACAATGAAATCTTTTGAGCTCTTGGCAATTTTAGCGACAAGCTCTGCGGTTTGATCAATTTCACCAAAGCGATCTAGTTGATCTCTTAGGATATTGAGAGCTATAACGCCTCTTGGTCTTGAGTAATTAACAAATCTTACTCCGTGAGCTTCATCTAATTCGAGAACGGCCACGTCGTAATCTAGTTTATTGGTTAGAGAGGTTTTATCTAAAACTAGAGAAATTATACCTCTTACAAAATTACCCCCTGTTTGATTTGAGAGAACTCTTAGACCCTGCGCGCTAAGTAAGCTACTTAAAAGTTTAGTGGTAGTAGTTTTTCCATTAGTTCCAGTTACTATGATCACACCATTAGGTAATTTAGATAATTTAGAATCTAGAAATTTAGGGTTCAATTTTTCAATTATTAATCCCGGTAGCGTGTTGGCATTCCTACCGAGCAACCTCATTAGAAATATTACGGTCTTACCAATGATTAGAGAGACGTAATTCATTGAGTTAATTATATCTTATTTGTTAGTTATTAAACTTTTTAGATTACTTAACGTCTACGAATCTATCTAAAATAAAGAAGCTTAATTGGCCTGGAATTTGCTCTACTTGCTCTATTGAAACTTCTTCTACCTGAACAGTAGGTGTAATAACAGGATACTCCTTAAAATCTTCACCAAAATTAAATCTTTCTTGCATACATTTACCCCTCTTTTAATTAAATAATATTCTAAATTAATATTGCCATTCAGACAAATAATTTTTCTTATAGTAGTTATGCTTTGTTGACAATTTTACTATGGTATTTTGCTTATGTTAGTTCTAAAGTGGAAGTATATATAAATTTTAAAAGGAGTATATATGGACACAAGTTCATGGCTATGGGTTGGAACCATAGGAATGGCACTAGGAAGCTTAGTCTTGGCTTACCTTGGCTTTAATCTTCGAAAAGAAGATAGACATCACGCTGCATTAGCGGTAGGTATTACTTTAGTAGCAGCAACAGCTTACTACGCAATGGTACATAATTTCGGAGACTTAATGGTTTCTGGAACAACTGTTCAATCAGCTCGATACATTGACTGGTTAGTAACAACACCAATGCTATTACTAAGCTTGGGCCTAGTCGGCCTACCATCAAAGGTTAAGAACCGAGGATGGACAATGGCAACATTAGTATTCTTAGACGTATACATGATTGTTACAGGTTTCTTAGCAACATTAGTAGACTCAAGTACAAAATGGGTATGGTTTAGCTTATCTACTCTAGCTCTTCTTCTAATTGCCTACATCTTATATGTAGTAATTATGAAGGAAGTTAAAGCTTCTGCTAATCCTAAATTAGGTAAACTATATGTAATGTTAGCTTCTTACCTTTCTGTACTATGGTTATTCTACCCACTTGTATGGTACTTAGGTGGAAACGGTCAAAACAAATTAGATTTCAAATCTGAAAATATGCTTTATGCTGTATTAGACTTACTAGCTAAAGTTGGATTCGGAATTCTATTAGTTTGGGGTGTTAGAAACTTAGCTAAGAGTTCAAATCCTAAAGCTGGTGAATCTACAGTAGAATCACTAGAAAAGTAAGTATTTAAAAAAGACTAAAACTTGAGAGGCGTTAATTGCCTCTCTTTTTTTGTATAATATAAATAATGAAAATAGCTATTATCGGTGCAAGTGGATTTATAGGTAGCAACTTAATTAATGAGCTGCTTAAAGAAACAAAACACGAATTAGTGGCTATCTCCAGAAATAACCACAAACTTCCGGAAAATGAACGCTTAGTGAAAATGGAGGTAGATGTTTTTGATAATAATGCAATTAACACGTCTCTTCAGAATGTAGATGTAGTTTACTATCTTGTTCACATGATGGCTCAAAAGAAGATAGATTATGCAGTTGCAGAAAAACAGGTTGCTGAGATTGTTGGAGAGGCGTGCAAATCTAATGGTGTTAAGAAAATAATATATCTAGGAGGATTAGGTTCCGATTTAGATAAATTATCTAAGCATCTTAAGAGTAGACACCGTACTGGATCTATACTCAATAAATATGTTCCTACGATTGAATTTAGAGCATCTATGGTTATAGGTGATGGAAGCATATCTTATGAAATTATAAAAAACCTGGTTCATAAACTTCCAGTTTTAACCGTACCGAAATGGTCAAGCACATTAACTCAGCCAATAGGACTTCATGACGTACTAAAATACCTAGTAGCAGCTCTAGATCTTCCAGATAAGCCTGAGGTCATAGAAATCGGTGGGCCAGATAAAATGAGTTATAAAGATCTTATGAATCTCTACGCAAAATTTAGCGGAAGAAAAATTTATATTATAGATCTACCGATTATTCCCGTAGCAATTTCTGCGTGGTGGCTCAACTTATTTACACCAAGAAGACAAGCAAAAGTAGGAAGAGCCATGGTGGAGAGCTTAGCCAATGAAATGGTTGTTAATGACAATAAAGCAGATACTTTATTTCCAAAACTACATCCTAGAAAAGTAGAAGAATTTTTTAAATAGTTACCAAGCTGAATCCAAGTTGGCCGTAGCGTAGTCCCAAGTTGCTTGAGATTTGATAAGGTTACATGTTTTAGTATCCGCAGTTTCCGGGAAGTAATTAGGCTCCATAAAACACTCAGGGAAGTATTTTACGTAAATCTTTGGTCTTATTGTTAATTTAGCACTTATCTCGCTCAAGCAATTGTCTTTGAAGGCTAAGCACTGTTGTCCAACTGCAGAATAAACATCAATAGCATGTTGGTCCTTAATTGTAATAGAGATTCCTACGCCTAATGAAAGAGTTGTATTAAGACCAAGTATTTGTTGATCGAACATGAAGTTTCCAGCAGAATATTGAATTAATCTTCCTTTGTAATTTTCTGAGTTCTGAATATAGTGAGGGTGAGTAGCAAAGACAGCATCAGCCCCGGCATCAATGAATGAATGATAAGCTTTTACTTTTTCCGACTCAGCAATTGAACGGTATTCAACACCCATGTGTGGCATTACTATTGTTGGCATCACTTTAGAATACTTAGAAATAACCGCTAATTGATCGGCTGTTGGCTGCTGATCTACAACCAACATATATCCACACATGGCAACAGGAAGGTATACATCTTTAATATTTCCATTACCATAATCTTCTTTTGCGTTCATGGCCACTACTTCACAAATATTATCTGTGTTTGTATCGTGATAATCTCCAAAATATTGAATACCGGCATTTTGAAGATTTGCCCTAGTTTGATCTAATCCAGTTTGACCGTTATCGAATGAATGATTGTTGGCTAAAGTAAAAATATTAAACCATTTCTTAGCTTCTGTTAAATATTCAGGCCTACAGTTAAATCTAAGATAGTCTACTTGGGTTTGATATGGAATATCAGTAGTTGTTGTTGGACATTCTAAATCTCCAATCCAATTATTAACCGAATCGTGTAGATTCTGAGATAGTCCGTGAAATGGAAAAGCATATTTTAGGGTTGATCTATTCGAAACGGTTTGAATTGCTCTTCCCCAAAATACTTCACCAACAAAAACACTTGAAGAACTTAGTATTTTATCTGGCTGACTAACCACAATAGTGGCAGGAGCGGAGTTGGTATTATTTTCTTTCTTATGAGATTTATGATGAGATAAAACGAAAAGAGTTATGAATATTAAAGCAATTATTATAATTACTGAAGATACGGATAAGTAGATATGCTTTTTTTTCATTTAGCTATTACTCATATATAACTTAATTCTAGCATAAATAAATAGTATTTATTTTTGGGTAATTAAACTATAAATTGTATAATAATACTAATGTTAGAAATAAAAAATGTTGCTAGAAGATACGGAAAAAAAGAAGATAGCTTCCTGGCACTAAAAGATATTTCTCTAGAATTTGATAAAAGTTCCACTAACGCAGTTATTGGTAAAAGTGGATCTGGAAAAAGCACCTTACTTCATATAATGACAGGGCTTGATCACCCGTCTGATGGAGAGGTATTGTTTGATGGAAAGAATATTCATAAATCCATCGATACAGACAAATGGAGAGGTCAAAATATTGGAATAGTATTTCAACAATTTTTCCTCCAACCTTCTAATTCAGTTATAGACAATGTAGCCCTTCCATTAAAACTAAGAGGGATTTCCAAAAAAGAAAGAGAGCAAAGAGCCCTCCAAGCTCTAATTAGTGTGGGCCTAAAGGATAAAGCTAAGAATAAAGCCAATGATCTTTCAGGAGGACAAAAACAAAGAGTGGCCATAGCTCGCGCAATTATAGATAATCCATCGATTCTAATTGCCGATGAGCCTACCGGTAATCTAGATACAGAGAGTGGTGAATCTATAATTAATCTATTATTTGACTTAAATAAATCCAAAGGGGCGACCTTAATCATAGTTACTCATGATAATGATATTGCTAAAAGATGTCACAGAATTATTGAACTAAGAGACGGTAAGATAGTTTCAGATAGGAGCAAAAAATGAAGGTAGTAGATATATTCTCAACCTCTAATCAAAATCTACGAAGATCTAAGCTTAGAACTTTTCTTACATTATTAGCCATAGCTATTGGTACTTTCACGCTAGCCCTTTCATTAGGACTAGGTCAAGGACTTAAGAATTACATTTCCCTTCAACTTGGAAAATATAAAGATGTTAATTTATATCAAGTTGAGAAAACAACACTTAGTGATTTTAGTGGCGGCATAGGAAATAAAGATCCTCAAATCTACAACCCAAATTCATCGCCTTCTGCAGCTTCCTATCTTACAAACTTCTTAACCAACGAAGATCTAACTAATCTTAGGAGTGTTAATGGTACAAATAATATTGAACTTCCGTATCAGCCATCTATACTTTACGCATTAGCTCCAAATGGAACAAAATACCTAGCTAATAATTCAACATTTATTCCTGAGAATCCACCTTCACTGATATATGGTGCTCAATTAACTGAAACAGATCGGGGCCAAATCTTACTTTCTCAGAAATATGCGCCGCTAGTTGGTGCGACTGACCCTAAAAGCTCAATTGGTAAAACATTAGATATATTTTATAAACAATACAACGGCAAAATTAGTGAATTAAAACTTACCGTTAAGGGTGTTTACCAACCTTCTTTAATACAAGCACCAATTGTAATAGATAAGTATGACGCTAAAAATATTGCAGAATCACAAGCCATTAACTCAACCCCTCAATTCAACTTCGTATTTGTTTCCAGAAATCTAAATGTTACTGATTCTGTATATAAGAGTAATCTTAAGAATGCTAAATTTACTGGTCGTAGTTTTGCGGATGTTAACAATACTCTAAATAGCATTATTACAGGAGTTCAGATATCTCTAGCGGCCTTTTCGGGTGTAGCCATACTAGCTTCCATAGTGGGAGTTATTAACACCCTATTTATGGCAGTGCTAGAAAGAACAAGAGAAATAGGCTTATTCAGAGCATTAGGCGCTAAAAAAGGAACTATCTTTACTCTATTTTCAGTGGAAGCTGCACTATTAGGATTCTGGGGTGGACTAAGTGGAATAATACTTTCACTAGGAGCAGAACAAGCAATAAACTTAATTGCATCTAGAACCTTCCTTAAAGGTGTCGAGGGAATTAAATTACTCAACATAAGCCCAAGCTTAGCAATATTCATAATTCTAGTAATTGCAGCCATTACTTTCGTAGCTGGAATCATACCTGCCATTAAAGCAAGTAGAGTTGATCCAATAGAGTCTCTTAGATACGAGTAGTATTTTAGATAAATACAGCTAGGTGATCAGGCTTAATAATCACATTAGCAACATCAATCAGGTTAACCCAAAGGGCTAGCTTAATCTTTTTAGCTTCATCAGGGTTTACAGCAATTTTGTCTGCTATCTCTTCATAGATTGCTGAGGTATATCCAAAAGCCTGCATTCCATTGGTTTCGCTAATAAATTTATTCTTTGCGAATCCATAACCTGGCTCTTTTATAACTACTAAAGCGTTTTCTTTATGGCCATGAGTTTCAGAATGGTCACTTACTAAAGTACTGTGGTTGTTAGGGTGATTTTCTTTTACGTAATTCTTAACTTCTTCAGGATTCCAAGCATCAAAAAAACCTTCAGATTGAAGGCTCTTTTGCTTAGCGTATATATCTTCAATAATCTTAATATCTTCGTTAGATGTTTCGGTCATGCTAGAAACCAGAGGAAAGACTACTTCAGGTTTTAGTGCAGACTTATATGTATCCTCTACTTTAGCAGCAGCAAGACATCCTTCATGTTTAGAAGGCTTATAGCCTAATGATTCGATTAGATCTCTAACTGTTTCATAGGCTTCCTTAAAACTATTGGCATCTTTTATTACTAGAGCATCAGACATTACTAATGCATTTGTTAGATGTAGAGCTAGTCCACCTGGACCCTGAGATAATACTTCATTATCTATGTCTTCAATAGATGCACCATCACTCTTAGATTCAGTTGCCCTTCCGTCAATGCATTGAGCTGTAGTGTAGTCTGTTATTGGTAAGATATTTCGACTTACAGCTTCTTCATAAGAAGATAGTTGTTCGTCAGTTAATTTTTCGCCTACGATACCTTGACCGATAGGAATTAGACCCCTAACGCTTAGTTTAGGAGCTGTTTTAAATTCATTCATTTTTTCGCCTGTCATATTTAATTTAATTAATTATTTAAAAACAAAATTATATCACAAAGTGATGTATATCACCACCAATAGATTAATTAAGAATATATAATCTCAATATGGCCTACAAAGAGTTTGAGAGGACTGATCGACCAAATAATACTGAATTAGTTACTGATATGATTGCTAACCAAATTTACCAATATGATGAAGGCGCTAATTCAGCCATTCTAAGAAGCTCGTTCGTAGCAGTAGAACAACTAAGACAAAAAGGCATTGTTAAGGAAGATGATATCTACAGTATTAAACTGGGCGTAATGTTAGCCATATTACTTCAAGAGACGGTAGATTTAGATGTTGGCGAAGAATTAGTCAGTCACATTGAAAACATAGACTTATAAATTTTATTTATGAATATTTAGAAATATATTCGTCTATCTTGAACTTATTTTTCATTCCCGAATAGCTCATATATCTTATTTGACCAAAGACTGGCCTATTAAACCAAGGCCTATCATGTAGTCCACCGATGGACCAAGCAATTCCAACGTAGCCATTAGGATCTCTTCCGTCTAGTTCATATTTATCATTTAGATGTACTGCGAACTCCATAGCCTCGGAAGGATTTTTAGTCCATTCTAGTATCTTCTTAGCCCAATACATTCGTAAGTACCCATGCATCTTTCCAGTTCTTACCATTTGATTTTGCGCGGCATTCCACAGCTCATCATGAGTTCTAGAATTTTCTAATTCTTCAAGAGAGTAAAGGTACTCCCTTTTATCTTTTTCGTGAATTGCATGACTCTTCTTTGCCCAATCAGGAAAACCCTCGTATGTCTTATATGCTGAATTATAGAAACAATAATTATCGGATAGTTCTCTGCGAACTATTAGTTCTTCAAGGTATGCTTTTATTGATTCTTCATCTTTGTGCGAGTTAGATACCTCAAGAGCTAGTCTCTGCGCAGAGAGTTGTCCAAAATGTAAGTAAGGAGATAGGTTAGAGATATTATCTAAGTTAGGATTGTTACGATTAGTTGCATATGTATCTAATTTATCTTTAATAAATGTCTTCATGGCTAAAACCGCATTATCTTCGCCAGGCTTTATCCAATCTACTTCATTAACAGACATATCTATTTTTAATTCTTTAATTAAGTTATCTACATCTATTTTTGTATTTAATTCATCATATTTATTTTTCATTATTTCTAATTCAGGAAATTTAGTCAGAAATTCATTGAGAAGATAAGTTACTTTAGGCCTAAAAGTGTATGCGGCAAATTCTTGCTTAGGGGATGCTATCCAAGTTGGCACAATATTATGTGCATCTATTAATTCCATTAATACATCTATTTTTCTACTTACTTCTTTTTTCTTATCTCTAGAAGATTTAAGTGGCATAAAGTCTGTAATTAAAACCCCAGCTTTAACATCTTTTATATATTTAGGAATTTCTTCTACCGCATCACCCATCAAAAGATTGAAACCAATTCCCAGTGTACTCAATTTAACACTAAGCTCTTTAAGACCTAATAACATGAAGTTATACTGCCTTAAATTGCTTGTTAAATATTTCTCTAAACAAAAAACGACAATTAATTTCTTATTGTCTTTATTGGCTAATTCTTGTGCTCTTAATAGCGCCCAATTATCTGCAACTCTTTGGTCCCTGCTCATCCAATAGACAACAGGTCCGTCACCCAAAGCTTCTTCATTAAGTTTTAGTATTCTTCTACTATCTACTATCATTTATCTATTTCTAAATGTTTTAAGATCTTCTAATATTTCGGAGGCATTGGTGGTTGGATCTACGCCTAAATATTCTTTTACAATTAATCCTTTTGGATCAATTAGAAAAGTATTTCTCTTAACTCCAAGCATAGTTTTACCAAAGATTGTTTTTGGCTGATATGAATTGAGTGCCTTAATAAGTTCTAAATTAGGATCACTTAAAAGAGTGAAATTAAGATGATGTTTTTCAGCGAATTTCTTATGTGAAGCTACGCTGTCCTTACTAACTCCCACAACCTCAGCATCACCCATTTTGGCAAGCTCATCCCTTTGATCCCTAAATGTGCAAGCTTCCTTGGTGCATCCAGGAGTATTGTCTTTTGGATAAATATATAAGACCAGCCATCGACCGGCATAGTCGTTTAAACTTTTGTTATTTCCATCCTGATCTTGAAGTAAAAAATTTGGCGTTAATTTGTTTTCCATAAGAAGTATTATGTGCTTTTTAGAGTATTTTTGCTAGTTCAGTTTTTAGATCTTGGTTATTTTTATATTGAATAGCTTTCATTCCTACTCCAATAGCACCTAGGCAATATTCTTCCCTGTCATCAATCATTAGACATTCACTAAGTGAAACGCCTAATTTCTCTGCCGTAATTTCATAAGCCTGGGCTTCAGGCTTTGCAAAACCTATTTGTCCTGATGGAACCACCACATCAAATAAGTCAGTAAGCTCACCTTCATTAAATCTACTATTTAAACTCTGAACACTACTTACGTTACTAAGCATGGCCAGCTTGTACTTACTTTTAAGTGTTTTTATATATTCTAAAAGTTCGATATTTTTAGTTTCTTTTCTAGAGATAATCTGCATGTAGTCATCAAATTCCATATCTAATTTATTCGCTAGATTCTTCCTAAAATCTTCTGTAGAGATCTGCCCTCTATTTGCCGCATTAATAAGTCCGATAACTTCTTCTCTTACCTCTGGAGTCATTTCTCTTTGATTTAAGAAACTTTCCAGTGCGTCATTTATTATTACACCGAAACAATCGAATATTATTGCGATAATCATGGTTTTATATTATCAGAGAATTTTAAATTATTTAGTTTATATACTTATATTTCTTAAGATATTTAATTATTAATTCCACTGATTGTTGAGGACTTAGCCTAGATGTGTCAATTGTTAATTCTGAATCGTTTGGTATTTCATATTTATCGCTTATTCCAGTAAAATTATCAATAATTCCAAGACGTGCTTTCTTATACAAACCTTTAACATCTCTTTTTTCACATTCCTCTAGTGGAGTACTAATATGTACAAGAATAAAGTTTCCATACTTCAAAACCATACTTCTAACATTTTTTCTAGCTTCATCGTAAGGAGCGATTGGTGCACAAATAGCAATTCCTCCATGTTTTGTAATCTCCGATGCAACATATCCAATTCTTTTTATGTTTAAATCTCTGTGCTCTTTACTAAAACCGAGTTCTGATGATAGATTATTCCTAACAATATCCCCATCAAGCAAAGAAATTTTTCTATCATCAATCTCCATTAGCCTATTTAATAACATTTCAGATATCGTAGATTTTCCTGATCCTGAGAGCCCTGTGAAAAATAAAGTTAGTCCTTGTTTGTGTTTTAGAGGATAGCTTTTTCTTAATTCTTTAACGACTTCAGGATAAGAAAACCATTCCGGAATTTCTTCTCCTTCATTCAGCAATCTTCTTAATTCTGTACCGGATATATCTAAATATTTTTCATTATTACTAATTTTATTTATAGGAAAATATTTATTCCTAGATGGTAAATAAACCATCATCATAAAAGGAATTACTTTTATACCTATTTCATCTTGATACTTAATAACAAGTTCTTGGGCGTCATAGTCCCCGTAAAAATTTCTGCCATCTTTGTCTTTTCCGGGTCCAGCATGATCTCTACCTATTATGAAATGAGTAGCCCCGTAATTTTTTCTTATAATTGAATGCCATAAAGCCTCTCTAGGTCCCGCCATTCTCATTGCTAGGGGCAATAGTGATAGAAAAACCTTATCTTTTTCATATTTATTCAATATTTTTTTATATATTCTAACTCTGGTGTAGTAATCTATATCGCCTGGTTTTGTCATTCCCACTATTGGATGAATAAGTAGCGCGGTATCTTTATCCTTTAAGGCAAGCTTAGTAAGTTCTATGTGTGCTCTATGCATTGGATTTCTAGTCTGAAAGGCTACTAATTTTTTTATATTATTTCTTTTCATAATTTCTTTGATTTCTTTTGGATTTTTTCTTAATTCTTTAAAATCATTATGAATTGGATTTTTGATTACATCCAGCTCGCCTGAGACATAATATTCCCCGACATCATTAAACAAATAATTAACTCCTGGGTGACTAGGATCTACTGTGCCGTACACATTCAATGCTTCCTTCTTCTTATCCGGCTTATATATTTCTTGAATCAATAAATTAGCTAGTATATTTCCCTTCTCATCATTTAACGAGACGGTTTGATTCAATTTTATTTTATTAATATCTAATTTATCAATATCCAATACAACTGGAACGGGCCACAAATCACCATTATTAAGTCTCATATTCTCTACAGTAGATATATAATCTTTTTCATTCTGAAAGGTTTTGAGTGGACTAAAACTGCCGTCTATAATTAATTCTAAATCACAAATCTGCCTTAAATTAAGTCCTATAGAATGGTTTATATCTTTAAGTGGAGAATTAAAATTCATAATTATAAAATTACTAGAAAACTTATCATGTTTAGATTATATCGAAATAAATTTTTAATAAAAATTATAACTTTAATTAAAAAAAATATTTTAAAGTAATATTAGGTTGAATGTAGTACTATAATATAAATATGCAGAGGAGTAAAAAAAATTTCTTAACTCAGTTCAAAGATAATTTAAGTAGGAAACTAAGAACTGGATTAATTGCTCCAAAATCTAAAGATTTAGTAATTGTTATTAATCTATACCCATTAATTCATCCTTTCAAGTGGATAATGAGATTAAAAATCAGAAAATACCAAAGAAGAATTATTAATAATGATTTTCTTTTTGCCGGATTAGTTAGTTTATTTTTAATCTTTGTTGGCGTTGTTATGGCGTGGTATAACCATAAAATTATTCCCCAAAATTCCATTAGCTTACCTTTCTATGTTTTAGAGCCACATAATCCCTTAAGGTTCCTAGCTAATTGGGACGGCGTTAATTATATTAGAATAGCTAAATACGGATATAGATTCATAGACACTAACTTCTTTCCATTTTATCCATTAGTTATTTATATACTACATTTCATATTTAAATCTTATTTAATAAGTTCACTAGTTATCAGCTGGACTTCATTGATATTTGCTAGCTATTTCTATATTAGAATTTCAAAGCTTCTATTTAGAATTAAAGATAACTACGAAGCCTTGAAGAGTCTAGCTTTTTTCATTCTATTTCCAACCGGAATGTTTTTAATAGTAAGCTACTCTGAAGCCCTAATGGCCGCTTTATTGCTTGGAGCCATATATTACACTCTCACTAAGAAATATATCTACGCAGGACTATTACTAGCATTTGCAACTGCCGCTAGAGTTGATGGGGTATTTGGAATTTTATTAGTTGGATTACTAATGTTAGAACAAAAGGAAAAAATTCTAAAGATTCTCTCAATTACGAGCATTGGTTCAATAGGAGTTTTGAGCTACTGTCTTTACTTATGGGCTAAGTTCAAAAACCCAATTGCATTCATTGATGCACAGAAGCAGCACGGCTGGCTGGTTAGCTCATATTCAGTGCTCATAAGTCATCTTAATTTATTAAAAATAGGATTCGCGTTTCTGTGCATTACTACAATAATTTATTGGTGGAATAGAAAACGAAGTTTCTCAATTTATTCAGCTTTATTTTTAATAATTCCAATTCTAGGAAGACAGTTTGGTGGTTTTAATAGATATATGCTTCTATGTTTTCCGTTGCAATTAATGCTCTATGAAACTTTAAGAAAAAAAAGATTAGCCTATAGTGGAACTATGTTCATCAGCATTTTAATGTGGACATATTATCTTTTTACTTTTACTTCTGGATACGTTGGCGGGTAATTATTAACATAAAAGTTAAAAATATTTATTAGGAATTTAAACAAATTATTTTTTTAATCCAAAGGTTAATCTCTTAAGTCAAACCTAATATATTATTTGTTAATTTCTATAGATAACAATAAATAGAATTATTGCAAAATTAGGGTGAGCATAAAAAAAGACCTATAATGGCTAGGTCGTTGGGTAATTTATTGGTGCGGGTGACGGGACTCTAACCCGTGGCCTCATCCTTGGCAAGGATGCGCTCTAAACAACTGAGCTACACCCGCATTAGTTTTAAATTGTATCATATATTTAAAGATGTTATAAGATACTTTTTTATAACTTTTTATGCTTAAATATACTAATGGAAAACAATAATAATCCATCCCCTATCACCCCACAGAATCACGTTAATCAAACTGGTGGTTCAAACACACTTCAAAATACCGTAAATCAACCAGCACAGCAAAACCAACCTGCGCCACAAGTTACTTCGCTTCCAACTTTAGATAGCGCACCAGTCATTTCAAATGAACCTACTGAAGTAGGTGGCCCGTTAATATTGAATGCGCCCGAAAGCTATCAGGAAACTAAACAAGACGTAAAGAAAAAAGAAGATAGACATCTATATAAACTTGCAGGATATATCTTAGGAGGATTTTTCCTACTTTGGTTATGCGGAACTTTCGTTCTTGGCTTTACTAGAGTAGACGGAATTTCTATGAGACCAACATTTAAAACAGGAGATTTCGTTCTACTGTGGAAGCTACCGGTTACATGGCAAAAACTTACTGGTACAGGATTTATACCGGCCAGAAGTGCTGTTGTGATCGTGAAAGACACTACTAATAATGGTGAGCAGTTTATTAAACGTGTTATTGCACAACCATATGAGCATATCAATATTACAAACGGAGTAGTTAAGGTAACAAAACAAAACGGAGACATAATATACCCAGATAATGCACCATACGGAAAGAACCTTCCTTTTACCGACGGAGCTTACGATGGAAACGTTGGAAGTGGGCAGATATTTGCTATGGGAGATAATAGGGTCTCAGGAGCTAGTATTGACTCAAGATCAAGCATGGGAGCTATTCCAGACAATTACGTTATAGGGCAAGTGATAGTTAGAATCTGGCCACTAAATAAGATATCTATCTTTTAGCCTACGAAGATATTATTCTCAGGGTCCTGTGGGGGTAGTTCTGGGGGTTGGTAATTATCCATACCGTGTGCATGTCTAGCTTGGATCTTCTTAATGACAAAGTGATAGAAAGCAAAACCTAATAAACCAAGGACTATAGCTAAAATTACTAATGCGAATATTTTTGCAGGGGTTTTAAGCTTATAAAAAGTACTTCTTATTAAAAGCCATTTTGACCAATCTGCTCCCATACTAATCTTTGATGTATAGTGAATATTTTCATAATTTGAATATTTGGCCTCGATGTCTATCTTTCGATCTCCACCAGCTAAATAGTTTTTATTAAATGGACTTAAAGTTTTAGATACGTAAAGTAATATTCCATTATCGTAATAATTATATTGATAGGGCTTTAGGGATGAGACAGGATCAGCTCTATATATTGCTATCTGATCATGATCTGTAGTAGTTATATAAGGATCTAAATAACCAGTTCCGAATGAATCTTTGATGTCGCAATTAAAATTAGGACTACATGCATTATTAGTTACATTAAGTAAATATGCAGAGGCAGCATATATTTCCGCATTAAGACCATCTCCATCAATTGTTATTGAAGTTCCATTTGGAATATTTAAATTATCCCCTAGTTTTACCCATGTATCTTTATTGGCCTGAACGCTGGCTATTAAGGTGCAGTCTGCTCCAATGGTAGGAGCTGAATAATATACAGATAAAGTAGAAGTATCTACTGCTAGATATTTAGGTAATTTTAAATAAAGCGAGCCAGTTACGTCTTTTGTTAAGACATTGCTAATTGACTGAGATAACTGATCACAAGAAACAGTTTGTGGAGTTGCACTGGCGGCGTTTACTCCAACTGGGAATAATATGCATAAGGGAAGCAATGCCGAGAAGATTATTTTTTTTATTTTCATTTTTGTTTATATCTTAATGCTTTAATTAAAACATAAACCAGAATAAAAATTAATATTTATTTGGTGGCGCCTCCCAGACTCGAACTGGGGACACGCGGCTCTTCAGGCCGCTGCTCTACCAACTGAGCTAAAGCGCCAAAATGATACTAACAGGGGTAATTGTACTTTAAAAATAGATAAATAACAATAGATTAATTGATGTATCAATCAACAAATTCGAAATAAACTGTACTTTAATTATTTAGTACAGTTGATTCTTCAGGTATTTTTGATTGTACTACTGTAGGTCTGCTTTCAGACATTTTAATCTTAGATTGTATATAAATATATGCATACGGAGCGGATATTATTATTATGGATATAAGTGAAGAAACGAAGTAAGAAGAGAAAGAGCCCATAGTATTGATAGTTGATTGAGATGCAGTAACATTTTGGCAAGTAAAATAACAATAATCCTGATTAGGTGTAAATACCACTGTCTTTATGGGAGATCCGAAAATTTTGGATACAGATAAGAGAATAAAAGCAGATGCAATTACCAATATAATGTTAAAGAAAAAATATCTCCAATAAATTTTATGATTTATTTTAAATAATTTTTTAGCATATTTTATATTTTCACCAGCTTTTATTGGAGAATCTTTGTCAACTAAGGAATACACTACGGGTGCGTAGTGATAAGATGCAATTAGGAAAATTAACATTAATAAAAAATCGATTATATATAGAATTACAGGTGTAAGTGATTGCGATTGTGGATTAGCATTTATTATTTTTCCAGCAAAGATTAATAAAGTAGCCTCTATGGCTAAGAATATAAAAACATACAATGTTAACCGTGAAACTACTTTCATTATCAAATAAAATCTAGACAATATGAAGGAAAAGACCTCTTTTAGAGAACTTTTAGTTTTATTTACGCCATCTAGAATAATCTTATTTAAAACTCCATTAAAATAGCCCTGGACCAATATAATGAAAACGAAGAATAGAAATATACCTATAGCTAGTTTAATTAATTGGGATTTTATATCCGTAAAGGTATTAGACAAAGTAACACTATTAGTAAGATCAGTGATTGCTTTAGAGCCTACTGACTCTAATGTATTCTTTAGGAAAAATAGAATAAATACAGTAAACAAGATAGAGACAGAAACTAATTGAATCACATAAGTAATCAAGATGTTCAAAGAATTATTTCTAAATAGATTTTTGTTAGAACTCCAAAAAATCTTAAGCGGGTTACTGGTGTTCTGTTCCTGATTTATTTTGTTTTCCATTTTTATACTACTTAAAGTGCTTATGTCTATTTATATTAAATAAAATAATAAATACACTGTCAATTATAAAGAGGGTCTAGGCAATCAAAGCTCAGCTTCATATATACGCTTTAAAGCGTCAAATCCACCGATGACCTTAACATCTACACTATCTGGGTGCATAGAAGCTAAAATAATAGAGCCTAAATTTAGTGCAGCTTCTCTAGAGTTGGGCGCCTCATTTCCGTCATAACCCTTAGCATCTCTTGCTCTAAAAACAGTAATAATTGGGCTAGTTTGAGTCTGCCATCTCTCCTTTGGATACAAACCTACAGCTACAAGATCCTTAATTCGATCCAACGGTAAGCAAGTTTCGAGTGGAGGCTTTACGTATACTAGTTCGTCTTCATATACAGATCCATCAATACTTAATTCAGTACTAGCTATGTAAATTCTATTGGGATTGATATATCGTTCGTTATTCATAAATAAAAAATGGTGGGTAATGAGGGACTCGAACCCCCGACCCCCTCGGTGTAAACGAGGTGCTCTAGCCAACTGAGCTAATTACCCATATACCGGTCTTGGTAAAAAAAATTTTACCACAAATAAACTTATTTGTCACTATTCATTGGTGCGCGAGAGAGGACTTGAACCTCCACAGGATTACTCCCACTACCACCTCAAGGTAGCGCGTCTACCATTCCGCCACCCGCGCATTAATAGGTATTATATCATCTTAACTTCGAGGAAGGTGGCCAAATTGCTGATAAAGAGCAAATTCAGGTTTCATCATCTGCTTTAGATCTTCCCTAGAAGTGCCAAATTTAACACCTGGAGCAAGCATGCTATATGGGTCAAATACATCTTTAATTTTTTTAAGTAATGCATATACTTCAGGGCCATATTGCACTTCAAGGTAAGGAGACTTAAGTTTTCCGTCACTATTTTCAGAAGATATACTTCCACCTAGAGAGATGACTAACTTATAATACTCATCCATAATTTTTATAGCTTTTTGCTTATCTCCAACTAGAGCTAGATTTAGTTTAGGATAGAAATGCATTATTCCAGTGCCTAAATGTCCCCACATTGCTGGCTTATTGAGCCCAACACTATTAAATATCTGATTAACTCCATCGATTAGATCGCCAAGTTTATATGGATTAACTCCAGCATCTTCAATAATTGGAGAAGCTTTTAATCCAGCCTCATTTTGACCAATATATACACTTGAGGATTCTCTTAGTTTTAGGATCTTCTCTTGCTCATTAGCATCTTTAACAATCTGAACATTGTCTGTGTACTTTCTGACTATCTTAGCTGCCCTTTTAATGCTTTTAGCACTCTTAGCATCATCGTATTCTACAAAGACCATATATTCACGCATTGAATCATCTACGATTCCTTTTAGATAATTAGCGTTTAGATTTTTAACATTCTCAACTAGAGATTTATTTATTACTTCGAAGAGGCTAGGTTTTAGCTTCATACTCAAGAATTCATTAACCATACCCTGGAGAGCATTAATATCTGCAAGAGACGCAACCAGTAGAGTTTTATCTTCGTTAAATGGAGTGGTCTTAAGAGTCGCCTCAGTGATTATTCCTAAAGTTGACTGGGATCCTACCAGTAAAGGAGTTAGATCGAATGTTTTTGCTGTTTTTACTTCGCCAAGATTGTATCCAGAAGCATTAAACATTACATCAAGATTTGTATTAGAAATTAATTCCTTATTTTCCTCTAGAAGGGTGTTTACTCCTCTGTATACCTCCCCCTCGAAAGTACTTAGGTCTAATTTCTTCTTAAGTTCTCTTTTTGTTAGCTTCTTAACAATAATAACTTCACCATTAGCTAATACAACTCTCATAGATTTAACTGCGGAGGTTATACTTCCATACTTAAATGCTTTTTCTCCTAAAGTTGAGTTTGAGATAACTCCTCCAACAGTTGAGTTATCTATATTAGCTGGATATGAAGGAATAAATTTAGCATGTGTAAATAATGTTTGTTGGAGTTTTCCGAAATTGATACCAGGCTCAACAGTTACGTAGTCATCCTTGTTATCTAGTTCAAGAATTCTATTTAGGTGAGCGGGAAACACCAATAGCACGCCCTTAGTTAATGCAGAGCCAGATATATCTGAACCTAGTCCTCTTGCAGCAATAGGAATAAGTCTACCTCTTTCGGCTAACTGCCAAGAGAATCTAATTGCTTTTCTAACGTCGTTCTCATTCCTTGGATAAATTACTACAGCGGGTGGTTGGAATAAAATACTGCTATCTGAGGCGAAATACTTACGCGCATCAATAGAGTCCATTACCTCACCACTGAGATGTTCCTGTAAATAATGAGCTATTTTACTCAAAGAATTCTACCCCCTAATTATCTATAATAATTTTAACATAAAACTTATGTTAATTGAGTGTTACCTTAGATTCATTAATTTCCCAATTATTCACACCCATAAATCTATCTGCTGGTGAATCAAGATTAGAAGTACTAAGTCCAAATACCTTACCTTTAGTAATGTATAGATCTCTAGGTTGATATAGACCAACTGCTGGATTATCTGATTGCCATGCAGCCAGGAAAGGCTCGTATTTCACTGACCTAAGTAATGGATCTAGTCTTGTTCTACCATTAGATAATGCACTGTCTACAGTTTTATTAGAGTATTCACTTAAATTAGTCCATTTAAGTGTTGCTAAATTAAACTGATCACTTCCCCAATATGCATAAACATCAGGATCTGCCCCAATACCTATTCCATATAGAACACTATCATATTGATGATACTCTAATGCAGAGCTGAATTCTTGCGGCTGAAGTACTAGCAGATTAACTTGTATTCCAACATTCTTAAGATCCGATTTAATCTGGTTCGCAACATTAATATACTCATCCGATGAAGAAACCGTAAGATTAAAACTTAGCTCCTGATTATTCTTACTTAGCACCGAATTACCATCCAAAGACCAACCATCTGCCTGCAAAGCCATTCTGGCTGCGGCAACATTAGAATTACCTTGCACATATTTGGAGTTGTATTCTCTTTGATATGTTAAAAATGGTTCATCGACTTTATTCGTAGAATATCCAAGATTGGAAATAATACTATTAACATCAATCGCTTGAGCTATGGCACCTCTAACTTTCGAATCTGAAAGTATAGAATTACTAGTCCTTAAAAATAAGTATGTACCTGCGTTAAGAATTAAATCATTTGTATTAAACTTATTATTCTTGGCAATTTTACTAGGAACTACGCTTAGGCCCTCAGCACCATTTAGTTTTCCACCTATTAGGTCATTTACTAACAGGTCCTTTGAGGCATATGCATGAACCATGAATAAATCTAGTTTTGGTTTACCTAATGCGTATTTATCAAAGGGCTTTAAGCTAATTTGAACTTCAGCATTAGATGGGTCACTTCCATTTACGGCCATACTTCCGAAACTAAAAGGTCCACTACCAACCGGGTTTGTCGTATTGAAGTTGGCAGATCTAAGGGAACTTGGTGCAATATCTGATAGTAGGTGTTTAGGAATAATACCGACGTTAAGATAATCTGGGAAAGAAGCTAGAGCATTAGGAAGGTCAAAGATAATCGTATTTCCTTTTGTAGATATGGTTACGCCTTCAAAATTTGACCTAAGAGGAGAGTTTACATCAGGATTTTGTATCAGCTGATAAGTATATAGAACATCTGCAGCTGTCAATGGCTTACCGTCCTGCCAAGTTAAACCATTTTTAAGAGTAACGGTGTATTCAGTCCCGGTTGAATTGTTAGTTAAATTACTAGCTAGCTCGTATGAAATAGTGCCATTATTATTGACTCTTAGTAAACTTGCGAATACCAGTCTTGAAAGTGATGTGTCTACGTCGTTGGTTGCGAATATTGGGTTTATATTTGTGTAGTTTCCAAGGATCCCTTCGTTATATATTCCACCTGGTACCGGCTGTAAAGTTTGGAAATAATTAAATTGAGCAAAAAGTTGCCAAAGTAATCCCAGAGTAATTACTGAAAAAACTCCTACCCATGTAGCTAAGAAGGTCTTTATCTTAAATAACTTATGAAATCTTTTAAATAGATGTCTTTCAATATGATCTTCTGTGGCATTAGTTAGAATAACAGCCTGCTTTTGAGTATTGTTGATTTGTTTAGTTATTCGTTTGGCTAAAGGTTTTGGTTTAATATCAACCATATAATCTTAGATTTATTTTTGAATTTCGCCGAGTATCAGAGATACTGCAAAAATTATTCCAAGAATAATTGTAATCTGATAAATTGTTTTATCTGTGCCTCTTCGAGTTGTATTTACTTCACCCGCTCCACCAATACCAGCACCAAGAGAAGCTCCTCTAGTCTGAATTAAGATAAGTAAAGTTAAAAGCACCATGCTTCCAATAGTTATGTAGTTATAGATGTTCATTCTTTAGCTGACTCCATTATTGTAGATACTAGATAGTTTACCAGTCCAATCACCATTCCGGCAAATACCGCTGCCCAGAAATTCTTAACATGTAGTGGTGTATAAAGTTTTGAGACTATAAATACTATCAATCCGTTAATTAGAACCATGAATAATCCTAGAGTAAATACAATTGCAGGTAATGAAAATAGAATTAATATTGGCTTGATTAAGAAGTTGACTACGGCTAGTACTAAACCAGCAAAAATCACATCAGATAAACCACCATTATATGCTATATCATGGCTCAAGAATCTCGATGCCATCCATAAACCTAGAGCACAAACAAACCAACGAGTTAAGAAACTTAAAAGATTTTTATTCATTATTAATATTTTAGCATATATAACAATGCTTTTATAAGACCTCGGCTCCCTTAGAAGTAATTAGGATATCATCCTCAAAACGAACTCCAAGGCCCCATTTTTTGACATAAATACCCGGCTCTACAGTTATAATCATGTTTTCCTTAAGTGGTGTTTTGTAATTACTGAGATCATGTGTATCTAGTCCTAGATGATGACTAACTGAATGTGGATAATAATCTCGAAGCAAATCTTTTTCGGATCCTTTTAGTAACCCTAGATCAACTAGCTCTGCGAATATTAAATCCTCTGTTCTAGCTTCAAGTTCCTCGTAGTTCATTCCTACTTTAATTTCATTTATTAGTTGCTTTTGAACTTTTAAGACACTATCAAGGAGCTTGATCTGCCTCTCATTAGAATCTCCAAATACAAAACTTCTTGAAATATCTGCGCAGTAATTTTTATATTTACACCCTACATCTACTAGAATTAGATCACCCATTTTAATTTCTTGATTTAAATCTACATAGTGAATTACAGTCGATGCTTTATTAAGCGAAATAACTGGCCTGAAGGCCCAACCTTCAGCACCTAACCTCTTCATCTCTAAAAGTAATCTATCTGCCAGTTCGGATGTATTATTAATTTTAGCTAAGATCTTTTCATTGCTTATTTTTTTAATAGCTTGCTTGGTTATTCTGACCGCTTCTCTAATTATTTCTATCTCAGATTCATCTTTAATCATACGCATCTGAGCTATATAAGGGTGCAGATTAATTAATTCTGCATTAGGATTTATTTGGCTTGCCTTATTAATTAGAACTTTTCTAAAAGGTAGAGCAACAATTCCATAGCTCTCCAGTTTTTCGGTCTCATCAAATAGTAAATGTATTTTATTATTTTTGCTTATTAATTTATAAAGCATTTCTTCACCTGCCTCAAAGTCAAAAATCTTATCCACTTTAGATGTTTTAATTTCTGAAATGTTTATTTCGCCGTCAAATATTTTCTGATAATTACTCAGCTTCGGAGTAATAATGATTGACTCTTTATTAGTAATTATTAAAGTTAAACCTGGAATATTTAATCCAGTTAGATAATAAAAATTATTTTCCTGAACAAAGTCATAAGATTGATCAAGACTACTCTGCATCGGCTTGTTCGCAGAAATAATAATTAACTTAGCTTTAGACTCTTTAATTAAATTAGATCTTCGTTTTTTATATATGTTCATTTATTTATTTTTTATAATATTTACTTATTATACTAGCTTTACTTTCTCCTACAATTTTAGCTATCTCCGATTCATCTTTAGTAAGCGCCATGTTGATAGACCCAAAAGCCTTAATTAATGTTTTACGAGTTTTATCTCCAATACCTGGAATTGAAGTTAGCTCGCTCTTTATTTGACGATTTCGCTTTAAAGACGAATGGTAACTTACGGCAAATCTATGACTCTCATCACGAACTCTCTGAAGTAATTTAATTAAGTTAGTATTATGGGGAATATTAATAAGTATGAATTTTTCTGATTCAGTTATAAATCCATTTAATTTCTCTAAATATTCTTTATCTAAATTAACTAATGATCTTTCTTTGTCTATTACTATTTGCTCTTCTCTTTTAGCGAGACCAATCATTGGAGTTTTATTATTAAGTTCATCTCTTGAAGTTAATGCAGCATCTAACTGTCCCTTGCCTCCGTCAATTAATATTAGATCTGGTTTACCGAATTTATCTAAGTTTTTATCACTCAGTCTCCTTTTTAAAGTTTCAGCCATGTTTTTAAAATCGTTATTAATATCTAAGCTAGTTTTAAATTTACGGTAATTTGCCTTATCGCTTATACCATTTGTAAATACAACCATAGAAGCTACTACATGACTGCCTTGCTGATGAGATATGTCATAACCTTCAATTCTTTTGGGGAATTTATCTAATTGCAATAATTTAACTAATTCATCCAATGCATGATCTTTAGAAATTTCTTGGAATTCATTTTGTGAAAAAATTACTTGCTTAGATATTTGCTTCAACGCAAAAAGTTGATTTCGTTTTTTTCGAGCTAATTCAAATTCCTTATTAGCTGCATACTTAAGCATTTCTTTTTCTAATTCATCTTCAATCTTTTTACGATTTCCTTTTATGACTTGAATTAGTTTTTTAAGATTCTTTCTGTATTCAACTAGACTTGTTTTATTTTCTTCTAGTCCTGGATCTAATCCCAAATGATAATCTAGTGAGGACCTTTTAGAAACTGATCTTTTAATAGCAAATGGAAATATTCTTCTAAGAACTCTTAAAGATTTATTTACGGAACTTGAACTAAGGTATGGGCCAAAGTATTCAGCTTTATCGTCTAAAGGTCTTCTTGTAGTCGTGACTGTAGGGTAATCGCTTTTGATATCTATTCTAATGTAGGCTAATGATTTATCATCTCTAAGTAAAATATTGTACTTAGGAAGGTAGCGCCTGATCATTTCACCTTCAAAAAACAAGGCCTCCATTTCACTGCCAAGCTCAACCCAATCAGTATCGTGAATTTCATTTATGAGACTTAGAGTTTTTTGGTCTCTATTTTTTAGATTCTGAAAATATGACCTTACTCTATTTTTTAGATTTGCTGCTTTACCAACATAAATTATTTCACCACGAGCGTCCTTGTGAAAATACACTCCGGGCGTACTTGGTAGAGTTTTAAGTTTTAGTTTTAATTCTGAGTTAGCCATATTAGCTAATTGCTAGACTTACTTTTAAGCAATCCTCTGAGTGAAAAAGTCTTGATGGTTCTTTTTTGCATTGTTCGCAGATTAGAACTAGATCATTACAGGCAACATTCTTACAGTTTTCAAAATTGGATGTTTTTTCTTCGCAGTGTACACAGATTCCAATATCCTTACTTTTTTCTGAGAATTTCTGAGTCATTCGCTTATCGAAAATATATAAGCTACCTTCCCAAAGACCATCATCCTTGTACTGCTCTCCGTATTTAACAATTCCGCCATCTATCTGATAAACGTCTTTGAATCCACGGTTCTTCATTAGTGCTGAAAGAATTTCACATCTAATTCCACCTGTGCAGTATGTTATGACTGACTTATCTTTAATTTCGTCATATTTTCCGCTTTCAAGATCTGGAATAAAGTCTTTTGAAGTTCTAACTTCTGGAGTTACCGCATCTTTAAATTTACCGATTTGAGCTTCGTATAGATTTCTACCATCGAAGAAAACAACTTCATCTCTACCTTTTTCATCAATTAATTTATGTATTTCTTCTGGCTTAAGATGCTTTCCTCCACCCACTACACCGTTCTCGTCAACCTTGATTTCATCTCCAGCTTTAAAAGCCACTAGTTCATCACGAACCTTCACGGATAGTCTTGGAAAGTCTTCACCGTTAGCTTCACTCCATTTGTACATGATATTTTTAAATGCAGCATAAGACTTATTAGTCTTAATGTATTTCTTTAAGCTTTCTATGTCACCACCAAGTGTTCCATTGATGCCATGCTTAGATATTATTATTCTGCCCTTAAGATCATTAGAGGCACATAAGGCTTTCTGCCACTGCTTAACAGCCTCAGGATCACTGAGGGGTGTAAAACAATAATATAAGATGATTTTATTCTTCATAATCTAAAAACTTATTATCCCAATTTTATCGTTTTTTGTAAAGTAAAAATATCAACAATATTAGTAGTCCCGTAAGAGATAAAACCATAATAATATCAATAATAATTGATGGATTTTTCTTGGCTTTTTTAATAATATTTTTATTCTTCTTTGGTATTGAATTTTTTGGTATGAATGCAATATCTTGAGAACTGAAATTAATTCCTTTTTTTTCTAATAATTCTGTAACTTTATCATTTGATTTACCGCCACTCGAACCGCCACCAGAGGAACTACTTCCATCTCCACCTCCATCGCCATCTCTAAGTAATGGATCTCTTTCAAAATCAATTTGTCTTTCCATTATTTCTCGATTTAGAGCACGTTTAACATTTCCTCCTCTTAAGAATGTTGAAACTATCCTTCTAAGTCCTTTTTCAGTAATTAGCTGGTTCTCAAATATTTTCTTTAATGTAGTACCATCAATTTTAATTTTCTCAGCAACCTTGATGAGTTCTGCTTTCTTCATCATTTGAACTGGTTTTTCTATTTTAGTTTCAAGCTTAGCATCACCACCAGTAAGTTGCTCTAGAATTGCTCTTTCATTTTTAGGTATATCAGCTCTATCTTCAACTGTATTTGCGGCTTCGACTCTTACCCTTCTTTCACTTTCCATTAATTTGAGTCTGAGTTTATCTACTTCTTCTTCAAGTTTTTTAGAAACTTTCTTTTGCTCTACCCTAGAATCAACACGAGCCTCTCTTCTTTTACTTAGAAATTTTGGAATATCTGGAATAATAATATCCTCAAAAATTGATGGTGCCTTATTTGCTTTCTCTGCAGGTGTAGAGTGACTAATTGTTATTTCTTTGGACTCAAGTCCATTTGCCTCTGGCTTATTTAGATTTATTTCTTGGTCAGGTAATCCAAAAGGATTAATAAGTGACTCACTTATTGCAGCATCAATGTCTCCGGTTGCTACAACTTCGTCTAAGAATCTCGTAGCGGCCTCATCCTCGGTTGAGCCTAAATCAAGATCAATTTGGTCTATTCTTTCTTGAGCCATAGATCTACTAATGTCAGCTATTTCCGCCTCACTAAGGTGCTCTACCGGTGCCTCAGTCTCAAGTTCCGGGTTGGTATCAATCAATTCTCCATCAATTTTAGGAGTCTCTTTGGAATCTTCCTCAATATCTTTCAGGATCTTAGCAATTTCTTGAGCTAGATCTGTCTTTTTCTCATCTTTAATTTTTTCACGTTCTTGTTTCTTTTTTTCTAAGGCTTCTTCATCTAATTCATCATCATCGTCTGATTCTGGATTCTCTAGGTAGTTATGATGAATTTCTGTCATTTTAATTTATTGGTGAAAAGTTATATTTCAATAATTCGATTATATCTAATGGAATATATTTTAGTAAATAAACCCATATGGAATGGTTGGATACTTTAAATACTATTCTTCTTTGGCTTCAGTTGCAGCTTCAGCGCTTTCGCTTGCTTCTTCAGATTCTTCTTCAGTTCCACCTGCAGCATCGTTAGCGGCTGCGATAGCGGAAGGTTCGAATACTGTTGCTATAGTTTGAGTAGGTTCGTCTTGAACCACAACATTGGCTGGAACAATAAGATCAGCTACAATAACGTGATCTCCTTCACTAACTAATTTTTCTGCATCGTAGTAAAGAACATCAGGAAGGTCATTAGGTAATGCTTCTACCATTACAGATTCAACACTACCAAGAACTAATAGTCCTGCTCTTTCAGCTGGAGACGCTTCGTTTCCTTCAGCATATTTAGCATGGACTGGAATCTCAGCTTCAACTTTCTGGTCTTTAGCAACTGCATTAAATACTACGTGAGTCATTCTTCGATTTCTTGGAGAGAAAGTAACTTCTTTAATTAAAGTCATGTATTCTTTTGATCCAACCTTAACTTGAACAGGGTGGTGTTTTCCTGCTTCTTTGTAAACTTTATGTAATTCAACTGCATTTCCTTCTACAACAATAGAGTCTTTTCCATGATCATGAATAACAGCAGGTACAGTACCTTCATTTCGAATGTGCTTAACTTTCTTACCGGTAACTTCTCTTGGATTTAGAACTATTAGAATCTTATCTTGTGACATAAATAAAAATTAAACTCCCTTAAATTTATAACTTAAACAATGATAGATATTATATCATTTTATCTTTAGTATTACTAATTTGTAACTTCTTTAGCAAAAACTACTACACGTTCATTGAACTCTGATGTACCTTTAATTAGCTTACCAGTACAAGTAATTATATTAAGTCCTGAAGCTGAACGATCTATTGGAGACAAAGCTGCTTTCATATCTACATTTTTAGCATCATAAATCTTAGAAGTAACTACAACATAATTCACTACTGAATTGTCTCCTTTTACTATCTGGATAGTATCTCCTGCTTTAAGATTTTTTATATCGTAAAATACGCCATGAGAGGTCCATGAAGAAACATGACCATCAATAAAAGTTGCGCCAGGCTGACCAGGTTTAGCACTCTGATTATACCAAGCAGTATCGTAAACACTTCCAGGAGTAGCTATAGAGCCATCTTTAAGCAGTCCAGCATTCAATACTCTAGCATTAACTCCTATTGAAGGGATCTTAATATATCTTGGAGCATCGGGAGATACTATGTATGAAGCATATTGCTGAGATGTTGGCTTAACCGTAGTTGGTACTTGGTCGGATGATGTAGTTACATCACTATTTGAATTATTTACCTGACTAGTTAATTTTACGGCTTGAGCATGCACCGCTTGATTGTCTCTTAGTCCTGAAATCATCATCCAAGCACCCATTAAAAGTAACAATGAACAAGTCGCTAAAACTGCATGGTTTGCATATTTCTTAAAGCTAAACTTAGTTTCATGCTGATCATCAATTAATTTTTTAAAAATATCTTTATTGGGAGCAAGGATAGCTTCACTATGATAGATTTCGGGCTGAACTTGTTTCTTAACTTTAGGCTCAGTAACCTTTTTAATTTCTGCTTTTGGTTTAGAAATATCTTCCGATAGATATCTTCGAGGTAATATATACCTTTTACGTTCTACATAATTCTGGCTATAGTCTGCTCTAAACCTATCTCTAGGTATATACTTTCCTGCACCGAGCAATACTATCTCTGCCATTATTTTATTAGTTTCTACTGAATTTCTTTTTTACTATTAGGATTGATTCAGCGATTAGAGCTGCACCGATTAGTCCTTCAGCGGCTGGAGTAGTTAACACACCGAATCCTGTGTCTGGAGTACTACCACTTGGAACACCAACACCTCCAGTAGCTCCAGTTAAACTAGGGCCATAATTACCGTTAGCTGTTAAGGAATTATTAGTTGTTGCACTTAAGTGAAGATATCCAATTCTGTTATCCAACTTATAGCTTCCTGTTAAACTTGAACCTGAAATTGTTACACCATAAGTGGAACTGCCATTACCTACAAAGAAAGAAGTATTGGCAGTAAGGGTTACATTGCCTGTGAAAGTAATATTGTGCGGTGTAGTAGTCTGATTTGCAGTAGGTCCACATGTAGTTGCAGTCTTAGGCGCACCATTAATACTAATTTCACATAAAGTTGGTCCATTACCACCCATAGTAACTGGTTCGGCAATAGTTAGATCTGTTGTTCCTGTGTAAATAATCATACCGTCACCACTTATAGCTAAGCTTGTTGCGCCCTGGAAGTAGTCCCCAGCCTCCACTATTGGACTGGATGCAATAACAGCACCAGCGAAAGTGGTGTTGTGTTTTAATGTAAACACACCTCCTGTACTACTGGTAGCCATATTAACTGTTATATTACCCGTGCCACCAATTTCAGCATCATTCTGAATATTACCAGCGCCATTAAACACAAGATTAAAACCTGCTGCGTCGATAGAATATCCAGCAGCAGAACCATCTACAGAATTAAATTCAATTGTATTTCCATCATCGGCAGTTACTGTAGAGTTGCTTGTAAAAACTACCGGGTCATTAAATAGAATAGTTGGAGCTGTATTTGTACTAGTCATGCTAGATTGCATTGTTCCATGAACAATAAAAGTTGATGCATTTGAAGTAGAGAATTTAAAACCTTCAGCTCCTGTAGCGGTTGAAAGAACATCACCCTTGAATAATACAGATCCGAAAGCTACGCTTCCTATATTGTTATTGATGTCAGTAGCGAGGGTGTTTCCAGATGATGGCGTAAGTCCTGCATCAAACACAACGGAGTCGCCGTTGGTAGGCACATTAGAACTAGTAGTACTGCAGTCATTTGCTGTAGACCAGTTAGCTGCTGTATTCATCTTTGGACCATTTGCTGTTGTGCTATCACCACACCAATAATATGTATAATATGTAGCTGTTGTAGCGTGAGAAACACCACTAAAACCCAGTGAGAGTATTGGGGACAACATTAATATAGATAACGAAATAGTTTTCTTAGAAAAAATAAATATGTTTTTAATTTTCATTTTTAGACTTTTTTATTTTTTTTATATTTTTAGAATATACCCCCATAATACTCGAATTAAAGCATAAGTGTCAATAATTTATGTTAAGATTTAATGTATGAATAAAGAAGAAAAAAAGTCCCTTATATATTGGTCAATAATATTATTTGTTTTGGTAGCTATCTTATACATATCCACTAAACATATTCAACCAACACAATTAATAAAATCCGGAGGAGTCTGGACTTTAATGGGTGTTCTATTTGCAGAAACAGGATTACTAGTTGGATTCTTCCTTCCTGGAGATACTTTAATATTTGCGGCAGGTTTTATAGCTAGTACTAACGGTAAGACTCTAAATGTAGTTTGGGCAGTTTTAGCAATGTTGGCAGGTGCAATACTAGGAAACACAGCAGGCTATGAGATCGGTAAAAGAGGCCTACATAAAGTTCTAGTTAATTCTAAATCTGTGTTATTTAGACCAGAATACCTTGAAGAGGCACAAAAATTTTACGATAAAAATGGCGGCAAGGCCGTACTGCTTGCTAGATTCATTCCACTACTTAGAACTTTTGCCCCACTAATTGCAGGTGCGGCTGAAATGGATCGTAAAAAATTTGCTAAATATAACTTAATTTCTGCAGTGCTTTGGGTGGGAGTTGCTACATCTGTTGGATGGTGGGCAGGAAGAGTATTAGGTAAGTTCTTCGATGTGGATAAATACTTAATTCCCGGAATTATTATCGCAACAATACTAAGCTTTGCTAGTAGCTTTGTGCATTTATATAGAAGTTCAAAGAAGAAAAAATAGATCTATTTGAAAGGATTTAACTTGGAGAAGAATCCTTTTTTCTTTTCTGGTTGAGCTGGAGCTTGTGGTGCTGGAGTATCCATTGGAGCAGGATTGCTAATAGGATCGCTAGGCATAGTCGGTTGAGCTGGAGCTTGTGGTGCTGGAGTATTCATAGGATCGCTAGGCGTAGGAGTTTGTGCTGGAGTATTCATAGGACCACTAGTTTGTGGAGTTTGATTATTCATGTCATCTTGAGGGTTCATATTTTTATTCCTTTTTATTTTTAATATACTAATGATTAATTTAGCACTAGTTTTATTAATTGTAAAATACGCCTTAGAGCACTTCTCTTAAATACTTAGCTGTGTAACTGTCTTTATTTTTAGCCACTTCTTCTGGAGTTCCTTCAGCAACTACCATACCTCCACCGTTACCGCCCTCAGGTCCAATATCTATAAGGTGATCAGCATTCTTAATTACATCTAGGTTATGTTCAATAATTATCATAGAGTTACCTGAATTAACTAGAGTATGTAGAACTTTTAGTAATTTGTTTACATCCTCAATGTGTAGACCAGTTGTAGGTTCATCAAGAATATACAAAGTTCTACCAGTAGCTCGTCTGGAAAGTTCTGTGGCGAGTTTAATTCTTTGAGCTTCACCTCCAGAAAGTGTAGTTGCAGATTGACCTAGGGTAATATATCCAAGTCCAACCTCGACTAGTGTTTCTAGTTTTTTAGCTATTGATGGTAAGTTTTTAAAGAAGTCTAATGCCTGTTCAGTAGTCATAGATAATACTTCGGATATGTCTTTACCTTTATAGTGAATTTCTAGAGCTTCACGGTTATATCTTCTACCCTTACATTCTTCACAAGGGACATACACATCTGGTAGGAAGTGCATTTCAATTTTTATTATTCCATCACCCTTACATGTTTCACATCTTCCACCCTTAACGTTAAAACTAAATCTACCGGCACTATATCCTCTTAATTTTGCTTCAGGAAGTGAAGCATAGAGTTCTCTAATTGGAGTAAAAAGTCCGGTGTAAGTTGCTGGGTTAGATCTTGGAGTTCTACCAATTGGAGACTGGTCAATAATAATCGCTTTATCTAGGTTTTCAATGCCTTTAATGTCATCATGTTTTCCAGGAACAGTTGAAGCTCGATGAAGTCTAGCTAGCAGTTCTTTTGCTAGGATGTCGTTAATAAGTGAAGATTTACCAGAACCCGAAACACCACTAACAACCACCATATTTCCAAGTGGAATATCTACCGTAACATTTTTAAGATTGTTTTCTTTAGCTCCAACAATTGTAATCTTCTTGCCATTTCCCGGTCGTCTTTTCTTTGGAACTTCAATAGCCTTAACTCCACTTAAATACTGAGCTGTAATACTATCCTTGACTTTAGCTACCTCCTCTGGAGTTCCTTCAGCAATAACATGACCACCATGAATACCGGCGCCCGGACCAATGTCTATTAAATGATCTGCGGTTCGAATTGTCTCTTCATCATGCTCAACTACCAATACACAGTTTCCTAAATCTCTTAGGTGCTTTAGGGTTGCAATTAGCCTAGAGTTATCTCTTTGATGCAGTCCAATTGATGGTTCGTCTAGTACATATAGAACTCCCATAAGCCCTGAACCAATTTGAGTAGCTAGTCGAATTCTCTGAGCTTCTCCACCAGAAAGTGTAGTAGCACTTCTTAAAAGTGTTAGATAGTTAAGTCCTACGTCTTTTAAGAATTTAAGTCTTGAAGATATTTCTTTTAGGATTAAGTGAGCAATTTTAGCTTCTTTTTCGTTTAGCTTTAGTCCATTGAACCAATCATAGGCATCATCAATTGACATCTGACATACATCCATAATAGATTTATCTTGGAGAGTAATACTTAGAACTTCTTTTTTAAGCCTTAAGCCATTACATGCATGACATGGTTTTTCTTGCATGAATTTTTCTATATCTTTTCTTACGAAATCACTTTCAGTTTCTCTGTGTCTTCGCTCTAATTCAGGAACCACTCCTTCAAAAGTAGATTCATATGATCTACCCATTCCAAGGCTGATGGTATATTTCTGATCTCCAGTTCCATAAAGGAGCTGATTCATTTGCTTGTCGGTTAATTCTCCAGTTGGGACATTCAAACTAAAACCATTCGCATCAGCGACTGCTTGAAGTTTCTTGTAGTGCCATCTATCTACATTAATTCTGTTGTATGGTCTAATGGCCCCTTCGGCCACCGTAAGCCTTCCATTTGGAATAATGAGGCTAGGATCAACTTCTAGCCTAGAACCTAGTCCAGTACACACAGGACAAGCTCCGTGAGGTGAATTGAATGAGAATGTTCTTGGTTCCATTTCTGGAATAACTACTCCAGGGTGGTTTAGACATGCATAAGCCAATGAAAAACTTTCATCAGTATTTAGATCTGGTGCATTTACAACTAGTTTACCCTCAGTAATATCTAATGCCTGTTCTATACTTTGAACAATTCTAGCGTGAGACTCTTCATTAGCTACAAGTCTATCTACAACAATTTCAATATTGTGTCTGATGTTTTTATCTAGCTCAGGGAATTCATCTAGCGCATAAACTATTCCATCCACTCTAGCTCTAACATAACCTGCTTTTAGGTATTGTTCTGGAATATGTTCAAATGCACCTTTTTTATCTATAACAATTGGAGCTAAAATGATTAGTTTCTGATCAACATACTTAGCTTCAACAGTAGCAATAACATTTCCTGCTGTTTGTCTTTTAACTTCAGAACCATCAATAGGACAATGAGGTATTGCTATTCGAGCATAAAATAGTCTTAGGTAGTCATAAATCTCAGTAACAGTAGCGACTGTAGAGCGAGGATTTCTGGAAGTGGATTTCTGGTCAATACTTATAGCTGGCGAAAGTCCGTCAATTTGATCAACATCAGGCTTCTCCATAAGTCCTAAGAATTGTCTTGCATAAGAACTTAGTGATTCAACATATCTTCTTTGTCCTTCAGCGTAAATAGTATCGAAGGCAAGCGAAGACTTACCGGAGCCTGAAAGCCCAGTTATAACTACTAGTTTGTTTCTAGGAATAACAATATCTATGTTCTTTAAATTGTGTTCTCTAGCGCCTTTTACAATAATATCTGAACTCATAAATCCCTTATCTTAATTAACGCTCTATTATAGCGTGTTTTTGTACTTTTTTCTAGATGATATATATCTCTACACATAATATTTGACGACCAGTCTGCTTAGTTGTATATTTTTCTTAGATAGAAAGATAAAAAATGTTAGACTTCTTTGTTTTGGGAATAATACCAGGTACAGATATCCAGATTGGCTCAGCAATTATGGTATTTTTTTTGTTGCTTTGTCTATTTTTATTAATTAAGCCCAGTAAGAAACAAAAAAGTATAACTATTACCCGAACAATTCTTCCTGCTAAGAGTTTGCATACTCGGCTTCAATATTAGAAGCACGATCAATTAAGCTATTTAAAACTTGAAGCGAAAATTCATCTTTCTCAATTTTTAATTTTTCATTGAGATCCTTGAGATAAGAATTTAATATTCCACTGGTTACCAATTTATCTTTAACAAATTTTGAATAGTATTCTTCAGAATCACTATCACTTTCTGGAAAGTTTCTAGCTCTAAATAACTTATATAAATCATTTAACTTTTTAGTACTAAACTTTACATCCTGTAATTTTCTAGCCTGAGGAAAATACGCGCTATCTATTTGCGAAGTAAAGCCATCGAATAAAAGTTCGTCAGGGAATTTTTCAGTCTTTTCATATTTAGCATATTCAGCTTCGTTCAATATCTTAACGGCATTATCTACTTTCTGCTTTAGTTCTTCGTAGTTAGCTTCAATAAATATAATATTCTTCTCTATTTCTTTTTTATCTAGGCCTAAACGACCATAAGATCCTTTATCCAAAGTTGCAGATGAAGCTATCGCTGGGCATCTGTTTAGCTTAATAGTCTTAATTGGAAGAGAACTAGTTTTATCTTCAGGATTAAATTTCCATGACTCAGCAATTTCATCAGCAGTTAAGCTTAGAAGTTTAGTTGGATCAGATCTTAGATCATAAACAACTGCGGACGTAGTCATTAAGTCCATGTCTAGTACATATACTAAAGTGGTATTTAAATACTGACTAGAATATCTTGTTGATGTATAAAATAGGGTCTTGGATGAGTTAATTAATTTTATAACTTCATCTTTAGTTCTAATTTTAAGTAGGTAATCAAAAAGCTTGGGTTGTTTACTCTTAATTAATTTAGCAACTTCAATAGTTGCAAGCACGTCAGAAAGAGCGTCGTGAGCATTGTAATGATCTAGATTATTTTCTTTAGTTAAAAGTTCTAGCTTGTTTGAATTTACTCCATCCTTGACTGGCCAATTAATTCCATCTGGTCTTAGAGCTCTTGTCATTCTAACTAGATCAATAATATCCCAGCGGGTTCTACCTAAATCCCAGTGCCATTTGTAAGGATCATAAAAATTCCTATAATTTAGAAATCTAATAAAATTGTCATCAAATCGGAGATTATTAAATCCCACAAAGATTGTTCCCTTTTCAGCAAACTGCTCATTAAATAATCTAGCAAATTCACTTTCTTTAATAGCTCCTTCCATTTTTGTAGGATCTATATGATTAATTTTACAAGCCTCAAAAGAGGGAAGTATGTCTTTAGCAAGTTCTATCTTAATATCTATAGGTTCACCAATAGGATTTAAATCCATATCGGTTCTTTGTGCTGCAAATTGTAATATTCTATCTTTTGAGGAAGAGATTCCAGTTGTTTCTAAATCGTAAAATAAAAAACTATTGCTCATCTTCCGGCTTCATTACTGTTCGTCGATCTTTACCGAAATAAACATTTTGCTCTCCATCAAAACCAATTCTTCTTAAGTCATGAAGTACGCCGAGTTTTTTCATAATTGTCATAAGTCGTTTTCGAGCTTCCCAGTTAGTGAAATCTGTTCTTTTTGCAAATCGCTCTATTCTATCTCCCGTTACTAAGTAACCTTCTTCAATCTTAATAACTTTGAATGCATCCGCAGTGCTATTTAGTTTAACAACCGGAATTAAATCTTCAGGCTCTTCTTTGGCCTTAGCTTGTTTGTATGAATTAAGTAATTTAGCTAATGAGTATTTAAGTTCATTTAGATTCATTTTTGCCTGAGCAGAAATTTGTAGGATTGGAGTATTTTTTGGAACTACTGCTCTAAGCTCATCTTTTTTGAGTTCAATAATATCTTCATCAAGTCCGTCTACCTTATTTAGAACTACAACTTCTTTTGCCTTAGCTAATTTAGTTGAATATGCTTTTAGCTCGTTTCGTACTACACTATATGTTTTAGCTAAATCGTCATTGTATATATCTATAAGGTGAACAATAACTTTAGTTCGTTCAACGTGCTTTAGAAATTGATGACCAAGCCCCTTACCTTCGGATGCGCCTTCGATTAGTCCTGGAATATCTGCAATTACAATTGATGATTCCTCATCAATTTTTACAACACCTAGATTTGGAACTAGGGTAGTGAAGGGGTAATTAGCAATTTCAGGCCTGGCATTAGACATAACTGAAAGAAGAGTAGACTTACCCGCGTTTGGAAGTCCTACTAGACCAACATCAGCAATTAACTTAAGCTCGAATAATAGCTTTAATTCTTCACCCATCTCCCCTTTTTCTGCGAAATTAGGAGCTTGTCTTGTTGAGCTTACAAAGTGAGCATTACCGAATCCACCTGTTCCACCTTTTGCGATAGTTTCTATTTGACCATCTTTGGCAAGATCAGCGAGCACTATATTATCTTTATCTGTAACTATGGTTCCTACAGGAACTTTTACTACTAGGTTGGCTCCCCTTTTACCATGTCTTCTATTTCTATCTCCGTTTTGACCATCCTCAGCCTTAATTTCTTTAATGAATCTAAACTTAGAAAGAGTATTCTGGTTAGTTGATGCCTCTAGGACAATATCTCCACCGTCACCTCCATCACCGCCATCTGGACCACCTTTTGAGATAAATTTTTCACGCCTAAAACTAAGCTTGCCATCGCCACCTTTGCCTGCTTTTACTACAATTTCAACTTTATCTATGAAACTCATTCTCTATATTCTACTACAGTTGGAGATTTTTTATCTGGTAATGAAGTTTTGGAAGTCAGATATTGGCACCCATCCAGTACCAACTCGGTCCCATCCAGCAAGACCATTCATGTCTCTAATTTCAATTTGACCAGGGTGCGCAGCGTCGCTTACCGCAATAACAATGGCGACGTGACCAAGACCATAGTCTACATAAGTATTCTGAGCAATTGCTCCAACGGACGGTGTTGAAGATACATTCCATCCAGATTGATGAGCATAATATGCCCAAGTCGAAGCATTACCCCAGTTAGTAGGAACACTGATCTGGGTAGCAACGTACCATGTACAATATCCGAAGTCATAACCATTAGATCCATAAGTAGGAACATATACAGGCGTATAAACACTTCCGTTTGGTACAACTATAGTTTGACCTGGAACCACACCAGTAATATCGTCATTATTGAAAGAAAGAATATCGTTGGCATTTGCACTGAATTTATCCGCAATTGAAGTCGCTGTATCCCCAGATTTAACAACATAAACTACACCATTGATTGGAGGAATAACTAATTTAGTACCGGCGCTTAAAGTTGTAGAAGATAAGTTATTAGACCAGATAATACTATTTGATGTAACACCAAACCTACTAGCTAGACCTGCTACCGTATCCCCAGCCTGAGTTACATATGTAACTAAGTTAGCAATACTTTTAGTATTGGTATTAACAATTTGTGGCTTAATAATAATTCCACCTCTAGTTGCTGATGCCATTGCAAGTTCGGCTTTTTGAGAGTCGGCTTGGTTGCTAATCGGAACTGTTTCTGGAGAATTTGTCATTTTCGAAATTGTTAATGCAATCTGCGCACTAGATAACTGATCTAAAGGGTTGGCAACTAAAGTATTACTAACGTCGTTAGTATTAACATTGTTTATTGAATTTTTAGAAGCTGTTGAATTTTGAAGAACGAAAGCTAGAATAAGTCCGAAAACTATTAAATTACCTCCCACTATTACATAAGCTGTAATCTTTTTCTTATATTTCTTATTATTAAGTTTTTTCTTTTGCTTTAAGATAGCCTTATCTATAACAGCATTAGGCTTTTCTAGGTTTATCTTGTCTGTGAGTTTACTTATAGTTACTCCAATTGTCTTTTTTAACTATCTAACTCCAAGATTTGAGTTTAATGGTTAATGCCTTGGTTAGATTAATATATTTTATCAAATTTGAAGATATTTTTTAAGGGAGAGCACATAGTTTATGGCAATACTTAGCAGTATTGGCTTGTTGGCCTGAAAGTGTAGTCGAGAAATATGTAGTACCATCATCTCCCGTTACGAAGTATAACCAATTTGTATTAGTTGGATTCGTAGCCGCTTTCAATGAAGAACTAGTGAAACTGCTGATTGGAGTTGGAGGCAGCCCAGTATGAAGCCTAGTGTTATACGGTGAATCATAACTTACACTTGGCGAAACTCCAGCAGCTATAGCTCCATAATAGGCAGTTACATCAGATCCTAAAGTCATTCCCTGTTTTAATCTAGATAAAAATACCTGTGCAACTTGGGTCTGATCCGAATACTTACTTACTTCCTGATTTATAATTGAAGTTAAAATAAGTCCTTGGTATACGCTTAGACCTTCTTTAGCGAATGCTGATTGTACGCTAGGCGTAATTTTACTGGCAGTTTCATTTAGAGATTCAGTAATAATTGTAGAAAGTGGAGTGTTAAGACTTCTATCAAAAGAGTCCGCCCAAAGTAGACCTTCTAGAGTCTTAACATTCTTAGGAACGTACTGGAATAAAGGCAAGCTTAGATAATTATTAACATTAAGAGCATAATCTACTTCATTTGAAGAGTATCCATAATTAATTAAATCTGTTCTTATTTGAAATATAGTTTTACCTGGAATAAAAGTAATAAGGTTTGTTTGAACTTTTCCACTAGTTAAAATTTCTACAATTTGTTCTGTGCTTTGATTTGGTGATAATGAATAAATACCTACCTGTAATTTGTCAGATAAATTTTTAGCATGCATATATAGCTGCATAGCCCATGATGAACGTATGATTTTTTTCTTATTTAAATCATCAGCAACCTGCTTGGCAGTTTCACCACTTTTTATGCTAAATATCTGAGTTTGAGTAGAATTACTGACCGGCTTTAAGAAACTATCATAAACAACCCTATCAGCAATAGCTGCAATCACAAATAGAACAACTATTAATGCAGCTATAAAATATATCTTATATTTAGACTTGTTTCGCTTAATTTTGTAGTGCTTCATATTTAATTGGAACCCCTTAGGTAATCTTCCAAAATGTAACATGCAGCAAGTTTATCTATGTCAGATTTTTCGTAAGTTTTTTTAGTGAGCTCAAGTTCTTCATTGGCTTTAACGCTAGTAAGCGCTTCATCTTGAAATTCTAAGTTAATATTAATCTTGCTTCTTAGGCTTTCAGCGAAATCTTTGCAGTATTGTGTCTGATTAGTATCGTCACCATTAAGATTTCTCGGAAGTCCTACTACTAATAAATTTACTTTGTATTCATCAATTAGTTTTTGTAATTTATTAGTGAATTCTTTGTCATTACTAAGAGTAATCAACGGATGAGCTAATTTAGTAAATTTAGATCCTAAAGCTAAGCCAATTCGAGTTTCACCTATATCTAAACTTAAAATATTTTCTTGCATTATCCCTAATTTCTAGTAGGCTTTTCTATTATTACAGTTATCTTTGAAGCATTTCCTGGAGCCTGAGATACATAGAATGGACTAAATTTAACTTTAACTCCAGTTATATTCTGGTCATTAGAAATACTAGATTGTATTACTCCACTCTTTTGGCCAATTGCCTCAGATTTAATTTTATTCACATCTATATCTGGTCCTACAATTGCAGTAGCCTGAATTGTTAGATGCGTTAAATCCGTAACGCCATTAGAGAGTGCGAAGTTAGCACTAGATAGTCCATCGTCGAGAATACTTTGACCATTAGATTGAGATTTAACTGCATTAGCTAGAAGCGTATCTAGATCGGATTTATTCACTCCATATTCGCTATATGTAACCGTTTCAGTAACTGTAACATTATCTGCCTGAGAACCAATTGCAACACTTGGCGTAGCATTAGAGCTTGTTGCTTGGAAAGTTACATCCAGATTATATAGACCTTGTGAACTAAGCTGATTATTTAAATCCGTCTTAAATGACTGGTTATTTTGGGTTAGATTTTTGGAAGCAGTAGTAATATCTTGCTGAGAAACAATTTTAACTACGTTATCGTCACCACCAATAGCCGATCCAGTACCAGAGAAACTCATTCCATTATATGATCCGCTAAAAGTAGCATTAGAAACATTGTATGAACTACCTCCACTTTGTGCGGTTAATCCAGTTGAATTAGATGTAAATGTTAGACAGCCAGTGCCAGAATTATAGCTACTAAAGGTCCAAGACATGGTTTCGTTAGTTATATATGTATAACTACCTTGTTTTACTCCCCATCCTACTGGGATACTGTCTGGTGTTTTAGTGGTAGAACAATTAGCTATTTTGAAGACTACTCCGCTTGAAGTTTTAGCCTTAGGACCTAGGTTCGCACTACCAGTAGTAGCTATGGTTGAAGTTAGGCTTTTTGTACCATTCACCAATTTAGCTGGTAGAATTTTTTTCGACGCATCAAGAGTTGAAGTTGTAGTACTTAATGAGAAGTTTATATTTGAATTAATATTCTGAGCATTTGTAGAAATAGTAATGGTTGCAGTTGGAAGAACATTAAGTAAGTACCATCCTGCAATAATTATTACAGTAAGAGATATTACTGCAATAAATCCAAATTTTTTAAATCTATCAAAACTAGGAACTTTGAGGCTGTGTTTCCTTTTCTTTAGTTCTCGCTTTTCTTTTCTAGAAGTTTTATTTGATGATTCTTTTTCATCATCAATATCTATATCTCCTAGTTGCTTATCTATTTCGGACAAACCTCTAGATTCTTCATCAAGGTCGCCAATTGGACGCTTTAAGGTAGCTCTTTGTTTTAGACCAGAAAAGTCTCTTTTTGACGTAGATTCAATTTGAATCGGCTCATCTTCATCAACATCGTTATTTGTTCGTATATTCATAGGTGGAGCTGGAACTTCTGGATTTGAAGATAAGGTTTTAGAAACCAATACTCCAGTCGATCCTGCAAGCGGAAGTAGGCTAGTTTCAGTTGTTACTAGAACCACTCTTTTATCTGCAGCCTCAGATTTTCTTTTAAGAAGCTTCATGTTTACTACGCTTTGAAATACTGTAGCTCTTTTAGGTAGAACTAAATAGACATTTCTGGATTTAGAAGAATGCACCTTCTCAATTACCGAGGTTATTTCATCATCAACGTCTATATATATAATGTCTTTATCCATATAATCCTTTTAAATGCTAAGCATCCTATCTATTCTATCTCTAAATGATGTATTTGCGGAATTAGAATGTGTTGTATCTAGCCCAACTCTTAGTAGCCCCATAGCAGTAATAAAAGTATGATCATTAACTTTATTAGTTTTATCTTCAATTCCCACAACCTGATCTGGTCTTATGTGATTTACTATTGGTCTTTTTGTAAAAGGTAAAGATTTATACCAATTAGATTGCTCTAATTTATCTATTAACATTTCAAGTGATGAACCACCACCGCATAAGTATAATCTATTAGGCAAATGATCTAATTGATCGAATTCGTCTAGGGCAAGCTCAACTCCACTTACCCAAGTTTCACTAGTTTTCTCTAAAGCTTGCTCAACAGAAGGTCTTTTGTGCGCATCTATTCTATTTCCAGATAATTCTAATTTAAGTTCTTCTGCTTGATCAAAATCTATTCCTAGATTCTTTTCTATACCCCTGGTAAAAGCTCTACCACCGATACCAAACATCTTAGTTCCCTGCACCCCACCATCATTAACCACTGCAATATCTGTAGTTCCACCACCTATGTCCATTAATATTGCTGAAATACTACTATTGGAATTATTACCAATAACAGCTCTAGCGACGGCGAATGGTTCAGCGGCAACGGCTAAGAGATCTAGATCAAGTTCTAACGCAGTCTTTTCTAATGCACCAATGTGAATAAGTGGAGCGAATGCAGTATATAGCGAGACTACAACGTCCCTTCCCTGAAATCCGATAGGGTTACTGACTACATATCCATCTATCTCTATTGATACTAACGCACTATTAACGAGTCTAACGTCGACATTCTTTCCACCTAGCTCCCAAGCTAATTCGCTTTTAGCCTTACTTTCGGTTCTTTGTTGAACTAGATGAATTATCTTTTCCATTTCAGCAATATCTATGGCTTCTTTTGGATTACTTCTAGTAACTTTAATGGTCTTAGTAGTACCTTTAACTAATTCTCCAGCTATTCCAAGTACAGCCGTTCTTGCACTGACACCGGCCATATCCTCGGCCTGAGAAAGAGCTTTGTCGCAGTTTTCTACAACTGCTGCAATATCTGAAATTGCTCCAGCTTGCATATCTTTAAGGCCTTGATGAGTCTTACCAACTCCAATAATTTCAATATGTCCTGGTTGGGTTTTAGAGACTTTGCCAATTAGAGCTTTTACGTATTCAGTTCCTATATCTAATCCAACTAAGTATTCATCAGATTTTACTCTTTTTATAGGTACTTTTTTAAGAGAGCCAGCAAGTTTTGAGGTATGGTCTTTAAGGCTTTTAAGCATATGCTTAATTTTACCATATCTACACTTAAAAAATTCTGATGTTTCTTTAAAACTTTAATTGTTATTTATTGATTGTTTAAAGAACTTAGATACTTGCTTTTTTTATTTAAGATTATCTGATTGTTGTAATTTATATTTTATGTATAATAATGCTTATACTTTACGTTAAATTAAAAGGGTTAAATTGTGAGGAAGATATTAAATATATTCTTAAGTTCAGCCTTAGTAATTAGCGCACTACTACCTATGGGGTTGTTAAGAGCTCCATTAGCTAGTGCGGATAGCACTGCGAAGTGGAATCCACCAAAACTAATAGATAACAGTTTCGGTAATTCCATATGGTCTGTTTCTTGCTTTGGCAGTAATTTCTGCATAGCGGTGGACGATCATGGAAATGCGATTAAATATGACGGAAGTTCATGGTCGGCTCCCGAGAGTATTGATCCTAATGGAGATTTATATTCTGTATCTTGCGTAGGCAATACTTTCTGTATGGCTGTAGACTACACTGGAAATGCGATTAAATATGACGGAAGTTCATGGTCGGCTCCCGAGAGTATTGACCCTAATGAGGGTGGTATTAACTCAGTATCTTGTACAAGCACCTCTTTCTGTATGGCTGTAGACTA
>DAIOGF010000001.1:48533-49509 GCA_036745415.1 Candidatus Saccharimonadota bacterium
CAGTATCTTGTACAAGCACCTCTTTCTGTATGGCTGTAGACTACACTGGAAATGCGATTAAATATGACGGAAGTTCATGGTCGGCTCCCGAGAGTATTGACCCTAATGAGGGTGGTATTAACTCAGTATCTTGTACAAGCACCTCTTTCTGTATGGCTGTAGACTACACTGGAAATGCGATTAAATATGAAGGAAGTTCATGGTCGGCTCCCGAGAGTATTGACCCTAATGAGGGTGGCATTAACTCAGTATCTTGTACAAGCACCTCTTTCTGTATGGCTGTAGAGTACACTGGAAATGCGATTAAATATGACGGAAGTTCATGGTCGGCCCCCGAGAGTATTGACCCAAATGGGCGTGGTATTAACTCAGTATCTTGTACAAGCACCTCTTTCTGTATGGCTGTAGACTACACTGGAAATGCTCTTAAGTATAGTGGTAGTTCATGGTAGGCTCCCGAGAGTATTGACCCTAATGGAGATTTATATTCTGTATCTTGCGTAGGCAATACTTTCTGTATGGCTGTAAATTGGAGGGGGGACGCCTTCAAATATGATGGCAACGCTTGGTCTAGTGCCGTTAATATCGATAGTTATGGCTTGACTTCAGTATCTTGTACAAGCACCTCTTTCTGTATGGCGGTGGATGCTTGGGGAAGTGCGTTTAAATACGACGGAAATTCTTGGTCTGGTCCAGAGAACATAGACGGTACTAATAATATAACTTCAGTATCTTGTACAAGCACCTCTTTCTGTATGGCGGTGGATTGGTTGGGTTATGCCTTGAATTATGATGGTAATAACTGGTCGAATATTGGAAGTCTAGAATTATTTTCAGCAAGCTCTATTTCGTGTACAAGCACCTCTTTCTGTATGGCAGTTAGCTATTTTGGATACTACAGTATTTATGATGGAAGTAATTGGTCAACATCTCTAGCTGAAGCAAGATGGATGAGATCAGTATCTTGTACGAGCAG
>DAIOGF010000001.1:49609-51372 GCA_036745415.1 Candidatus Saccharimonadota bacterium
TACTTTCTGTATGGCAGTGGATTATTCAGGAAATGCTCTTAGGTATAATGGCAGCTCATGGTCTTACGATTTAAGTATAGATGGGACAAACTATCTAAACTCAGTATCTTGTACGAGCAGTACTTTCTGTATGGCAGTGGATTATTCAGGAAATGCTCTTAGGTATAATGGCAGCACTTGGACGATATATTCCAACATAAGCTCATATAACCGAATAAGCGCTGTTTCATGTACTAGCACATCATTCTGTATGGCAATAGCTAGAGGTTATGCAATTCCATATAGCATTCCAACAGATAATCATACGACTCCAGGTAGCCCTAACACTGGATTAGGTAATCCTAATAGTTCGTTTAAGTATGTAGCGGCTTTAATACTTGGACTTGGTTCTATATATGGAATAGTGATACTAGTTAATAACTATAGAAGGGCTAGAGTTAATAGATAGAGTATATTTTCTAGCTTAAGCTTACTTGTAGTAATATAAAACAAAGATTAAAAAACTATAAGAAAGGTAAGTATGTCTAAAAAAACAGTATTCATCGTCGGATCATCAAGTGGAATCGGAGAAGCTATAGCTAAACATTTCTCTAAAAAAGGATGGAATGTAGCGGCAGTAATGAGAAATACAGACAGTTCAGAGCTTAAAAATTTAGACAATGTTTTAGTTCTCAAGGGCGACACCAAAGACGAAAATTCAATTGGCGAAGGTCTTAAGAAATGCTTTGATCATTTTGGATCAATAGATGTTCTCGTAAACAATTCAGGATATGGACTATTCGGACCACTAGAAGGAATGAGTATAGAGCAAATAAAAGAAGAGTTTGATGTTAATATTATTGGCTTAATAAATAATACTAGATTAGCTTTACCTTATCTTCGAAAAAATAAGGAATCTAAAATTATTAATATATCTTCAATGTTTGGAAGAATGACCCTACCCTTTACTAGCATGTATGCGTCTACAAAGTGGGCCATAGAAGGCTTTAGTGAGTCTCTTGCCTTCGAACTAGATCCTTACAATATTAAAGTTAAATTAATACAACCAGGAAGTGTTAAAACTAAGTTTTTCAGTAATGAAGTAATAGTTGAAGGCAGTGATCTTGGAGTATATAAGAAAAGATTTAATAAGGTACTTAAATACATAAACAATAAAGGTGAAAATGGAGTACCCGCTGAAATGGTTGCCAAAAAAGTCTGGAGAGCTACTAACAGTAATAGCAATAGACTTCGATACGAAGTAGACATTACCGCTAGATTCTTAATTAAATTACATAGATTTACATATCCAACACTATTTAGAAAAATCGTTTCTAGAGTAGTTGGATAGAAAATTTTATATATAGATTTATCTTTAATGAGCCTTAGATAGACTCTTTACTTATTCTTAGTAGTTTCTACTTATTATTTGTATAATAATGCTTATACTTAATGAAAGAATGAGAGTGATAAAAAAAATAAAATTAATTGCAATTTCGATCTTGACGCTTAGCACGCTTATTTCATCTGCAGTTATTAAAATGCCCATAGCAAATGCCGACACGGCACCAAAATGGAACTCACCTGAACTAATCGACAACAGTACTGGAAGCCCATTGATTTCAGTGTCATGCATATCTTCAACGTTTTGTATGGCCGTAGATTATTATGGCACAGCGGTAAAGCTAGATGGGACTACTTGGTCTGCACCAATCAATATTAGTGGATCTCAAGGTGAAATGAATGCTGTTTCGTGTGCAAGCAGCACTTTTTGTGTTGCAGTG
>DAIOGF010000001.1:51472-52349 GCA_036745415.1 Candidatus Saccharimonadota bacterium
GATGGAGGGGGCAACACTTATAATTTTAATGGTAGTAGTTGGTCTGGTCCTAATAGTCTAGGTGGTGGCTATTACCTTACTTCTATTTCGTGTGCAAGCAGCACTTTTTGTATTGCAGTGGATGGAGGGGGCAACACTTATAATTTTAATGGTAGTAGTTGGTCTGGTCCTAATAATCTAGGTAACGGCAATGATCTCACTTCTATTTCTTGTGCAAGCAGCACTTTTTGTGTTGCAGTGGACAATTCAGGCAATTCTTATCAATTTAACGGCAATAGCTGGTCTGGTCCTAATAATCTAGGTAACGGCAATGATCTCACTTCTATTTCTTGTGCAAGCAGCACTTTTTGTGTTGCAGTGGACAATTCAGGCAATTCTTATCAATTTAACGGCAATAGCTGGTCTGGTCCTAATAATATTGATCCTTATGGTTACACTTATAGAGTGTCTTGTTCTAGTGCTACTTTCTGTGTGGTAGTAGATTCCAGCGGAAACGCAATTAATTATGATGGCTATAATTGGTCTGGAATAGAGAAAATAGACGGCAACAATACTCTTTACTCGGTTTCTTGCGTAAGTAATTCATTTTGTTTGACAGTGGATCAAAAAGGGAACGCACTAAGTTATGATGGCAATAATTGGTCTAGCCCAAAATATATCGATCCAAATGGAACTCTAATCTCCGTATCCTGTGTGGGCAATGATTTCTGTATGGCAGTTAGCTATTTCGGCCATTCCTACAAATACAACGGTCTCACTTGGAATCAATTATCTTATGATAACCCACAAGGGTACAATGAAGTATCCTGTGTGAGTTCTAGTTTCTGCATGGCGGTGGATGCTAATGGAGATGCCTTAAAATATAACGGCACATCTT
>DAIOGF010000001.1:52449-54735 GCA_036745415.1 Candidatus Saccharimonadota bacterium
TTATCAGGTTTCTTCCATATCCTGCGTAAGTACTTCGTTCTGCATGGCGGTGGATGCTAATGGAGATGCCTTAAAATATAACGGCACATCTTGGTCTACTCCTATTAAAATTCAACAAGATGGTTATCAGGTTTCTTCCATATCCTGCGTAAGTACTTCGTTCTGCATGGCGGTGGATTATTACGGAAACGCAATTGAATTTGATGGAAGTTCTTGGTCTATTCCATTAAACATTGATTCAGTACCAGTTCATAAGATTTCTTGTGCAAATAGCAGTTTTTGTGTTGCAGTGGATGTTGATGGTAATTATATAAAATTTGAAAATGGATCGTGGACTTCACCTAACAGAATCGATCAACACAATGTAATTCTTTCTATATCATGTACTAGCAGCACTTTTTGTATTGCAGGAGATTATTACGGAAACGCAATTGAGTACAATGGAATTTCTTGGTCCACAAAAAATATAAATTACGGAAATTACTTAAATTCTATTTCTTGTACGAGCTCAACATTTTGTATGGCCGTAGGCAATGGATATGCAGTTAGATACGGAATTGAAGAAGTCACCCAGAATAACGGAGGCGGCAGCACGAAACCTGGCGCTCCGAATACTGGATTAGGCAGCCCCGTTAATCCGTCCAAATCAATAGCATTAATTATTATTTTACTTAGCTCCGCAATTGGATTATTTATATTTTTTAAAAACCGTAAAAGTATCCAAATTAATAAGTAAAAAATAATATTTGTTTTACTAAATAATAGTGCGTATAATAATGCTTATACTTTGTTGTAAATAATAAAAATTTAACAAAAAGAGTGTGAAGTGAGACGAAAAATAAAAATACTATTGAGTGCAATATTATTGATAGTCGCGTTGATACCTAATGCGGCATTTAATTCACCGCTAGCCAGTGCAGATACTTCTGGAAGTTGGGCTAGTCCGAAATTGATAGATAATAGCCTTGGAAGAAGAATTGATTCAATTTCGTGCATCAGTTCTTCTTTCTGTATGGCAATAGATACTGAAGGATACGCAATCAAATATGATGGATCTTCATGGTCTGTTCCAGAATTAATTGATACTAATGCGAATGGTGGATTAAGCTCGATATCTTGTGTCAGCACATCTTTCTGTATTGCAGCTGATCAATCAGGAAATATATTAAAATATGACGGGTCAGTTTGGGCTAGTCCAGTAAGTATTGATGCAAATGGCGGTGGAATTAACTCCATTTCTTGTGTTAGTACGAATTTCTGCGCAGTATTAGATTTCTATAGCAATGTTCTTATATATGATGGGTCTTCTTGGTCTAGTCCCACGGCGGTATTCAGTACTATTGGAGGAATGGGAATATCTTGCACGAACTCAAATTTTTGCGTAGCAATTGATAATCAAGGATACTATTCTAAATACAACGGGACTAGTTGGTCCAACCCCCTAAAAGTTAGTCAATTAAATATAACTTTTAATCTAGATAGCGTATCTTGTATTAGCGGCAGTTTTTGTATGGTGTCAGATTATAATGGTCGTGCATTTAAATATGATGGAAACACTTGGACTCTTCAAAGCACATCTGATTCTGGATATACTTCAGTATCCTGCACCTCAATAACTTTTTGTGTAATCGTAGATTATTACAGTAACGCTCTGATATATAATGGATCTTCTTGGTCTAGTCCCATCAATATTGATACGGATTCAAATTATTATGGCCTACACTCATTAAGTTGTGTAAGCAGTAGCTTCTGTATGGCCGGCGATGGAAACGGAAACATTATAAACTACACTGGATCAAGCTGGGGAGCTCCCCTTAAGTCAGATTCTGCCGGTGGTAATTTGTACTCAGTCTCCTGTGTTAGCAGTAATTTCTGTATGGCAGTCAATTACAGAGGTGATGCTTTTAAATACAGCAATGGAACATGGTCAAATGCTAGCAATATAGACCAAAGTGGTGGAAGCATTAATTCAGTCTCTTGTGTTAATAGCAACTTCTGCGTGGCCGTGGACGAATCTGGAAATACAATTGAATTTGATGGGTCAAATTGGTCTACTCCTGTTAGTGTGGACTCAAATGTTCCATTAAGTTCAGTATCATGCACTAGCGCTTCGTTCTGTATGGCTGTGGATTTGTTTGGAAACTATATCAAATTCAATGGCTCAAATTGGTCTAGCTCAATGAGCATAGGAAATAATGGCTATAGTGTTAATTCTGTTTCATGCACTAGCGCTTCGTTCTGTATGGCTGGAGACAGTAATGGAAGCGTTCTTAAGTATGATGGTAA
>DAIOGF010000001.1:54835-205669 GCA_036745415.1 Candidatus Saccharimonadota bacterium
CACTTCGTTCTGTATGGCTGGAGACAGTAATGGAAGCGTTCTTAAGTATGATGGTAATTCTTGGTCAGGCCCAATAAATATAGACTCTAATAATATAATAAGTTCTGTTTCATGTACTAGCACTTCGTTCTGTATGGCTGGAGACAGTAATGGAAGCGTTCTTAAGTATGATGGTGGAAATTGGTCTTCACCGTACAACATAAATACAAATGGCAGCCCAATAACATCAGTGTCTTGCTCTATAGGTAATTTCTGCATGGCAGTTGCGGGTGGAGATGCAGTATCTTATACATCAAATGCGAATTCTCAAAGTAGTTCTGGGAACAGCACGTCTCCAAAAAGTCCCAATACTGGCTTTGGAAGCCCAAACAGCTCATTAAAATATGTATTAATACTAATAATAAGTGTAAGCATTACTTATTTATTAAACATATTAATAAATAATTACCGAAGAACAAGATTAAATAAATAGAATCTATTAAATCAATACTGCCTTTATTCTTCTAATACCTGCAGATGAAGATTCTTCTTTTAGGATTTTAAATCTTTTATTTCCTTCTTTAAGTTCAAGAGTGTGATTAACATGAGGACCACCACAAATCTCAAAACTAAATGGCTTGTCTTCATTGTCTGCTTTCATGGTATAGACTTTAACAATATCTGAATATCTATCTCCGAATGCACCTAGTGCATGAAGCTCATTTATTGCTTTGTCTGTAGGGTATTCAGCAAAAGATATTTTAAGATCTTTTTCGATTTCGGTATTAACAATATCTTCTACCTTCTCAATTTCTTCTTCAGTCATTTTAGCTGGATGAGAGAAATCGAATCTAAGTCTTTCCTCAGTAATGTTACTACCATGCTGAATAACATGTTCGCCCAATACTTCTCTAAGCGCCTGATACATTAAGTGAGTTGCCGTATGGTATTTCTTATGTTGCTCAGTTTGACCACCAAGACCGCCTTTAAATACACCTTTGGTTGCGGTTTGAGATCTCTTTCTTTGCTCGCTCATGTGATGGTCGAAATTAGATCTCCAGTCTTCTTCAAGTTTAAGACCTTGCTTATTAACTTCTTCAATGGATAACTCTACTGGGAATCCATAAGTATCGTAAAGTCTGAATATATCTTCTCCCGTTACGGCATGGGTAATTTTATTAAATTCTTTAATACCCTTCTTAAGAGTTTGTCTGAATACTCTCTCTTCTTTTGTTAGTATTGAGACAATTTCATCGTATCTACTTAGGATTTCTGGAAAGTCTTCTTTATATATATCTAAAATAACTTTAGTTAAAGATTCTATAATCTGATCTTCAAGTCCTAGTTCAAGCATTACTCGAAGTGACTTACGAACAAGTCTTCGCATTACGTAGCCCTGCTCTTTGTTTGAAGGACTTATCCCGTCAATACATAAGAATACAGCCGCCCTTAAGTGATCGGCAACAATACGCATGTTATTTGTTTCAACTTCATAAGATTTTCCACTCTTATTTTGTAACTCTTCAATAATTGGCCAAAGTAGACTACCTCTAAATACATCAGGGCTATCTATGGTAGCAGCTGTCATTCGCTCTAATCCACCTCCGTAATCAACGTTTTGTTTTGGAAGTTTAATAAATCCATCTTTAGTTTTTAGGTACTGCATGAATACCGAGTTGCCAAGTTCAATATATCTACCGCAGTCACAGTTTACATGACATAGCTTACCGTATTTAATGTCGTGCTGTATTTGTGGGAATAAATAGAAGACCTCAGAGTCAGGACCACCAGGTTCACCCTCGGGCATATTTGAAATACTTCCAGCTCGACACCACCAGTTCTTATCTTTATAGAAACTGATTCGTACGTCTTCACCACCTAGATTTGCACCATTTTCTTCAGAAATTAAATCTTTGGTATTTGAAGAGAGATTCATGTCAGAAAATATTTTTTGCCAAATACTAGCGCTTTCTTCGTCTCTTGGGATACCATTTTCTTGGTCTCCAGAAAAACAGCTTACAAATATTCGATTTGGATCTAATCCAATTTCTTTTGTTAAGAAATTAAAAAAGTTAGGTATTTGTTCTTCTTTGAAATAGTCTCCTAGCGACCAGTTTCCAAGCATTTCGAAAAAAGTAGTATGCCTATTATCTCCCACTTCGTCAATATCTTGAGCTCTAAGACAAGTCTGTGAATTAACTAACTTATTTCCATCAGGATGATCTTCACCGAGAAGATATGGAATCAATGGCTGCATTCCACTTCCAGTGAAAAGTGTTGTTGGATCGTTATTTGGCACAAGACTAGCTCGAGGAATTACTTTGTGTCCTCGTTCTTCAAAGTATTTTAGATATTTCTTTCGTATTTCTTGAGCTGTCATATTAGTAATAGTTTAACATTTTATTATCTTTATTAGATAACAATGCCTCCACCTACACATTGGTTATTTAAATAAAAGACGGCAGACTGACCTGCTGTTAGTGCTTTTATACTTTCTTTAAGTATCACTTTGCCATCATCTTCGTTTTCTTTTACTAGTTCACAGTCTACTAAATCAGCTCGATACCTAGTTCTAACTTCAAGATTTTTAAGGTCTTCGTCATTTAGATCTTCTAGGAAATAAAGTTTAGATAATTCGAATTCATCTTTCCATAATTTATCTGAAGATATATTTGTAGTTACATAAACTTCGTTTTTCTTCATGTCTTTACCAACCACATAGTATGGAAGGCCGCCGCCAATATTAAGTCCATGTCGCTGACCAATTGTGTAGTATATTGCACCTTCATGTTCGCCTAAAACTTTGCCGTTTTCATCAACAATATTTCCAGGTTTTTGTTTACCTAGTTCATGAGTTAAAAACTCTTTAATACCAACTTTACCGACAAAACAAATTCCTTGTGAATCTTTTTTAGTCGCAGTTGGTAGATTAAATTTCTTAGCAAGTTCTCTTACATCTTTTTTATGATACTCACCAATTGGCATCAGAGTTTTCTTTAATGATTCACGGCTTGCTCTATATAGAAAGTATGTTTGATCTTTATTGGTATCTACTGCGTTTAATAGCTTACCGTCTTTAATTCTTGCATAGTGACCAGTAGCGATTAAGTCTGCTCCGTCATTCATAGCGGCTTCAAAGAATAGTTTGAATTTAATTTCTTGGTTACACATAATATCTGGATTTGGAGTAATACCATTCTTATACCCATCAAGCATGTAGTCTACAACTAGACTTCTATATTCTTTTTCGAAGTCATACATTTTAAATGGTATATCTAGAATTGCTGCTACTCTTTTAGCATCCTGGTAATCTTCTAACCAAGGACATTCAAATCCTGGAATATCCTGACTCCAGTTTTTCATGTATACACCCGTTACGTCGTAGCCTTGTTCTTTAAGAAGAGCAGCAGTTACAGAACTATCTACTCCACCGCTAAGACCTACGTATACTTTCTTTTTCATAATATTAAATTAACTCCATGAGTGTTTCATAAAAGTATTCGAGGTCTTCCTTAGTAGTATTTCTCCCAATTGAAATACGAATAGACTCTCTGGATTTTTCATCGCTAAGTCCAATTGCTCTAAGTACATGAGAGGGCTCTTGATCTGACGCGGAACATGCTGATCCGCTAGCAACCATAATTCCCTTTTGATCTAATTTGTATATTAGAGTTTCATTATCTACTCCATCAATACAAATATTTATGTTATTCATTGCCCTATTTTTAGTTGGACCATTTAGGCTAATCTTTGAATTATTTAAAAGTTTATCTATAAGGTTGCTAGTTAGATTGTGAAGTCTTTTTTCTTCACTTTTTCTTAAATCATTAGCTAGCTTAAGACTTTCAGCAAATCCAATAATATTAGCAGGATTAAGAGTTCCACTTCTAATACCATCTTCTTGTCCACCGCCTTCAATAATTGGCTTTAGTTTAGTTCCGGTTCGAATGTATAGTGCGCCACTTTGCTTAGGTCCATAAATCTTTCCACCGTTCAATGTCATAAGATCAACTCCAAGTCGATCAACAATAAGACTAAGTAGATTAGGTGCCTGAGAAGCATCTGAGTGAAGATATAGTGGTAGAGGGTTATTATTCTTAGCTCTATCTTCTCTAACTTTATTAATTATTTCAGCTACATCTTTCAGCTTATTAATTACTCCAATTTCGTTATTAACATACATTACAGAAACTAGAACGGTATTCTCATCAATCTTATTTTTAAGATCATCAAGGTCTAAAATACCTTTTTCGCTAACTTTAATTTCTTTATGAGAATAGTTTTTAGCAGGTGAAATAACTGCATCATGTTCAGTAGCAGCATAGAGCATATTAGATTCCGGGAAGTTTTCCATAACACCCTTAATTGCTATATTATTTCCTTCTGTGCCGCCGGTTGTGAATATGATCTCATTGCTTCTTGAACCTAGAATTATAGCAATGTCTTTTCGTGCCTGATTAACCTTGGATTTAACTTGGTTGGCTTTTAGATAATTAGCGTTTGGGTTATAAAAATCTTCTGTTAGAAAAGGAAGCATGTGCTCTAACACGCTTTTATCTAGAGGAGTTGCAGCTGCATAGTCTAAGTAAATAGTCTTCATACTACTTAATCTTGTCGTATTCATTTATAACCATCTCAGCGTATTGCTTAATAGCTAGGTATAAATTCTTAGTTTCGCTTTTATCTAGTGGTTTGTATTCAGAACCATTTATACTCTTCAGGGCACCTTCTGGTCGAATGAAATATTTAGTACTAGCAACTATTCTATTACCATTTTGATCATCCCACTCGTCATGCCAAACCCAAGTATTTTTATCTAGACAAAAAAATTCTCTATGATGTCCCGCAGGAGAAGGGCCGAAGATGTCTTTAGTAAAAGTAGCTTCTTGGCGAATAAGGTTATTTTCAATATTAGAAAAATTAGAAGGAGCTATTTTTCTAAATATTTTAGGTAAGAATAAATTTGGCATAGCTAATAAATAAATTAGCTTCTTAATTTACTTAAGCAGCTAATTCAATCTCTCCTAAAAGATTTGCTAATGGTCGTACTTCGTCAGATATAAATTGCTCTAATACCTTAGCTTCAACAAGAGCACTAGCAACTACTTCTCTTCTGTAGTCGACTACTGCAAGAATTTCAGGGTCCTTAAATAGTTCTCTTCCTTTTAGCATATATATCCTATCTATTATTTAGATTAAATAAATTTTTTGCATTTGTAGACGTGAGACGGGAAATTTCATCAAGTTGCTCACCTCTTAATTTTGCTAAAAACTCCGCTATAATTCTCACGTTTTTAGGTTCGTTTATTTTACCACGAAATGGAACAGGGGTCAAGAAGGGTGAATCGGTCTCTAGGAGCATATTTTTTAAGGGGATGGCTCTATACATTTCTAGCTGATGTTCTTTAGCAAAAGTAGCTATTCCGTTTACGCCAATGAATAGGTTATTACTTATTGCTTTATCTAGATTAGCAGTAGAGTCTGTATAACTATGAAGTACTCCTCTTATTGGCTTCTTAGTAGAATTTAAGGAGTTAAATAGGGGCCAAAAATCTTCAAACGCATCCCTTACGTGAAATATTAGAGGTAAATCATGCTCTAGTGCTAACTCTATTTGATCGCTAAAAGTCTTAAGTTGATCTTTTTTGTCCGAATGATTATAGAAATAATCTAGCCCACATTCACCAATAGCGACTAATTTACTACCTCCGATTAGTGATGCGAATTCAGCTTTTTGGTTTTTACTTATATATTCTTTAGCTTCGTGAGGATGAATACCAATAGATGCATAGACATTCTCGTGCTGAGTGGCAAATTCTAAAGCTGCCTTGGAATCTTTTAGATCACAACCCACTGTAATTAGAGTTTTAACACCTTCATTCTTAGCGTTTAATATTACATCTTTAACAGTTGTATGGTCTTTTTTCCATAACTCTTTAGTTGTCCGCTCGGTAGATTCATTGTCTATGCTCTGGATATGACAATGCGTATCGACAAATTCCATTAATCTTTCCTTGGGAATAGAGCTTTTTCTGGTGGGGTAATCTTTTCGTCTTCGAATATTTCTTTAATAGCTAAAGCAGTATTTGGCATAAATGGTGAAACTAGAGTGGCTACTTCTAGAACACTACTAGAAATGTAAGCTAAAACTTCTCTTAGGTGGTCAGTATCGTCTGTCTTAGCAATCTCCCAAGGTTTAGTTTCATCGATGTATTGGTTTATTCCCTTAATCTGAGCCCATACTTCATCTAGGGCTTTATCGAATCTACAATTCTGCATGTATTCCCTGTATGCAGCAATGTCATGTTCACTAGGTGGAATTTCTCCTACGTCACCTTTTAGGAAGTTATGGATCATAGTAGATGAACGCTGCACTACATTACCTAACTCGTTAGCTAATTCTCCGTTATAGCTTTCAACTAGATGCTCTAAAGAGAAGTCTCCGTCAGAATATGAAGGAATGTGTCTCATTAGGTAGTATCTAATTACGTCACAACCATAGTTTTTAACTAAGTCTGATGGAGCAACTCCATTACCTAAACTCTTACCCATTTTTTGTCCATCAATCTGAATAAATCCGTGAACATATAGAACACTTGGAAGCGGTAGACCTAGACTGAGTAGCATCGCAGGCCAGATGGCTGCATGGAATCTAATAATGTCTTTTCCGATAATTTGTACGTCAGCAGGCCAATATTTCTTCCAATTATCTGTATCTGGATAACCTATTACAGTTAAGTAGTTCATTAGTGCTTCAACCCAAACATACATAACCTGCTTATTATCTCCAGGAACATCAATTCCCCATTCAGTACTAGTCTTAGGTCTTGACACACTAATATCTTCTAGTCCTTCATTAATTAGGGATAGAATTTCGTTTCTTCTGGTTTCTGGAAGAATTTTAAAATCTTCATTCTCAATTTGTTCTTTAATTTCTTTGGAGTATTTAGACAATTTAAAGAAATAGTTTTCTTCTTTAATTTTTTCATACGGCTTTTTGTGATTAGGACATATTCCATCATTTTCTTTTACTTCAGTTTCACTAAAGAAAGCTTCATCTCCAACGCAGTACCAACCTTCATATTCACCTTTATATATATCTCCAGATTCTACTAATTTATCCCAGATTAATTTAGCTCTTTTTTCGTGTTCAGGATCTGTGGTTCTGATAAAGTGCGTATTTTCAATTTCTAAAAGATTTAAAAGTTCTTTAAATTCTTCAGCAATTCCATCTACATAAACCTTGGGTGATTTATTTAATTTCTCGGCAGACTGCTGAATCTTAGAGCCGTGCTCATCCATGCCAGTTGAAAATACTAGCTCTTTGCCTTGTAGTTTTGCATATCTAGCAAGAACATCGGCCTGGATAAACTCTAGCGAGTGCCCTAAGTGAGGTGAACCATTTGCATAGGGTATTGATGTAGTAATGTAAAATTTATTCATTTATTGTATGTTTCTTCCAATTATTTCTTAATTATATAAAAAATACTGTTGAATTAACAGAAAATCAGGAGTAAAATCTATTCTTGTCGTTTAAAAAAATAAGGAGTAAAAAAATGGAACGAAACCCACAAGAACAAATTAATCCAGCTACTCCTGAAGTAGCTGAGGATCTAGGATCTAAGGCTCTTAAGCTAGCAACAGAACAAGTTATTATTCTAGACACTACAAACTCTAATATTCAATTACCACTACATTCACAACGCAGATCTGCTGCAAAGACTATAAGACCATAGTTTTATTGAGTGCTTTTCAAAGCCTAGCTTAATGCTATACCACCGAAAAATGCAAACCTATCTATGATTTCTTTTTCTTGGTCCATAGAAATTGCGTAATGCTTAAGCACTTCACCTTCATAACCAGAATATGCATCTCTACCATCCCAAAGAGTCATTGTTAGAGTTGCATTACGATCTTGTCTTGCTTGGATTCTTTGAATCGAATAGCTTAATTGCATTGGGTTGTCTTTATGGTAAAAATTGAAATTACAATATATTTCCCTAAAGAAATCCCTATGACCATCAGTAAACTCAACCGCCTGATTTTTACCATCAACATCTGCAATTCGCCATACATTTTCCCAGTCCCAGTTAAAAGTACCTACTGAACCAGAAACTGGATTTGTTAATAAATTTGGAGATATCTCTAAGTCTTCCTCTTGCCTAGATGCGTGAATTAAAACCGCTCGGTGAATTCCAGAAATTACCAGTTCATGGTCTATTTCTTTTAGGGTTTCGTTCAAATCATTTCTGGACTCTAAAGGTTTTTTTATATCTACTCCAAACATAGATAATCTATTATCTTCAGGTTTCATGGCCCATATTTTATCTGATAATTCTTTGAATCTAAGAGCTGAAATAGAAGGTTCAACATCCTCAATAGTTCTTATTTCACGAGTAGATAATACTCTGACATTTAGTAATTCACCGATCTTTTAAACCCTTCTATATTCTTAATAATAATGGTGGAGCTGCCGGTAATCGCAACCGGGTCCGTCATTTTATCTAATTAGTCGTCTACGAAGTCTAGTTTGCTTTTTAATTCTTAGAGGAAGTTTTAAAAACAAACGAACTAATCTTCCTCGCATGCTTAATTAATCTTAACTACATCAAAAGCATAAATCTATAGGGCATCCAGAAAAATATGAAACACCTACAAAATATCTGAAGTCTAAAGTAGGCATTGCTATTAGGCTATGCTAAAAGCTGGTCGTGCAAATAGGCTGCTAAAAGCAGTCTTAATTGCACTTAATTTAGAGTTTGCATCTAAATATGTTTTGCCTATAACGCTGACAAGCGACTCGCGGATCTAATTGATAAAGTACAACGTCGAGCATAATTTCAGCCCCATCAAGGTGTTATTATAACATAAAATGCTTATTTTTAAAACTATATAATCTGTCTTGCGAGCTTAATTGCACTTGCTCCTATAATAATTGCGGCGACCGCCAAATTAGGATCCACATCGTTACCATTCGGGAATTTACCACCAAAATCCACTAGGGCTAATTTTCCTGCGTAGATAAAAGTACCTGCTACATTCTTGGGGATTTGCTCTAAACCAATTTGCTTTGGTAATGTTTTACTTATTTCCATTTATTTTATTATTTAAATCTATCCAGTTATCTAGCGAAAGATCTTGTGGTCTAATTAGTAGATTAAGATCTAATTCACCTAGGTAATCTTCTGCGTCTTCTCTATTCATCTGATATCCATTTTTTAGATTATTAACTAGGGTCTTTCTTTTAGCAGCAAAACCAATACGAATTAATCTAAATAATTCCTTTTCTTGTTCTTCGGACAACTTATTAGTAGTCTTTGGTATCATCCTAACTATTTGTGAATCTACTTTAGGTGGAGGGGAGAATCTATTGGCTGGAACCAATTGCATCTTTTCCACTTCCCAGAAATACTGCGCCGTAAGTCCAAGAACTGAGTAATCTCCTTCGCTTGCAGCAAGCCTTTCAGCTATTTCTTTTTGAACTAGAAGCACCACAAGAGTTGGCTTATTATTTGATTCAGAAAGAACTCTAATTAACTTTGATGTTAGGTAATATGGAATATTCGCTACAATCTTATAGCCTTTTTCGACTTCATTTAGATTGAATCTTAAAATATCTTGATGGACTAATTTAAAATTTGGAAGTTTAAGATTATTAAGTTCATCAATAAGAGAATCATCTAGTTCTACTGCAGTAATTTGCTTAACTAGCGGGCTCATCCTAGTTGTAAGATTTCCGGTTCCAGGTCCAATTTCTAGAACATGGTCAGTTTTTTCTAATTTTGCATCATTAATAATATCCTCTAAACTAGCAGTGCTGACTAGCCAATGCTGTCCTAGAGATTTTTTAGCAATTCTATCTACCACCATGTGTAATTTATCCAATGCACATATGCATTATACCAATTACCATAATGAGCGACCGCATAACTATTACACCACTGCAGCTGTGTGATTGGATTAGTCGCCCAGTCAGATCCAGCAGACTGCATCTTATATCCAGGAGTTGCCTGACATAATCCATAACCATTTGGCGTGTATTGATTGTCTGGGAAAGCAGGACAATAATGTTCACCCTGAGCTTTAGTAGGACACCATCCGGATTCATGCGAGATTATATAGTCAGCATAGCCATAATCACTTGGAGCTATTCCAGCCAAAGCCATATCTCCTTTTATACCACTAAGACTTGTTCCTACCGCAACAATTTCTGTAACTGGTTGAATTGTTGTAACTGAGTTTAATACGTCCTGAGAAACTACAACTCCGTTATTTAATACTTCTTTGTAGGTAACTACTTTTTGTCCAGGGGAACCACCCTGTCTAATAGCAGTTGTACCGTAGGCAAGGGAATTGTCATAAATTTCTTGAACTGGAGTAGCTATAGTCTCTTTTACTGTGACAGTCTTAGATCCAAAAAGAACTAATGAGATGGTCATGCCATTAGTGATTGGAGTGCTTTGATCTGGAGTAACTTTATCATTTGCTCCAAGTTTAATATTTTGCTCATTTAGATAACCGCCCACTGTTTTAGCGGTAGTTCTAACCTGGAATGTATTTCCATACATATTTAAGTTAAAAGGTATCGCCCTAACTATTTGAATATCTGCGCCAATAGTACCGCTTTCTAATATATTCTGAGGCGGAGTTGAGCTAGCTATATCTTCGGCAAATAGCTGTATTCCTGTTTGAGCAGCCATAGCCCTCGGAGTAGCTGCGGCCGTATTGATGTAATACACATTTCCTGAGTCGGTAATTTTAACAGGTTTACCTCTATATATATTAATTCTGAATTCGTCCTGATTTATAACAGTATCTTTAGATGGTTCAACCACATCGCCATTAGATAGAGTAATGTTAAGATTTTTAAGTAAATCCCCTACCGTTTTTAGATTGGTAGGAACTACTTGCTTATATCCATCATGAGTAACAATTACAATCTTTGAATTAGGAATACTTTTTAGATGTAGTTTATTTCCAGCAAAATGGTAAATACTTAATACTACTGAGACTATTAAAATAAATGTACCTAAGGGAATAAAAACCAAAGGATGCTTAAAGGCATTTATGATGTCTTCTTTAAGTTTAGATATTTTTTTATTGAAATTATTCATTACTAAGAATTATTGTTGGATGGAAATTAATTAACAGGTATCTAACAATTATTAATTATAACAGATAGTCGCTTAGAGTTTTTCTAGCTTAGCATAGGTAAGATTCAACTTTTTCATTCCTTGATTCTTAAAGTAGACAGCTACATTGTCCCCTTCGATTTCCATGATAGTTCCATCACCAAACATTTGGTGCCTAACAACATCACCAATAAATAGGTCAGGGACGTAACTGGGCTCATCAGAAGTATTCTCAAATGAAACAGTTAGTGGAGTATAAGTATTCTCAGTCTTAAATTCTCCGTCAATCTCACTTAAGAATCTTGATGGAATATTGTGCGACACAGATCCATATATCATTCTAGTATTAGCATTAGTTAAGAACAGTTCACGCTTTGCTCTAGTCATTCCAACATAACAAAGTCTGCGTTCTTCTTCCATTTCGCTTGCTTCGTATAGAGCTCTACTGTGTGGGAATAAGCCCTCTTCCATTCCGATCATGAATACTACATCAAACTCTAGACCCTTAGCAGCATGGAGCGTCATGAGGGTTACAGTATTGTTATCGAAATTGGCATTGTCTACGTCAGAAATTAAAGCTACCTCTTCTAGGAATACTCCGAGTCCAAGCTCTTGGTATTCTAAAGCTACAGAAATTAATTCTTTCACGTTCTCTACTCTAGCTTCACCCTGCAAAGTGCCATCATCTAAGTATTTAAGATATTCGATTCTTCGAATAAGCGAGTCGATTAGCCCTGAGAGTGAGCTAGTTTCAACAATTCTTCTTAGACTATTTAGACTGTCAGCAAGATCAACAACTTGGCTCTTAGCTTTTGGAGTCAGGCCAGGGCAGAGGTCTGCTGAATTTAGTGCCTTCTCGATTGAGCCTAGCGAATTGGCATAAGATAAAACTGCAGCCACACTCTTAGGTCCGATTCCCCTTGCAGGAATATTGATTATTCGCTCTAAACTAACTCTATCTTCTGGCTGATAAATTAATCTTAAGTAAGCAATAATGTCTTTAATTTCTTTACGGTCATAGAATCTAACTCCACCTACTATGTGGTAAGGAATATTGTATCTAATGAATGCCTCTTCTATTGATCTGGACTGAGCGTTTGTTCTATATAGCACGGCAAAATCTTTATACTTATATATACCCTCATCAATTCTAGTTGTCATGTGTCTAATAATGCTCTCGGCTTCAGATCGTTCATTACTTAACGTCAGAATCTGAACTGGCATCCCGTAGCCCATTTCAGTCCAAAGCTGCTTATCGCTTCTAGCTGTGTTCTTAGAAATTATCATATGAGCGGCATCTAGAATGTTTTTTGTTGACCTATAATTTTGTTCCAATTTAATTACGGTTGTATTTGGATAATCTTTTTCAAAATTCAATATATTTCTAAAGTCAGCACCACGCCATGAATAAATTGACTGCCAGTCATCTCCAACCACTGCAATATTATTATTCTTATTTGTTAAATACTTTACCAATTTATACTGGGCACTGTTCGTATCCTGATACTCGTCAATCATGATGTACTTAAATTTGTCTTGCCATTTTTTTCTAACTTCCTTATTTGAACTAAATAGTTCTACAGCCTTATTTATAAGGTCATCAAAATCTAGCGCAGATGCTTCTCTTAGACTTTTTTGGTAAATAGGGTAGGTGGATGCTGCGACTTTTTGAACAGGACTTATGGCCCTGCTCATATATTCATCTGGGGAGAGCATTTCATTTTTTGCAGATGAAATTAAACTTAATATTGTTCGAGGAGCAAAAGCTTTGTCTTCAATTCCCTGTTCCTTCAACGCTCTTTTTACAACTGCCATTTGATCCTGATCATCAAAAATAACGAAGGTATTTGGAATAGAAATATATTCTCCGTCGAGCCTTAGAAGCTTCACACATATTCCATGGAATGTACCCATGAATGGCATAAAACTAAAGCTACCTGCATTACCACCAATTAGCTTAGCTACTCTTTCACGCATCTCTTTGGCTGCCTTATTAGTAAAAGTTACGGCCAATATTTCATCGGACTGCGCAAGATTATTTGAAATTAAATAAGCTATACGATGTGTTAATGTTTTTGTTTTACCGCTTCCGGCTCCTGCTTGTATTAGAAGTGGACCCTCAGTAGTTTCAACTGCCCTTCTCTGTTCTTTATTTAAACCCTCTAGCAAGTTATTAATCATCTAAATATATTACCAAATGTTCGTAATTTAATTAAAAAATCATTAAGGAAATTAACAGATAAAATGATGTGTTTTTTAATCGAAATTTAATGTTTTTGGAATTTAGATTTCTATTTCAGAGCCAATTAATGGTTATATGCAAGATATTAAAGGAGTTAATATTTTATGGAACACATCCAAACCATAATTTATCTAGCAGATGCCCAAGCAAGCATTGGACAAATAGATAATTTTATTAAGAGCATAATACAGGCCCTAGCCGGAATAGCCGGACTAGTAGCAACCGGATATTTCGTAGTTGGCGGTTTTAGCTATATTACTAGTAGTGGAAATCCGCAGAAATTAGAGAAAGCAAAACGTACGATTACATTTTCTGGAATTGGCTTAGCAATTACCATCGGAGCATTTGTAATTAGCGATATTGTAAGCTCATTAGCAACTAAGGCATTTGGATCATAGCAATGTTTTACTTTGGGTTAATAAATAAAGATGTTGCTACAGCATTAAGTCCATATCTTCATGCGCTTTATTTACTAGCAGCTACTATATCTACCCTCTCAATATTAGTTGGCGGATATCTATATATAACAAGTAGTGGAAATATTAATAAGTTAGAAAAAGCTAAAAAAGTTATTAGAAATAGTTTAATAGGATTAGTCGTAGTTCTATCGGCTTCATTCCTAACAAATTTTTTAGATCAGAAATCTAATCAGTCTTTAAATTTACCAAATGGTGTTCCAAAACTTGAAGTTTTGTCTCCAAAGAAGAGTGATTCAGGACTCGTTGATCTAATCATTAAAGCTATAACGGGTGTGTTTTCAAATGTAATTACTTCAATGACTGAGCCCATCGTGAATGGTTTTAACTATTTCTTAAGAGGCACTCCACTGCCCTCTAAAAATTCTCAGGTATTTAATTTGTGGCTAAGCGTACTTGCAATAGCTAATGGTCTATTCATATTGGTCTTAATTATGATGGGAATGCATCTTATGAGCTTCTCTATTCTAGGCCTGAATGAATTATCTCTAAGTAAATTAATAGGAAGCTCAATATTTGGATTTATTTTAATGAATTCATCCATATTCATAATAGATGCCATTATCATTCTATCTAATAGCCTTATAAGAATAATTGAAAACTCGTCAGCATTTTACGTGTTTAATTCGATCAAAGCAATAATTAATGACCCTAGTATCTTCTCATTGGCGGGTTCGATTATCTTAATAATATTTCTTGTCATAGCTGTAATATTAATGGTCTTTTATCTAATGAGAATTATAGGGATATATTTAGGAGCGATACTTTCTCCGCTAATTATTCTACTTTGCTTAGTTCCTGCTTTTAAAGATCTAATGTATGGACTTATGAAGAAATATTTCTTGAATATAAATATTATTTTCATTCATATCATAATTTTAGAACTTGCCGGTTCTCTGATTAACAACATAGATTCGAATGGTGGTGGACTTATGAAAGTATTCTTAGCTTTAGCCTCTTTAATAACTCTAATTAAATCTCCCGCTGTTGCTTCGCAATTATCTAATGTAGCTACAGCTCCTAGAATGGCAAGACAGTTTGCTGAAAAAATGATAATTACTACTAGCATGCTTGGTGGGGCAACTGCAACTGCCGGCGCGACAGTAGGCGCATTTAAGCAGAGTGTATTTACGCCAAAATATGAATCAGGGGGCTATATGAGCGGTGAAGATTACGCCATAAAAGAGAATGTTCATAAAACCGCGGAGAAAATTAGAAATGGAGAAGCAAACATTAATGATCTAAAAGGACTTAAAAAATGAGAATAAGTATTGTTCCCGCAGAAATGACAAGTGTAAAAGATAAAATAATCGGCAATCTCGAGCTCAAACAAATATTACTCCTTGCCACACCTCTCATCTTTGCAATATTTACATACATAGCCATTCCGCCATTCAATAAAACTAATAGCCCTAAGATAATCTTGTTTATTGTTTTTAGCTTTATAAGCTCTATTTTGTCCATCAATATATCTGGAGAATTAGTTCTTGAAATTATTATTAATGGTTTTAAGTATTTAATAAGACCAAAAATTCACTTAAGCACAATAAAAAATCTAGAAGATGAAATATTGGAAGATTTAAAAAACAATGAAATATCTATGGAAAATTCTAGACCACCGGAAATTAAAGATCGAATTAAATTAGATTTACCAAAAGGTAACGTAGCTTTCTATTTTAATAGAAAAGGAGCACTGAATGTTAGATTCTATAAACAATAGGAAATCGTCTTCTTCAAAACAAATAGAAATAAAAAAGATAGAAGACGGAATAGTTCAAATCGGTAAAGATAAATATGTATCAATAATTAGAACTGGATCAATTAATTTCGAATTAAAAAATGAGAAAGAACAGGATTCAGTAATAGATTCTTATGAAAATCTACTTAACGGGCTCAATTTCCCTGTACAAATATTAATTCGAACTAGGGAGCTAGAAATTAAAGAGTACCTTCAAAGCATTAATGAATTAAAGCAATACGAGAATGAAACAATCTACAAAAATCTTATAGAAAAATACTCATCATTCATTAGAAATTTAGTTAAGGATAAAAAAATTATATCTAGACATTTCTATATAGTATTTGGCATTGATTCAAAAGATAGAAATATGTCTAGCATAAAGCAACAATTAGATATTAAGTTGGATTACTTAAAAAGAAATCTAAATAACGTAGGTATAGAAATAAAGAAACTAGATAGTTTAGAGCTTATAGATCTATTTCATAGCTTCTATTCCCCACATTCGAATAAATATCAGCCGATAAGCCATGAATCACTACTGGCGCTTAATAATGAATATATAAGGAGAGGAAATGAAATATAATAAATTCAATTTAGGAATAGAAAATCTTACTGATAAATTTTCATATACATCCCTTAAAGAAAATATTGATCACATTATTATAGATAATCAATTTGTGAGAATTTTATACATATCAGGATATCCATACGTAGCAAGTAACGGCTGGATGGAAAATCTTATTAAATTTAATTCAGATAATGATTTATCTTTCTTTATAGAACAAATACCTGCAAATTTAGCTTTGCCTAAATTAAATAGAAAAATTACTGAATTAGAGTCAACCAGAAGAGCTATGCTAAAAGACGGTAAATTAGTATCTTCAGATATTAATGATCCGCTTAGTTCGGCTATGGAGCTTAAAGATAAAATAATTCGCGGTCAAGAAAAATTATTTCAGTTTAGTATCTATATTGCACTCCGAGAAAATTCTATTGAAGATATAAATAAATCTACGAATTTACTAGAGACCATATTAGCTTCTAAATTATTCAATACAAGAACTGCATACCTTCAGCAAATAGATGCTATGCAATCTGTGCTTCCTAGATTAGAGGATAAATTAAAACAAAAAAGAAATCTTAACTCAACATCCTCAGCCTTAACCTTCCCCTTCATATCTTCTGAGGTTTTCCATAAGGATGGAACTCTTTATGGAATTAATAAGTCCAATGATTCATTGGTTATTATAGACAGATTCAGTCTTAATAATGCTAATTCAATAGTGTTTGCTCAGAGTGGAAGTGGAAAAAGCTACTTATCTAAAATTGAGATATTAAGACAATTAATGATAGGAACACAGGTTATAGTTATTGACCCAGAAGATGAATATAGGGATCTATGTAATCACGTTAAAGGACAGTATATAGATATTGATATAGATTCAGATAACCACATTAACCCTTTCGATATTTCCAATAAGAACAAAAAACAAAATTTGTCAGAATTTATTCAGGAACTAACAGAAATATTAGATTTACTTACTGAAGGCTTAGATGTATCAGAAAAAGCTGTAATAGATAAAGCTTTAACTTATCTTTATTCAAAAGCTAGATCCAATACTGATATCTCGGATTTATATAGATATTTAAAGAAAAATAAATTCAATTTACTTGCTAATAAATTAGAAAAATACGTTAAGGGAAGTTTGAAATCTTTATTTGTGAATAAAACCAATATTGATTTAGATAATAGATTAGTTGTATTTGGCATAAAGAACTTACCTAGTGGCATCAAGCAACTAATGATGTTAATAATCTCTAATTACATATCTAACAAAGTAAAAAATGACCCAGTCAAAAGGTTATTGGTAATAGATGAAGGTTGGATGTTGCTTGAGAATGATATCACAGCTCAATTTATTGCAGGACTAGTTAGGCGAGCAAGGAAATACTACTTGGGGGTATCAATAATTTCCCAACAAGCCAATGACTTTTTAAATAACAAATATGGTTCAGCTATAGCTTCTCAAAGTTCAATGAGAATATTATTAAAACAAGACACAACAAGTATAGATAGAGTTAGCCTTGATTTCTCTTTGAGTAACTATGAGAAATCTTTTCTTTTAAACTGCGGTAAAGGTGACGCACTATTCATTCTAGACAGAACTCATGTTGCGGTAGAAGTAATTGCCTCCAATGATGAGCACCCAATAATAACAACTAACCCTAAGGAAAAACATGAATAAAACCATCTACATAATCTGTGGAGTAATTTTATTTATTCTCATCATTTCTCCGGTCATAGCTTTAGCCAATTTGACAGATTTAATTTCAATTAATAATCCAAATACCAATATCTTTAAAGATGTATATGTATATATGGGCCCAAATGTAGACGGGGATAATTACGTTTTCGGAAACTGCACATGGTGGGTGGCTTATTTAAAAATTAAAGAAGGTGATCCGATTCCAAATAACTGGGGAAATGCAGCTACTTGGAGTTCGCGCTCTGTATTCGACGGATACCGTGTAGATCATTCACCTTCAGTAGGTTCTATAATGCAAGATTCATATGACGCAGGTGGACTAGGACACGTTGCTATGGTTACATCCGTTGATATTTATGGAAATTGGACCATTAGCGAAATGAATTATATTGGATTAGATATTGTTGACAGTAGGAGCTTAAATTATAGCCAAAGTAACAAGTACAATTTTATTCATAAAGGAGGACTTTGATGTAGAATATACAATCTTTAACTAATTACACAAAAATATATTTGATATTTAAAAAATTAGTAATCTAAAATGGAGTTATATGAAAAAAGAAGTAAATACTAAAGAAGATTTCAACACTACACTTATGAATAAAATTAATTTACTCACAAGTGGTTTAGACTATCTAAAAGTAAGTATGGGTGAACTAAGAACTGAGCTTAAAAATGATATGGGTGAACTAAGAACTGAGCTTAAAAATGATATGGGTGAACTAAGAGGGAACATGAATGGAATTAAGGATGAAATTAATCAGATTAAATTGTCCATTGTTGATGTACGCAAACATGTAACTAGCATTGATGAAAAATTGGCCATAAATAATTCAGAGATAGTAGCAGTAAGAAAAATTGCCTACGAAAATACTGAAGCAATTAAAACTCTAGATTATAAAGTAGACCATCTGTACGAAGACTTGAAGAAACAAATAGAAGACAATCGAGAAAATGATCAAGGATTAATACTAAAACACGCTTGAATCATTTCGTTGAATTGTTGATACTTCAAACTTGCACTACCCACTAAAGCACCATCGCATCCAGGTACTGCTAGATATGCAGATATATTGCTAGGATCAACACTGCCTCCATATATTACCCGAATACTGTTGGATATTTTTTCACCAAAAAGATAGGCTGTCTCTTTTCTAATGTAATCTATCATCTCCTTAACATCGTCAGGCATCGCTTGTTTGTTCCCAAATGTAGATATTGCCCAGACTGGCTCATAGGCTATAACCATTTCAGTAACCTCATTTTCAGTTAGCTCTGAGAGTGCAGACGAAATTTGCTCATTAATCACTCGCTTAGCATGGCCATCCTGTCTCTCTGTGAGATTCTCACCTACGCATAAAATGGGTTTAATTTTATTTCTGAACGCTGCCTTTATTTTTTTAGATATAATTTTATCGTCTTCATGGAAATAAATTCTTCGCTCACTGTGACCAACAATAACGTACTGGGCAATCCCTCTAAGCATTGTAAAACTAACTTCACCAGTAAATGCACCCTCATCTTCATAATAGGCATTTTGTGCGGCTAGCTTAATTTTTCTTAAATCTAATTCCTTGCTAAGGGGCTGCAATGCAACAAATGTAGGGGCAACGACAACTTCTATGTCTCTATGAGACGTCATAGTTGTAGATAGATTATGGATGTATTTGCTAGCTTCTTGCACATTAAAGTGCATCTTAAGATTTGCTGCTATGAATTTTCTTCTACTCATTAGGCTAATTTTAACATAAGCATTATTTATCTAATAAAGACTCAACTCCAGGTAATTTATGCCCTCCAATAAGTTCTAGAGCCGCGCCACCGCCTGTAGATAGATGGTTAACCACTTTATCCATTACTTTAGATTGAACGAATCCTGCGGTATCTCCACCGCCAATTAATGAATATGGCTTATTGCCAAATTCACCGCACATAGCCTGAAGCACTAATTCACTACCATGAGAATATGGTCCTGTTGAAGTAATTAAACTTCTGATTTCAGTTACGCCTAATGTACCATTCCAAATTACCGTACTCATTGATTGCATCACTCCTGCTATATATGCACCGCTAAATGGCCCTATATCGGCTATCTTCTCACTAGCAAGAATTCTATAGCTAGACTTAGCAGGTCTCTTAGGATAACTTTCTATTTCGCTAATTGAATATGCTGACCAATCCACTATTCTAATGTTCGAACTTGGATCTATTTTCTTAGTGACTACGACATCAAAAGGTAACTGAAGCTTAAATTTTCTTTTCTTAGATTCTAATTCCGCTAAATGTAAAATCTTTCTAGCTAGAGGTAGCTCATTCTCCTCATACATACTAGAACCTATTTCTATTCCAGTCGCCTTTAGAAAAGTGTTCGCCATAGCACCACCGAGCATAATGAAATCTGCGGAACTAATAAATCTCTCAATAATATCTATTTTATCTGCGATCTTAGCTCCCCCAATTATTACCATAAGTGGCTTTTCTGGTTTTGATGCAACATTAGTTATCGTATCCACTTCTCTTTCTAGAAGAAGACCGGATACACTGGGTAGATATTTAGTAATTGCAGAAGTAGAAGCATTGAATCTATGCACAACACCAAAAGCATCTTGTACGAAAACTTCAGCTAATTCACTTAAAGATTTTGCAAACTCTTTACTGTCCTTCTCTTCGCCTTCATAAAATCTTAAGTTTTCTAATAAAATTATTTGTCCATTCTTAAGACTCTTAACCTGTTCTAGAGTTTTTTCTCCAATAGCATTTGGAGCGAATGCAATTGCTTTGCCTAAAAGCTTGGCTAATCTCAAAACTATAGGCTGCAAAGACAAACTTGGATCAATTCCTTTTGGCCTACCGAGATGAGAACAAATTACTATTTTGCAGTTTTGATCCAATAAGTACTTTATTGTTTCTAAAGATTGCTTAATCCTATAATCATCAAGGATTATCCCATTTTTTAAAGGCACATTATAGTCGACCCTAAGTAACACTGTCTTATTTCTAAGATTAATATCTCTAACTGTTTTCTTTGTAAACATTATTCAATTACCCTCACTTTTATTGTATCCGTCGATCCCACTACTCCAGGATATTTACCCGATGCGCTCACAACCATATCGCCAGTACTTAATACTTTATTTTTAGCCAACCAATTCGTAAGCTTTGTAGCGGCAAATCTGTCGATTGGTCTAACGTAACTCTTAAGCATATACACAATAGATAATTGCTGGGCTATTTTTCTATCTGAAGTTACGGCAATTATTGGAATCTTGGATCTTCTTGAAGCTATTAGTCTAGCCGTTGCGCCTGATTTAGTCTCAGCTACAATAGCTTTTGCTTGAATTGAATTAGCTAATTTAACGATTGCAGAAGATATAGCTAATTGCTTTGTATCTTTTATGTATTTTTGTTCCAAATTTTGTTCCATATTCTTTTCTGTATACGAAATAACTCTTCTCATAAATTTAACAGCCTCAATTGGATAACTTCCAACAGCTGTTTCATCACTTAACATTAAACAATCTGCGCCCAATGTGACTCCGGAAGCAATATCACTAACCTCTGCCCTAGTCGGCTCAGAACTAGTAGTCATGCTGTATAGCATTTGCGTAGCAACAATAACTGGCTTCGATTGATTAATGCATTTATCTATAATTTGGCGCTGATAAATAGGAACAGCCTCGGGCATAACCTCATAAGCTAAATCTCCTCTTGCGACCATTATTGCATCAGCTTCAGATATTATGTCGTCTATATTATCTATGGCTCTTTGAGTTTCTATCTTAGCTATTATATTAGTGCGCATATTAAGACTATCTAAAATCTTGTGCAGTTCTCTGATATCTTTATCGGACTGAATAAAACTCTGAGCCACATAATCTACATCTAGCGTGGAAGCAAAAACTAAATCGGCTCTATCTTTAGAAGTTATTACATCCCCGCCAAAATCTGTATCAGGTAAATTTATACCTTTACGCTTAATTAAGGATGCTGAATTTTCTGCTCTTAAATATACTATTCCTTCACTCACGCTAGTAACCACGGCTTGAAGTTTTCCATCAAAGAATATAGCTCTATGTCCTCTCTTCACTTTAGTGCTTAGATCGTACTGGGTAGGTATAACACCGTTTTGGTTATAGTCGGCATTGTATCCAAGCTTGAAGCTCTTCCCTTTAGTTATCTCAATAACACCTTCGAAATCTCCTAATCTAATTTTAGGACCCTGAAGATCTATAATGATAGAGACTGGTTTTGCGAGATCGTTTGATGCCTCTCTAATCCATTTGATTTGATCTAATCTTTCCTGATTAGTTCCATGAGAGAAGTTAATTCTAATTCCATTGGCTCCGGCATCTAAAAGTTTATATATCTGATTAATATTATTGGTTGATGGACCAACTGTAGCAATGATTTTAGTTCTTCTAAAATTCTTTAGTGAAAATTTTGAATCAGTTTTTTTAACTTCCAAGTATGCCCATCCTTTTAATATATTTTACTACTTTTTTGCGATATCTGGTGAAATTATCATCTTATTATTTATCTTCTGATAGATATAATAAAGACCGATAAAGCATAAATATATTATATATATAGATCTATCCACTAAACTAGCCAAAACAACTTGATTAGTATTAAGATTGGTTAACTTCTCAGAGAATATTAAGAAGGCCTCCCTAATACCTATTCCCGCAGGTGTTAGTGAAACAAATAAGGATAATGCAGCCACTGCAGTATAACTCAGAACTTCCCTAATCTTTACACCATGTTTAATGAAATGGATTTCAATGAAATATATTATTGCCGCTAGGAATAACTGTAGTACTGTATTAGATATTAGATTAATAAGAATCTTTCCTGATACAAATAATCTTTTGCCCGTAATGTTATGAAGGTATCTTAAAGTTAATAGGTAACCTGAAATCAATATTAATACTGTTGATAAAACCGCGGGAAGCACTGGGAATATACCAAACATCAATAGACAAACAGCAACAGCTCCATAAACCGCATAATAAACTATGGTAGAAATTGTGTAATCTAAAACTTTAAGATTATGTTTTTCTTTAAGATAATATCCTCTATAAACAGGACCGGCTTGGCCCGGCATGAAGAAATTTAAAACAAGTGAATTGCTATTTAAAATTAAACTGGTTTTAAAGGTCAGTTTAATTTTATTTAAATGCAGTACAGATATAAAAACTCTAGATATAGCAATGAGCTGCAGGAAATTAAGAAGAAGAATTACTATAAATATATAAATTGGTATTTTACTAAATTCACTAAATAAATTAGTGTGATTTTTTAAATAGAATACTGCAAAAATAGCTAAAATTAGTAGAGTGGCAATATTAAGATATTTTTTTTGTTTGGCATTCATTCATATCTATTATATATGAATTATTAATAATACTTTTGTCTTCTAATCTCTTCTAGGATATCTTCTTGCATAGCCCTATTGATACGAATTAGATTGGCTATGATAGCTAAAGTAAAAGATATGAAGGCCGCATTAAGTAGAACCGTTCCAGTAATAAGTGATTGTATATGGTGAGATCCATATAGGTTTTTACTATGGGTCAGTACCAAATATCCATAGTGAATAAAAGGTAAGAGTCCCCCAAGGAAAAATACTGATCCAATCGTCAAAAATACAGCATAAGACTTATACATCGTGAATGCATTGAATAGAGCTATCATAGATTTTCTTACGTGCTCAAATGAAGACTTAAATAGTCTAGACTCTCTAGTTTTAGGATTAGTATTAATCTTAATAGTTGCTATAGCTAGACGTTTATAACTTGCCTGAACAGTTGCCTCCATTGCAAAATTAAATCTACCAACTAAATTAAGTTTAATAGCTGCTTCTTTAGAATATGCTCTAAATCCACTGGTTGCATCTGGAATATTTGTTCCGGCAACTAAATTTAGAACTTTTGTTCCAAACTTTTGTAGGAATATTTTAGTCCTAGTGAAATGTTGAATCTTATGAGTTTGCCTATCAGCAATAACAATATCTGCTTTCTTATCTATGATAGGCTTAATTAATGCAGGTATTTTTTGTTGGGGATATTGATTATCTCCGTCAGTTAAAACCATTATATCCGCTCCAAGCTCTAATGATCTTCTAATAGCATCTCTAAGTGATAGAGCTAAGCCTCTAGTTTTAGCATGATGAACAAAATGTTTTACTCCATTTTTCTTGGCAACGGCAACTGTTTTGTCCGTACAGCCATCATCTATAACTAGTATTTCTATCTTACTAATTCCCTTAATTTGTTTAGGAATTGTAGATAAAGTTAATGGCAGGGTCTTTTCCTCGTTTAAACAAGGAATCATTATTACTAGTTTTAAGCCTTTATTTCTTGCCATAATTATTATCTAATTATACATTCTACAGGTTAATAGTAAAGTTTAGCTGAAATATATTTATTTGATATTACATAAGCATTATTGTATAATATAATCATGAACATGCTGAGAAAGTTTGATAATTCAGAGAAAACAAGTGAAATATTAAACACACCTAACGCCTTAACTGCGGTTAGATTATTCGGTGGACCTGCCCTAGGAATATTAATGGGAATGAAGGAAATAAGCCCTATTAATGCTCTTGCCTTAATCGCCATCTTAGGTGCTACTGATGCCGAAGGTAACTTAATTAGACTCAGTGAAAGATTCCCTAAAATACAAAATAAATTAAGGATTCATGCTTCAGAATTAGGAACAAAATTGGACCCAATTGCAGATAAAGCTTTGGTTGTATCAACTTTAATAGGTGGCGCTATCGGTGGAGATATTTCACCTGCCGTAGCAATAGGAATAGGAACTACCGAAGCACTAACAAGTGGGGTTACAATTGCCGCTGAAGCTAAAGGAAGCAATCCAAGTGTAAGCAATATCGGTAAACTTGGAATGATAGGTAGAGTTATGACTATAGGCAGTAATTTAATAGGTAGCTCAATTCCACCAGAAGCTCATCCCTTGGGGCATGAAATAGCCAATAGTACAACTAGTTTTGGTCTTGCCGTTACTGTAGCATTAGGATCATATAGTTGCTACAAATTAGTTAAAGAAAATCTTATTAAAAACTAGATTTTCTTTTTAAGATTTTCTATTTCTAATTCTAATTTTTTAATCATTTCAATTTGTTCTTCTGCCGTGTTAGCCAAATAAGTTAATGTTTTATGGTCGGCATCTGCCTTAGCGTCCTGTTGACCTTGAATAACATTTTGACCAACCATAATGACTGGAAGAAGTACTAACTGTAGAAAATTTTGCGATATCCATGCAATAAGAGTAATCATCGAACTTGCTATTATCCAAGATGGAAAAAGATGCTTTAAGCTTCCGTTAATACTTACCAATATTGCTGGTAGTGAGACTATAGACAATATGGCGAATAAATAGGCGCTCCACATAGTTCCAATTGCTTTAGTTATCCTAACTGCAAGAATCTTATTAAACCTATTAAAGACATTGACTTCTTTTAACAGAGTATTTGGATGATATACGTTTGCATTCGGCTTAAGTCTATCCATAAACTACTTGAATTTTCTTTGGCTCGTTTTCTTTCTTAGCTGGCTTAGTCACTTTACTGAAGCCATCTATATGCTTAACTTTTCGAGGCTTTTCTATGACGCTAGGTTGGATGTTCGCAGTGCTGGCTTTAACTGAGCTGTGGTGAATTTGCGACGGCTTATATACTCCAAACAATTTAGGATTAACGTAATTAGAATATTTAATTTCTTCAACATCATCGAAATTTATTTCGTAATCTTCACGGATATTCATATTTATATTTCCAAATGAATCATAAGTAACGTATCTTCTAACAGTCTTTTTGTTTTTGATAAATAACATTGCTATTGATATGTAATAAAGAACAATGATAGGAATAGCTACTATGAACTGTGAAATAGGATCGTAGGTAAATGGAAGAATTACTGCAATTATTAAAGCGCCAACTACAACCTGCTTTTGATATTTTAATAACTTAGTAGGATTTATAGGCTTAATCTGGTCAATAAAGTCTATAAGTAGTGGCATTTGGAAGAAAACAGCAAAGCTACAAATAATATTTATAACGTAATTAATATAATCATTAGCAGATATTAGGGGTTTTATTGAGCTATTAGAATATCCCGAGAAAAAGTGCAGTGAAGTAGGTATGATCACATAAAAACCAAAAGCTGCGCCCACTAAGGCCAAAAGAACAGAGTAGAATGTTATTTTTAATAATCTAGATGTATTAACTCTCTGATAAACTGCAGGCTCAATAAATCTAATAATGTTATATACAAGAACTGGGAGAGCTATGAAAACACCCATAATTCCAGCCACTTTCATAACAATATTAAAGCCACCACCTGGAGTATTGTAGTAAAGAGGCTGGCCTAGTGGACTGTCTAAGAATTTAATGATTGCAACTCTAAAGAAATAGCCTAAAGTACCACTAACTGCAACAGCTAGAAATACCCAAAACGCCCTCTTCTTTAATTCGTTAAGATGGTCATGAAATGTCTGCGACCCGTCCACTGCCTACCCTCTCATTTATTTTTTCTATTGATTGTCTGTTGAAGACTTTTCAGTTGAATCTTCGTTAAAACCTTTTCGAACTTCCTTTACAGAACGTCCAAGGCTTTTAGCTAATTCAGGAATTCTCTTGTGTCCAAATAGTAATAACAGTATTAGTACTATGATGGAAACTTCTTCTATTTTTCCAAACATTTTATCTCTCCCTCTCTTATTTAGTTAACCTCTAACAAAGTAAACTTTAATATTATTTTATAACTTACCACCTATAATGTAAATGCTTAAAGACTAGTCTTCGTTGTAATATTGAAAATATAAATAGTAAAATAAACGAATATGGATATAAGTAAACTAATTCAATCCAATAAGATAATTAGCGATCAGATAGACAAGAGATCACTAAAAGTTGTATTGGAGAATTTATCTAAGACTATAGAAAGAGATGTTCCAGGAGATATAGTCGAATTAGGTTGCTATAAAGGTACGACAAGTCTTTTTATAAGAAGAGTATTAGATTATTACAAGTCAGATAAGAAATTCTATGTTTATGACTCATTTGAAGGACTCCCCTGGAAATCTTCCGATGATCAATCTATTATTGGTGAGGTATTCAAAGAGGGTGAACTTAAAGCCAATAAAAAAGAACTCATAAATAACTTCAAAAAAGCTGGGTTTACACTACCCATAATTCACAAAGGTTGGTTTAAAGATATTAAGCATCAAGACATGCCAAAAAACATTAGTTTTGCATTCTTGGATGGAGACTTCTTTGAATCAATCTTTGTCAGCCTAGAGCTGGTTTATCATTTTCTTTCTGATGGAGGAATTATAGTTGTAGATGATTACGACAACCCTAAGCTTCCAGGTGTAAAGAAAGCAGTAGATACATTTTTTATAGATCTAGATGTAAATATTCAGAAAATTGCCAATGAAGCAGTAATATATTTTTAAGAAATCTTCTTATTGCTACTTGATTATTATTTTAATCCTAGATGTCTGATTTAGCTTTATTCCTTAGAGCCATAGTTGAGCTTATAAGTACAAAACTAGTTACAGCGCCGATTATTAAAGTAGCTTCAGAGAAAATGTTTTCGAATTTACCTGAACCAGTGTTTGGCGTAGCTGGTACGGTTGGCAAGCCAAGGAAATAACTCGTAGTAAAAGCACTAGGAACTCCACCTCCATCACCAATTGTTATGCTAGAGGTTGGATCGCTACTATTAAAAATAGGAGTTCCACTTCCAATTCCAACTATGTAAATATTTCCTAATTTATCTACTGATGAAGAATTGTGATATGCGGTGGTACTAGAAGCGCCTGTATCTACAGTTCTAACGAATTTAAATCCACCATTTAAATCTACTCCAATGAAAAATGCACTAGTATTGGCTGATGTTAAGTCATTGGCATTTGAAGCTGGATTAAAATGAATAGTACCACTCCAAGAACCAACTGCATACAGACCGTTGTTGTAGTAACTTAATGAATTAATGTATACAGTACTATTACCATCACTATTTTTAAATGTCTTAGTCCATGTATAATTTCCATCATTAGTTAGTTTGGTTATAAATGCATTATATTTATTATTATTACCAGTGGTTGAACTATCATCAACCACAACAGAACCTCCACGACCATCAAAAGTTATAGAACCAGAATACTGACCACCTAAGTAGATGTTGTTATTATCGTCTAAAACTAAAGATTGTGGGTATACGTAAGAATTATCTGAAGAAGCTAGATATTTCGTCCAGATAACATTTCCGTTAGAATCGTACTTACTTACAAAACCCTCACCTGAATTAACCGCAGGGCTTGGCAATTCATGATAACCACAAAGATAAATATTTCCATTTTTATCTAATTTAATAGAAGAGCTGTAGGTATTTGAATCGGAAGGATCTAAATTGGTAATTTTTGTCCATTTATAATTACCGGAATCATCATACTTAGTTATATAACTTTGAAAACTAGAAAATGTTTGAGTGTTAGAGCCATTTAAGCCATCAAAAGTTACAGTTCCAGTAACACTACCCGAGATATATAAATTATTTGAAGCGTCTGTCGTTAGTGCATTAACAATATACCCATTTGAACCACTTGGAATAATATAATCCCTAATAAAATTACCATTGTTATCGTAAGCGGCAACAAATCCGAAGCTATCAGGATTGAAATATGACTGGTCGCCAATTCCAACAGTGCCTGAACCTACACCGCCTATATAAACGGTTCCGTTAGGAGCTACGGTTAGCCCGAAACAAAAAGCTCCTGAGTTTTGATCTAAAGGCACAACTGCCTTAGTCCAAACATAAGCTCCACTACTGGAGTACTTTGTAACGGCACAGCCTGGATTCATACCATTTAATGGAGTAGATATAGTGTCATGATTACCAATAGGATCAAAAGTCACTGTTCCACCAAAAACACTAAGAGTATAAGTATTATTATTGGAGTCTGTAGCAGAAAACATTCCCTCACTAGCCCCACCGTCTGATAGACCATTAGTTTTAGTGAACCTATACTGAGGCAATTCACTGCTATCTGCTTTCACCATACCACTTGAAGCAGTTGTTAATATTAACGTATACAATAATGCGCTAAATATCCTAAAAAATCTTTTCACTTTATCTCCCCTTAACACTTAATTCTTATGAATTGTATTAATATAATTTAAGCATTAGCGTAATGAATTTGCAAATACATAATTAGTTATTAAAGTCAGACTATCTACTTTTATCTAAGCTTTTCTGAATTTATTCCTGGCGACTAGCAATCCAGTAGTGACAGTGCATATAAGCGACAATACTAATAGAGCTTGCTCATTTGTTAGGAATTTACTGAAAACACCCGCACCTGTATTAGGCGTCTTAGGTACAGCAGTAGGATATGCAGCTAATTGATAGCTAGTAGTAAGAGTACTTGTAACTCCTTGACCATCGCCAATTTGCTGTCGATCAATTCCTCCCGGTCCGTCAAACACAGGAGTACCACTTGTGATACCAACTATATAAATATTGCCAATTCCGTCAACCGAAGCCTGAACATACAGCGCAGCGGTACGTCCGTCAAAAGATATATCCGTAACTTTAGTAAATTTGTACGAACCATCTTGTCCATAACCGCTAAAATAAGCATTATTGTTACCATTTGGAGCAGTTAAGTTAGTCGAAGCATCATCCTGATTGAATTGAACGGTACCATCAAATGCTCCTACAGCATAAATCTCATCATTATAAACTAACAAGGAATTTATATATGAGTGATTTCCTTCGCCAGTAGCTATGTGTATTCTAGTCCATTGGTAACTACCATCTGAAGCGTACTTGCTTATAAAACCAGAATCCGAGTTGGTGACTGCCGTATGATTACCACCCTCCCCATCAAATGTAGTAGATCCATTAAAGAACCCACCTACGTAAATATTATCAGTACTATCAAGTGCAATAGAGTTACATCCAACTTGGTTGCTGCCAGTAGTAATAACAGATTTTACCCAAATCGAATTTCCTTGTGAGTCTAACTTTTCAAGAAAAGCATATCTACTATTATCACTATTATCATATTGACCACAAGTGTATATGTTTCCCGATTTATCTACAGTTATAAAACTGTTAAGTGAGAAGCCATATGGCTCAACATCTGCTATCTTTACCCACTGATATACGCCCTGGTCGTTATACTTCGCAGTGTACGCAACTTGACTGCTATAAGTATTGTAATTTGTTCCATCAAAAGAAACATTGCCCTGTATATTACCTCCGATATAAAGATTATTGTTCGAGTCCACTGACAATGTATTTAACTCATTCCAAGAACTGGAATCCCCTCTAGGAAGTATTAGGGTCTTCAGATAACTACCGTCAGTTTTGTATTCATTAACATAGGAGTAACCATATGAACCTCCGTATGTGTCAGAATATGAGTGAGTTCCACCTGGGCCATCATAAATTACAGAGCCCGCAGAATAACCTCCAACGTACACAACGCCATTACTACCTACAGCTACGGAATCACAAATATCAAACCCATTAGTTGGATCTAGGTAATCGATAAATTTAGTCCACTGATAAACTCCTGCGCTATTGTATTTTGTTAATGCGCAAGTAACAGTCATTCCTTGTCCACCCGTTGGAGTGTAAGAACTAGTATTATCTCCTGGATTAAACTTCACAGTTCCATTCCATATGCCTGCAGTATATGTATTATTACTTGAATCAGTAGCTGAAGCAGTACCATTAGACCACCCATTTGTTACGTCATTTATTTTTGTGAACCTATAACTTGGATAGTTGGCTGCAGCCTGAGCAAGACCACTCATTCCAGTAAATAACCCTATTATGGATATAAAGGTTCCTGCTAATTTAATTTTTATTCTCATATCACCCCTCTTCTTTTGCTTAAAAATAATTTAATATAATTTAATCATTGGCTTCATACAATTATAATAAATTTCTATCTTGCAATTTGCCTAATCTTATACCTATAAGCTGTCGTAAGTGCTGCGGAAACTGAAAGTGCAGACAAAATAATTAGAGATATCTCATTCGAGATCGAACCATCAAACACTCCGTATCCGGTATTTGGAGATTTTACAGTTGTATCACTTAATGATTTGCCGCCAATAAGACTAGTTAAATCCCAGTTATACAAATTGTAGTGGCCCTGAACCCACAAATTATTGTTGTAAGGATCGTAAGTAACATCGTAAGTTCCATTCAAGCCAGGGTAATCTAACGTATAATTGACCGCTGAAGTAAAGTCTGATTCACCAAAAACCCATGATGCGCTCATATTATCTGTAACCCCATTAGACATATCAAAGCCTAGAACTCTGTAATTATCATCGTCTGCCACAAATAATCGATTATTATTATTGTCGTATGTTACACCCCATGGATAAGATAAGCCGTTCTGAGTTAAGTTAGTCGTATTGGTCGTAAAGTCTGGCTGACCAATTACATTAACCGCGTCCATTCCATTCGTGATACCGTTAGCTAATTTATATACCATGATACGGTTATTATAGGCATCAGCGGCATAAAGCAGGTTGTGATTAAGGTCTATCGTAAGCCCACCAGGACTATCTAATCCACTCTGGTTTAGATTAGCATTATCTGAAGTAAAGTCTGGCTGACCGAGTACATAGCTTGCATCCATTCCGTTCGTAATACCGTTAGCTAAGTTATATACCATAATACGGTTATTGCTCTCATCAGAAACAAATAGTTGCTTTGTTTTAGAGTCATATGTAGACTCATAATTTCCACACAGACCATTAACAGTATCGCCACATGAATTACTAGTAAAGTCTGGCTGACCAATTACATTAACCGCATTCATTCCATTAGTAATACCATTATTGAAATTAAAGACTAACACACGACTATTTGCGAAGTCACTTACAAATAAGTCATTTAAGCTTGAGTCATAGTTAATTCCCCATAAGTCACAGAAATTACTTGCACTGGCATTATCGCAGCCGGTAGTAGAATTAAAATCGCTTCGACCTAGAACATAAGTTGGTATGGTATTAACCAATTGATCATTATTGTCTAAGGCATAAACTAAAATTCTAGAATCAGAATCATCGGTTACAAACATCCTATGGTGAGAATGATCAATAGCAGTTGCTGGCTCATTCCACGATACTACTCCAGCCAAATCATCATATGGAGTCATTCCGTCAGTTATGACATTAGTTAGATTATAGAAAAGCACCCTAGAATTATCTGAATCCGTAACTATTAAATTCTTATCTAACGAATCATATGTAACACCCCAAGGTTCATAAAAGCCAGAATTTAAGTTACTCCAGTCGCTGGAAGTAAAATTGCTTTGGCCTAAGACATGTGATGCAGCCATACCATCGGTTATTCCATTAGATAAATCATATTCCAACAATCTATCGTTGTTACTATCCACTACATATAGACTCTTGGTAGCAGGATCATAACTCATTTGAGCAGGATTATCCAAGCTAGTGGAGGTTGTGCCATTTCCATTCCTATTGAATCCTGGCTGTCCTATCTCATGAACTGCATCCATGTTAGTAGATGGACCGTTAGATAGATCAAATGCCGTAATACGGTTATTGCCTGCTTCTGATACTAGAAGATAGTTATCATTGCTGTCGTATGTAATTTCTTGTGGATATATAAATTGATTAGTACCACTACCTTCATAATTGTCGGTGAAGTTAGCTTGGCCCAGTACATAAGTAGCTGACATACCGTTTGTAATACCATTGGATGTGTCGAATATTAATACCCTGTTATTATATTCATCGGCTACATATAAGTACTTCGAGCCGTCATAGTACATGCCGCCTGGATAATTGAAAGTGCTGTCCGTAGTTCCAGGACTACTACTCGTAAAATCTGTTTGACCTAAAACATAAGAAGCTGACATACCGTTTGTAATACCATTGGATAAATCAAAAACTAGTACTCTATTATTTCCATTATCTGAAACGAATAATAGTTTATGTGTGGTATCTAATGCCATACCCCATGGACTACTCATTTTAGAGCTGGTCGATCCGCTAGATAGAGTATCGAAATCTGGCTGTCCTAGAACATAAGAGGCATTTTTACTTACAGGATGATCACTGCTGTCTAGATTAAATACAAGTACCCTATTATTGTTATCGTCAGTTACAAACATTCGGTGATTAGCCGAATCAACCAAAGTTTCTGATGGATACCGCAGTCCAGAACTCGATCCACCGTAGTAGCCATAGTTTCTTGTTGGATTCGGGAAGCTTGTTGCTGAAGCAGCCGAAGCCCCTCTTACTAATACAGTTGATGAAATAGTAATTAAACTAACACTAAAGAAAGTTACCGCTTTCAATTTATGCAATATTCGCTGTTTTTTATTTAACACACTAAACCCCTAAAGTTATAATGCTTATTAATACATATAATACTAGGTATTTAAATCAATTACAAAGTTTTCTATTGAACTAATTGAGAAAATTTTCTTAATCTGTAAGTATAAGTTTTTAGGCAGCTGCCATTTTTATGGCTTCTTCATTGTTTTCAGAAGATTTAACATTTCTAATTAAAATAAGCGCAATTATGCCCGCTAGAAGAGCAAATGAAGCTGCGAATTTGAAAGCAACTTGGTATCCATGAACTGTTCCAGCTACAACCGTAGTCATGCCATGAACATTAGAATTGGATATGTATCTAGTAGTAGCCGCGGCGACTTGACCAGAGATTATAGCTAGACCTAACGATCCACCTAATTGCTGTGAGGTATTAATTAGTCCTGAAGCTAATCCAGACAAATTACCTTCAACACCTGAAGTTCCAGCAACCAATAGACTTACGAATATAAATCCTAAACCAGTTCCCATCAATATAAGTCCAGGCATAACATCCCTAAGATAAGTACCATGCACAGGAATATAGCTTAGATAAAGTAGACCAGAAGCTGAAATTATTGGAGCGATTGAAAGAATTCTCTTATATCCAACTCGCTTAATCAATTTAGGCGCATTAGAAGCAGTAAGCCCAATAAATACTGGGATTATTAAGAAACATAGTCCAGTTTTAACTGGTGAGAAATGTAGAATCTCTTGAACATATAAGGATGTAAAGAAGAACACTGAGAATAGTGCTCCAGCAATAGAAAGCTGAACAAGATTAGCTGCAGCAAGATTCTTGTATCTAAAAATTTTAAAAGGAACTAATGGCTTTTTAGCTTTTTGTTCGTTAATTATGAATATTAAGATCAATACAAAGCTAGAAAGTAGAGTGTAAAGAGTAGTATGAGATGTCCATCCATTAGCTGGAGCCTTTTGTAGTGCGTAAACCAATAACATTAATCCTGCAGTAATTGAAGCTGCTCCTGGTAGGTCTAGAGATTTATTTTTTTCTTCAGATTCGTGTAGTGGAAGTAGTCTTCTAGCAGAGAAGAATACAAATAAGCCAACTGGTACGTTAATTAAGAAATTCCATCTCCATCCGAAATACTGAGTTAAGATCCCGCCTAGAAGCACACCTACTGCGGCACCACCAGATGCAACAGATCCCCATACGGATAGTGCGACATTTCTATCATGACCCTGTTTATATGTAACTAGAATAATAGACAGCGCAGCTGGGGACATAAATGCACCAGATAGACCCTGGAATGCTCTTAGTACAATCAACATCGTTCCACTCTGAGCAAGTCCATCTAGTAGAGAAACTAGAGCAAACATAAATACTCCACTTAAGAATACTTTTCTTCTTCCGTATAAATCCGCAGCCCTACCACCAAGAAGTAAGAATCCACCGAAAGCCAGGGTGTATGCAGTAACTATCCACTGTAGATTAGCTTCAGACATATTAAAAGCTTTTTGTACTGTAGGAAGCATCACATTTACAATAGACACATCAAGAACAACCATGAACTGAGCTAAAGCTAACAGAATCAATATCAGCCAGTGCCCTTTTAACTTATTTTTCATATATTATTTATCCCTTGTTTATTAATATTTATTATTTTAAATATACATTTTATAGTTATACTGGTCAAACAAATAATAAAATATTATTTGATGATAAGTATTTTTAAATTTAAGAACAAACTAAAAATAAAATTTTAATATATTCTTATATTTAAATAATGGTGATCCCAAGGGGAATCGAACCCCTGTTGCCAGGATGAAAACCTGGTGTCCTAACCGCTAGACGATGGGACCATTTCTTATCTGTTAGATTTTAACATAACAGATACGAAAAATAAAGGTCTATATATCTTAGAATATACCCTGGTTTTGAATTTTAATTGTTTTTGTTTTTCGGAGCGGTCAGTCAGATAGCTCTTACTGTGGCTTATTCTAGCATAAAAGCTATCAATAAGCCACCCTTTATGCACAGTTAGTTTAAATCTAACTTAATTTGTTCTTTAAAATTCGTCTAGACATGAAATACCCTACTGTGGTCGCCCCTATAAATAGCGTAATCGTATCACCAGGCCCAGTATTAACTAGCTTAGTAGGCGGAGTGGGATTTATAGTTTTAGCTAAAGATATTTGCCCAATACACAAAGGGTTTGTAACACTACCTTTAATATTTCCTAAAGAGTAATTTACATAAGCCTGAACATTGTATGTAGTTCCCGGGTTCATATTAAATGTGTAAGGTAATTTATTAGCATCTACTGTAACGTTTTCTTTATTTATCTTTAGTAAAACAGAGTCAACAGTTGCATCGTTTGCGCTATAGCTCACATCAATCCTAGCTGCACCGTTTATATTTTCTAATCTAATTAGATCACAAGTTGCTAGTTTTGGAGGAGTTACTGGCGGAACGCTTACAACCTCAACTTGATAAACAACTACAATTCTATAAGTCCAACAACCCCACATTGTTCCACTTCCAAAATTATTTGCAGCCTTATTTGCACCCAACTTAAGTCCATTAGTTCCCCAGTAGGTTACATATGAATCGCCGTTTGGTTGATTAATCCACTTACCATATGCATCGCTAAATACATTCACAGAACCAGACACGAGCTTAAGCTTAACTGGCTGTCCATTACAGTTTAATGTTACTGATGTCGACACGCCCTTAGCATTGTAGGCTGTGATCATATCTCCGAATTTAAAACTATTAGAAACAACTCCTGTTTTTGCACTAAGATATGAAGTTACGTCTTTAGCTACAGCCAATGGATGTTTTGGACTAACGTCAGGATTATATGCAGTTGACGCATCATTATGTAAGTAATTCCAAATATCAAATTTAGTTCCAGTAGCACAAGCATTTGTTAGTCCAGCTGAAGTATAAGCTGGATTATGTGCATTATCCATATCATTGCCATTTGAGGACACTCTTATTCTTACGAAATTAGGTTCATTTCCAATATTTGGTACTCCACAAATACTATTGAATACAGGAGAGGCGCTTGTATTAAATCCACTAGATTTATATTGATAAAGACAACTTGCATTGGCGCTAACGCCACCAACAAAGACTGCAGCAATTCCTAGACTTATAGCTGCAAGTAATACGCTTAGTGTTTTAGGGTTTTTAAAAAATTTCATACTATTCTCCTTAATTTCCATATCCGTAACCAGATCCCAAATCTGGCAACGTAGTTGTTGTTACTGGTGGTTTATATGGCACCGGCAATGTTGTTGTGGTAGATGTAGTAGTTGTGCTTACTGGCTTTACTTCCGTAGTTGTAGTTACTTCAGGCACATAAGGCAAGGTTGTTGTTGTTTCTACTGGAACTACATGAGTGTGTTTTTTAGGCACACATTTATGGCAAGGACATTTGCTCTCATAATTATTTTCAACGACAACTACACGATTAACATCTTCATGCGACTTGCATTCAATTAAAGCTCCAACCACAATGCCGCCAACAAGAAAAGCACCTGCAGCCAATATTCTACCGAAGTAATTCTTCTCTTTGTTCCCAGCTCCCGTATTTGGTGCAATATTTGGATTCATATTTAACTCACCTCAAAAAGATTTAACAGGCTAAAATATTAGCCATAATTTTTATTACTAAATAATTATAGGCTCAAAAGATATAACAGTCAATGTTTTTGATTAATTATCAATATTATTTTAATAAGTATAACCTTTTTTATTTATACTAAATCCAAATGTTGATCCTTTATTAATTGAGCTATCGAATATAACTGCTCCGCCGTGGGCAATAATAATTTTTTTAGCCATATATAGCCCTATGCCCGTACCATCAGGTCTAACTTTCTTGGCATTTGATCCTCTATAAAATTTAGTGAATAGATGTGGCTGCTCTTCTTTTGGAACTCCAATACCACTATCAATGACTCTAAGCTCTATATTATTATCTTGTTCGATTAATTTTATTTCTATAGAGCCTTTTTCAGGAGTGTAATAAATTGCATTATCAAGGAAATTCATAACTACTTGCCTTATCTTATTTTCATCCATGTCTATGGTCGGAAAATCTTTTGGTTTTTTGTAAACCAAGTTGATTCTGTGAGTTCTGGCATTATCTTTAAGTTGATCAACTTCTTGTTCAACTACTTCAGCTAGATTTACTTTAGATGCTTCTATTGAGAACTTTCCGCTTTTAAGCCTAGATAGATTTAATAGATCCGATATTAAATAAACCATCTTAGATGAACCATAAAATGCCTGATTGAGCATCTCCCGTTGAACTTTATTAATCTTTCCGGCATCCTCATCTAGGACCATAGATAAATATCCCTTTACGCTAGTTAGCGGAGTTCTTAATTGATGCGACGCCATAGAAATAAAGTCATCCTTATTTTGATCTTCAACTCTAAGTCTCTGATTAGCACTCTTTAATTTAGAAGTTGCTTCATCAATTTCTAACTTAAGCTCTTGGTTAAACTTCTCTATCTTTACATAATTAATTGCGTTTTGAAGACTAATCGCAATTTCATCGACTGCGATAGTTAAAAATCTAATATCTGCAAAGCTGTATAGATTTCCAGATTTCCTATATCCAATCAATAAATAGCCAAGATTTTGATCCTTAGTTCTAATTCGAATAGAAAGAGTGTAGCCATGTTTTTTTAATTCAGTAGAAATAGGGGATGAATCATCTTCAGTATTAATTAAATACAAATTATTTTTATCTAATATCTCAATTAGATCTTTATCTTGTTTATCGTTCTCAATATTAGATATTAGGTAGTCAATCTTAGAAGGCTTTAAAGCTTCACTCAATAAATTCCTACTCTTATCCAAAATGTCTTTTAAGTTAGCACTGCTAATTAGGACATTACCTAATTTATCTAATGTAAGTTGAGGATCGAAATATTCTTGGAAGAATAACCTATTAGATAATTTATTAAAGAAATATTTAATAGGCTGGAAAGCTGCCGCTATTAAGAAAGTAGCGCCTATAAAGAAAACAACTGCAGTAGAAGATAATTTAATATTTAGAATATATCTAGTTACTAAAATCATTGGAACACTATAGACAAGAAGTACTGCGGACAATGTAAAAATGTAAGTAACGGAACGCGCTACAGCTTCGCGTGTATCTAATAATTTATGCTTAATAATTGTGTAGGCGATTATAACCACAAAAAAAGCACTTGAGAGAGTCGAGACTTGAATTAAGTATTTTAGATTTGGAAAATACTGACCAACTTCATTACCAAATAAGTTTCCGAGCAAAATAACGGCGGCTCCAAAAGTAATTAAATTAATCTGAGTTTTAGCTAACTTAGAAGTACCCTTTTTATTTCTGATAAGTAAAATAAGGCCAGCTATAATTATCAAATCTATAGAAAGCACTACCGGAAGATAAACAAAACTAGAATTAACAATTGCAGCACCATAGGTATCAATGCTAACTTTCGTTATAAATTTCTGGGTTAAGCTAACGAACAGCACGAACAAGGAAACTATAACTGCCAAGGTGCCCAGAAAAGCACTCTTATATTTTTTGAAATAATTAAGGCAGAAGAATAAGAAAAAAAGCGCAGTTAAGGATATGAAGAAAACGGCAAGATTAACGCAGAATAATGCAATTTTTGAACTATTCGTAAAATCAGCAATCGCAAGAGTTAAAATCCACAGCTCCATAGTGCTAGCTAATCCGAAGAATAATTTAGTCTTTACGTCAGATTTCTTTAAATTCTTAAAAATTATAGAAACCACATAACTAACCGAGACTATAGAAATTAAATATATAATGGATTTAAACATAAGCTTTATTAATATTAACTATATCTTAAATTAGCCTATTTTTCTAATTGTCTTCGAGGTAAATTTCAGTAAGAGCGAATGGTTCAATATTCTTAAATAATTCGTGAGATTTAGCATCATGAGGAATACATACTGGGATGAAATTATCGTCAAATTCACCATTATCTGCAGGAGTCTGTAAAGATTTCATTCCAGCAAGAGGCTCATAATCTAGTCCTATTCTTCCAAAAGATAATACTGTAGGCATATTAATAACTGCAAACACACAGCTATCTCCAGCTTGCCCTCCTCTATTTACGACATTTTTAAACAAAGATAAGTAAGCAAGATCTGGGGCATTGATTCCATCTTTTTTTCGAATGTTATGAATCTTAATATTACTTTCCACGGTAATACATTTCATTAGATCTATGCCGCGCTCAGTGTAGTAATCTCTGAAATATTTAGCAGTAAGACCCTGGTTGGAATCAATAATATCGTCAATAATTATTAGCCCGGTCCTATCATTATCATCTCTCATTCCGTCTGGAGTAAATCCGGATATTCTCGTCGAGTGAACTACCTCATTTCTAGCCATTCTAGTATCAAATAACAGCAAGAACATAGACTGGTCTTCATGAATCGACATAATATCTGGCATATATTTCCAATATTTCTTCTCGTTGGTACGAGCAATATTGGCGTAAATGCTATCAGGTTTAACCCAAAGAGAATATAGATCTTGCGGCATATTCATTTCGTGGCCTATTCTTCTAGCCAAATCCGATTCTAGTATTTCTATATATTTATCGGTTAAATTATAGTCAGGTTCGTAGGAAATATGTCTGTATTTTTCAGCACTCATTTTTTAGATCCCCTATTTTTATATGCCTTAATAACTGAATAAATTATTCCGGCGCCAATAATTGATCCACCTAGCTCTAGAGTTGCATTAACCCCAAGCCCTTCTTCTGCGCCATAAAATAGTCCACCAACAACTGCAGCAGTTCCGAGACTCATGGCAATACTATATTTTCTTCTCTCAGTGCGACTCTGTTTTGGAGATCTAAATTCTCTAGTTAGTAATGCAACCGGAGTCCCGGCTAATAGCCCCGCACCTAATTCAATAGCTAGATTAGACTTGTCTGATTCTCTTAATTTTTCACCTCGCTTTGAAGTGAATATTGCCTGTCTTATGGTTTCTGCGCGGTTAGAGCTAAGGAGATCAGAGACCACTAAGCCCGATGAGCCCTCAACAAATAAGGTGCTGAGCCCCAATACTGCAGCATTGGAAATCTTATCTCCATGCGTAATAACTTCGCTAGCAGCAAGCATACCTAAACGTAAAACTTCATTTAGTGGTGAGATCATGGCTAGAGAATAAGCAGCAGCTAATCCTCCGCCAATTTTAGAATCTGTCCAGTTTTCTTTTTTATTCACTTTTACCCCTCTTAAAAAGAAAAAGTCACAAGATTTTAGAGCCTTTGCCCTACCCTTGTGACTAAATTGATTTTCTAATGTACTACTATTACTTTAGAATATAAATATGATTTTAGTCAATAGCATAAGCGTTAATTCATGAATGATAAAAAAACTATAGCAATAATTGAAGATGATGATTCTATTCGGCAGATGTATGAATACAAATTAATTTCTGCAGGATATAACGTATTAACCGCATCGGACGGAAGTGCTGGCTATAAATTAATCATTAAAAATAAGCCAGATCTTGTTCTGCTAGATTTAAAGCTTCCAAAAATGAGTGGCGATGAAGTGCTAGAAAAGCTTCGAAACACAGACGTAGGCGAAAGAATTAAAGTTATTATTATTACAAATATGTCTAAGGACGAAATGCCCCATTCACTTAGATTACTCAATGTTGAGAGAAGCATAGTAAAAGCTCAACATACTCCAAATCAGGTATTAGATATAATCGACGAAGTTTTAGCATAATTTTTTTATTAAAAGTGCTAAAATTAAAACATTATGACAAGAATTGCAATTATTGAAGATGATCAAGCAATTTCACAGATGTATCGATTTAAATTTGAAAATGAAGGTTATGAAGTAGAATTAGCCGAAAATGGCCAAGATGGATTAATGCTAATCGAGCAATATAAGCCTCACGTTGTATTACTAGACCTAATGATGCCAATTATGAATGGTGATGAAATGTTAGAAAAACTAAGAGAGCAAACTTGGGGAAGAAATATTGAAGTATATGTACTAACCAATATTGGAGAACAAGAAATTCCTCAGTCCATAAAGAAGCATAATGTTAAGAAAATTATTCTAAAAGCTGAACTCACCCCAAAACAAGTAGTAGATATTGTTAAGCGAGATATTAAATAAATTATGAAAGTTGCAATTCTAGGTTACGGCCGTCAAGGCATATCTTCATATAATTATTTTTTAAAACAAAATGCAGATATAACCATACACGACATAAACAAAAATCTAGAATTACCAGAAGGCGCGAAATCCGTTCTTGGTGAAGATTATTTAAAAGATTTAAACCAATATGATCTTATTTTAAGAAGTCCAAAAATTCACCCTAGAGAAATTGTTGAAAATAACTCAGAAGATATTTTAGAAAAAATATCATCAAATACTAATGAGTTCTTTAAAGTATGTCCAAGTAAAAATATAATTGGAGTAACTGGAACCAAGGGAAAGGGAACAACCTCTACTTTAATATTTGAAATGCTCAAAAATGCCGGTTTTAATGTACATCTTGGTGGAAATATTGGAATATCTCCGCTTGATCTGCTAGACGAAGACATAAAACCAAGTGATTATGTGGTGCTTGAATTAGCAAACTTTCAAACTATTGATTTGAAGTTTTCACCTCACATTGGCGTATGCTTACTTGTTGAACCAGAACATCTTGATTGGCATCAAGATATGGATGAATACATCTCAGCAAAAGCTCAAATGTTTAAGAATCAAAATGAAAACGATATCGCAATTTATTACTCTAAGAATGAAAACTCAAAGACCGTAGTAAGCTCAGGAAAAGCTAAATTAATCCCCTATTTTGAAGAACCGGGTGCATTAATTAAGGATGACATCATTCAAATAGAAGATGTAAAAATATCTCATAAGTCTGACGTAAAACTACTAGGTGAGCACAATCTCCAAAACGTATGCGCCGCACTAACTGCAGTTTGGCAAGTCGAGAAAGATGCGGTGAATTACAGAAGAGTTATTGAAACCTTCACCAACTTACCTTTTAGATTAGAGCTTAGAAAAACAGTAAATGGAGTAAAGTACTTTAATGACTCTTTCTCTTCTAATTTAACAGCGACCAAGGCAGCACTAGATGCTATTAAAGAACCTAAAATATTAATTCTAGGAGGAAAAGATAGAGGCCTTGAATTAAAAGATCTATTAAGCTCAATTGAATCTCATAAAAATGATATTAAAAATATTATTGTTATTGGTGAAGCAAGCAGTAGAATTGTTGATTCACTCAATGCAGCGGGATTTAATAACTACACTAATCTCGGACTTACAAATATGCAAAATATAATTGACGAAACATTGAAAATTTCAATAGAAGGCGATGCAGTAGTATTATCGCCAGGTTTTCCAAGTTTTGATATGTTTAAAGATTTCGAAGATAGAGGAAAACAATTTAATTCAATTGTAGATAAATTATGATGTTTAATAAATTCATTTTTAAAGAATATAGATTTGATTCTAACGATGGGACATTAGAACTTCATTATTCATTCGATAATGAATTAAATTTCATGGAAACTATGAAATTTCAAATTGAAGGAAATGAGTATAGTAAAGAATTATTAGATAAAGCTTTATTTAATCTTTTCATAATGGCAGGAGTTTCATACTACAAAGCCTATCAAGTTAACGAAATAGAGATATTAGACAATAAACTATCAAACGAAGATGCAGCTTTCTTTGCTAAAACCTACAGAAAAGGTCTTGGAGAATATTACTTCGTAAATAATTTAGATCCAAAAAAAGAAATCTACTTCCCGGTCAAAAGCTCGAATACAATTGAAACTAACATGAATTCACCAAAATTATTAATAGGTATTGGTGGAGGAAAAGACTCATTAGTATCTCTAGAGATTCTGAAGAAAAGTAATTTAGATATTGCAACTTGGAGTCTTAATCACTCAGAACAACTAAGTGAATTAATTAGTAGAACAGGAGTTAAGCACTACCAAGTAGAACGCACGATCGATTCAAGACTAATTAATGAAAATGAAAAAGGAGCGCTTAACGGACATATTCCAATATCGGCAATACTTAGTTTTGTTGGAACAGCTCAAGCAATCCTAGCGGGAAGAACCGATGTGGTTGTAAGTAATGAGCAGACAGCCAATGAGCCAAACTTAAATTACATGGGCGAGAATATAAATCACCAATATTCAAAAAGCTCCAAATATGAAAAAGATTTTCAATCTTTCCTAAAAAATAATTATGCTAGTGGCCTAAGATATTATTCATTCCTTCGACCATTAAGTGAACTTAAAATAGCTGAGATATTTTCTAGAGAATATCTAGACAAGTACTTAGGTTCATTCAGTTCATGCAACCGGGCATTTAGATTAGAATCCAATAAAATGAGTTGGTGTGGTGAATGCCCTAAATGTGCATTTGTATTTTTAGCCCTAACTCCTTTTGTAGATAAAGGCAAGCTTGAAGAAATATTCGATGGCAAGAATTTACTATTTGAAGACAGCCTAGAAACTACCTACAGAGAATTACTTGGTATTGAAGGAAATAAACCACTAGAATGTGTAGGCGAAATAAAAGAATCTAGATCTGCCATGAGAATGGCTTTTGAAATTTACCCAGAATTAGAATCAAAATATGTTTTCGATATTCCTGAAAACTACAACTACCAAAACATGGGTCCAGACTTAATGCCTGAAGATATTAAAGAAATATTTAATAGTAATATTAATTAGTTTTAGCTTTTCTTCTAGCTGAAATTAGAACATTTTGAAACAATGCGCAAACCGTAAGAGGTCCTACTCCACCTTTTTTAGGCGTAATCTTTATATCTTCTCTTTCATATAAATCATCATCAACATCCCCTACCGTCTTACCGCCCTCACTAGCTACTCCGGCGTCTACAATAACGGCACCCTCTTTTACCATTGAAGAATTTAGCACTGCTGGACTTCCAGTTGCCGTAATTATAATGTCGGAATTTAAAGCTAGCTCACTTATGTTTGGAGTTTTATCATTCGCTATAGAAACATCCACTTCTGAATCTTTGAGCATTTTATAAAGTGGCTTTCCAACAAGCTTACCCTCACCGATTAGTAGAACTTTTTTACCGGGAAAATTAATATTATATCCCGCCAATAACCACAGTATTGCTGTTGGGGTTGCTGGATCGAAATTGGCATGAGCACCAAGAGCATCAACGTCCTTATCTTTATCTACCAGGTTTACTAATTCATCAGTTTCAGATGGATCTTCAATAGGAAGTTGAATAATTATTCCATGAACTGTTTCGTCATTATTTAGTTTTAAAATTAATTCCTTAATTTCGCTTTGTTTAATTCTATGTATATCTACATCAATCCCAATATCGTTACCATATGCTTCTTTAAGTTTTACATATAGGTTAATGACCGGGTTATCTATGGTGATAATAATTGCTAACTTAGGCTTTACCTTAAATGATTGAATTAAATTTCTAACATCAGCTTGCTGACGCACTTTTATAAAACTAGATAGCTCGGTTCCGTTTAGTAATTTCATCTATTCTCCTAAGTTTAATCTAAATAGATCGGTATCTATTTGATTAAAGCCATGTTTTGCATATAAGGATCTTGCAGCGATTCTTTTTTTATTACTATGAAGCTCGATTCTACTAGCACCCATATCTTTTGCGTCAGTAATTAATGTACTTATTAGCAAATTACCAATTCCGTATCCCTTATATCCTGTCGCTACTGCAACATCTTCAATAACCGCAGTGCTATGTTCAAAAGTTTTATAAGGATGAACGAGAATAGCCATACCCACTGCACTCATTGCTATCTTTGCTAAATATAGACTGCTCGTATCAGATTCACAGATATCTCGTATTTTATCTGGATTATGAGAATAGCTACTATTCATGTGAAGACTAGCAAGTAAGTCATCGTAATCTATGGCTAGATTTGGATGATATGAATTCTGAATTTCGATTGTAGGTTTTTCCATAATATACAAACATTATATAACAGATAGGATTTTATTTTATCTAATTGATTTTTAGGGGTAAATTTGATATCCTAACTATCTATAAGGGCCATTAGCTCAGCTGGTTAGAGCACCTGCCTCTTAAGCAGGTTGTCCTGGGTTCGAATCCCAGATGGCCCTCCAAGTTTCAATTATCGGTTTCAATGCCAGCTCCAACTCTTTAGGACTGGCTTTTTTGTTGGTTCGTACCCAGAGGTACTTCTTCTCAAGCTCAGAATAACCTTCAGCTATCGGTTTAAGCCACTCATTTGTTTTATTATTCATTAATTTATTAAAACATATTTGTAATTAAGTTATATATAGCTCTTGGTAATAATATAGATGGCTAAAAGTAAATTTAAAAGATATTATTTAATAATAAGCATAAGAATATTTCTATCAACAGTGATATCATATGCTATATATGGAAAAACATAACTCTAGCAAGAAGATAGCTTATTGTTTTTCTCCAGCCGTAATGGTTGCCACATGCGAAATTGAGTTTGCATTACTTATCTTTACCTTAATAAGGTATAAGATTAATAAATTAACAATATTAGTCAGCCTATTGTTTGGATTTTTAGCTCTCTTTCAAATATCTGAATACAATGTCTGCAGAGGTTATATTAATGCAAGCCTATGGTCGCATATTGGTTATATTTCAATAACATTACTACCTACCCTGGGAATACACATTATTAATGTTATAAGGAAGAAAAAAGATAACGGATTAGTTTATTTCGGCTATATAACTTCCCTAATTTTTATTGGATATTTTGCACTAACTGTCGGATCTATTACGGGACATCAATGTTTAGGTAATTATGTAATATTCCAAGTCAATAAAAATCTGAGCTGGCTTTATGCGCTTTATTATTATGGCTGGGTAATAACTGGAACAATTTTGTCTTTCTTCTACGCAGAACAAACTAAGAATAAGAAAATTAAATATGCTCTTTATGCTTTTAGTGCTGGATATGCTAGTTTTCTAATTCCAACTACAACCGCAAATCTACTAAATAAAGCTACATTAAACGGAATACCTTCAATAATGTGTGGCTTTGCAGTATTACTTGCTATAATTGTTACTTTCCTAGTGTTACCCAAGGTTGCAATTAAACGCTTGAAGTAAATTGGATATGAATAAGTAATGTCTCAATAGAGAATTAGTATATAATCTAAAATATGAGCGATTTTAAGGCTAAAAGTACTTTTGATAAGGTATTCGAGGGTGGATTATTAATTAAAGGACTTTCGGGAATCTTGGAATTACTTGGTGGTCTTTTATTCTTTGTTTTCTCACCAGAGCAAATACATAGATTTGCAGATTTTTTAACACATTGGGAACTATTCGAAAACCCACATAGTAAAATTTCAAACATACTCCATGCTGTACAGAGTTTCAATAATTCCAGTAGGGTCTTCTTAATTTTTTATTTGTGGATACATGCATTTATTAAACTAGTGGCAGTAATAGGAATATTAAAAAACCAACTCTGGGCCTATCCTTTCTCCTTATTTACATTAAGTGGTTTAGTTGTTTACCAGTTATATACAATTTTATTCGAGAAACCATCACTGGGAATGATAGGTCTATCTATTTTTGATGTCTTTATTATTTGGATGATTAATGTTGAATACAAGAAAAATAAATCTAAGCTTAAAGAAACTTTATAGCAATATCCGCGAACTGGAAACCAGCCTCAGCGAAACCTATACCTCTTTCAAGATCAATTGCATCCATAACCCCTCCACCTAGTTTTGCTGCCGTAATTGATTCACGGACGGCTTTTTCTGCTTCGTATGCCTTCTTCAATTTATCTCTGTAATCCTGTGCAGATAATCCACCGTTAACTATCTTAGCGCCGACCACAATTGAATCGGTGGCAACACCAGCTACGAAAGAAGTATTATAATTATAATCTATATGGCTTGTAGGAGTACCTAGCATGCCTACTGCTTTTTGAGCTCCAAATTGTACCGCCCAAGATGCTAAAGGAATTGGGTCAATAGGAGGTGGGAAGAATGAAGCCGCAACTGCAAATCCGAATTGCAAGACTGGAGATACTTGTTCCCATAGAGATGGGGGTTCAACATAGCAGAAATCCTTAGAGTTACTATTTGAAACAATTGGTTTTGTGGTTGGCTTATTATAATAAAACTGCAAACTACTACCACTTCCTATATTTTTTTGATTAAGTAGATTTTCTTCCAAAATTATACTTGAGGGAGTTGGAGTTTGAGTTCTACTGTTTTTCATTTGTTGATACGTCGGTTTTCCAATTAATTCCAGTGCGCCATTTTGAATATTATTATCCACACCGGAAATCGCATTAACATCCTGAAGTCTACCGGTCTTATCAGCATTGGTTCCAAAATTATCATTCATTAATTTATTAATACTTGAATCGCCTGAGGGTGCCGCAAATGCTTTAACCGAACAAACTGAGTTATTCGATTCGTCCCATTTATAATAAATATTGTCTGTGTGTCCACTCGGGCTTTTACCTTCATCAACTTTAGACAACAAAGGTATAGGCTTATTACTATTCTTTACGGTATACGCAAGATCTTCAAAAGTAATTTTATTGAAATTAATATTTTCGGCTAATCCATCAGACAAAATTTCAGCAGTAGCGGAATTATAATAACACTCATAATTAGAACAACTTGGCAGGGTAATATTAAAATTGGTATTCTTGTTCGTTTTAGGGTCATTAATGTCAAATGAATATTTAATTGAGGAGCCTAATACTTGTTCTGTGAATCCAACTCTACTTCCTGGAGCAAGTTTCACTTTATTGAGTCCTCCGTACAGTATCGGAATTGGAGAATATCCAACGGGAACATTTTCCAAATATAACGAATATTCCATTGTATATTTATTTTTTGAATTCTTGCTACACATTACCTGAAGACCCACTCCATCCGAAGAAGCTTGACTGGTACCTAGATAACTCTTTAGGCCTATAAACATACCTATGTTTTGTTTATTTTTACTGCAACTTTGAACATCCGAATTAGGTATATTGAAATGCGCAGTCATGGATGTAATATCATTATTAGAATCAAAAATACTATATCCAGTTGAAGATGGATTAAGAGTAACTCTATTATTTTTGTCTTTTAGATAATCGCCGAAAGCATTATTAACATATTTATAAATACCGGAACTATCCAGTTTTACACCTTTAATTTTATCGCTCTGAGGGGAAAGTAGTACATTTTGAGCACCTAGCTCAGTGTAATCGCTCTCAGCAACTATATCCCAAACATCCGATGTCTTAGTTGATGTATGAGCTATAAATGATGACTTTGTGGTAGTGCCCATATCTATTCCATTTTTCTGAACTATATATTTATTAACTATTGGCGATGCGGATGGGCTCCATTCCAATTCAGTAGTATTTTTATCGGCATATAATATGGTTATATTTGTAGGAGCATCAATGTAAGACGATACATTACTGCCTGCCTTAGAAGAATTATGTAAACCTAAATAAATAGGCGCTATCATACCAATCAATAACACTGCTACGATAATTAAAATCCTAAATCTAGAACTATTTTTATTCTTAGGTGAATCATTAATCGCTAACTGACTAAAATCTGTATATTTAAGATTATCGTCATTCTGATATGAACTAGTTTCAATTTGCGGAAATAGACTACTACTCATGGAAGATATTCTCCGATTCTGTTTGCCTTGTACTCAGTAAACCACAAGCCCTGATCTGAGCCAAGCACAATATCGAAAGGTCCGCTCACATCATTAGATCCAGTTTTTTGCCCATTATTATTGACGCCATTAAAGTCTACTTTGACTGTAGATATAGCATTATTAGAAATCTTTAATTCACCTAGTTGATCATAATTAAACACAGCGAACCAGACATTGTTATTAGCATCGATAGTAATACCTTCTGCTCGAGCAAGCGATTTAGAATTTTCTGGAATATCAACATAAGATACTGTTTTCTTGGTTGGATTAATTATTCCGATTTTACCTAAGTCGGAAGTGAAATATATAAAATGATTGGCGGGATTTTCCGTAAGATATTGAATGTGAGAGGCGAAGTTATTTGGGTTATTTGCAGTTTGAGCATAATTAATATTTGTAGGTTTAAAATTTGTATTATAGACAGTGACGCTGTTGGGCAAAGAATCTAAATTTTTACCGATATTATTAGTTATGTAACTCTGACTAAAAGCATATATTTTATTATCAACAACTACATAGACAGTCCCACCATCGCCTTGGTATATGTCGGAAATTTGAACATAATTATTTCCTATTCGATTTGATAAAAAGAACGGCTTACATTTAGGCTTACCTGAATTATATTCACAGTAATATATATCGTCCGGAAACGGGGTCCATCCATTATATCTTTTCACAATAGAATAAATGTAATTATTTGAATTCTTAAGTGCAATTACTTTACCGATGGTCTTTTGATCAAATGTTAAATTATCCAAATAATTCGTACAGTAATGCCCTATGTTTTTGTGAACATAGTCTACGTGATCCTTTACAATTTTAAAATCATTAAGCACCTCCATGTCGCCTATGGAGTTGAAGCTTAAATCGCAAGTTTCTACCGCATTTTCATTTGAATAGCCATTCACAAGAGATGCTATATACAACTTATTGTTATGATTATTGTAGAATAAAGAGTTGGTTGTAGTAGATGCAAATTCTATATTGCTCATAGAATTTAAATCATACAGGCCTATAGTACCAGGATTTAGGGTGCCGCCAGGATAAGAAGACACTGAATCTACATATGCTATTCTTTTGTCTTCAACAAAGCTTAAATATGTTGGCTTGGAATCATATGTATTCAATAACTCCATGTGACAAAAACCATGTTCGACTTTAGGGCATGCAGGATTAAGTACTTTGTAAGTTTTTAGCTGCTGCCCAGTTGAGCTAGCAGACACATGAGTACAAGATCTTAAACCAGATACATTTATAACAGGCATATAACCCTTGGAGTCGCCGATTTCTGCGCCGATTTTTAATTTCTGTTTGGTTATAGATAAGCTGAAATTGGAGCTAGAGTTAATGATTCCTGCATAGTCGTCAATCTGCTTCCAGTTGGTATTTAGCGGAATACCTGATGAATTATCGTAACTAGCTAGTATTGATAGATCGCTTGCACCAGTTACTATAATTGAGTTAACGGCAATTACCTGAAATTCTATTGTACCTTTATCTTTTTCAACACAAGCAGAGAATTCGAGAGAAGTATTCTGAACAAAAATAGAGCCTATACTTTGATAGTCAAAACCACCAGCATGTGAGGTATTTAAAGATTTTGTAATAAAAAATAACCCGATAGCTATAATTAATGCGATAACTACATAAATAGCCAATCTAGACTTATCTCTTATTACCTCTTTAATTTTTAACATTTGTTAAATTAATACTCTTATACTTATTTATATATTACAATAATAAACATAAGGTGTATATCTTAATCTTTGGGAGTTAATTATGACAAAAGTTCACATAAAACCACATAGCGATCTAGGGCTTTGGACCATATTATTAATGGCCAGCTTTTTTACTTTAATATTTTTTACTAAATATGTAACTATAGGCATTTTTCATCAGAAGCCAGGAAATAGCATAATTAATAATCCTTACATATCTATACCCATGAAAATTGCGTATTGGGCCGGGGTTACTGCTTTCTTTAGTGGGATTATTAGCATTAGAAGAAACAAAGAAAGAAGCATACTTGTACTCATCTGTACTATTCTGGGTTTTCTAATAGCGTGTTATTTACTAAGCAATTTGACAATATAACATCAAATAGGGATATAATAAGCTTATGCATAATAAAAATAAAAAAAATAGTGTACTTTTAGACTTAAAAGGCAAGAATGCCATCGTAACTGGTGGCGCTCAAGGAATAGGCTATGGAATCGCACATAGACTAGCTGAAGCTGGTACTAGAGTATTAATAGCCGACATGAACAAAGAAGCCTGCGATAAGGCCGTTGCTGAATTAAAAGAAATGGGGCATGAATCAGGATCATATATTCTAGATGTATCTAATGAAGATCAAGTTCGGGACATGGTGAATTATGTAATAGATAATTGGGGCAGTGTAGATATTTTGGTGAATAATGCAGGCATATATCCCCAGATACCACTATCTACAATGACTTTTGATGATTTTAAGAAAGTAATAAATGTAAATCTTAACAGTGTGTTTCTAACCACTAAATACGTAAGCGAGTCCATGAAAAAACAAGGAGGAGGAAAAATAATTAATATATCCTCAATCGACGCTCTTCATCCTTCAATGATTGGTCTTGCGCATTACGACGCGTCCAAGCATGGAGTTTGGGGATTCACTAAGAATTCCGCTCTAGAATTAGCTCAGTATGGTATTACAGTTAATGCAGTTGCTCCTGGAGGAATTAACACACCAGGCTCTCACGCTAATTCATCAAGCGAAATTCCTAAAGAACAAATGGAAGCTGCAATAAAAGCTTTCACTGCCAAAATTCCACTTCACCGCTTTGGTGAACCTGATGATATTGGAAAAGTTGTCTTATTTTTAGCCAGCGATATGTCAAGTTACATGACTGGGTCACAAATCGTAGTCGATGGTGGCGCATTATTAAATTAACAAAGAAAGAAGAAAATGAGCGAAGTAACAGATCAACAAATTAAACCACTGAGGAAGTGGAATATTTATGCAGGTGTACTACATTTTGCATCTATGATAGCCATATTAGTACTATCTAATAATTTTTCATTACCCATAACAGCCACTTATATGACTGGCCCTCCAGGATCGACGCAGTCCGACCCAGTAACACTATTTAGTCCAAGAACAGCATTTCTAATAGCTGCATTCATGGGTCTATCTGCACTATTTCACTTTATAGTTGCATCTAGACAGTTCTTTGGAAGGTATTCTAAGGGATTAAAAGAACACAGAAACTACTTTAGATGGGTTGAATACTCATTATCTAGTTCACTTATGATATTCATCATATCTCAGCTTAACGGCCTTTCTAATTATGCAACCCTACTTGCTATCGTTGGATGTAACGTATCTATGATTTTATTTGGATGGTTACAAGAAAAATATGTAGAACCAGGCACAAAAGACTTACTTCCGTTCTTCTTTGGATGCATAGCAGGTATAGTTCCTTGGCTTATAGTTGTAGTGCAGTTGATTGGACCAAAAGATCCATCTAGCGTTAGAGCTCCTGGATTCGTTTACGGAATAATTATTAGCTTATTCATACTATTCAACTGTTTTGCTCTAGTTCAATACAAACAGTATAAGGCTAATGGAAAATGGGCTAATTACCTTCGAGGTGAAAAAGCTTACATTATTCTAAGCTTTGTAGCTAAATCTCTACTAGCTTGGCAGATATTTGCTGGTACTCTAGCAGCTAAATAATTAGTCTTTAATTTTATATAAGACATACATTGGTCCTAGTATTAGGGCCAATGTTAATATTTCCCCAGGAATAAAATATGGCAAGAACATAGAATTAGACTCCGGGTGATTATTAACTACAAATAGAATAGATTTTAAAACTACTAGGGCAAGAAAAACCAGACTACCAACATGTGATAAGAAAAATAGCCAATCAGATATCTTGTTTTTATTATTTTGTTTTACATAAAAAATGTAGGTATATAGTATTCCGCGAGCAACTAAGAATGATCCGGCCAGGAATGCGAACACGAATAAAGACTTAGCTATTTTATCTAGACTACCTGAATAGAAAACAAAAAATAAGACCAACGAAATTATTAAGAGAGTGTGTGTCATCTCCCAAGTTGTTTCTACATAATTTCTTTTGTGATCTTTAGAAATGGCTTTTTTGTAGCTTAAATATGTCTCATAACCAAATAGGGCAATATATATGGATACTGGTATAAGGAATAATATTAATCCAGAATACATGTCTTACTGAGCCTTATTCTTGGTAACTTTTTTAATTGCCAAATAAGTTACAACGAAAAGTAACACAAAGAAAACAGGGAAGACGTAGCCATATGAAGTTATGTCATTAGATTTTGTTAAAGCATCCTCAGTAGTGACGTATCCCCTAACCGCCCAAGGCTGTCTACCTATTTCAGTGAGCATCCATCCGAGTTCAACAATTACTAATCCTAGGAAAGATATTATTCCAAAAATTTTCAAGTAAGTATCTGTGAAGAAGAATTTAATTTTTCTATATGAAGCAAGTAAATATACAAATATGGTTAGACTAAACAATCCAACCATAGTCATCTTTGAATCAAAGATGGTATGCACATATGCCGGTGGGCGCTGATTAGTAGGAATTAGATCTAGCCCTTTAACTTCAGCATTTGGAGACTCACCAACTAAGATACTAAGTAGATTAGGAACAACAATTCTAGGTCCCACTAATTTACCCTCAGAATTTATAATACCTCCGAAAACATATGATGAATGTGCTCCAGTCTTAGTAACTGCTTCAATTTGAGCTAATTTAGAAGGTTCATTCTCGGCAAGATATTTAGCGCTGATACTACCTGTCACAATTGAGAGAAGTATAACGATTGAAGATGCTAGGAGTATTTTTTTAATTACATAAAAATTAAGGCTATTGAATCTATCAGATAGTTTTTCTTTCTTTAGCTTAAATGCATATATGCCGGCTAATGCCATCATTGCCGCAAGATAATATCCAAGCATCGAATGGGCGAACTCTATAACCGAAGTTCTAGAAAACATTGCATTCCAAACATCAATATTTGAAAGCTTGCCGCCAATAATATCAAAGCCTTTAGGTAGGTTAATCCAAGCATTAACGGAAGTAATTGAGTAAGCGCTAAGTGATCCGCCCAGTATAATCATTGATCCATAAAACATGTGAAGGTTTCTAGAAACCTTTTTATTATTCCATGTGTACATGTATAGAGCTAAGAATACCGCTTCAATAATGAAGGCATATGTCTCAAACATGAATGGAAGTCCTATAACTTTACCGCCGAATTTAAGTATTCCCGGCCAGACTAGCGAGAACTGCAGGGCGACAACAGTTCCAGACATAACCCCTGCTATTACTAAAATTGTCATAACCTTAGACCATAATTTTGCTAAATCAATTAGTCTGTCGTCTTTTCTCTTCTTCCCTAAGTATTCAAACCAAAGAACTAAGATAGGCAATGTAAGACTGAACATTAAAATTAGAATATGGAAACCTAGTGAGTCCCCCATTAAAACCCGAGATGCGTGAACAACGCTTTGATTCATACTTTAATTATAAATGCTTTAGAGGCTATTTAATAGTATCTAAGGCTATAAGGCGCGGTTTATTTTACGCTAACGTAATTTCTGTAATGAAACTTATATCCATCTTCTTCCTGATTTTCAAGTTCAGCACTTAGCACGAAAGTATCTTTATACTCTGGGAAGAATACATCACAGTCATAGTCACCTTCAATTTCTGTAAGCCATAATTCATCTGCGAATTCTAAAGCTTCTTCAAAAACTTTAGCACCACCTATAACCCAAATGTCTTTATTTAAGTCATAACCTCTTAAGAAGTCTTTAACATTCTCCACAATAATAACTTTTGAAGTTGGATTATATGATCTAGTAGCTATGAACACATTAAGTCCATCAAGAACCGATGTCATTTGCTCATAAGTTTTTCTACCAACAAGTATGTTTGCTCCCTTGGTTTTCATAAGTTCTTGGTATCTACTAACGTCTGAAGGAATACTCCAGGGTAACTTTTCCCCTTTTGCTAAGCCTCTTTTTTCATCAATTGCAGCTAAAAATCTAATCATATTAATAATGTAACATATCTGCATTATAAGCATAATCGCTTAATAATCTGGCCCTAATCTGTTAAGATAATGTTTATATGCACCCGTAGCTCAGCTGGATAGAGCATCTGTCTTCGGAACAGAGGGTCGGCGGTTCGAATCCGTCCGGGTGTACCAATATCCTATTTATCTCAATTTCTACCTTTAATTAGACTTAAAATACAATTTTCTATCTGTTATTAACTTTACTTGAATAATATCAATAAAAATATTACAACATTTATTGTTTTTATGTTATAATAACGTCTAGTGCAAGTAGTTAGTGTATTCTCTTCACCATCTAATCAACTTTTATTTGTTGATACCAACATGATAGTGAGCAGCAATATGAATTGCGTGCCTCCATATCAAAGGTATTAATAAAGAAAGGATCTTATTATATGGCTATTAAATTATACGTTGGAGGTTTACCATACAGTGTAAACAACCAAGAACTAAGCGATTACTTTTCTAACGAAGGTAAAGTATCTAGCGCCATGGTTATCATGGACAAGATGACTGGTCGTTCTAAAGGTTTTGGATTCGTAGAATTCGAAAACGATGAAGAAGGACGAAATGCTATCAAGAATCTTGACGGCAAAGACTTCGGTGGAAGAAAGCTAGTTGTAAACGAAGCTCGACCACAAGAAGATCGAAGACCATCAAATGGTGGAAATCGAAACTTCGGTGGAAACAACCGAAATCGTTACTAAGATAAATTAAGTCTTAGAAAGAAAAGCCCTTTATTTTATAAGGGGCTTTTTTATTTTTCTTTAAGCCAAGAAAGAGCTTCTTCCCGTGTTGAGAATACTCGGGTGTTATCGCCCTTACCCATAGCTAAGATTATGGCCTTAGAAACTTCAGTCAATATTGTATTACCGCCAAATATTGCCAATTTATCATAATTAAGAGATTCAAGAACTTGCATAGCCGCCTTGTTAGATTCAGCTGAGAATCTTCCTTGTTTTGAAATGTCTATAATACCCAACTTTGGCTTTCCATCTGTTTGTAGCTTGCTGAATAAGTCTATGGCGTCAAATCTTAAATTTTCGAATGTTGAATAAGTCTGATCGCCTTCAACTTGAAGTTCTACATATCCGTCGTCATTTAGAAATATTCTATCTGCCATTTATTGATTAATCTTTTTTATTATCTTCTATTATTTGTTTATTATATAACACTCTCTGAATTGTACGAATAATCTCTTGAGCCTGCGAGTAACTTACTCCTACTTTTGCAACATCAACCGGCTTTTTTTGTCCACTAACTTGCTTAAAGTGAAGCACTATTCCACTTTTGTCATAATGCACGTCAAGAAAATCTGAGTATGAGGCTTTGTCGTTAACTAGTGGGCTAAGCATCATTACGATTCCTTTAGTTAGATTAATTTCCTTGGGCTCTTCAACTGATTCAGATTCATAACCAGCCAGCTCCCATAGTTTATCTGCTTCATTATCTTCAATATTTAGATAAGTGATAAGTAGCTCTAGAATATCCTCATCTGGTCTAAGCATTCCTGATTCAATTTTCGTTAAAATATTAACTTCTATTTCGATTGCTTCAGATACTTCACTCAATTCCATATTATTAAGAATTCTAGATTTTTTAATCTTATTCCCTAAAGACTTATATGGATTTATGGGGTTATTGTCACTACTCATAAGTATCATTATATTAAACCCCTTTAGATGTTATATCAAGAAAAAACATCTTATTGGTATAATTAGGTTAATGAATATATTAAAAAACGTTAACTTAGGCCAATACAGCTCAATGGGACTTGGTGGTAATGCAAAATATTTAGTTGAAATTACTAATGTGGAGGACATTAAAGATGCTCTAGATTTCGCTAAGGACAATACCTTAAATACATTAATGATCGGTGGTGGCAATAACCTAATATTTAGCGATAAAGGATTTGACGGGTTAGTTCTTATCAATGACATAAAAGGAATTGAACAAATAGATGAAGCTACTTTTAAAATCGGAGCCGGTGAGGATTGGGATGAATTTGTAGATTTTTCCGTAGAGAAAGATTTAAGCGGAATCGAATGTCTTTCAAAGATTCCAGGAAAAATGGGATCAGCTCCCATTCAAAACATCGGCGCATACGGACAAGAAATTAAAGACACACTTATTAGTGTTGAGGTGTATGACTTAGATAATAACGAAATTAAAACTCTTAATAATTCAGAATGCGATTTTAGTTACAGAAATAGTATATTCAAGAAAAATCCTGGTAAATACTTTGTTATTAGTATTACTCTAAAATTACATAAAGAACACATGAAGCCACCTTTTTATGAAAGTGTGAATAAGTATCTAACCGATAATAACATTAATGAATATACTCCAAGAAATTTAAGAAATGCAGTTAGTGCTATTAGATTAGTTAAACTTCCCGACCCTAAGTTAATCAAAAACTGTGGATCTTTCTTCACTAACCCAATTATAGAGAAAGAATTGATGGATAAATTAGTATCTAAATATCCCGAAATCCCTCATTGGGAAGAAAAAGATGATAGATACAAAGTATCAGCTGCCTGGTTATTAGAATCTACTGGATTTAAAAATTATCACGATAAGAATGGAATGGCTACATGGAAAAATCAGCCACTAGTAGTAGTTAATGAAAACGCTAAAAGCATAAATGATCTTTTAGAGTTCAAAGATCTAATAGTTGATAAAGTTCAAGAAAAATTTGATATTACCTTAGAGATGGAGCCAGTTTTAATCTAATTGTCGCTTGGTAGTGGGAATTTAAGAGAGAATTTTCTTACTTCGTCTCTTAGTTGATTTAATTTAGTTTCGTCTTCACGGTGCTTGATACCTAGATCAATATATTCAGCAACTACTTTCATATCTTCTTCTTTTAGTCCACGGGTAGTCATAGCTGGAGTACCTAGTCTTAGACCACTTGGCCTAAAAGGAGGCATTGGATCATCGGCAATTGAATTACTATTTGCAGATAGCCCAATTTTATCTAGTACTATTTGAGCAGTTCTACCATCTATTTCCCTGCTCTTCATCATATCTATTAAAATCAAATGGTTATCTGTGCCATTTGTTATTAATTTAAATCCTCTTTTAGTTAGTTCGTCTGCAAGGACTTTAGCATTCTTTAAAATTTGCTTAGCGTAAGTTTTGAATTCAGGTTGAAGCGCTTCATTGAATGCTACAGCTTTAGCCGCAATATTATTTTCATGAGGTCCGCCCTGCATGCCTGGGAATACTTCCCTATCAATCAGCGTTGGAATATTTTCAATTGTTTTCTCTGGAGCTTTAAGGGGATTGGAAACTGTACCCATACTTAGTATTAATCCACCTCTAGGTCCTCTTAAAGTTTTGTGAGTAGTTGTAGTCATAACATGGAATCCATAATCTAATGGATTTTCTAATTCACCTGCCGCAATTAGTCCCGCAATATGTGCCATATCTGCCATTAGTAAAGCCCCTACCTCATTACCAATTTCAACAAACTTCTTGTAGTCTAAGGTTCTTGGATAACCACTAAAGCCAGCTAGGATGATCTTTGGTTTGTGCTTTATGGCTAGTTCTCGCATTTCCTCATAATCTATTTCACCAGTTTCTACATCCTTCATTCCGTATCTAACAAAGTTGTATAGTTTGGCTGATGCAGTAACTGGTTGACCATGAGTTAAATGTCCTCCATGATCTAATTTCATAGCTAAAACTGTATCTCCGGGATTTAACCATGCGTTATATACAGCAATATTTGCAGGAGCGCCTGAATGGGGTTGTACATTAGCATGATCTGCCCTAAAAAGCTGTTTAGCTCTATCTATAGCTAATTGCTCGACTATATCTGTATAATCTTGTCCTCCATAATATCTTTTTCCAGGGTAGCCCTCTGAGTATTTATTCGTAAAGACACTGCCTAGTGCTTCAAGAACTTCTCTAGTTACATAGTTTTCAGAAGGTATTAATTCTAATCCTTCTCTCTGCCTTTGTTCTTCTTTCTTAATAAGATCAGCTACAAATTTGTCTTTCACTATATATTTTCCTTTGATTAGTATTATATAATATCCTTACCGATAAATATAAAACAAAAATAATTGCAAAGATATATCATAATTGGTATATTAAAAGGTACACATGAATTCAACTAATCAAAAGATTGGTAATTTAATATCTCAAATAAGACAAGAACGCGGCTTATCTCAAGCTGAGTTTGCTAAAAAACTGAAAACTTCTCAATCAGCAGTAAATAGAATCGAGAAAGGTAGACAGAATCTAAGTCTTGAAACTCTTGGAAGAATCAGCGATGTTCTAAACAAACAATTAATTTCCGTATCTGGAGAATCTATAAATCTTAAGATAGAAGGCGGTCATGAATTAAAAGGAGAAATAACTCTCAAAACTTCAAAAAATGCCGCTGTTGGATTACTCTGCGCTAGTCTACTAAACGAAGGTACTACCAAATTCAAATCTTTTCCTAGAATCGAAGAAGTTTATAGAATAATTGAAGTACTTGAAAGTATTGGGGTAAATGTTAAATGGCTACCAGGTAATGATCTTGAAATTAAAAGACCTAAGGTATTAGATTTATCTAAAATAAATAGAGCTTCCGCTCAAAAGACCAGAAGCGTGTTAATGTTCATAGGCCCTCTTATTCATGAATTTAAAGACTTTAAAATACCTTACGCCGGTGGATGCACACTGGGCACCAGAACAGTACAGCCTCATCTTTTTGCACTTGAAGAATTTGGCGTAAACATTAAGGCTGCGGCTGGCGGAAACTATTTAATAAATGTAGCAAAGAAAAAGCCAGACACTGTAACTCTTTATGAACCAGGGGATACTGTAACTGAAAATGCAATAATGGCGGCAGCAAAAACTAAAGGTACAGTAACTTTAGATTTCGTAAGTGCTAATTATGCAATTCAAGATGTATGTTTGTTCTTAAAGAAACTTGGCGTAAAAATAGAAGGAATAGGAACCACAAAACTTAAAGTTACCGGTGTAGATAAAATTAAGAAAAATGTAGTCTATGCACCGAGTGAAGATCCAATTGAAGCTATGTTCTTTACTTCAGTTGCAGTGACCACTAATTCTAAGATTAAAATTAAGAGAGTTCCGATTGAATTTATGAGCGTAGAGATTCTTAAATTAAAGAAACTTGGCGTAAAAATAGATCAATCCGAAAGATATAAAGCAGAAAATGGATACACAGATCTAGTGGATTTAATAGTTCATAAACATGAACCAGGCGATCTAGTAGCTCTTTCAGATAAGATACATTCTCTTCCATACCCTGGCATCAATGCGGATAATCTCCCCTACTTTGTTCCAATTGCTTGTAGGGCTCACGGTAGAACTCTAATTCACGACTGGATGTTTGAAAACAGAGCAATCTATTACACAGAATTGACTAAGATTGGAGCAAATATGGAGCTAGCTGATCCTCACAGAGTATATATAACAGGACCAACCAGATTCAGATCAGCTGACCTAGTTTGTCCTCCAGCTCTTAGACCAGCTTCATTGCTACTTATTGGAATGCTAGCCGCAGAAGGTCATAGCATCCTAAGAAATGTATACACTATCAACCGAGGATATGAAGATTTAGCCGAAAGATTGAATAGTTTAGGTGCAAAAATCACTGTAATGCACGAAATCTAGAAATAATCTGTTATTTATGCTAAAATAACGAATTAGTTGCGGGTGTCGTATAACGGCTATTATCCCAGTTTTCCAAACTGGTGACGGGGGTTCGATTCCCCCCACCCGCACCAAATGTGCCCCGATAGCTCAGCTGGATAGAGCAGGAGACTTCTAAGCTCAAGGTCGTAGGTTCGAATCCTTCTCGGGGTACCATTTTTATTTTTAGACTAATTATTATTGCTAAGGCACCGGACCAAAAACATAATTTATGATTGATTTGCCTACGTCAACATTTTGAACACTCAAGAAATTCAAAGCATCTAGTTTCCCTTGAGGAGAATCATAATAAATATTAAAAATTAAACTTCCGTTATTTATGTCATATGTAATTAGGTATTCGAAGTTCTGCCCAGTATATGGCAATAGTCCAAGTACGGGATTGTTTGAAAGAAAAGTGTCATAATTAGACATTGACTGAAAAGCTTCTGGATTAGAGCTTATTGTCAGATTTGAAACATTCTTAATTGTAGGAGTAAATTTTATTTTTTGTATAGACATTGAATCTCCTGAAGTATCTTTGAAATTAGAAATTGTCATAGTGTACTCTTTTTGATCTAAACCAGAATTTAGATTTATTATTATTTTCTTATTTACAATCTCGAAGTTCTTAAGTGCATTTCCATCAATTTCAACCTTAATTTCTTTGGATAATACTTTATTTGTATTTACTTCTATCTTAGGAGTAATTATTGAGATAGATTTTAAATCCGGATTGAATCTAACTATATGAAAACGTAAATTATATAAGAAGAAAGATGGCAAGCTAATAATTATTAATATAAATAATACTAGTGAATATCTTCTTAATTTAATTAAATTTGGATTACTCTGGTGATACATATCCATAGACGTCTCCACTATATAAACCGTATTTGATACCTTCACTAACTACAGAACCACTTGGACTTCCGGGTGGCTTGGGATAATCTGTGCCATGAGGCGCATATCCCGGAGGGTTGGTATCCCCACCAATAGTAGTCACATTACTTCCCGAAACTGAAACAACAATATCTACGTGGTGATAGTCGCTTCCATATATTGTTAAATCTCCGGGCTGAGGTGTGTAATTTGACCCTGCTGGATGCCATTTAAACTTCTCATTTTTCTGTCCAATACCTGCAATACCCATTACTCCTGCAATATTCCACGAGGTTGACGACCCCGTAATAGGGTCTCCAGCTTGATTGTACACCCAGCTTGAAAAATCTGCGCACCATAACTCTATTGGCCTTCCGGCTGGAATATATCTACCTAGTGGCTCTTTTTCTGAGTAAGTATTAAATGGAGTATTGTTCCAAGGATAACCAGGCTGATTCTTCCACATCGCAAGCTCACTTTGAGCAATGCAAACTACAGCCTGTCTTACAGAGCTCATATTTGTTTGACCTGAGACACCAGCTGAAGTGGAAGGACAATTATATGACGACGATGAACAACCGTCACTGCCCGTAGTGGAAACAACTATTCCGCTTGAAGAACTAGTGGAATTTTTTGAAGAAGCTGAACCATTATTGTCAGGTGAAGCCGAACTTACAGTATTTCCATTTGAGTCAGTTGTAGTGAGCGCTAAAGTGGTAGAAATTAATCCACTTACAGTAGCTTGCAATTTAGTTAAATATCCACTTGCTTGAGCTGGATCAGGCGCGTCGTAAACTTCAGCCATAGCTAGAATATTGTTGCTATCTATCTTCGAGCCGTATACATTTCTAAGATAAGATGCCATATCTCCACCTCCAGTATCCGAAGAATGAGTTTTATCTATTGAATCATTGAAATTAGCCCAGTGATACCATGGAGATACTTTAGAGTCTCCATAACCTGGTTGACCCGGACCGGATTTTCGACCAAATGCATTATTGGCAAGTATCCAACTGCTATCTGAAACATTGGTCGTTCCCGCTCCTGTTTCATTAACCATCAAGGCTACTATTAAAAATGGATTAATGTTTTGACTCTGTGCATCTATAACAATTTCAGAACCCTTAGTGCTAAATGGACTTGATGGGAAATTGGTCGTTAACCATTTATTTATTGATTGACCCATTGCAGTTGGATTAAGGTTAGGAAATACGGCACCATCAGCTAGTCCAGTTCCATTGGGTAGCGATGTTAGTCCTGTAGCACAGTTAATTCCAACCCAATCTGGGTATTCTGATAGGGCCGTAATTTCTGTAGAACTTAGACCATCAGCTAAGCTAATTCCAGATGAAAGATAAGTAAACCAAGCAATTAGCAAGAATATAAATAAAGGTCTAATTATTTTAACAAATCTACTGAGCATCTTTTAGATCGTCCGTGGTTAAGTTGCTAGTATCATAAACTCCACCAATTGCACCGATTGTATTCTTTATTAATAGACACTCGTTAGTAGTTGTATTTATTGGCGTATTTGTCTCTGGGTCCAAATTACTAGCAGCATCCTTATTCCAAGCATTATTGTTTTGGTAACCATCAGCAGGATCATCGTTACAGTTCTGCTGCCAATATGTTTCAGGATCACTTATATTTTGATCTAGAGGGTATCCATACTGAATTATCCCAAAGGCATCCGGCTCGGCCGTTGAAGCCGCTAAAGACCTAGGGCTAAACATACTTCCTAAGTGAGAAAATATTCTTAGCGGAACAGACAGAATCGAACTAAACATAGTCTTAATTAATTCAGTTTTGCTTTCAAGAGGTATATCCATGGAAAGATTAGAGATAAATGAATACTGAGATTTAGTATCAAAAAGTCTTGCATATAGTGACTGCTTAGATTCAACGTAGTTATTATAGCTATTCTCTGAGTTATATATGTCCGCTACTTGGCCTGACGTTAATTTTTGACCACCTAGAATATTATGAGAAGAATTATTTCCTGCCACATCAGCGCCTAGAGCCATCATGTCAAATGCCCTACCCCCACTCATGCTTGGACCTATTGGTGAAGGAACCAAGAAACCAACAACAAATTTTTCTATTGATGGTAGCAGAGATTTAAAACCATTAACTACTGGGCAAACTGCAAGAAAAGGTGGAATCCATTGCGTTACACCACCACAAACAGAATCGATGTGTAATAGTCCGACAAGGCTACCTAATAGCCCTTGTACAAGTCCATAAATAGGTTTAACAGTGTCCCCCCAAAGCTTAGCTGCTAGATAAACTGGATAAAATGGGCTCGATGGGGATGAAATAAATGAACTTACTGCATTTGCGTATTCATTACCTCCCGTTGGTTTTTCTTCCGGACAAAGCATTTGGCCTTTAGGAACAGGGTTTCCATCATCACATTTATATGAAGTGGCAGTATTACTTGAACTAGATCCGCTTACAGTTGCAGCTAAAGTGGTTGGGATAAGTAAACTCGCAAGACTAGATCCACTATCAGCAGAGGTTACCTGAGATTTAGATGCTCCATTTATTAGATTCTGATATAAAGGCGTTTGGTCTGCTCCAGCAGTACCTCCTTGTGGTGTGTCTGATCCTGTTGCATGATTACCGGCATCAAGAGAGGTTGTCATGCTGCCAACTTCTGTAGGATTAACATTACCTGTATGAATTTCATCTGAATAGCTCTTATACATATAAAAAAGCGATACCGCAGAAGCCGTCATGGTAATGTATTTCAATTTCTTCACAGCCCCACCAATACTGTTTGCGCTATTAATTATTTGTGCAACTAAATTTATCTGGCCAACTACTGGCACAGCATCTCCGGCCGCTTGAGCGGTGCCATCAGCCACAACAGTACTGAGAACTTTTTTTACAATATATGCACTAAAGCCCTTAGAATTTATATAAGCGACATCTTTAGCTATATCTTCAGTTGATTTAGCACCTAACTTTGAGGAAATTTCGGTTACCACATCCTCTAGACTCTTGGCAGCATCTGTTTCGGCTGCGGCATCTACTTGTTGCGTAACTTCTCTTTCAACTGAACTCGAAGGAGCTCCACTTTCTGCAGGAACAGAAGGATTGGGAGTAGTGTCCGGTTTAATTCCACACGAATCACCCTGTATTACACATGCCATAACAGTACCGAAATATGCAGACTTTGGCATAATAACTTTCTTTACTAGCATCATTTCAAATGCTTTTTTCTGTGCATCTAAGCTAGCAGCCACACCGCTTCTAAGTCCACAGAATAGAACACATCTTTTTATGCCGTATTTTTCCTCCATTAACCTACCAACCTTATATCTTGTATATACCTGCTTCCATCTACTCTCATTCTGAAGAGCATCCCTAAGACCAGATCTTAGAGCTGATCTCACTGCGTTAGAATCTTTAGATTCAAGAACTCCGAGAAGCTTTCCGCCGTCTACACCAATATCTTCACCCACCTTAGCAGTATCCTTAGTTATTAACTTCCAAGAATTTGAGTCTTTATTAAACTCCATGGTAATTCCATACTTAGAAGCTAAGGTATTTTCAATTCTGGATTGTCTCCATGAATTAAAGAGATTGGAAATTGGATCTTTACGACTAACTGAAAGCGCAGAACATTTTATAGATACAGTCGAACCACAAAGTTTATATCCAGGCAGTACTCGTTCTGTAATATATTTACTAAATAATTTATCACTCTCTCGAGATATAGCACTGTCTGAAGTGGAGAAGAATCTACTTTCTAAATTCTTAACCATATTCTCTATTTTAAGAGGTATAAGTAGCAAAAATATTCCAAATATTCCTCCTACAAGGCCTCCTCCTGCAGCAATTCCTCCAATGACCTTTCCTCTTGTAGAGAATAGTTTAGAAGATTTTCCACTACCACTTTCTGATTTATCTGCATTCTCTCCAGGATTCCAAAGACCACCCTGTTCTTCCTGTTCGGTAGTTTGAGAATTAGATGATGATCCACTAGAATTCTCAGCTTCGGAAAGATCTTCTTTAGATTTAGCTGCTCCGTCATTTTCCGAGCCAGAAGCCTTCTTTTCTCTCAAACTCTTAGGTTTGAATTTGTCATCATCCTCCATATCTTATTATTATAATAGATTTAGAGATTTTACATAAGCAGTTATTTGCTAATAAAAATTATTAAGGCGCGGGAGGTGGTGTAGGCTGCTGAGCAGCCGTGGCGGAACTTTCTGATGCGTAATCTCTTCGGTAAAGATCCACCTGTCCACTACCTCGTCGCATTTGAGAGTAATCGAGATTTCTAAAACCAGAAAGATCCTGATTGAGTCGAGCCTTTATTTGATTTAGCTGATCAGAAACCTGCTGAGGCGTGAGACCCGGCCTGGTTCTTACTTCCATGGCAGCATTTGTATATCTTGTAATAAATTCTGGTGGCAATCCAAGACTTTGAATTCTATTCATTAAAGCTTGAGGAGGAGTATAAGTCGCATTATTCATATCTACAGCGGGATCGAACGCAGATAGTGAAGTCACTGAATTTACCTGAGACGAATCAAATACTTGTTTATCTAAGAATGTATTAGCGAATTCAACTTGAGACCCAGGATTAGCGCTAGATTGAACATCATAAATTGTCAAAGCCCTTGCAACCAATTGATCTCTTTTCTTATTAAGCATATCTTCCGTAAGAACATCTCCCGCCTTAAATCCTAATCTCTCTTTTTGTTGAGGGGTCAAACTTATGTTGCCAGTAGAGTTGAAACCCTCGATTGCTTGAGTGGTTAAATTCAATTGTTCATTCGTTAATTTACCAAGTTCCTTAGTAGCCTTGGGGCTAGCTTGAGCAAAATCCTGCTGTTTAGCACTATCTCCAAAACTTACCAACACACTTTCGTGTGCACTTTTAATGGCTGCATCAATGGCCGCCGGATTATTGGGATTTTGCCTAACTGCGCTAGCAATCTGGGCTATTGCATTAATCTTGGCTCCGGCTGAAGCTGCGGAGAAATCCACTCTTCCAGCCTGAGCAGCTGCTCCACTAACTTGCATAGCAAAATTATCCAAGTCTGTACCTGCAAGTCCATTCTCGGCAGCGGCGGTTCCAACCATCTTAAGTAGCTCTTCACTTGTTGAATATGCGTTTTTATCTCCAGCCACTTTTAGCGCCATAGCCATATTGAATCTACCTGGTCCTAATTTACGCTTAGCGTCACTCATCTTAGCGGCTCTTATTCTAATATCCTGGTCCCTATCTCCTAGTAATCTTTCGACATTTTGCCTTGAAGAACTACTTAATCCAGATCGGGCTTGAGCTTTTTCAGTATCAGAAAGCGCTGAATATTTTCTACCATTGAAGTTTTGACTAGCTATATTATCTAACTCTTGCATGTAGTTTTGTTCGGTAATGTTTTGTCTATTTAATTCTTGAAGTCCTCTATACATATCATCGCCCGCTTCTCGATTCATTCCAACATATGCCTCTTTACCATCACCACCTATACTTGTGATTGTTTTTGCTACCTCATTAGCATCAGCTCCACTTACATAACTGCTTGTAGCTTCTGCAAAATTAGCTTGTCTTTGAGCGCGACTCTTTATACCACCGTTCTTTAATACTTGAGAACCAAAGGCCGCATATTGAGCCCTCCTACTTAATCTACCTCTAAAATTATCCTGTCCTCTTTGCCCATAAAGGTTTCCTGCTCTAGCTTTTTCACCAGTCTTAACTGCAGACTCCTTAAATAATTTGCCAGCCTGCTTGTTCAATAGCTTTCGAGGACTAGACATGGCCTTATTGTAGGCACCATATACTGCACCAATTATTCCACCTGACATTTTGAAGGCATAAGGAATTAAGAATAGCGGAGCAAGCGTAGCAATGACTGCCAGAACCTTATCTATAGCTTGAGTTGTACCTAATTGAGATAAAACCCATCCCATTATATACGCCATCGCTATTAGAACATTAATTATTGGATAAACCATGAATGTCTTAATAGCTAATCCCCACCATTTTTTGAAGTATTGCTCAGTATTAGGAAGTATATACAGGGCGAATGCTACGGGTGAAGAAATTAACAAGAAAACAATAACTGACTGCCTTACCAATACCGTAACCACAATTCCAAGAAAACTTAGCATAGCCAATACACATAGAATTAAGACCAAGAAAATCATGCCTGCCGGATTTGCAATAAAGAAGGTAGCGCCTACTAAAAATGTACTCAAGCCGATTCCACCTACACCTAAACCTGCTAGTGCACCTGCGTGCAATTGGATTATGCCAACTGTATCTTTAACATTTTTAAAAGGGGCCAGGAATAGATCAAATACTCCGCTTCCCAATATGTTAAAGATATCCATCATTCCGGCCATAATATAGAAGGATAGGTTAATAAGTATCACGCCAAGTAAGATCCTAGGTAGAGTTTTCTGAACCGTGTATGCATCCGCAAGGCTTCCACCCACAGCTTCTGAGTAAGCAATTATAAGAATGGCAATTATTAGAACCATATTTCCGATAAATCTGAAACTATCCCATACGGAATGCAATTTATTAGATATATCCGTAGATGACCCAGCGTTAGTGTTCAGTGTTAATGGGTTTGTCTTAAGTTGAGAGTTGATAACTCCAATAAATTCCTGCTCAACACCATTGACTACATTTATAACCCCACAAAAAATCCAAGAGAATACACCTCCTTGAGAGGCACAAACAGTTCCCGGATCTTGAGCTGATAAATTCGCAGAAGAACTACTCGAAGACGAACTATTCGAACTAGAACTTGAGTTAGAGTTAGTATTACTGGTTGAGGTAGTAGTAGTTGTAGTTGAAGTGCTTGTTCCAATATTATTTGCAGGAATAGCATAGGTATTTTGGATTGGAATCAAGAAAATAGCGAAAACAGAAAGAAAGAGCCCAATTACGATGTTTTGAAATAGTTTATTCATTTTTATAATTATCTCTCTTTAAATATATCATAAATTGAACCAAAAATTGACCTGTAAATTTAAATATATTGATTAGATTTTTTTTGAGTATAATTAGAATAATATGAATAACGATAAGCCATCATCTAGTAGGGTAAAATTTTCTGCTCTTAACGGAAATGAGGTTTATTGCGCCCATCTACTTGGCTATTCTCCTTCAGATATGATTATTGGAAATTCAGTATTTTCAATGGGATTCCTGGGTGGAATTAGATCTAGCGTTAGAAATTTTGTTGGTGGAGAGGTAGTAACTGTAACCAATATGATTTCAGAAGGCAGAAGATTATCTCTAGAGAGATTCCAGAAAGAAATGGCTCAATATGACGGAGCAGGGGCAACAGGAGTGGATAGTGAGCTAGTATTTCATGATGGTAATATAGAGTTCCTTTCTGTTGGTTCAGCAGTAAATAAAAATGTAGAGAATGACATTCCCGTTTTTACTACGAGTGCAGATGCTCAAGAATTATTTTGTCAGTGGGATGCAGGTTATCAGCCAATTAGTTTCGTATTTGGAAATGTCGCATATTCAATTGGTATAGGAAAGAACATATTTGGATCAATCAAGAAATTTGCTCGAGGTGAAGTTAAACAATTTTCACAAATATTTAACACCACTAGAAATCTGGCTCTTCAAAGAATCGAAGAAGATGCTAAAAAAGTTGGAGCAAACAGTGTTGTTGGAATAAGCACTACCATTGAATCAGTTTCAATAAATCAGATTCATGAAATGATTATGATAGGTACTGCTTCATACAATCCTCAAATTACCGACTATATCCCAAGCGACGGAGTTACCACTAGCGGACTTACCGCAGTTGAAACATGGAACTTAGCTAGAATTGGATATGCTCCAATTAAATTATTAATAGGTACGAGCGTATATTCTTTAGGTCTTATTGGTGGGGTTAAAGCAGCTTTAGGTAATTTAGTTAAAGGCGAAATTAACACTCTGACTTCATTAATTTACGAAGCCAGAGAAGAAGCTTTAAATATTTTAGAAAAACAAGCCGAAGAAGCTGGAGCGGATGACGTTCTTGGAATAACCACTCATATTTACGATATTGGTTCAGGTCTTATAGAATTCATGGCAATTGGTACTGCAGTTAAAAAAGTGGATAATTTATCTACTCATTCAGCTCAGCTCCCTCCTCAAGCCATTATTAACTCCAAAGATATGTTTGTAGACAAAGCCAACAACGGATATGGCATAGATTTACAAAATCCTACTTTTAGAAGATAACCTATTTGCTAAATTAGATAAATTAATGTACAATTACCCCTGTTAGTTTTCGCATTATGGCGGATGTAGCTCAGTTGGTAGAGCGTCGGTTTGTGGTACCGAATGTCGTGGGTTCGAGCCCCATCATTCGCCCCATATAAAATTAACAGGAATAAAATATTTATGAAGATTATTAAGGGTATTATTAGCTTTTTTATTAGGTGGAAACTTTTCTCAGCAGCATTAGTAACTTTAATAATTTCATTAATATTAACCGCATTTAAACAGAGTAAGTATGCTCATCTTCTTTTAGCTATAGTTGCTATAGCTGAAGTCTTCCCTCTTCTAATGGGAATGTATGAAGACATCAAAGATGGATCATATGGAATAGATATTTTAGCCGCTACAGCCATAGTTGCATCTGTTTGGTTGGGCGAATACTGGGCAGCAATAGTCGTAGTTATAATGTTAACCGGAGGAGAGTCTCTAGAGGATTATGCCGAACACAAAGCTATGCGTGAATTAGATAGTCTTCTTAAAAAAGCTCCTGTTACTGCTCACGTTCTTAAGAATAAAGAATTTTTGGACGTAAAAGTAAGCCAACTCAAAATACGTGATTTAGTGCTTATTAAGCCCGGTGAAGTAGTTCCAGTAGATTGCGTAGTTGAAGAAGGCGAAAGTAGCTTTGATGAATCATCACTTACCGGAGAAAGCGTTCCTGTTAGCAAAAAAGCTGGTGGAAAACTTCTATCTGGATCTATTAATATTGAAGGTTCAATAAAAGCTAGAGTTACTGCAACTGCAGAAAATTCTCAATACCAACAAATTATTAAATTAGTTAAATCTGCTGCAGCATCTAAGTCACCATTTGTGAGACTTGCTGATAGGTACTCGATTCCCTTCACAATTATTTCTTACTCAATTGCAATTACAGTTTGGGTAATTAGTGGACACGCACTTAGATTCCTAGAAGTTATTATAGTAGCTACTCCCTGCCCTCTACTTCTAGCCGCTCCGATAGCATTGATCTCTGGAATGAGCCGAGCATCAAGACATGGAATTATTGTAAAAACAGGTAGTTCATTGGAGAAATTAGCAGAAGTAAAGACTATAGCCTTCGATAAGACTGGAACTTTAACAACTGGAATACTTAGCGTTAACGATATTCACTTAGTTGAATCAAAAAGTAAGACCGAAGTCCTAACTTTAGCAGCAAGTCTTGAACAGTTTTCTAATCATATTATTGCCATTTCGGTTGTTGAAAAAGCCAAGAAAGATGGACTAAAACTTCTTAAAATTAAACACTTAAAAGAAATTCCTGGAAAAGGATTAACTGCTACAGTAAATGGTGAAACTATTCTTGTAGGTAAATTAGATTTACTAAGTGAGGAAGGAATAACTATTCCTTACAAATTAGAAGGTAAATTAACTTCCACTAATGTATTTATAGCTAGAAACAATAAAATACTTGGATATATAACCTTAGAAGATACTATTCGAACTGAAAGTAAAAAAACTATTTCCGATTTGGTTAGCCAAGGAGTTAAGCACATATTAATGGTAACCGGCGACAATCAAAGAACTGCGGATAAAATTGCAGGCAAACTTGGAATAAAAGAAGTTCTAGCTAATGCCCTACCTGGAGATAAATTAAGAAAGATTGAAGCATTAAAAAATAGACCTGTAGCTTTTGTTGGTGATGGTATTAATGACGCGCCAGTATTAACCGCATCAGATATTGGTGTGGCGCTAGGAGCAAGAGGTTCAACTGCTGCAAGTGAATCAGCAGATATGGTTATTATGTTAGATGACGTAAGTAGAGTAGCCTACGCACACCGAATAGCTAAAAGAACCTTCTCTATAGCTAGACAGAGTATACTTGTTGGAATAGCTATTAGCGTATTGTTAATGCTAGCCTTTGCAACGGGCAAGTTCCCTCCTCTATATGGAGCATTACTTCAAGAAGTAGTTGATGTTATTGTAATTTTCAACGCTCTTCGTGCACACTACTAAACTAAGAACATCGCCATCACTACAGGAATAAATATATTATCTAGACCTGTTGGAGAGATATTCTCTATCAGTGTTAGCCCCATACAAAGTGCAAGATACCATAAGCTAAAGTTTAGATGAGCATCGCTAACGTAAATCAGTATAAGAATTAGAGTTATTGTAAAGAAAGTAAGACTTCCTAAAAATGATTTAGTTCTTCCAAATATCTTATATCTATTACTCTTTCCATAATATGTGCCAACTACTGCTGCAACACCGTCAGATAAGCTCATAGCTAGTATACTTATAGTGTAAATAAGATGTGATGAGGCTATAAAAGTAATTAGTCCTACAGTTACTCCAAACATAATCTCACCAATAGAATTACGATCTACATTATGTATAGATTTAAATATTTCAAACTTAATAGATACCAGTATTCCTGCGACAAATAGAACACTAACCAATCTTATTAAGTTGTATGACATAAGATATGGCCAAAAAGCCACAAAGCTTCCAACAACAATATGTATTACTTTTCTAGATAATTCACCGTGTTTTTTATGTTTTCTGAACCAAAGTTCATTAATTAACAGTAGTACAAAGATGAGAAGAACAGATATAAAGAACATCATTAGTATATTCTATATTAAGTTTAATTAGTAAAAACTATTGACATTTTTAGCATAAGTGCTATAATAAGCATATTATGAAACATAATCAACATACCACAACAAACAAAACAGAAGTTAAAAGAAAAGCTCCTAATTATACAGCAAGAAGAATAGGTGCCGTTGCAGTAGCGGGTACGCTATTATTCGGTGCATATAAAGGATTTGAAGCAGTTGCGAATTACTTTAAAACCGAACCAGTTAAAGAACTTAGTCAAGTTTATAAAAACGGTGATCATGTAAAAATTATTGAAAACCTAGTATTGGATGGCTCAAGCATCGATCAGGGTCAATCAGTAAACATCGAGCAAATACAGCCTCATTTAAACAGTGATGGACAGTTTGTTAACGATCCAGTTGCTCAGATTAATCGTGGAGATACAATAAAGTCTACTTGGGCTATAGATATTCCAAATGGACCTAAAATACAAAATGCAGATGGTTCTGTATCTAATCAAGAATTAGTAATGTTTTACGGTGACGTTAATGGTACAAATGGATACTATTATGTAGACGTGTATAGTTTAGGTTCTGTTGGTGGATTCAAGCTTGAATCGGGCACAAGAACAGGTATAGTTGAAAATAATAATGTTGTGGTAAATGGTAAAAGCTTACCTATGCCGGTAACTACATTTAATGTAACTTCAAGCAATATTAAGTAGAAAATATTTTAAGATTAATTTAATAAAACCCACCTAGTATAGGTGGGTTTTTATTTCGATTATGGTCGGGGTGAAAGGACTCGAACCTTCGACCTCCGCGTCCCAAACGCGGCGCGCTAGCCAACTGCGCCACACCCCGATCAATTAGGGGTTATTATACCCTAATTAATGCTATTTTTCTACCCTTATTTAGCAAATTCTACGGCTCTAGTTTCTCTAATCACATTAACCTTAATGGTTCCTGGATATTGTAGAGTAGATTCTACCTTATTAGCTATATCTCTGGATAGCTTAATTGCAGATAGATCATCGATCTGTTTTGGATTCACAAATATCCTAACTTCTCGTCCTGCGCTAATTGCATAAGACTTATCTACCCCACTAAAGCTATTAGCAACGTTTTCAAGATCACGCATTCGCTCTACGAAGTTCTCAGCAGATATGTTTCTAGCACCAGGTCTTGATGCACTAATAGCATCTACTACTCTAATAACTAAAGCTTCTACGCTGGTAGCTTCAACATCATCGTGATGTTGTTCTGCAGCAAGGGCAACTTCTTCAGGTGCCCCATATTTTCTTAGCATTTCACCAGAGATATGGTGATGCTTACCCTCAATCTTGTGAGTTAGGGCTTTACCTAAATCATGAACCAATGCAGCATATTTTGCAGTCTTCACATTCGCACCAACTTCTTCAGCAATAATACCTGCAATGTGTGCCATTTCAGTACTGTGTTTTAGAACATTCTGACCATATGAAGTTCGGTATTTAAGCTCACCAAGCAAATGTAGTATTTCCTTAGGAATACCAATAATTCCCACTTCACGAGCAGCGTCTTCACCTGCTCTAATAATATCTTTCTCAACATTCTTTTGTGCTTTTTCAACAACTTCTTCAATTCTACCTGGGTGAATTCTTCCATCCTTCATAAGCATCTCTAGAGTTTGCTTAGCAATCTCACGTCTTACTGGATCAAAGCTAGATAGAACAATGTATCCAGGAGTATCGTCAACCATAATGTCTACTCCAGTAGCTCTTTGAAGTGCTTGAATATTCCTACCTTCTTTACCAATTATTCTTCCCTTCATCTCTTCGTCTTCAAGCTTAAGACTTGTTACTGTTCTATCTGCAGTTACTTCGGAAGCCATTCTTTCCATTGCGGTAGTAATAATTAATGCGGCTTGTTCTTCTGCATTTTCCTTAGCTTCGTTTTGTAGTTTTCCCACAAGACCAATTAGATCATGCTTAATATCTCTTTCGGTCATTTCCATTAACTTCTGAGCAGCCTCGTCTTTTGTTAGCTTGGCAATCTTTTCTAGCTTATCTTGTTGTTTGACTCTAATATCTCGGATGTCGTTCTTTAGGCTCTCAATTTCGTCTTCTGATTTACGAACTTTTTCAGCTCTTTTATCTAATTCATCTAATTTCTTGTCTAGATTTTCTTCTCTAGAAACAAGTCTTTCTTCAATACTTTTAATTTCTTTTCTTCTAGTTTGCTCTTCTTTACGAGCTTCATCTAGGAATTTAGAAGCTTCATCCTTAGCCTCATTTTTAATCTTACTTGCTTCTTTTTTTGCAGCCTCTAGCTCCTTCATGGCTTTGTCTTCAGCTGATCCCATTTTTTGCTTAGTGTATGCATAATTTGCACCAAAACCAAGAGCTACACCAATTACTGCGAATAGTGCTCCTAACATATATTCTCCTTTTCCTTAGGATAAATATTTATTTTTTATTATTTTATAAAATCGCTATCACTTCTCTATTTAAAAAATAATAAATATATTTATCTAAAAATTAATTCTATAAATAAAGGAAGATTGTGTTCTAAATTTACGATAATCTATTTAAAATAGATTTGTTAAATTCGTTATATACAAAAAATAATGAACGAATTACTTCCTTATACCTTTAAATATACCCCTATTTTAAGATTAGTTCAACGAAGTTATTTATTTTTTAGCTTCAGTTATATGAGGAGCGGCACCGTAAAATGGCTCTAATTGTTCTTTACTGGAGGATTTAATTAATTGGTTAATTCCATAATCAATTTCTTCATCTAATCTAATTCCATATATTGGAATGCCAAGCGAATCGGCGAGCGCATTAACTAAGCTAATTCCTATTCTAAGGCCAGTAAAACTCCCTGGACCTATGTAGCATAGAATTCCTTCTATGTCTTTAAGCTCCATACTGTTTTCTTTAAGTGCTTCTTCTATTTTTCTAAGTATAGTTTGAGATAAAACTCTGTGTGCGTGATATGAGGTAAAACTTAGGACCTTATTATCTTCATAAATTCCTATTTCAGTGTCTTCCTTGGATGTGTCTAGATAAAGTATTTTCATGCTAAATATTCCCTGCTTTCTGGCAGAAACATTTTAATGTCTCTTTTATCTTCGTTGGTTTTCATTATTTCAATTCTAATATAGTCATTCGGTAAAACATCTTCAACTATATCTGCCCACTCAATAATTGTTACAGAATTATCTTCTCTTGCTACCTCGCTTAATTGATGAGCGATGATTCCGGGGTCGCTTAGTCTATAGAAATCAAAATGATAAACTCTAAATTTAGCATCATACTCATTAACTATAGTAAAACTCGGTGATGTTACATCATCGTCACTTCCAAGTCCTTTTACAATTGCTTTAGTTAGGGTAGTCTTACCTCCCCCGAGATCAGAAGATAGAACTATTACTTCACCACCCTTAAGCTTACTGGCTAGGGAAATAGCGAAGCTATTCATTGTTTCTAAATCTAAGTCTCTTAGCTCAACAGTCTTCAAAATATAAGTCTTTCTAATTTTTGATTATATTTAAATATTATAGGTATAATTTAATTATGTTAATACTAAGTGGGCAGTTCATCAACAAAAATGTAATATCCTTAAGAACCGGTCGGTCAGTTGCTACAGTGGCAGGACCTGTAATTAATCCAAATAATTTAAAAATTGAAGCTTTAAGAGTAAATGACTCTAAGGACAAAAAGTCATTAATTTTATTAACTCAAGATATTCGCCAATACCATATTACTGGAGCTTTTATTAATGATTATTCCGATCTATCCGAAGAGGAAGATCTAGTGAGACTAAAAGAAGTCTTAAAGATTGATTATGTATTAATTGGTAAAAATGTAGAAACTGCTAGCGGATCAAAAGTTGGCAAAGTAATTGACTACGCTTTTGATGATAATAACTTTATGATTATTAAACTTTTTGTAAGTAAGCCTATATATAAAAGTCTAAATGGAAATAGCCTAGTAGTTCTACGTGATCAAATTATTAATGTTACTCCAAGAAACATAATAATTGAGGATCTACTTAAAAAAGTTCCGGCAGCAGCTGCAAATATAGCCTAATCTTCTTGATTTAATGCATTCTTAACTTCAGAATAATTAAAACCATTTCTAATTAAATAAGCCATTAATTTCTGATCGTCTTTGAACTTAGTCTGTCTTCTTTTAATTTCTATTAGTCTATTTAAATTATCTACTTGGTCTTCAGATCTATTAACAAAATACTCGTCTATAATATTTTTACTAATACCCTTGGATTTTAATTTAAAAATTAACTTAGTTCTAGAAGTAGGACTTCTCAGATTTTGATCATGCACAAAACTTTCTATATATTTACTATCATCTATAAGCCCTAAATCCTTTAATCTATCGATGAAATATTCAGATTTTTTTTCACTTATTTCTTTCTGCCTGAGATATCTACGTATTTCAAATTCAGTTTTTAATCTTCCAGTAATTAGCCTTAGCAGTGCGTTAAAAACTCTATCTTCACTAGCGGAAGATTTAATTTTACCTATATCTTCCCTGCTTAAATCTAGGCCAGGTGCAATTTTGTATTTTAGAACCACATCAGCACTAGCCCTAAACTTAGAGTTATTTTCAAGAATTACTAAGTATTCTTTTCTATCTTGAGTAGTAGTTACTTCGACTACTTGCATTACTTATCTATACTTCTTCAGCAACTAATTTCTTAACAGCTTTCGCAATTTCTTCTAGAGCTTTAGGATTTTCTTTAAGATATGTCTTTGTAGCTTCTCGTCCTTGACCAATCTTTTCACCCTTATATGAGTACCAAGCTCCAGATTTCTCTACAACACCTTTAGTGGATGCTAGGTCTAGCACATCACCACTTTTTGAGATTCCTTCATTGTACATAATGTCGAATTCGGCCTCTCTAAAAGGTGGAGCAATCTTGTTTTTAACAACCTTAATCTTAGTTCTATTGCCTACAACATTTTCACCTTGCTTAATTTGTCCTATTTTTCGAATATCCATCCTAACTGAGGCGTAGAATTTTAGGGCGTTACCACCAGTAGTTGTTTCTGGATTTCCAAACATAACACCAATCTTCATACGAATCTGGTTTATGAATACTACAGTAGTTTTAGATCGGCTAATTACGCTAGTTAGTTTTCTTAGAGCCTGGCTCATTAATCTAGCCTGAAGGCCAGGAAGTGAGTCTCCCATGTCTCCCTCAATTTCTGCTCTTGGAACCAATGCAGCCACTGAGTCGACAACAATAATATCTACAGCGTTAGATCTTACTAATGTTTCACATATTTCTAGAGCCTGCTCACCATTGTCTGGCTGGCTTAGAAGTAAATTATCTACATCAACACCGATTCTTTTAGCATACTCTGGATCTAGTGCGTGCTCAGCGTCAATAAATGCTGCTGTTCCGCCGGCTCTCTGCACTTCAGCTATAGCATGAAGGGTAATAGTAGTCTTTCCGGAACTTTCAGGTCCATAAATTTCAACGATTCTACCCTTAGGAAGTCCGCCTCCTAGAGCTAGGTCTAGAGACAGTGCTCCCGTAGGAATACATTCGACTTTAGTATGAGTTGATTCACCGAGCTTCATAATTGAGCCCTTGCCGTATTGTTTTTCAATCTGTTCTAATGCCAACCCTAAAGCTTTTGCTTTACCCTCTTTTTCATTGTTTTCTGCCATAATTACCTCTCTTTAAGTTAGTAATATAATATCTGATAAAGTGTTTTTAAGTAAAACGCTTAAGTTTATTAGAAGTATATTTTATCAGAAAAATTTAATAATTTCTCTGTTATGAAAGATTAATAAATTTAATTAATAATGCAAAAATTGATATATTAAGAGTAGTCATGGGTGGACTTACAAAAAAAGAAATTGATCAAGACGTTAAAGCTATTTTAGATAATGCCCTGAGAGATAGAGCCAGTACTATTCATATTGAAGACACTGAAAAATACATCTTGCTAAGATTTAGAGTAGATAAAACACTAATCGTTGTTAATAAAATACCAAGAAGAAACGCCAAATTAATTTCAGATTTCTTACATTGGGCTAATGTTGACGACAGAAGCATACTAAATGAAACCAAGCTGGATTATCTTGGCACTAAATTAAAAGTTAATGTACTGCCTAATGTCTATGGCCACAAAATTACTATAGAGATAGAGCATCCAAATAAAGAACATAAGTTAGAAGACTTCGGCCTATGGGGTGAAAACCTCAAGGAATTAAATCAAACTATAGGTGATCTTAGCGGGATAATATTAATATCTGGCATAGATAACAACTTTAATGATTCTTTATCTAATGTAATTAAAGACATTATTATATCTGGTGGACTTAGTGTGGCTACCTTAAAAAGCGTAAATATTAGAGAATTAAATCTAGCACTTAGAAATAATTACGATGCATACGTGATCACACTTAATTCGCTTGATGAGGTAGATCTTATTTCTAGAGAATCTAAAAACTCATTGTTCATATTAAATCTAACTAGCACCACTAGAATAGATTTACTAAATAAATTAAAGATTCTTGGTTTTACCAAACCACATAACCACTCAGCTTTAAAAAACATTCTGCATTATAAGTTAGTAAAAAAACACTGCTCTTATTGCCGAGAGGTAGTAAATACTAATTATGGATCTTTGAAATTAGTTGAAAAAGCACTAGGAATTAATACTAAATTATCTGAACATGAAATAGATAAACTAAAAACAAAATTGGTTAATGACTTAAAACTATCTTCAGACCAGTACAGAGAATCAAAAGGATGTGATAGATGTAATTTTACCGGATACTTAGGTAATTATGGATTGTTTGAGAACCTTAGACTTAAATTGGCCGGAAATAGAATGTCGTTAATCAAAGAAGGCGAAACCATAGAGATCGATGGATTAATTAAGGCGCTACTCGGATTAATTGATTTAAAAGATATTATTTCAGCAGATTAGATATATAATTTATAAAGAATGAAAAAATTAAATAATAAAGGTTTTACAATCTACGAACTACTTGTAGTTATTCTTGCAGTCTTCTTATTATCTTGGTTAGCTTTAGCTACACATAATACTATTTCCGTTAATAATCGAAACACTGAAAGACAAAACAGAATAAAAAAAACCCAGACAGCACTAGAACAATATTACTCTAAGAATGGTCATTACCCTTCATTAAAGGACATTAATAGTCCAGATTTCAGAAACACTCAGCTACAAGGTTTTGATCAAAACAATCTAATTGATCCATTATCTAAGGCAGATTCTTCGAACGTAAAACTTTCCGAACATCCAGCGAGTAAAGTATTAGCCTATGAGGTTACTGACAATAATGGAAAATCTTGCGAAAGCGACAGTTCACTTTGCTCTAAATACAATCTAGTCGCAACTTACGAAGGTAAAGTTAACAAGAGCACTGTGTATATTAGACAGAATATTGATTAAATTATCTTCATTGCCTTGGGTGTAACTTTTCTTCCCCTAGGTGTTCTTTCTAAAAATCCTATTTGCATCAAGTATGGTTCGATAAAATCTTCTATGGTCTGTCGGTCCTCTGCAAGTAATGCAGCAAGAGTTTCTAGACCAACTGGTCCACCATCATAATTCTCTATTATCGCTCTTAAAAGCATGCGATCGACGCTATCTAGGCCATATTCATCGATCTCTAGCAGGTCTAGAGTCTTGTTTGCTATTACTTTATCTATAATTCCATCACCATTCACATCCGCATAGTCTCTAACCCTCTTAAGAAGACGGTTGGCAATTCTAGGTGTAAGCCTAGAGCGCTTAGCTAGATCCCTAGCAGCATCTTCATTAATTTTAGTGCTAAGAATATCTGCTGCTCGGTGAATAATTTTTTCAATTTCTGGCTCTGAGTAAAACTCTAATCTATGCACCATACCGAATCTATCTCGAAGGGGAGCGGCTAATGCACCTGCTCTAGTAGTTGCTCCTATGATGGTAAATTTTGGTAGGTCTAATCTTAACGATCTAGCACTTGGACCTTTTCCGATCATAATATCTATTTTAAAATCTTCCATCGCTGAATATAGAACTTCTTCTACATTACGATTCAGTCGATGAATTTCATCAATGAATAAAATATCGCCGTCTTTAAGATTAGTTATAAGGCTAGCTAGATCACCCGATCTTTCAATTGCGGGACCGGAAGTTATTCTTATCTGCGCACCCATTTCATTAGCAATAACCGAAGCCATTGTTGTCTTACCTAATCCGGGAGGACCATATAAAAGTACATGGTCAATTGGCTCATTTCTTTTTTTGGCTGCAGAAATAGCTAGTTTTAAATTCTCTTTGAGCTTCTCTTGGCCTATGTAACTTGCAAAGTCTCTAGGTCTTAGAGTATTTTCTAATTCTTTTTCTTCCTCTGGTTCTGGAGTGCTGTCTATAATTCTATCTATCATTATGGTACTAGTGTTGGATCCCAACAGGTTCTTAAGTTCTTATTTAATGATTCTAATTTATCCATATCGTCTTTGCCTAATTTAAAATCAAAGATTTCAACATTTTCTTTAATTCTATTTTCATGGATTGATTTAGGAATAAGTATTAAATCTTTTTCAATTAAAAACCTTAGCATAATTTGAGAATAGGTCTTGTTATATTTCTTAGCTATTTCCTCAATGACTTTGTTATTCATTTCTTTACCGTGGGCTAGTGGTGAGTAAGCTTCTATCTTAATATTATTATCCGTACAGTATTTAATTAGTTCGGGTTGTTGCAGGAACACATGCAGCTCAACCTGATTTACCGCTGGAGTAATATTAGCGTATTGTTTTAATTCTTCTAGATGCTTAATTGTATAATTACTTACTCCGATTGATTTTGCTCTTCCACTTTTCTTAATTTCCTCTAAAGCTAAATAAGATTTTTTTCTAAGAACTGTAACTGGAAAATGTAGAAGTATTAAATCGACATAATCCGTATCTAGATTTTTTAAAGACTTTTCAAAACTTTTCATAGTTCGCTTGTGGCCAAAATTCGCAACGGATATTTTAGTAGTAACATATAAATCTTTACGTTCAATTTTAGATTCTTTAATCGCTTGAGCTAGAAATTCTTCATTACCGTAAACCTGAGCGCTATCAAAAAGTGTGTAACCATTTTTAATAGCAGCATCAAATGCTGACTTGAAATCTGAATATTCTTTTATCTTCCAAAGTCCTAAGCCTAAAACTGGAATTGTATTACCATCGTTTAATTTAAATGTAGGTATTTTCATGATCAACCTTTAAGTGCCTGCTTAATTCTTTCTTCAACAGAAAGTGATGAGTCTACTCTACTTAATGCTTCTGAAGCATCTTCCATCGAATATCCCAAGCTCATAAGTCCAGAAATTGCATCATCATTCATATTTACGCCTTTTCTACTTACGATACTTTCACTTGATTCACTAGCAATTAATCCGACTTTATCTCTTAGCTCTACTACAACTTGTTCTGCAGCACGCTTTCCTACACCTTTTGCACTTACTAAAAATTTAACATCGCCATTGGCTATAGCTGTTCGTATTTCACTGTCAGCTCCGAGTGACAAAATAGACAGTGCAACTTTAGGTCCAACATTTTTTACAGAAATTAGTCTATAGAAAAGATCTTTTGTAGATCTATGTATAAAACCGTAAAGATCGTATGCATCTTCTTTTATGTTTTCGAAAATAAATACTCTAAAATCTTTACCGACTTCTAGCTCATCATAATCCCGATTGGTGATATTAATTAAATATCCAATTCCATTTGTTTCAATAATAACTTTATCGAGCTCTTTTTCTACTACCCTACCTGAAATAGTTGCAATCATAGATATATTATATCTTAAAAGTTATTTTTAGCAGTCATTGCGCAGGTAATAGCTGCAGCAAAAGCATCCGCGCAGTCATCTGGCTGAGGAGCTTTTTGTAGATTTAACATAATTCTAACCATTTCTTGAATTTGTTTCTTGTCCGCCCTACCATATCCGGTTAGAGCTTGCTTTATTTGAAGTGGTGTATATTCATGCAGACTTAAATTAGCTTGTTTGCCAGCCAACAATACAACGCCCCTAGCTTGAGAAACACTCATGGCAGTTGTTACATTCTGTGCAAAGAATAATTTCTCAACCGACATAGCATCAGGTTTGTTTTGTTTAATAATCGAAGTTAGTTCATTGTAAATTGTTTCTAGCCTTATAGAATCTTCGGTGTGAGCGGGTGTTCGAATCACTCCTCCGTCAATCATTTTGTAGCCATTATTGGTAACGTCAATTACACCGAAACCAAGTATTCCGGTTCCAGGATCGATTCCTAGGATTCGCATATTCTACTTTATTAAATCTTCTTTAATATCGAAGTTGGTATATGTATTTACCACGTCTGCGTTATCTTCAAGAGCTTCCATCATATTCATAACTTTAGCTAGAGTTGCTTCATCTTCAATTTGAACAGTAGTGTTAGGAACGTAGGTAAGTTCAGCATCTAATATTTCATGATTTTTAGATAAGTTGTCCCTAACCATAGCTAGATCAGTAGGCTTTGTATATATAATTAATTCTCCATCTTCTTCAACAACATCACTTGCTCCAGCGTCTAATACTTCTAGCATTAAATCATCGCCGGAACCTTTAATTCTAATTAAACCTTTTCTATCAAACATAAAAGCAACTGAATTCTTTTCGGCAATATTTCCACCATGTTTAGAGAAAGCCAATCTAACTTCTGGGTAGGTTCTATTAACATTATCAGTGGCAACTTCAACTAAGACTGCTACTCCTGCAGGTCCATATCCTTCGTATAAAACTTCGGTTAATTGAGCTGCCGACTTATCTTTAACTCTATCTATACTTCTTTGGATGTTAGCCATTGGCATATTGGCAGTTCTTGCTTTATCTATCGCAAGTCTTAAAGCAAAGTTAGTTTCAGGATCAGTACCGTTCCTAGCAGCTATAGCTATATTGTTTCCAATTTTTGTGAAAAGAGCACCACGAGCGGCGTCTTTAGCGCCCTTCTCTCTTTTTATTGTTGACCATTTTGAGTGTCCGCTCACTACTTAATTTCCTATTTATCTATCTGTTATTATACAAGAATTAGGGATAATTTTAAAGAGCAAGATAAGCATAAAGATATTGTTAATTTAATACTGTTAAAATAAAATATTAACAGAGTCCAAAATAATATGTGAGATGGGGCTAACAAAAACTTTAAAGAGTGAGGAAAAAATGGATAGTACCATTCAAAATAATGGTGCAGGCAATGCCGAGGGCGCTCCAGAGTTAATTAATTCAAAACAAGGTAATTCAATATTTAATAGAATATTGATTATATTTGTTATTAATATACTTGCATTGATAGTACTTTCTGCATCCGTTAGTGGATTAATTTATGCAAGGAATGTTCAGAAACACGATAAGCAAGTTAAATTAGAAATTATACATAGCAAATTTATGAGCAAAGTTAATGAGATTAAAGCTCAAAAAATAACAATTTCAATTGCCGGAAAAGATTATGTTTTAAATCAAGCAGATATTTCTTCAATGTTAGATAATTCTAAGTTTTCTTCAAATATGTTGAAAGTTAATCAGTCTTCTATATTTAGTTATTTAACAAATTTAGGAAATAAAGCATACGTTAAACCAATAGAAGAAATAAAATTGAGCCACGATGATGGAAGCGGAATAGTTTTATCTAAGGGCACTGATGGAACACAAGTGGATAGTAGCAGCTTCAATCAAGCTGCTAAAAATATTGAAGCTGCACTGCTTAATGGTGAAAGTACAACGGTAAAACTTAATACTACAACCCTTCCTTTTTCTATAAGCACATCTCCAACGCAATACGATAAGTTAATAGAAGCAAACATAACAACAAAAAGAATGTATGCTTATCAAAATGGTGAACTAATTAAAACCTTTTTGATTGATGCAGGAGCCCCAATTACCCCAACACCTATTGGAACTTTTAAGGTGCTATATAAAGTACCCATCATGAATATGACTGGGGAAAATCTAAATGGAACAACTTATTTTCAACCCAATGTACAATGGGTTCTATTCTTTGATACATCGGGTCACTCTATCCATGGAAATTACTGGAGACCATTAAGTGCATTTGGTAATTTAAATACTTCTCATGGATGCATTGGTGTAGTTAATTCGGACGCCGAGTGGATTTATGACTGGGCACCTAAAGGCACCACAATAATCACGCATTATTAGTAATTAAGATTCTCTATATTTTCTATAAGATTTGTAAGCTATCAACGTAAATAGCGCGCTTAGACCTAAAGCTTCAGCTGATTTAATACCCTCATCCGTAGAGTTAGATAATTGTATACTATTATCTTTATAGTCTTGTGCAGTGGTATTAATGTTTGGGTTAAAACCAAAATAATTTGATGCATCGTTGATAGCTTCGACGGTATGAAAAGTGCCTATAGCAGCCATTACGGAAGCCATAACAAATGCTCCTACAGCTATCCTTCGTTTTATGTCTTTTATATAGAAATCTCTATAATCAGAGTTTATTTCGTTATTCATAAAAACTAATTATATAAGATACTTACTTATACTTCAAATTAGTTATATTATTGAATATTTTCTTTATTTCTCAGTTTAATCTTGTTTGTAAGGGAGTTTTTAATATTTTCTTCTGTGGAATTAAATTTCACATCTGGATTTAGTATATTCATAGGGTCAAATATCTTTTTTATTTTTCTAAATATTTCCAAGTTTTGTTCAGTAAATTGTTTATAAAGATATGGTGTACTTAGCCTACCAACACCGCCATTGGCCGCCATAGTTCCGCCCAATGAAACAGCAAGATCTGATCCGTCTTTTATAACCTTAAAGTATGCTTGCCTGTCAGCAACTTCATTTACATCAATTAATCCAACTATGGTTAAATTACCTTCTGCCAAGTTACCATAATAAGCTAGATTTATTGGAGACTTCTTAAATACCGAATCTAGCCCATTAAGTAGTTCAGCAATATTATTCTTAGGAACTGAAATATTTAAAACATTATAAACGCTCTGGTTGTGGTCCTGGTAATTTTCTACTTCTATTTTAGAAGAATTAAGTCTATCCAATAAGGATATTTCTTCATTCTCATTTATTTCAAAAATATTATTAGAAATTCCTTTTATAGATTTAATTATTTTCTGATAATTTTTAATAACTGTTTTATCTGGACCTCTAAATCCTATTAGCAAATATCCTTTCGAATAAGGTCTATTTAGCCATCTATTGAAATGCGTCGGACTAGACTTATTTAACATCTTGAATAAATTTGAATCGAAATACTCAATATAATCTGGACTATCTCCTAGCCCCATCAAGTTAGATAACAGTTCTGCGGTATCCAAATTATTTTCTAATCCAACGAGTAAATATTTACTAAAATCTTGATCAATTTCTTTGAGCTTAAGAGTCACTTCAGTAATAACGCCTAGAGTACCTTCTGATCCAATAAAGAGTGGGATAAGATTTACGCCATCTTTATTTTTTATATCAGAAATATTATACATTGCAGAATCTCTTGAAACCTCTCGCTTTAAATCCGATATGTCTAGGTCTTCAATTAACTTATCCAGATTTCTATAAACCTCTCCTTCAAAGTTAACTTGACCTATCTTATGATTAAATTCTTTTAAAGTAATTTGTTTTACTTCAATTATTTCTCCGTTTGAAAGTACAACCTTAAGACCTAGGAGGCAATTCTCGATACCGCCATATTTATGCGATGTGTTCCCGGATAAATTGCTAGAAATAATTCCAGCAAGGGTAATATTCTTATAATTTTCTGGATTAAAAGGCAACTCCATGCCAAGTAGATTCATAGACTCTTTGAAGAGATTAAAATTAATTCCAGCCTGAACATTTACAATTAGGTTTTTTTGATCTATATAGTTAATTTTATTTAAGTGCGTAGACATGGACATTATTAATCCACTTCCAAGACTAGATCCATTCGAGCTAGAACCTAATCCTCTAGGTGTTATGGGTAGGAATCTTCCACGCTCACTCAATTGGTAACAGAATCTATTAATTTTTCTAATGTCTCTTTCATCGGCAGGAAATGCAATCATACTAGGAATTACTTGAATAGGACTAAGATCCCTAGAAAAATAATTTCTAATCTCTGGCGATTCTAATATCTCGCCCTTTAAATGTTCTTTAAGATAGTTCCCTAATTTACTCATATTTATTTTTAGATTATATGAAATATTTTAACACTAAAAACTTGTTTTTATCTTTAGATATTTCAAAAAGTTCAAATATCCAGTCATAAAAGCTATTTGATAAAGTATTTGAAATTGTAATAGATAACCGGTTTTAGAAGCAACAAATAAAGCACAGGCCAATCCAAATGCAAATTGAATTAATAACAAATATAGGAAGCTGGCTTTTTTAGAATAGACATAAAAGCAAATAGATAATATTAATTGCAATGAGAATATAGTACTGCCAATACCAATGTGAATATTATTAAATAGATCAGACACAGAATAAGGCACTAGGACGAGTCCAACCAATAAGAAAGATATTAGTTTTAATACATACTCAATCTTGAATGGAAATTTAGCTTTTCCAGGATAGTGATAAATAGATAGAAAAATTAATCCTATAGTGTAAGGAACTACAGTTTTTACGGATACTCCGAAGTAACTAAAGCCTTCATTTGCCTTAAGCCCACTCGGAAGTATGGCCACACAAACACTCAAGAAAAATATACTAAAGAAAAATAGAATATATCTACTCTCGACAATGCGTCGAATTTTCAAATTTTCGGACAATTTAATATCCTATTCTTTTTATTTTAAGATAGCGCAAATAGATATACGCAGTAAGCACTCAACAATATAGAGAAGCTAATAGTGATAGCTACCTGGTGCCACATTTTCTTAGCCTTAAGTAATCCATAAATTGTTAGTATTATTGCTAGCACAGCCGCAAGGTTATTGGGAGAACCTTTTACTACGCTCCCATATACTTTACTATCGGATATATCGTTTTTTGCTAGTGTAACTATGCTCATTAAAAATACTAAAGAGAAAAATAGCCCAAGTAAAATAGAGTACTCTTGAACCTTTAGATTCATGAAATTTAAGTTTGATAATTTGTTGTTAGATGAAGATTTTTTAGCCATAAGCGTATTGTAACATAATCAACAAATATAGAAAATTTAGACAAAAAATAATACCACTTATAAATAAAGGGGTATTTTTATTATCTAGATATAATTGGAGGGCCCAGTGGGACTTGAACCCACGACACCCTGCTTAAAAGGCAGGTGCTCTAACCAGCTGAGCTATGGGCCCACATATAACCATATCTAGAAATATAAGGGTTTATCTCATATAATTATTGACATTTTTACAAAAAAGTCAAGGTTTGCTTATCTGTTAAAGTACTATCCGTGATTTTTTGAGGACTTCATGTGTGAATGTTTTGGCCTATTTATTAATAAATTTATTAATACAAAAATAGACCCAGCGCCTACTACAATATCCTGAACATTCTTTACCTGATTCCATAAAGTATTGCTCAGTAGATTAAGTGATGCTGGCAATAACGGAACAATTAGAATGGTTAGTAGAAATCCTAGAGCTACAGAAGAAGCTAAATTAAGAATCATACCTTTTTTAGCAACCGTTCCGAACATGGCAACAGTAGTGAGAATAACTGGGATTAAAATTAAAGTTAGTTGCAAATTAGCGCTTGCATCACCGCTAAGATTTAGGTTGTTTACCATTACACTTCTTAGCATTGGGTTTTTACTTAAGAAATTAGATAAAAGATATCCAAGTGAAGCACTTAAAAAAATATAATTTGCATTAGATTTTAAAACCAAACAAAGTATAATTGGTGAAACTAAAATTCCAATTAGAAATACTTCTGCCATAGTAAAACTATAGCATAAGCTTTATAAAATACTTAGGCTCCGACTTTGTCTTTTTTACGTCTAGCCTTAGCATTTTGCTCAACGTATTCAATTACTTTTTCAGCAACTTGTCTATTTGTAACTTTTTCAATACCAAATCCTGGAGAAGCATTTACTTCAAGAACTAGTGGTCCTCGATTTGATCTCATTAAATCAACACCACAGAATGTTAGCCCCATAGCTTTTGCGGCTTTCTGAGCTACTTTCTTTTCTTCTTCAGTTAGTTTTACAGACTTAGCTGTTGCACCTTGGTGAAGATTAGATCTAAAGTCATCATCAGCACTTTTTCGCATCATTGACGCAACTACGTGTCCGTTTACCACAACTGCCCTAATGTCTTCTCCGGCACTTTCTTCAATAAATTCTTGCACTAGGAAGCTCACACCTTCAACGTGGAAGGCCTGCATTACTGCCATAGCTGCTTTCTTGGTTTCAGCAAGAACCACACCATTTCCGTGAGTTCCTCTAGCAACCTTAATAATAACTGGCGCACCGCCTACTTGCTCTAACACATCGTCGAAATCTGATGTTTCTCGTGCGAACACAGTCTTTGGAATTCCAACACCATACTTTGCTAAAAGCTGAATGCTTCTTAATTTATCTCTCGATCGAGATAAAGCTAATGAACTAGTAGTGGTAAATACATTTTGCATTTCAAATTGTCTAACAATAGAACTACCGTAAGTGGTTAAACTAGAAGAAATTCTTGGAATAATTGCGTCTACATCAGTAATAGCTTCACCATTATAGTTAACAACTGGCTTATTACTTTCTACGGTAACGTAACATTTTGCATAATTAATAACTCTTACGTTGTGACCCTTAGCTTCTGCTGCAGCCTTAAGTCTTTGTGTAGAGTAGTTTCCAGGTCCTTTGGATAAAATAACAATATTCATAATATTTCTCCTTATTTACGTTTATGCTCTCTTGCCGCAGATTTTGAAACATCTACAACGAATCTATTCTTCAATGCTTTTCTACCAATCAAGATTGGATAAGTATTAAGTGACCTATCGGCTAGAGTAAAATCTGTCTTAAATGAACTACCGCCCAAGTTTAAAACTAATTGCACTCTAAATCTTTTCTCAGAATGACCGAATGAGTTATATACTACCACTTTATGATAATTCTTAGTAGAAAGAAGCTTCCCACTAAATCCCTTTACTTTGGAATCTAGTAATTTGAAGCTCAGGACACCGTCTACTTCATTAAGATCTGTTGCCCAAACTGAAGATGTATAAGCACCTGTATCAATTTTGGCTGTTACTTTGTAGACTTCGTCTTCCGGAAAACTAATTACTTCAGTTCTTCCAATAGTATTTATTTTATTTCTTCTAAACATTGATTTAATTACTTGTTAATACTCGATAATATTAACATATTTTTTGTATTTTTGCAAGTGCTAATGCTTAGCCCTAAGAACCCTTGAATAAGCTACATACATTATGCCAACTACTACAGCTAAAATACAAACTAACAGAGGTATAAGTCCTGATTGATCGTTTTTTAGCTTAAGCATTATAAGAATATATAACTAAAGTTCACTGCTTTTTGCAAGATTTAGTTATCTATTGATCTCTAAATTCTTTAAGTAATCTAATCTGCTCACGAGAAAGTTTAGTTGGGGTATCAACTACAACTGTCACAATATGAGCACCCCTACTCTTACCATTTGGGTGAGTAACTCCGTGATTAGATAATTTAAAATCGGATCCGGACTGAGTTCCAGCGGAAACTTTCATTGTAATAATACCATCGACTGTTTCAATGTCTAATTCTGAGCCAAGTGCCGCATCTATCATGGATATGTGCTCTTCACTCAAAATTAGGTCGCCTTCACGGGTGAATTTCTTGTGTGCCTTAACTCTAACTAGGATATAAAGATCACCTCTTGGACCATTGGCAATCGCATTACCATGCTCCCTAAGTCTAATTGTTGCACCGTCATCAATTCCAGCAGGAATTTTTAGATTAATATTTTGACGCTCATCCTTAACACCCTTACCTTTACAAACGCTACATTGTTTTTCTGGCACCTTACCTTTTCCATGACAGTCAGGGCAGATACTAGCTTGCTGAATATTTCCGAAAATAGTTCTAGTTACAGAGACTACCTGACCTCTTCCTTCACAAGTCTTACAAGTCTTAAGATCATATCCAGGTTCCGCAGTAGTGCCTTTACAGTGACTACAAGTATCATCAACGTTTAAAGAAATTGGGACTTCAGTTCCAAAAACTGCATCCTCAAAACTAATATCTACACTTGTTTGAAGGTCAGATCCTCTTGCTTCTTGACCTCTACTGCCCTGATTAAATCCTCCTCCGAAGAATGATCCAAAAATATCCCCAAGACCAAGATCTCCAAAGTCGAAGTTCATATTCTGGTATGCTCCACCACCTCCGAAACCAGCACCAGGGTCGTTGCCTACTCCAGCATGACCAAATTGATCGTATCTTTTTCGCTTTTCAGGATCTTTTAGAACTTCATAAGCTTCATTTAATTCTTTAAATTTAGCTTCGTCACCACCACGATCTGGGTGGTGTTCTATGGCGGCCTTTCTAAATGCAGATTTTATCTCATCTGCAGATGAATTTTTCTTTATTCCAAGAACATCATAATAGTCACGCTTCGCCATAGTTCACCTTATTTTAACTTAATTTAAGACTAAATTACTTATTTAGTTTCTTTTTTATCTTCATCCACAACTTCACCTTCTAGGGTTTCATCTTTAGATTCAGATTTAGCTTCTTTATCTTCACTAGCTGATTCGTACATCTTTGCACCAATTGGCATGATTCGATCGTTTAAGTCCTTTGTGGCTGTTTCAATTTCTTCCTTAGTTGCATCCTCTTTAGATACAACCTTCTTAGCCTCTTCTACGGCCTTTTCAACAGTTTTTTGGTCTTCTTCGCTAACCTTATCCTTATTGTCCTTAATCATCTTCTCAGCGTTGTATACGCTAGAATCTAACATATTCTTAGCTTCAACCATTTCTTTTCGCTTCTTATCTTCATCTGCATGTGTTTCAGCCTCTTTAGCCATCTTCTCAACATCGTCTTTAGAAAGGTTTCCAGAACCAGATATTGTAATACTCTGCTCTTTAGAAGTACCTTTATCCTTAGCTGTAACGTTTAAGATTCCGTTAGCGTCAATATTGAATGTAACCTCAATTTGAGGGACTCCTCTTGGAGCTGGAGCAATACCATCAAGAACAAATCTACCTAAAGATTTATTTCCATCAATCATTTCTCTTTCACCTTGAGCTACGTGGATTTCTACTTGAGGTTGGTTGTCTGCGGCAGTTGAGAATACTTCACTCTTAGATGTTGGGATAGTGGTATTTCTCTCTATAAGCTTAGTCATTACTCCACCCATGGTTTCAATACCAAGGCTTAGAGGTGTAACGTCTAGTAGAAGTACATCCTTAACATCTCCTTGAAGAACTCCACCTTGAATAGCAGCACCAACGGCTACAACTTCATCAGGATTAACACCCTTCATTGGTTCTTTTCCGAATATCTTCTTAACTTTTTCTTGAACTGCAGGCATTCTAGTCATTCCACCTACCAAAACTACAGCATTAATATCACTTGCTGAAAGTTTTGCATCCTTAAGAGCTTTAAGACATGGATCTTCGGTCTTCTCAATTAATTCACCGACTAAGCTTTCAAGTTTAGCTCGAGTAAGTTTGTGTTCGAAGTGCTTAGGTCCATCAGCGTCAGCAGTTAAGAATGGTAGGTTAATGTCTACTTCTTGCGCTGAAGAAAGTTCGATCTTAGCTTTTTCAGCTTCATCTCGAAGTCTTTGCATTGCAGCTTTATCTTCAGAAATATCTATACCACTCTCTTTTTTGAATTCATCTGCAAAGTAGTTAATTATTACACGATCAAAGTCTGCTCCACCTAGATGAGTATCACCATTTGTAGACTTAACTTCAAATACGCCGTCACCAAGTTCCAAAATAGAAACGTCGAATGTACCACCACCAAGGTCGTATACAGCAATCTTTTCGTCTTTTTTACTTCCCTTATCTAGTCCGTAAGCTAGTGCAGCCGCAGTAGGTTCGTTAATGATTCTTTTAACTTCTAGTCCAGCAATTTTACCTGCATCTTTAGTGGCCTGTCTTTGTGAGTCGTCAAAATATGCAGGAACTGTAATTACTGCTTCACTTACTGATTCACCTAAGAAACTTTCAGCGTCAGCTTTAAGTTTCGCTAAGATCATAGCCGAGATTTCTTCAGGACTGTATTCCTTATCTGCTAATTTAACTTTAACTGAGTTACCACTTTTAATAATTTCGTAACCCATAAGCTTTAGATCTCTTTGAACTTCTTTATCGTTAAAGTTTCGTCCAATTAATCTTTTTACTTCGTAAATAGTGTTTTTAGAGTTGGTTACTTGCTGTCTTCTTGCCACTTGTCCAACAAGTCTTTCTCCGTTTTTATTAACAGCAACAACTGAAGGTGTAGTTCTGTTTCCTTCAGAGTTAGCTATAATTTCTGGTTTACCAGATTGCATAACAGCCATTGCTGAGTTAGTAGTTCCTAGGTCGATTCCAATTATCTTACCCATATAATTGATCCTTTCTATTTAGTTATATTTCTTAATTTCTAAGGTTAATACACCAAGAAGTAGTGCATTAATATGATATATATTTTAGCACTCACTAGTCAAGAGTGCTAATGTAGTAAGATTTACTGCGTAGCCACTCTAACCATAGCATGACGAATCACTTCATCACCTAATGAATATCCGCTAGCTAACTCTTCAGTTACTACTTCTTTAGTGCCTGGATTTGAATCATCCATAGATACTGCTTCGTGTAGCTCAGGATTAAATTCTTCGCCAACAGTCTTGATTTTCTCTACTCCTATTTGGCTTAAAATCTGCATTAATTGTTTATGTACTCCTTCAATACCTTTAAGCCATTCCTGATAAGATTTATCTTCAAGTTTTGGAGAATGCTTTAAAGCTCTATCTAGATTATCTATAAAAGGTAGTAATTCCTTGATAGTTGATGCCTTGAAATATCCAGCGAGTTTTAATCTATCTTCTTCTGCTCGTCTTCGAACATTCATAGCATCTGCTCGTTCACGCATTAAATTTTCAGTTAATTCTTTGATTTGATTCTGTAGATCCTCATTATTGTCTTTTGGATTCTTTGGTTGTTTTGTGCTCATATTAGTTAAATAAAACCTCCTCTAATTCTTGTCCTGCTAATGATACTAAATTCATAACTTCTCTATAACTCTGACGTGTTGGGCCCAGTGTTCCAATATAGCTATTGTCATTATATGGGCTTCTATATTTGGAAATAATTAGAGTACATCCAGCAGTTCGCCCAATAGGATTCTCTTGCCCTATGTACACACTAAGTGGTTCGTTTGGAGCTGCTTCTTTTAGCCATGGCTCTAGATTATCTAATAATTTAGCTACTTCCTGAACTTGAAGAATATCGAAGAATTCTGGCTGAGTAAAAAGATTACCAATTCCGGAAATGTATAGTTGGTTATTAGCAGTTGTTGCAAGCGCCAAATTATGCGTAAGCTCTACTAAGGTGTCCACGGCGTTTCTAATCATACGATCAGGATCACCGGCATGTTGAACTCTAGACATTAAAGCTTTTGATGCACGATCTTTTGGCTCATCATGAATTTGTGTAGATATAGAATTTACATAATATCTATAACCTTTATCCGTAGGTATTCTTCCGGCACTAGTATGTGGCTGAGTAATGAAACCTAGTCTTTCAAGTTCGGCCATTTCTGATCTTATAGTTGCCGAAGACACATTAAAAACCTTAGCAAGAAGACTACTTCCAACTGGACTAGCAACTTCAGCATATTGTTCAATAATCGCTGATAAAATTCGTTTTTGACGATCTGTCATAATTAACTAAATTATATATAAACTAGCACTCAAGCGTCAAGAGTGCTAAAGATTAGCTAGATAACTTTTTATCTGTTGTTTTAGATTTTCAATATGCTCTTTTAGATGATCTTGATTCTTTATCTTGCCTTCTATATATTCTTCTATTTCTTTTACGGCACCATCAAGGTTGTCATTTATTACGAAATAATATTTAGGGTTATCTGAGGCATGAGAATACTCCTCTAGAGACGTATTTAATCTTTCCCTCAGATCATCTTTATTAAGTTCATGATTATCCCTTTTTGTAATGCGGCTTATCAAAGTTTCTAGATCTGGTGGAAGCAAGAAGATTATTTTAATATCTGGATTTAATTTCAGGAATGAACTAACTCCTTTTACTTCAATGTCAGCTAAGGCAATTTTGTTTTCTTCTTCGGTCTTAAAGAATTCACTGGCTGGAGTTCCGTAGTAATGTTGATTATGTACTAATGCAAATTCTACTAATTCTCTTCTTCTTACCATTTCTTCAAATTGTTCTTTTGAAACAAAATGATAAACTTCACCATCTTTTTCTTTGACACCATGATTGAATCTTGGCGGACGAGTAGTTGCGGTAATAATTTCGTGAAAGTGTGGATACTCTATTAATTTTGAGATAACGGTATTTTTTCCAGTTCCCGATGGGCCCACTATAAATAATATTTTTGAGCGCGCTACTAAATCTTTTACTTCTTTGCTTGGTTCGTAGCTCTCAGTATTTATCATATTATTTTTGAATCATGACCGTAAAAGCTTCGGCTGGAATATCTACCTTACCGAATCTCTTAAGTCTTGCCTTACCTTTCTTCTGCTTGGCTAGAACTTTTTTCTTTCTAGATACGTCTCCACCATAGAGCCCGCTTGTAACATCTTTACGAAAAGCGCTAATATCTTCTCTGGCTATAAACTTACCGCCAATTCCCGCCTGTACGGCCACTTGGAAGTTCTGACGAGGAATTATGTCTTTAAGCTTCTTAGTTGTTTCTCTTGCTAGGCTTGGCGCTTCACTCCTGTGAACAACTATAGATAGAGCGTCTACTTTTTCGTGAGCTACATAAAAATCTAATCTAACTAAATCTTCTGTTCTATATCCATCAAGTTCGTAATTAAATGAGCCAAATCCACTTGTTACACTTTTTAATTGGTCATAGAAATCTGTAAGTAAGTTAGATAGTGGTGCGTTAAATTCAATTAGCGCCTGAACATCCATGTAGCTAATATTTTTCTGTAGACCTCGCTTGGAAGTTATTAGCTGCAACACTGACCCAATATAGTCACTAGGCACTACAATTTCGCCCTTGATCCATGGTTCAGATATTTCTGCAATTAGAGATGCTTCAGGAAGTTCTGCCGCACTCTTAACATCTAAAGTCTGGCCGTTTGTTAATTTAACTATGTAGTCAGTGGAAGGGTTTGTAACTACTAGCTCTAGATTGTATTCACGCTCTAGTCTTTCCTTGACTATTTCAAGGTGCAGCAGTCCAAGAAAACCAATACGAACTCCAAAACCAAGCACTGGAGAATTCTCTAGCTCATACTGCAAAGCTGAGTCACTTAAAGATAGTTTTTCAACAGCTTCTTTAAGCTCATTGTATTGTTCATTAGATTGAGGAAAAAATCCTGCATAAACAAAAGGTTTAACATCCTTATATCCAGGGAGTACTTCACTCGCTGGAGATGAGTTTAGGGTAACTGTATCTCCAACTTTAGCATCACGCGTAGTCTTTAAGTTAGTTACAATATATCCAATTTCACCATCACTAAGCTTTTCCAACTTCTTCATATCTGGATTTAGCATTCCAACTTCAAGTGCGATTCCATTTGTCTCGGTAGCCATCATTAAAATTTGATCATTAGTCTTAATTTGACCACCAAATAATCTAACGTAAAGAATAACTCCCCTATATTCGTCGTAATACGAATCGAAAATAAGTGCTCTTGTTTTGTCGCTTTGATCTTTTTTGGGTGAAGGAATTTTTTCTACTATTACATCTAAGAGTTCAGCAACCCCCTGACCTGTCTTGGCGGAAATACTCATTATTTCTTCTCTCTTACATCCAAGAAGGCTTATGATTTCTTCAGATACTTTTTCAACATTTGCAGCGGGTAAATCTATCTTGTTTAGAACCGGAATAATATTTAAATCCGCAGCTATAGCGAGGTATACATTAGCAAGAGTCTGAGCTTGTATTCCCTGAGTCGCATCCACTACTAAGATTGCACCCTCACAGGCTTCAAGTGATCTTGATACTTCATAAGAAAAGTCTACATGTCCTGGAGTATCAATTAGATTCAATTCATAATCTTTATACTTCATTCGAACAGGAGCTAACTTAATTGTTATTCCTTTTTCACGCTCTAAATCCATTTTATCTAGAAGCTGATTCTTCATCATTCGCTTATCTACGGTTCCAGTTATCTCTAATAACCTATCCGCTAAAGTGGACTTTCCATGGTCAATATGAGCAATGATACAAAAATTTCGAACTTTACTAATTTCCATTTGGTTTTATTATATCAAAAAATAACAGGGGTGACTAAAGTTCTTCAATTCTAATGGGTCTAATTATGAATCTTTTAACTCTATTAAAGACTGGGTAAGCCTCTTCTAGCTCTAATGCCCTAGATATTAATAAGTGCACAGCTAATGTTGTTAAAGCTATGGCGCTTAGCCTAATTCCTAGTTGGAAAAATCCTTTATCTTTACTTTCCAGTGGGTAAAGTGAGATCATCAGATATCCGGCGACCAGAGTGAATCCACATACACTACCAATCTTAATTAAGTTCCTAAGGAACTTCATATCGAATATTTTTCTATCCCTATAGGTCATAATACTGCCCAGCACCAGAACCTCTATAAAGGCTACTATAGATTGAGCTATGGCAAGTCCGGCAACACCATATCTACTAGATTTGGATAAATAGACAGCAAGGACAATATTTAAAAATATAGTGAAGATGGAAACTATTAAAGGAGTGATAGTATCCTTATTGGAATAAAACCATCTAGAAATCATTGAATAAAGAATTCTAAAGAATATAGCTATGCAAAGAAAACCAAATATTAAAGATATCTGTTCATTTCCTCGAGAGAAAATAATACGCGCCAGGTAACCCCTGGTAAAATATGAGATTATTACTACCGGCGCACTAATCCATATAAGAATAAGTAAAATTCTTCTAAAATCTGCCCTAAATTCATCTGGCTTACCTTCAGACAAAGACCTATTTAGCCTAGGAAAAGCGGCTGTAGATATTGCAGTTCCAAGCAGAAGAATCGGTGCAGTACTTAAAATATATGCATTATTAAAATACGAAATAGCCCCCGAAGAAATTCCAGAAGCAATGTGGGTTTCTACAATATCTTCTAGTTGATCCATTCCTTGGTCCAATGATCTAGGCGGCAAATTTCTAAGTACGGCCTTAAAATCCGCATGTTTATACATAATCTTCGGCGTCCAAGAGAAGTTAGTTTTTATTAAACCAATTGAAACTATTAATAACTGGAGCACTGCTCCAATTACCGCACCTACTCCAAGACCCACTAATCCTAGATTAAATCTAAATACAAAAATACTTAGTATAATCGATAAGTTATAAATAATTGGGGTAATAGCATAGAAAAAGAATCTACCTAGTGATTGCTGGGCTGCTGTAAGTAGTCCAGAAATTGTAAACAGAAAAGGATTGAATGCCAGCAGTCTTAGTATTGTTGCTGCGGTGTGCATTTCCGCTGCAGGCAAATGAGGCGCTACTACGTATCTAATCAATTGATCAGCAAAAATTAAAATAATAATTGCCACAAATAACATTATTAAAGACAGGAAATTAAGTAGCGAGCTTACTAACTCCCACATATGTTTTACGCCTACTTTAGATAATCTATCAGAAAGAATTGGCATTACAGCCACACCCACAACTCCAGCAGACAAAGTAAAGAAAAAGAAGTCGGGAACGTTAAACGCAGCGAAATAAGCGTCAGTACCATGGGGGCCGGTTATCGGGAAGTTGGCGTTTACTAATTTAGTCCGAAGAAAACCTAGTAGCTGACCTATAAATGTGGCAGTCATCAACAAAAATGCCGCATTTATGATGCTTATTTTCTTTGGTTTTATTTCTTCAATTTTAGTATTTGTCATAGAACAATTACTAGTAGTATAAAAGAATAAACGTTAATTTAACAGATATTTTTTAGTAAAGAGCAGCTTTTTCTGGAAGCTTAGCACCCTTAAGAATTTCATCAACTTCTTTAGCGTCTACGGTCTCTTTTTCGAGTAGCTTATCTTTAAGAGCTTCTAAGTATTTCTTATTAGCCTTAATTACTAGATCCGCTCTCTCGGCAGCTTCTTTGATTAATTCTTCAACTTCATCGTCTATTATTTTTGCAGTTTCATCAGAATAGTCTCTTTCGTGAACTAATTTGTCTATCATCATTCCATCATCAGTCTTAAATACTTGGTTTCGTAATTTGTCACCCATACCCTGATTCACAATCATGTCTCTAGCAAGATCAGCAGCATTTTGTAGATCAGAACCAGCTCCAGTAGTAATCTTATCTCTACCTAGTATTATCTCCTCGGCAATTCTTCCACCCATTCCTCTAGCGAGAATGTCTTTGAACTGAACAAGCGAAACATAAACTCGATCTTCTGGCGGGATAAACCAAGTGACACCGCCAGTTCCTCCACGTGGAATAATTGTAACTTTATGAACTGGATCACTGTCCGGTAACACATGACCGACAAGCGCATGTCCAGCTTCATGATAAGCAGTAACTTCCTTGTCTTTCTGTGTCATCACTTTACTCTTTCTTTCAGGTCCAATAGCTACTTTTTCAAATGCAGCCGTTACATCGTTGTTATTGATCTCATTTCTATTGGCCTTGGCAGCAATAATAGCAGCCTCGTTGGCTATGTTAGCTAGATCAGCACCAGAAGAACCAGCACTCTTTGCGGCTAATGAGTCTAGATCTACATCTTTAGAAGTAGGCTTCTTTTCAAAGTGTACCTTAAGAATAGATAATCTATCTTTTCGATCAGGAAGTCCAATATTAACTCTTCGGTCGAATCTTCCAGGTCTTAGAAGAGCTGGATCTAGTACGTCGGCTCTGTTAGTAGCTGCAAGCACTATAACGTTCTGTCCTTGTTCGAAACCATCCATTTCTACTAGTATCTGGTTAAGAGTCTGCTCTCTTTCGTCGTGACCTCCACCCATTCCACTACCACGTCGTCTTCCAACTGCGTCAATTTCATCGATGAATATAATACAAGGTGAATTCTTCTTAGCTTTAGCAAATAAATCTCTCACTCTAGAAGCTCCAACACCAACAAACATTTCCACGAATTCAGATCCGGAAATTGAGAAGAAAGGCACATTCGCTTCTCCAGCTACGGCTCTTGAAAGCATAGTCTTTCCAGTTCCTGGGGGGCCTACAAGCAGAACTCCTTTAGGAACTTTAGCGCCTAGTGCTGAGAATTTCTTTGGGAATTTAAGGAATTCAACAACTTCTTCAAGATCTTGTTTAGCTTCTTCACTACCAGCGACATCCTTAAAGCTAACCTTATCTTTTTCATTACCGTAAAGTCTTGCTCGACTCTTACCAAAACTCATAGCTTGGTTACCTTGCCCTTGAGCACTCTTCATCATTAGGTAAAGTATTACTCCAATAGCAATAACTGGACCAAGAGTTTCAAGTAGACTTAACCATGTTGATGTGCCATTACTTTGTGGAGCAGCTACAACTTCAACTTTGGAATAATCTAATCCTTCAGTCTTAAGAGTTGCATTTGGTTCGATATATGTTTTTAGGGTGGCAGTTTTGTCGCCCTTCTTTGTAATTTCCACTAGATTACCAGTAACTTTAAACTTTGAATATTTACCACTGTTTGCATCAGAAATAGCTGTGGTTATTGGCACAGATTGAATATTGCTTGGCTTATTGACTGCGGCAAGAACTACTAGCGCAAATATTACTAATAGAGCTATAAATCCCGCATTCTTCATAGCCATCTTGTTGTTGTTTTTAGGGTTCATTGAATTTCGTTTTTTATCCATATAAAAGATATTATACCCTACATATAGCAATCTATCTTAAAGAGTGCCAAAATTACTACAAGTTACTTCAGAGACACTCCGCCGTAAGGTCCTTCACCATATGAAAGATTAGAATTGGAATTACTGTAAGAACCCTGTCTAAAGTATTCGAGTAGAGAAAGTACTCCTATTAATCCTAAGAAAGCCATACCCATAAAACCAAGAAACTCTTTGCGCGACATTTCCTTGTTTAATAAAGAAGATAACTTTTCACTGCTTTTATTCATTTTTTATATTATTTTTATTTAAAACTATTATGTTTAAATTATATACCTTGTTGTTGAAAATAAAAACACTTTCTATGGATTGGTGGCGGCAGTATATATGATTGTATCTGAGTAAGATCCTGAAGGTAGTGTAGTGTTAGCGCACAAACCGTACCAAACTATTGTAGTACTGTTATTTACTGCGGAACTCACAGTGGCGATTCTATCCAATGATCCTCCATTTGGCACCGCACCGTAAGTAGCCGTTAAATAGTTAGAAGGGGTAGAACCAAAACCAGCCCATCCATCAACACGGTAACCCCAGGTGTTTGAAGTAAGGCTTATTGGAGAACTCCCAATTGCATTTATTGGAGATATACTACTGGCACCAGTTAACAAACTTCCCGAATTTAGTGAATTAATAAATAATGTATAGCCGTTTACGGCATTAGTACTTACTGTGACGTTGTCACTTCCCGCGGCACATGCACTCGGGTTGGTGAATTGTAAATTAAGATTTACCGCACCCAGAGAAGATATTGTAATAGTTTGATTATTACAGATTGAATAATAGCAATTACCGTAGGCACCTACTCCATAAACAGAATCTGCATTTGCGAATAATGGTATTAAGAATAAAACAAGCAATATGCTAGATAAATAAGCTAGAGAAATTCTTAAATAATTTTGATGACGCATTTATTGGAGAGCTTAGTGTTTTTATTTCTTTAAAGAATGTATTCTTTACTATTTCTATAATACCATTAATTCCTGTTTGATGATCTAGATTAGCTATAACTGAATCTTTTGTAGTTCCACATCCGTCAACTGATACTATCCGATAATTATGAGCTCCAGTAATTAAAGCAGTCGTAAAGGTATAATTTCCCTGAATATCTGACTCAAAAGTGCTTACAAGTTTATCGTCCATATATAATTTTTCTGTAACTAGAGTATGCTCACCTGAATTTCCGGATATTATAAGTGCCGTGCCTGTATTTTCTAAGCCTATAGAAGGGTTGTTCATCTGCTGACAAACGCTCACACTTATAACCGAATCAGCACGGACTATATGACTAAAAGGAATCATAGCAGTTAAAGATATAAAAGCTGAAAGCATTACTAATGTTAATGATTTCTTTAATATATTCATGGTGTATATTATAAAATATAAATAATATTATGTCTAATTACCAGTAGCGGTATATGTTACGGTTGTAGTGTAAGTACCTGACTGAGTAGTTGTATTAAGACTAACTCCGTACCATATAGTAGTATTGTCATTGGTCGAAGTAGTTGTGGTGTGCTTTATTATCAATGGATTTGTATACAAAGGAACTTGAGCAAAATCATAGGCAGCAGCTATTGTTGTGCTTGTATATGGTGATGGTGGACAGGTAAAGTTTGTTAGCGTAGCAGTATTCGCACAAAATCCCCAATATCCTGCGGATAATATTCTAACTGGCGATGTCGCTGGAGTTAAGCTAGTCGCAGAAATAGTGCTCGAACCTGGCCCAATTAGTGAATTGCTACTAGATGAAGCATCTGCAATATATAGAGAGTATCCACTAGAATCAGTTGTACTAACTGAAACTAAATCGCTGTTTGCTGACTGCGCTCCGGATGCAGTCGGCGTAATACTAAGTGAAACCGATCCAGATGAAGATATGGCAACTACTGAGCTCACGCTAACAGTAATGACAGTATTTGTTGTGGCAGCAAAAGTAGGTTTAATAAACAAAAATATTAGTGCCAGCGTTAAGCTTGAGATAGATATTAGGAAGTGATTTTTATATTTTTTATGCATGTTCTTATTCTATGGATTAGAAGCTAAAGTGTAAACAATTGTTGTCTGATATGATCCAGAGGCCTGTGCTGCGTTAACATATATTCCATAAAATACTGTCGTATATGTGGTATTAACTGGTGCGGACGAAGAACTAATTATCTGAAGATTAGAGTATGTTGGCATTCCAGCTAAATTATAACTAACGCTTAGAGCCGCACATCCATTATTGCCATACGTTCCGGTGGTTTGAGTTGTTTGGGGGGTCGCATTAGAGATGGGAAAAGTAGATCCGAAGTTTACGCCGCTTGCAGTACCACCAATTAGACTTGTAGGGTTAGGGTTTACGCTGTAGCCCCATGTATTAACAGTACCAGTTGTCTGAGGTCCAGCAACCCCCTTATTAGCAACCGTACTTAATGATGGAAGATTCTGAGCACCAGTTGTTAGCGCACTGGAAGTATTAGACGCATCGGAAATATATAATGTATAACCAGATGCATTATTTGCATAGAAGGATAGGTTATCGTAAGTAAAACATTGAACACCAGCACTGTTAGGAACTGCATTAATGGTTAAGCTGCTAGAGTTAGATAGATATAGCACTGAACTTAAATTTGCCGTAAGAACCGTGGATGAACTTGATGTAATTATAGATGCGTAACTTATCCCGCTAGCTCCAACAAGTAAGGTGAAAACACAAGTTATAGCTAAAGATATATATCTAAGTAAACTTTTTAAAGATATATATCTTGTAGCCATATTAATTTATTTTATTATTTTTTCTTTCTTGGTGCGGATTTCTTAGCTGGAGCCTTTTTAAATACTTTCTTTGTGGTAGTTTTCTTCGTTGCGTTCTTAACAGTTACTTTTGAAAGTACGTTTGAAACTCTTGAACCATTAGACTTCTTTGGGGAGAAGTAGATCTTAACAACAAACCATAAGATTATTAGGAACACTAGCAAAGCTAGTACTAATCGAACAAAACTAGACATTACAAGAACATACTGAGTGGGAAGATTAACAGTTTGACCCAGGAAATTAGCAGTACCAGATATTCTAAATAATCCAAATGATGGAGTCTTATTCCAAACAACTGGCATTTTTCTAATTGTCTGTGGAAGTATTTCGTGTTGTGAAGTATAGGTTAGTCTGGTACTACCGAATATATCTTTAACTACGGCGTTGATGGTTGTCTGGAAGTGAACAGCGCCAGTATTTTGAACTCTAAGATTAGCTGTTAAATCAGGTCTCTGAAGGAAACTAGCATTCCATGAAAGGAAATTTCCAGCAGTCTTAACAGGACCGTTTACAGTAAGATATGCCACTGAGCCTAATCTATCGTGAATTACTACGCCGTTAACATTGGCTTTGTTCTGTGTTTCTACGAAAACAGTCGCATAGTGTCCGCCTGCTAATGCATTAGAAGGAACATTAATAAAGTAAGGAATATTTACTGTCTGGTTAGGATCTATATGATAAGTGCTTGAAGGAAATGAAAACCAAGTAGATACATCTTCAGCTCCAGGAATCTTATTGAAGTTTTGCTTATAGTCTTCACCCGTAACACTGAAAGGTGTTGCGTAAATCTTAATATCATATGATGATGATCCTGGATTAATAACTTGAAGATTTTCGGCTTGAGAAGCACCCTTATCAAAAGATTGAATAATAGCAGTTGGTGTTATTTCAAGCTGCTGATTAGCGCTCGCCGCACCAGCATGCGATAGAAGCCCTATTGGCATTAGAGCCGATGTTATTGCTAAACTTAATTTTTTGTAATTTATTTTCATTTGATTCCCCTACCCCTTTAATTAACTTATTAATTTGTTGTTGCTGTATATATCACCGTTGCCGAATAACTAGATCCCTGCGTACCATTTCCTGATGGCTGATTAGCGTTGGCAGATACTGCGTAATTTACAAGGAAGCTTGTTAGAGCATTGGTGGAACTAGAAATATTATAGAAAGTATATGGAGAAGCTGAAGTTGGTACCGCATACCAAGTGTTATTTGTACCACTAGAAAGTAGAGAGTTCTGGCTTCCCGTTGAGGTTGCTGATGTAACTGGACAGTTTCCAGTTGGCGAAGTTGTTGTTCCATTCAAGAAGTTACCTGAGTTACCACCGGTTGTTGTTCCCGTTGCAATAGGACCATAAGGAGTTGTAGTTTTACAGACTTCAAATCCCCAATGTCCTGAAGTATTCGTTGTACAGGCTGAGTTATACGCTCCAGTCCCGAGTGGACTTAAACTTCCGGAAGTGGTGTTAGCTCCAGCTGCAGATGGCGCCGGACAGATTACGTTAGTACCATTACTAAGTTTGTTGTCTGTACCATTTGTTGCATAAATAGACAGGGCAAAGCCAGTTACATCATTAGTTGTAACATTAATTACGTCTGCTGCATAAGATATGTTTCCGGCAGCCGTAGGAGTAACGTTCAAAATAATACTGTTAGTGTTGCTTATGGCAATAATTGGATTAACGTTGACAGTAATAACCGTTGAAGCTGAAGATGTACATCCTACAGATGCGGTACATGCAGCTCCCGCAATACCCATATTAGTTAGTCCTAGTATAGTAAGACTTATGAGACCTACTAGCGTACGTTTTATAGTTTTAAGTTGAATGTTCATTTTTTTGATTTACCCTTATTTTGTAAATTGTATTTATTATAATACTTATACTTATATATTATATTTAATCAGGTAAAAATCAGATGTCAATATTATATTTAAAAATATCATTAACTATACAAGTGTAGAATAGAATACAACCTAAATATATTTTGTATTGTTATAAAATGAAAAGAGATGAAAATGAATAGTTCTGAAATTATCGTTAAAACACTAGAGGGTGCCGGAGTCGAATATATTTTTGGACTTCCAGGCGAAGAAAACCTTAGCTTACTTGATGAAATAAGAAAATCTAGCATTAAATTCATAACTACTAGAGACGAACAAACTGCTACATTTATGGCCGCAACAATAGGAAGGCTGACGGGAAAATTAGGCGTCGCACTCTCAACGCTTGGTCCAGGTGCAACTAATTTAGTGACTGGAGTAGCTTATGCACAACTAGGTGGAATGCCCCTTTTAGTAATCACTGGACAAAAACCTCTGAAGAAAAGCAAGCAAGGCAAATTTCAGATAATTGACGTTGTTGGAATGATGAAGCCTATTACAAAGTATGCATATTCTATTGAAAGTGCCGACAAGGCTCCTACTGCAATAATTGAAGCTATTCGTCACGCCGAGTTAGAAAGACCTGGCGCCGTACATATCGAACTAGCAGAAGATGTGGCATTAGAGGAAACAGATAATAAGATTTTTAATTACTCAAAAATTAGAAGACCCGATCCAGATGATAAGAGCCTGGTAAATTTAGTTGATGCTATAGATAATGCTAAAAAACCTTTATTAATAATAGGAGCAGGAGCTAACCGTAAACTAATTACAAAGCAACTCAATAACTTTATATCTAAAACCAACATTCCTTTCGTATCCACCCAGATGGGCAAGGGAGTAGCAGATGAATCCTCAGACTTATTTATAGGAACAACAGCACTTAGCGATGGAGATCTTGTGCATAAAGCCATAGAGCTTAGTGACTTATTAATTATGGTTGGTCACGACACTATAGAAAAACCCCCTGTCATAAATACACATTCAACTAAAGTAATTCATCTTAATTTCTACCCCGCTGAAATAGATGAAGTATATTCACCAGATCTAGAAATTATTGGAGATGTATCCTATGCCTTATGGCATGCAAGTGAAAAGGTTAAGTCTATAAATAGAGATTATTCAGATATCTTTAGGATTAAAAAGCTAATAGATAATCAATTAGAAAAATCTAAAGAAGATAGTAGCTTCCCTATTGCTCCAAGTAGATTTGTTTATGAACTTAGAGATATGATGCCAAAAGATTCAATTCTATCTCTGGATAATGGAATGTATAAATTATGGATCTCCAGAAATTACAAAGTTTACACCCCTAATTCACTGCTCCTAGATAATGCGCTCGCAACCATGGGAGCGGGATTTCCTGCGGGAATGGCAGCAAAATTAATCAACCCAGATAAAAAAGTTGTAGTAGTTGCTGGTGACGGCGGTTTTATGATGAACCTAGCCGATCTAGAAACAGCAAAACGACTTAACCTTGATTTAGTTATAGTGGTACTTAATGATCAAGGGTATGGCATGATTAAGTGGAAGCAGGATGGCATGAATCTAGAAGACTATGCATTAGATTTTACAAATCCAGATTTTGTAAAACTTGCTGAAAGTTTTGGAGCTATAGGACATAGAATTAAATCCATCGATAATTTTAGAGAAGTATTTATGGAGGCAATCAATTCTAAGGGCGTGCATATTATTGATCTACCTATCGACTACTCATACAATAAATTATTAAATAAATCAGAATTAGAAAAAACAATAAGTGAATTAATGAAAGGTGAATAAATATGAAACTAACTTCAATAAACCCAGCAACCCTAGAGGTAATTAGCGACATAGAGTCACTAACATCAGAACAAATATCTACGAAAATAGATGCCGCCCACAAAGCATATCTGTCTTGGAGAAAAACTTCATTCGAAGAGCGAAAAGCATTAATGAAGAAACTAGCTAATCTACTTAGGGAACAAAAGCATGAAATAGGTTTAGTTATGTCAAAAGAAGTTGGTAAAACTGTTGCAGCTGCTGAGGCAGAAGTAGAAAAAAGTGCTAGAGGATGTGACTACTATGCAGATAATGCAGAAAAATTCCTCGGAGCTTATGACGTTGAAATGGAAAATGGAAGAGGAATGGTAAGGTTCGACCCAATCGGAGTAGTTCTTGCTGTCATGCCATGGAACTTCCCATTCTGGCAGGTATTTAGATTTGTAGCTCCGGCATTAATGGCTGGCAATAGTGCGGTATTAAAACACGCCTCCAATGTTCAACTTAGTGCCATGGAAATTGAAAGAGTAATTCGTGAGGCTGGATTCCCTGAAGAATTGTTCTTCAATCTTTCAATAGGATCACCTCAAGTTGAAGAAGTTATCATGAATCCTAATATTAGAGCGGTGACTTTAACTGGAAGTGAATACGCAGGAAGTCAAGTTGCAATGCAAGCCGGAAGAGAAATTAAGAAAACCGTAATGGAACTAGGTGGAAGTGATCCATATATAGTTCTTGAGGATGCTGATCTAGAAAAAGCTGTTAATACTGCAGTAAACGGAAGATTGCAAAACAATGCAGGACAAAGTTGCGTAGCCTCGAAGAGATTCTTAATTCATTCTTCTTTGAAAGATGAATTTCTTAAAAAACTTGTTGTTGAAGTAGAAAAAATTAAAATAGGAGACCCACTTGACCCTGCTACTGAATTAGGTCCACTTGTTAACGAGCAGATGGTAAAAACAGTTGAAGATCAGGTTAATAAATCTGTTGCCGAAGGCGCCAAGCTTCTAACTGGTGGAAAACGTGGAGAAATGAAAGGATGCTATTACCTTCCTACGGTAATTGATGTTAACTCTCCAGAAGATACTGTATTCAAGGAAGAGGTATTTGCTCCAGTATGGTCAGTTATAGGTTTTGATACATTTGAAGAGGCTATAAATATAGCGAACTCAAGTGATTATGGTCTTGGTGCGGTAATAATGTCAGAAGACATAAATAAGGCTTTAGATATTGCTAAAGACATAGACTCTGGAAGCGTATTTATTAATAACTTTGTATCATCAGATCCTAGACTGCCATTTGGTGGGGTAAAGAAATCTGGATATGGTCGGGAATTATCTGAATTCGGAATTAGAGAATTCGTTAATATAAAATCTATATTAATTAAATAATATTTAAATAAATTCGAATTGTTTTACATTTAGTGTTTGTAATTGGTTTTTAGTATGCCCGAAAATTATGCTTATGATATGATATAAAGAGAAAATATAAGAGGGCAATAATAAGTCGTGGCCGTTACAAATAACGCATATCAAGGTGTTACAGTAGATACTACCAAATATCCTTCCACTGGATTTCCGGTGAGACTTCCTTCTATTGGGGGCGATTCGGGTAGCTGGGGATATATTTTAAACAACCTACTAGCCACCTCTCTTACGGTTTATAATTCTTCAGGTCCAGCTGGTGCGGGTCAAGGATTTCTTTCCAATGTTTATGTAGTTACTTCAGCCACTTACACTCCCGCTCTGTATCCAGGAGAATTGATTTTAGCAAATACTAGCAGTAACGCTATAACCGTAACTTTGCCAGATGCTACGAAAACCCTAAATTTTTATACCGTAAAAAAAACAGACTCCTCCACCAATATAGTTACCGTAAACACCACTTCATCGCAGACCATAGATGGCGTCGGCTCAACTAGTGTAACAATTCCAATTTCACAAATGAGCCTAACTTTTGCCAGTGATGGATCTAATTGGAATATAATATAAAGAATGTACGATAGCTTTTATTTTATACACATACCAAAAAATAGCGGAAGATCATTTTCCTACATAATCAAGAACATGCAGCTGATTGATGACGAGATTGAAGTTATTAATGCCAAGTATCCAATGCACGCCGGATGGACTCCTATAGCAGAAAAAATGTACTTAATGACCACGTGGAGAGAGCCCGCTTCAAGAACAGTAAGTCACTTCATTCACAGCAAAGGAATATTGGAAAAAATGCCAAGCAAAGAAGAATTATTTAAGTGGGTAGAAGAAAACAAGAAAGTTATGTCAGATTATCAATCAAGGAATATTTTATTTGAATCAAAGGATTTTCTTAATTTAGAAAAAAAGGGACTTTTCCCGGAAGAAGATCTTCTTTTCATGGCTCCAGTCATGGATAGAACTAAGGTCTGGGAAAGAATAAACAAAATTAATCTAATACTTAAATGGGACTCGGGATCAACTTGGAATTTCGATATCATTGGCAAAAAACTTGCAGACGATTTGTGGCTAAGAGAAAAATGGTCAGATAAAATTGGGTCATCACCCCTAATTACATCTAATAAATTTTCAAAGGAATTATATAAAAGTCTTAATAAATCCGAAATAGATTTATTGAATAAAATTAGTCCTCTAGATTATGAAATCTATAATTCTGATATATTTTGGAAAGAAATATAATTCTTAAGTATTTATGGTAATCTTGTAAATTGTATATAATATTCTAAATGGCATACGTACCGCTTCAACCAACCAATTCCACAGCACCTGCTGCAGCAAACGAGCAAGGTCTTATAGCCGCTACTGCGCTTCCAACTGCCGTATCTAACGGTTATCTTGTAGGAGCGATGGGTGACAAATTTGGTAGAAAAGTAACTATTTCACAAGCTCCAAGAGATTTAATTAAAGCTGTTAGTACGATTATTACTTCATCGACGTCAGCAACAAGTATTACTAACGCTGGTGGAACTGGAGTTTATTGTGATATGGCTGAAATTTGGTTTACAAACACATCAACTACATCAATTCTAGTAACCGTTTCAGATGGGGGAGCTGGGACCTTCTATTTTTATGTACCAGCCGGCGACATGAGAGGGGCAGCCCTTCAAGTTCCCCTTCCACAAACTACAACCAATGCAGCCTGGACGGCCACTTGCTCCGCTGCTATAACTTCACTTTATGTAACAGCTATATATATAACTAACAAATAGGAGTATATTATGGATAATAAAAGACCTAATGCTGTAAATCCCATTGTCGGTTTAGCTAATGGCACACTAATAAATGATGAAATTGTTGTATACGAATTCGATGAAAATGGCGAATATATCGGCTGGCACAAAGAGGCTGCAAAAATAACTAAACCTCAAAATACAACGGGGGATAATTAATGGCGACTACTGTAACATTTACTGAATATAATGGCTCTGGAGCTACGGCTACTGCCAACAGAACTGAGATGAACTTAAAAGCTATCGACGATAGCACTACCAACTATTTAATTTCGCCAGTTTTGGCAGGTCAAAATAGCTATACAAAATATCAGGCCCCAGTTCATTCAGGAACTTACACTTCTCTATCGAATGGTAGATTCTATATCAGCGGCAATACTCCCGGTACCGGCCAGACGATTACTGGCAGCGTAGTAACATCTTATACTACTCCGACAACTAGCACATCGGGTGATTCAGCAATGAATACTGGTCTAGGAATATCTACCAACTATACCAATGGAACAAATCCTTTTGCTACTGGTACTGCAACATATTCAACTGGCGGAACTGTATATGCCAACGCACTTAGGCTTCAACTTCAAACTGCCACATCTGCACCTCCTGGACCCAACACATCTCAAACCATAACTTATGCCTGGACTGAAAATTAATCAGGAGGAGGAGTGAAGATATGTTAGAAGCAGAATTTGAAGATGGATTCATTTTAAATCAGTTGGAGCGCGACGATAGATCTCTTTTTGAAAAAAAACGAAATACCTTTTATGACATTATCAATAAATTATGTGAAAAAGAACACGGAAAAATGATACGTTTTTCAATATTTGTAAATGGAAAACGTAAAGATATTGACTGGAAATCAGTACCCACTAATTCGATGCCTATTCTTAATAAAGATTATGAAGTTGTTATAAATAACAATGGTGAAGTTAAAGATAGGCAACTCGTTAGAATTAACTTTGGATATGAATATTTTGATAAGAAACAAAATAAATTAATTAAGAGAATTGAGACCATTCAATGAGCGTAACTTTAAGAGGTGCTTCAGGAATAAATTTATCAGGAGTAACAACAAGCACCAAAATAAACCTGCCAGTTACCACTATAACTGGAGATGTAATAATTGTAGTGGCTGCCGCTCAAGGAAGTCAAAGTTTTAATGGTGGAGGTATTACTGGAGCCACTTGGGTTAGGCCCATATCTAACTATGGTGTAGCTCCTACTGTCACTTTATTTGCGGCCTATAACGTTCCTGCAGGAACTACCACCTTTCAGTTCTCTCAGATTACGGGAACCCTTGGAAGCGCTTCCATAGCAGTATATAGTGGTCTTCAATATACATCCTCTCCTGTTGTGCAAACGTCCTTAGGATACTATGGTAATGGTAGCTATTTTTCAAACCCCGCACAGTTAAATAATCTAGTTATTCAAGCTAGTGCTTACTTCCAAAATGGACCTCAAAATGCAATTTATTCCGGAAATGCAAATGGAGCTATAGCTAATTATTATTTAATGTCTAGTACTTTAGTAAATAATGCAAGATACAACCAAAGATATACTGCTATATATTATTCGATAGTTAACTATTCTTATATTTATTATGTGTCGGGAGACGGAGCTGCGGCAAGTGCCTTCCCCACTTTTAGTACGGGAGTAGTTGAATTTAAAGCATTAAGTAATACAAATACGGAGCACATAAAAACAAGTACTGTGGTTTCCGATATTTATGTTAATACCAATCAAACACAAACTGAACAATCAAAAATATCAACAAATAAGGCTATAACTCAATTATCCTTCTCAACTCCCGGCACAACTACCTGGACAGTTCCGACAGGAGTAAAGTTTATTTTAGTAGAACTATATGGTGGAGGTGGCGCTGGGGGAACTTCAACAATTTTCGTTTCCCGCACAAACAGTAGTACAGGAGGGAATATGCCTGGAGGATACGGAGGATACTACGCAGGATCAGTACTTAGTGTATCCGCAGGAACAAATTACAAATTAGTTATAGGAGCTGGTGGGGTAGCTCCCTCAACTTATTCTCAAGGCGGAAATGGAGGAAATAGTTACCTCCAAGATTCCTCAGGCACTACTAATCTCATCGTCGCACCAGGCGGAAATGGAGCATACACGAGTTCAAGTACTCAAAACAACACTACTCCTTTAGGTTCATTATGGTTTGCCGGAGGTAGTGGAGGAGCTTATTCAATTAACGGGAATTATGCCGGTGGTGGTGGCGCTGTTGCAACAAATTTAGCAATTGGAATATCTGCCGTAAATCAATCTGGTGGAATATCTCTTTTTCCAAATGGAGTAGCTACAGGTCTAGGAAATGGAGGAAATGGAGGAAATGGAGGAACGCTTACTCCCACAAATGGAAATCCGGGCGTTTTCCCTGGCGGCGGTGGTGGTGGCGCTGGAGCCAACAACACGACTAGTGCTGTGGGAGGAAATGGAGCCTCAGGTTATGCTCAGATAACTTATATTACTCCAAACAATGGATCTGGTATGACACTCCTAGGCATTGGTTAGTTAATCTATAAATATATTTTTTAGTCTCTCTGGACTTAAATTTCCACCAGTCACCAAACACAGCACGTTCTGGCCTATTTTTCTATTTCTATCCTTTAAATAACCCGCATAGGATAATGCTCCGGCTAATTCGCTTTTCACTGGATTGCCGCCTCCCCTTAATACATTAAGTGCCATCTTTACATGAGCGTTAGTGACTGTTATTACGTCATCAATTAAATTGTTTTCTGATAGTATTTCAAAAACTAATTGACCAATCCTTTTAACACTAGCTCCATCCACAAAAGTATCTATTTCTTCTAGAGCTGCTGGCTTATTTTGTTCAATAGCTAGACTTAATGAAGCCGCGCCAGATGGTTCAACTGCGATTATTCTAATATCCGGATTTGATCTTTTAATTATGTTTGCAAATCCAGTTATTAGGCCTCCGCCTCCAGCAGGAATGTATACGCTATCTAGGTTCTTTATATCCTTAAGTACTTCCAGTGCCCAGGTACCCTGTCCTGCCATAACTTTAATGTCATCAAAGGGATGAATCATTGTTAAGTAATCTTGCAGTGCTACTAAATTAGCATAGTCTTCAGCCTCGTCATAATTACTTCCCTCTAGAACTATTTGTGTGCTACTTGAGGCGAATTCTTTAACTCTATCTATCTTATATTGTGGGGTTGTTTCAGGCATTATTATGGTTGCGGGAATATCTAGCTCATTGGCTAGTAGTGCAACGGCCTGAGAATGATTGCCCGCACTTGCAGTAATTATGCCGACTCTTTTTTGTTTTTCGGTAAGTGAAATGATTTTATTATATGCGCCTCTAATTTTATATGCACCTGTCACCTGATTTAGCTCACTGGCAATATATAGATTATCCTCTAAGCTTGATGCAAGTTCATTTGCCTGAAATGTTTCCGAAGGCACAATTAAATCATTTTTGGTGATTCTAAAATATGCTTTGATTGTTTCGTCAAAAAGCTCTTCGGACCTAGGACTGAATTCTGACATAAATTCCTTTATTAATAATAGAAGTTAATTTTAACATATAAAGTAACATTTTTATAGATAGGTCAATAGTTCTATGGCTTAGATAATCTCTAGGTATTCTTCTGTGATCTTAATTCTACGATTTTTGTTAATATCTATGTTCTTTCCCTTAGGGCTAGTAAGAACTCCGACAGATATTCTATCTACAGTGGATTTATCATAGTTATATATTCCATTCTTCCTAATCCATGCTAATACTACTTCTTTAACTAATTTGAATTCAATTTGTGAAAGAAATAATCTATTTAGCTTATTATTTTCAAGTACACTTGAAAGCAAATCGTCGATCTTATCATTTAAATCTTTCTGTAGCTCAATCATTCTAAGTATTTTATTCTTTTGATCCTCGGACATATTCTTCATAACATTATGTCTGAGATAATTTCTAAGGTATTTTTCTTCTGAATTAGTAGAATCTTCATGCCAATTTATTCCATGCTCGATAGCAAAACTCAGAATGTCCTTTTTAGAATATTTAATTAAGGGTCTAATGAAATCCTTGGAATTTACCAGAGAACTTAGACCCCTTCTATTAGTTCCTCTTAGAACATTTATCAAGGCTGTTTCGATTAGATCGTCATTGTGGTGAGCAGTAATAATTTTATCTGCAGAATACTTGCCCTTTAGGCCCATTAAGAATGCCAGCCTTTTATCCCTGGCATCGTCTTCGCTGGCATCTTTACCTAACTTAGCTTTACCAAGTTCGAATCCATATCCATATTTATTAGAAACTTCTCTAGCTAGGTCTTCGTCAACTTTAGAGTCAGATCTTATGCCGTGATTAAAATGAGCAACAATAAATTCTGAATCATCTAATTTCAATTCATGAATTAAATATAGAAGAGTCATTGAATCAACTCCGCCACTAACAGCAACTATGTATGTACCTTTAGGGATGTTTATTTCCATTAATATATTTTTAACTAAAAAGTGATTATAAGCAAAAGAGGTAAATATATATTTTTACAGATTAAGATATTTTTTATATAATACGTCTCAACAGTGTTGTTAGAAATTAAGGCGGCGTAGCTCAGTTGGTTAGAGCACAGGACTCATAAGCCTGGGGTCAGTGGTTCAAATCCACTCGCCGCTACCATTATTGATAAACTAAAAAATCCCTGGATAAATTAATCTAGGGATTTTTTTGGTAATAAAAAGAATCTTATAGTTTGTTTAAGATCTTATCTACTCTAGCTATATCTTCGCTAGTAGATGTCACAAACTCAAATTCTAGTAGGTTTGTTACTTTCATTTTATTGCCCCTTTTTGATAGTTTTAATTGTTAATTTTTTATTTTACTTTAAGCTAACATATATTATTATAACAAAAATAATTACTTTTGTCAATTTACCTCTTTTTATGTTAGCTTTCTGTAGTCATAATTATATATGAGCACAGATAAGCTTAACAAGTATTTAATGTTGTGAATTATGTGATAATTTTACAGATACAAAAAATAAAAACCCTATTTATATAATAGGGTTTAATGTCTAATTTGGTTGCGGGGGCAGGACTCGAACCTGCGACCTATTGGTTATGAGCCAATCGAGCTGCCTCTGCTCCACCCCGCGTCAATTTATTTTGTTATTTTAGCAAATTTAAGGTGTTTTTGCAACCCTAAGGGCATTAACGCTTAGTTGAGAACTCATTCCTATGAAGGAAAAAGTCTACCCATAATTGATAATTACTGGGTTTTGCTACTGATTCCTGTGAAGTGACAGTCTTTATATTACTTGGCGCAATATAACTTAAAGCCACGTTCTTAGGCATTAATAATTCTTGCTCTCCTGTTGATGCTAGTCCAAGATTTTGTCTCGCAGATATGTCTAGGAATTGATTGGACTCCAAATACTGATTTTCTAAACTAATATTGGTATTTTCAAGAGAAGCCAATTGGTTGCTTTGGTTTAAGGATGCGATTTGAAGCTGTAATTTGTAGTTCGTTTCCAGAGATCTTACCCCACTCCATGTCAACATAACAATTAAGATTAAGAATATTAATTGACCAGAATATCTAATATCCCCTAGTCTTTCTAAGTACTTTATTGTTCTCTTGTAGTATTTGTTTATTTTTAATTTATCCATAGAAGTTATTAATAATATTATATCTTATATTAAAATCTGTTATACTCTCTTTTAATTGGGGTATAATAAGAGAAGAAATGGGGGCGTAGCTCATCGGTCAGAGCAGGCGGCTCATAACCGCTTGGTAGTAGGTTCGATTCCTACCGCCCCCACCATTATAATTTGTTTAATTTATCTATAAGTTCATCAATATTCTGACTTTGCATCAGATCATCTCTTAGCTCTTTAGCTCCGTCAAAATTATTAATATAAATCTTACAAAACTTATTTAGAATATATACAGGCTTGTTATCTCCGTATGTCTTTTTCCATAGTTTGGCATGTTTTTTGAATATATCAATTCGTTCATCTTTAGATAATTTTTCCCATGGTGAGTTTTTACTAAAAACATAAGGATCCCTGAATACACCTCGGCCAATCATAACTCCGTCAAGCTTGTATTTCTTAGCGATATCATCTCCATGTTTTCTGGAAAATATGTCACCATTTCCAATTATCTTAGTCTTGGGTGAAATTTTATCTCGAAGTTTTACTATTTCCTTTAAAGCTTCATAATCTGCAGGAACTTTACTCATCTGCTTCTTGGTCCTAGCATGAATAATTAGGCTATCTATGCTTTGATTAAGAAGGAACTCATGCCATGAATAATCTATCGAGTTATAACCCAGCCTAGTCTTCACGCTGACGGGAAGTTTACCCGCTCCAGCTTTTGTGGCGTCAATGATTTCTTTAGCTAGCTCCCTATTATTAATAAGCGCAGAACAAAGTCCAGCACGAGTAACATTTCTATCCGGACAACCCATATTAATATCTATTCCGTCAAACCCCATCTTAACTAATTCTTTAGCTGTTGCGGTGAAATTTTCTGGTTTAGAACCCCAGATTTGTGCAATAAGAGGTTTTTCTTTTTTTGAATATTTTAACCTTGGAAGAATAGCTTCTCTTCCTTTACTTTGAAGTCCATCAACATTTACGAACTCTGTATAAAAGATATCTGGAGGTGAAAGTTCAGCAATAATACTTCGAAAAACAGTATCAGTTACCTCATACATTGGAGCTAGAATATAAAGGGTTTTATCCTTCATATAAGTTCTTACTTATCTCTGTTATCTATAATCTTTTTGGCTAAAGAGCTAAGTCTTTGTCTTTTTCTGTAACTTAAGTGTTCAATTCTTTCAATTTCAGTAGTCATATCATCAAACTTCTTATTACCATTACCACCAAGATGTCTTCCCGAATATTCATTAACAAATTCGTTAAAGAAATTAAGAGCTTGATTCTTTGCGTCACCTTCTAATCTACCTGCTCGCTTAAGACCAAAGAATTTGTTTACAATCTTGTTTCGAAGAGAATTGATATTAATATCCATAGTGTTTGAAGCATCACCAAATCTTCTGTCGTCAATTACTACACGACCGAAAGCCATGTTTTTCTTGGAAAGGTATTCAGTAAGCTTTAGTGTTTCTTCTGGAGTAAATAATTCTAAAACTCTTTCATCGAACGATCTATCAATTAAAAGTTCTTTTAAATCTTCTTTTGTTAAATAGGAGTGCCTAGACGACTCAGCTTCAGATTGCTTTTTCTTGGCATCAGCAACATAACTATCGTCAGAAATAAAATGCTTGTTTCGCTCTAAATCATTTAGAACTTTAAGGGCAGTATCGATTACCTTAGCTTCCTTGGATACAGATTCCACTTCATCTCTATTATATTTTCTTAATAAATTCTTAACCTTATCTTCAAGTTTTTCAATCTCTTCAACACTGGTAAATTTAGGGTCACCTAATTCTTCAAGCCCAGCTTCAATCTTTGCATACTCTTCATCAATACTTATATCACCATTAAGTCTTTCTTTGATGGCAGTAGTTCTAACTTTTACGTATCTTGAATACCAATCCGAAAAAGTATCTCTACTTAACTCGTCTAATAAATCTTCCGTGATTGGAGATTCTGCAATTTCTGCTTCAGCTTTTCTGCTTTCTTTGAGTTCAAATATTAGCTTCATAGTTTGTTCGGCATCAATTTCTTCACTACTCTTACGTCTATTACCGAAATGGCCATCATCATCTGGTGAATTCATAATTACATCTGATGCATTTTGTAGCTCAGCATCTAATTCTTCAGGATCCATTGATGCAAGTTGTTTTTTTCTCTTATCCAATAGTGATTCAACCTCGTTTTCTTGAGCTTCTCCACTACTAATTCCAGGGTTCATGGAACGTATTCTGTCTATAATTCTAGGGTCTACAATGTGAGTAGGACCATCAAATGTTGGTCTAGGATCTTTATTTTCTCCATTACCTTCATCTTCAGGGAATAGTGGCGGTTGATTTGGGTTGAAGTTTTTCATTGGTGTTTATTATAACACACTTATGCTAATTTGTCTACTCCCAACGGAAGACTTTAAAAGCTATAAAGTAGATAACAACCATCCAGATAAGTATTAGGCCTATTTCAGGCATTATCTGAGTTAGATGCTTACCTTCAGTTGTAAGTAGCCTCATACCGTCTATAACTGGCGTTAGGGGCAAATAATTAGTTACGGCTTGTAGGTATTGCGGCATCTGGAATCTTGGGAAGAAAGTTCCCGATAAAAATAGCATAGGAAACACAATTATGTTAGATAGTGGTGCTGCCTGGCGATCATTCTTTGCCCAGCCTCCAATTGCGAGACCAATCCCTAGAACCATGAATATACTAAGCACCAAGAATGTAATGATCTCCAAGTAATTCCCGACCACTTTAAGATTAAATACTAGAATAGCGATGATGAACTGAATTGCAATAGAAACAATTCCAATAATAGACTGAGAGAACATTGTAGATAAGAAATATTGCCATACAGCAATTGGAGTTGTGTGAAGTCTTCTTAAGATTCCTTGTTTTTTAAGTTCTGGGAACACATTTACTGGCCCAAATATTCCTATACCAATAATAGAAAACCCTAGAAGTCCTGCAAAGGTGTAATCAAAAGTAGTTAAACTCTTTCGATTAAGTTGATTCTGAGTTACAACAAAAGGTGTTTTAGTCGTGACAAATTTAGAGTTTATTCCGCTTAAACTCTGATTTAGTACGGATGCAATAGTCTGACCTGAAGTCACCTGATTTTGCGTGTATATAACTTCTACTTGTCCGCTTGGATAATTATTGCCTTTCTCAAACACTCCAAAGTCCTTATTGAGATATATGACTCCATCTAATTGGCTCTTAGACATCTTGTTTTCAGCCTGATTTAAATTACTTACAGTGCTATCAATTTTATATAATTTGGAACTCTTTAATTGATTTATAAATGTAGTTGAATAACTAGATTTAGAATCATTAAGGATTGCTACCTTGAAGGATAATTTTCCGCCTCCTTTTGAAATTGATCCGAAAACAAACAGGAATATTAGTGGAAAAAGTATTCCAAAGAAAATAGCCAATCTGTCTCTAAAAAATCTTTTTGTATTTAATCTAGTGAAAGTTGCTACTGTCTTGAGCTTTCTAACGAAGCTGACCTTTGGGATATGTGCTTTATCCATATTAATCTCTTAGTCCTTTACCAGTTAAGTCTATGAATACATCATCAAGATTTGCTTGCTCTACTTTTTGCTCTTTCTTGAATCCTTTTTTAAGGAGCGTCTTAATTAAATTAGCTGGCGAATCAAGGGCTATAATCTTGCCCTTGTCCATAATAGCTACTCGGTCGCATAGGATTTCTGCCTCGTCGAGATAATGAGTTGTCATTATGACCGTTACGCCTTTATCTCTAATTTCTTTAATAAGATCCCAAAGATTTCTACGAGCCTGGGGGTCTAAGCCGGTGGTAGGCTCATCCAGGAAAAATACTCTTGGGTTATGTACTATTGCTGTAGCAATACTCAGTCTCTGTCTTTGACCACCACTTAAGTCTTCAGCATAACTATTAATCTTTTCGCCTAAATTAACTTCATCTAAGAACTTTTTAGCATCTACTTTTTCGCCATAAGCTGAAGCAAAAAGTTCAATAATTTCAGATAGTTTTTGTTTATCTTGAAAAGCTGCAGTCTGTGGCTGCACGCCAATAATCTGCTTTACGGCATCTGGATACTTTTGAACATCTATGCCATCTACAGTGATAGTACCGGAGTCTATGGGCCTCAAAGTTTCTATCATCTCTAATGTAGTGGTCTTTCCCGCGCCGTTAGGTCCTAGGATTCCGAAGATTTCACCCTTTTTAACCTCAAAGCTAATACCATCAACAGCTAGCTTATTGTTATATGTTTTCTTTAGATTTTTTACTTTTAGAATGTTGTCGCTCACTTATTCAATTATATAAAAATAGCCCCTAGATTAGTAGGGGCTATTGTTGTATTAAAAGTCTTTAATTAGACAGTTATTACTTTCGCTTAATAGTTAAGAAACCGTTTCGTGGGTTCTCATTAACTTCGTATCCATCAGGAAGATCAGTTCCTTCTGGTCGTTCGTCCTTAGAAAAGTAATAGATTGTTTGTTCTTTACCGCCTCGAAGAGTTACTTTCTTTGAGTTTAAGTGGTAAGTTACACCTTTAGAGTTAGTGTGTTGGTAAGCCATGCTTATTTCCCTCTCTTATTAATTGTTTGTACCCCTAAGATAACCCCGAGAGGCAACCCTTGTCAACACCTTATTACAGATTTAATCAGGTGTAATTAATTCATATCTGTTAATTTATAATCTTAAGAGGTTTAAAAAATACAACGAAGATTAGTAATTCTCCCTAAGCCATTCGTCCAGACTGCCAGCTCCACCACCACTCATGCAAAGAATAAAATCTTTACTACCCAAATGGCGGTCTATGATTTCCTTAAGAGAATTAAAATCCGCAGATATAGCAATATGTTTATTATCCAGATACTCAATGAGTTCATCGGGAGCTAATATTTTATCTAGGAGATTTTCTCTTGCTAGATAACTTGGCACCCAATAAAGCTTATCTACCCCGATAAAAACATCTTTATATTTATCTTTAATAAATAACTGTCTTCGATTTGTTAAGGGTTCGTATACTACTACGAGTTTCTGATTGGTAATTTTAGTCATCTCTAGGGCTACATTAATAGCTGCCTTAATCTTTTCTGGAGTGTGCGCATAATCTGTGTATAAATTAGTCGTAATCTCCTCCATTCGTCTATGGAGTCCTTTAAATTCCTCTATTGTTCTAAGACATTTATCTAGGGAAAGATTGAATTCCGACGATACGCTAAGCGCTCCGAGGAATGCGTCTTCTCTATTGTATTTACCTAGAATATTCAGAGATTTAATTCTCGGATCCTCGGGACTTAGGATAATCATGTTGTCGGAACTATATTCTAGGTATTTTTGATCATTTTCATAGATATATACATTCTTAGATTGGTTTATGAACTGAATAAATGCATCATTATATTCCTTTATTGTTGGATAGATCTCTTGATGATCCCAAGATATTCCAGAGATTAATGTAATATATGGCTTAAATGAAAGGAAGTTTCTATCGAACTCATCTGCTTCATAAATTAAATACTCATTGTCTTTTGAGAAATTTACAGAATCGCCAAAATCCACTTCTGCTGGAAGTATGTAATTGGCTTTTAAATTGAGTTTGTTCATCAAGAAACTTAGCATTGCAGTTGTGGTGGTTTTTCCATGAGTTCCCGCTATAGCAATTAGCTTCTGATTATTATCTTTTATTAAATAGTCTAGAAATTTATCTCGCTTAGAATGTTTTATATCTTTTTCATCTAGATATTTGAAGAATTCTTTATTATCTTGATTCATGCTAACAGCAGAACTATACACCACCCAATCTACTTTATTTTCAAAAAGTTTTAATCCATCTAGAGCGTCACCAATAAATATATCCACTCCGTCATTTTTCATTTGCTCGATAAGCGAATTAGATCTTAAATCCGAGCCACTGACTTCGTGACCTGCCTTAATAGCAAACCTAGCAAGAGGATTAATACCGGCACCACCAATAGCTACAAAATGTATATGCATAAATAATATTTAATAATTGTTATACTTTTAATTATATGGCAGAAAGACACAAAAAGAATAAAAAGTATAAATTGTTGAGCCTATTATTTTTCCTACTCTTTAGTGCTAGCGCAATAATTTTTGTTTTTTCACTTAGATCAAATTACTCACACATGAGCACGCTTAGGGATAATTTATATGCCGTAGACCAAAATAACGGAGATGTAACGACGGCCCTAAATAATCTTAGAAATTTTGTAACTGGACATATGAATACTTCATTAACTAAAAACAATTCCTTATATCCACCAGTACAGCTTGAATATACATATCAAAGATTATTGCAGTCTCAGCTAACAAAACAATCAGATAACACTAAAATTTATACTGATGCGGAATACTATTGTCAAAAGACAGTCCCCAATGGATTTTACGGTGCATATAGAATTCCATGCGTGGAAAACTACATAAATACTCACTCTCTTTACAAGATAAATATCGATCCTTCCTTATATCAGTTCTCTTTCCTTAGCCCTTCATGGAGCCCAGACCTAGCAGGATTTTCAATGCTAGCCACTATAATACTGGCTTCTCTTTGCTTAATATTTTTTACAGTAAGTATTATTGGTTGAGTACCGCACCGACCATAAAAGTCTTGCCGGTTTTGATGGATCCAACGTACAAGTTAGAGTTCTTAACTAGAAGTAGATCGGCATTATCTAGCCAAGAATAGAATGAATAGCCACTGAAGTTTAACTTATTGGAAGTAGTACTAGAATTAAACCCTAAGTACATTCCTGTACTATCCGACCATAAGCTTTGGCTTTGATCGGGAGACATTGTGAATTTAGGATAGTTTTTAGAAAAAGTATTCTGATCAATATTTATTGGAAGTACGGCTCCATTTACAAAATTGTAGTAAAAAGTTTTATTACTTTGAATAGACTTAACACCTATGTATGCAGATTTAGAGGCATATTGTTTAATGGATAAAGATTCAGAATCTTGAACATTAAAGTTGTAAAAATTCTGAAATTTTGTAGCGCCGGGAGTGAATCCTCTTATTTGATCAGATAAGTTAGAAGAATCTAAGTTACCTGCTACATTCCAAACTACGCTGTATAGCAATTGGCCGCCAAGCACCACAATGTTGCTAAATGTCTGATATGCATAGTCCGTAGTGTTTGTGTCAGATGTTTGCTGACGAGAACTATCTATCACAGAAACCGTGTTATTGCTTGGATTAAACTCCTTTATTTGGGCATAGCCATTGCTATTAGGGGTTAGTGATCTGGACTCTGTTAGATAGAAATAATTATTATTAATCCAACCAAGTGGAGTAATAAAATCATCCCCCTTGTCTATCACGAAAAGATTATTATTTTTATCGCTTAGATAATAAAGCTGGTTTGTAGTGGAATTACGATTTGTAAATAAAACCATGTGAGCAAGATCCGCAGATTTAAATAACTGTGTATTATTAGGATCTTCTTTTCCAGTACCGCTCACAATAACTTTTAAATTAGAGGCATCTAGATTACTAGATACTAGACTAATCTTTCCAGAATTTTGCTGAAGATAATAAATTATACCTACTGGCACTAGATCAATAAGATTTTCAGTATTATTGACGCTTTGAACTATGGTTGCAGTATAATTGTTATATTTTTGTGCACTAACCATAGCTACATAGCTTTCGTTGGTTGTAGGTAGCATCATTCTTACCTTACCCGAAGTGTCAGTAAGATAATCTGTTCCTAGAATAGTTATTTTAGCATTAGCAATTGGAGACTTATCTAATTTATTCTCCACTAATACGTTTACCGGCCTTCCAGTAGCAATAAGATTCACTTTTGAAATTGGTGGCTTACTAAATCCTACAAATACACTAACTTCCTGAGATTTATAGTATGGCTTACTAAATGACAACTTGTGTTTACCTAGGTGAAGTTTAGCGCTAATCAAGCCTTTTGAGTCAGATTGATATTTTTTAGAATCAATTGTGACGTCAACTCCACTTATCCCATTTGTAGTGTCTGAATCTACTACTTGAACACTTAGAATATTACTAAGGAACATCCCCAAAATCTTGTATCTAGTAAAAGGAATAGAGAATACTATAGCAACCATCACAAATAAAATTACGAAATTCCATTTGTTAAGTACTATTCTAGTGAATTTGGATTTCTTCTTTTTCTTGGGTTTTTCAATATTTTCGTATGCTTTATCTTCCGCACTCATTAAAGAGTTGCTTTCATTAAGTAAGATATCGTCAATTATTTTATCGGTCTTAGAATCTTCAATTTCCTCTACAACCTCTGGATCCGGCTCCTTATGTGCCTGATCTTTTTCTGGCACATGGTATTCTTTATGGTGTTTTGGAACAACAAAACCTTCCATGCTATTGGGTCTTGGCTTGTTATTGTTTAACTCCATAATCTAAAATGTCCCACCTCTATATATAGATATATTTTAACAAAAATTAGTCTAACTTAACTCTAATATTTAATTCTTTTAACTGACTATCTTCAACTACTGAAGGAGATCCTGTCATTAAGTCCATTCCTGAGCCATTCTTAGGGAATGCTACCACTTCTCTAATATTGTCCTCATCAACTAGAACCATAAATATTCTATCGATTCCAAATGCACAACCCGCGTGAGGAGGAGCTCCAAATTTAAATGCGTTTATCATGGCACCGAACTTCTCATTTACGTAATCTTTAGTGAAACCTAGTTTTGCAAAAACTTGGTACATAATTTCAGGGTTATAATTTCTAACTCCACCAGAACAAATTTCATATCCGTTCATCACCATGTCATACTGATCGGCAACTATATTTAATGGGTCGCTTTCTTCAAGAGCCTTAGCTCCACCTTTTGGCATTGAAAATGGATTATGTCCAAAATCTAACTTATTACCTTTGTCGTCCCATTCATAAAATGGAAAATCAACTATCCAAGCTAGTGCCACTTCGTTGGGATCTTTTAATCCTAAATCTGTACCAAAAACACTTCTAAGCTTTCCAAGAATTGCATTAGCTTTAGATAATTTGTCTGCAGCAAAGAATAATGCATCACCATCTTTAAAGTCGGTAGCTTCAATCAATGCATTTAGCTCTGTATCACTGATGAATTTAAGAATTGGAGACTTTATTTCCTTATCGTTTAGAATATAAGCAAGTCCCTTAGCGCCCTCTTCTTTAGCAATTTCTGTATATTTATCTATTTCAGATCTTGAGAACTTTGCGCCACCTTTTACATTAATAACTTTAACAACTCCGCCTTCTTTTATGGCTGAAGTGAATACTCCAAATTCAGATTCACCAAATACCTCTGATACATCTAATAATTCCATATCAAATCTAAGGTCGGGCTTATCTGAACCATACTTATTCATTGCATCAACGTAGCTAATTCTTGGTACTTCACTTGTCTTTAATTTCTTTTTACCAAAATCTGTAACTAAATTCTTAATAAGAGGCTCCATTGTGTTTCTAACAGTTTCACCGTCGTACACAAAAGACATCTCAAGATCTAACTGATAAAACTCTCCGTATAGTCTATCCGCCCTAGAGTCTTCATCTCTAAAACAGGCCGCTATCTGATAATATCTATCAAGTCCTCCTACCATCAATAACTGCTTAAACTGTTGAGGCGCTTGAGGCAATGCATAGAATTTACCAGGATGAAGTCTAGCGGGAATCAGGAAGTCTCTAGCTCCTTCAGGTGAAGAGTTTGCAATAATTGGAGTAGTAACTTCAGTAAATTCATTATTCTCCATGTAATCTCTAATAAATCTATACATGCTAGCTCTTTTTCTTAAGAGATCCTGTATTTTAGGCCGTCTTAAATCTAGATATCTATATTTAAGTCTTAGCTCTTCGCTAGATTGTGCATCAGAAAAAATCTGGATTGGTAATGGCTCACTCTTATTTAGAATCTCTAGTTCTTCAACTGCAACTTCAACCCTACCGCTGATAATTTTATCGTTAACTAAATCTTTACTTCGTTCTTTTACGATTCCGTGAGCTTTAATTACGTACTCATCTCTAAGAGATTCAGCTACAGCAAAAACTTCCTTGTTGTCAGGATGAATAACAAGCTGCACTAATCCTTTATGGTCTCGAAGGTCAATAAAAATTAAACCGCCATGGTCTCTTCGGGTTTGAACCCAACCAGCCAATTCGATTTTCTTGCCCACCTGATTAATAATTTGATCAGATATTACTCGCATAATTTAGTTCTATTTTAACACCTTATTTAAGATATGGCTTCATTTTCTTTAATTTCTTCAGCATTTTCCTCAAAAGCCAATCCCTTAGTAATCCTTTCCATTAAATTACCGAGGGTTAATACTCCAACATTTTTCTGATTATCGTCTATAACCACGAAGGCCGCATAGTTTGTTTCAGAGAACGTTAAGAAAGCATCTATTAAGGTAGCATTTTCATTTATGTAGAAAATTGGGCGCTCTAATTTAGACTTAACACTAGAGTCTTTATTCACATCAAATCTCTCAATATTAATAAGCCCTAATAACTCTTTATCTTTTTTGTCATTCAAAACAGGAACAATTTTTTGTCCTTGTTTATGTAATTCATTTAATACTATTGGCCCAACTGTATCATCTACGTATAAGTGTTTTAGTTTGTGCCATGGTGTGGCAATTTCTTTAACCTCTAGACTCAAACCATCAACCATATTCTCTAATAATTTAACTTGTTCGACATTTATTGATGTTCTCTGATCCTTGGAGATATCTACTAGCCTATTTTTCAAATCCTTAAGATCGTAGATATGATCATTTTTTCTAAAGTTGGCTTTTAGGAAAAGTGTTAGATTATTAAGAAAAGGATGAACATAATCTAATACGAAAGAGATTGGACCAGAAAGAACTTTAGCTGTTTTAATTCCAAAATATGAAGCTTTTAGATTTGGCATCCAAACAAAAGAAACCAATATCAGCAAGAATAGGAAAATGAAAGAAAGCCATGAAGGCATTTGCGAATTAAATATAAAGAAAGTAACCGTGAAAGATACCGCTATAAAGAAGTACATTAGCATTTCTAAAGAATTCTGGTAGGTTGCAACCTGGAATAGCTTAGTAGCTAAAGGATCGCCTTTGAGAGATCTAGCTTTGAGCTCTTTTCTAGAGAAATGTCTGTAAGACTTGAGAACATCAAGTCCTCCTATGGTAAAAATTAAAAATATTAATCCAAGTATAAATGTCATAATTTTTAAGCTTATTTAATATGAATATTGTACTTTAATCTGCATATATTTTACCAATCTAAAGTAATGTATAATTAGATTAAGTAAATAAAGGGTATCTAATGTCTAAACAATTTTGGTTAATAGTAGTCGTAATAGTAGGTGTATTTATTGGAATAGTTTCTTTTGGAAAAAATAGCGCATCAAGCTCATCCAAACCAACCAGTCACGTAGAAGGTAAAACTTCTAGTACTGTAACTTTAGTAGAGTACGGAGATTATCAATGTCCTTACTGTGGCGAATACCATAACACTATTCAACAAGTTATTGCTCAGTATGGAGATAAAATAGCTTTCCAATTTAGAAACTTCCCACTAACATCAATTCACCAAAATGCATATGCAGCCGCTAGAGCAGCTGAAGCAGCTGGGCTCATGGGCAAGTTCTGGGAAATGCACAATCTACTATATGAACAAAATCTTGTTTACTATAATAGTAGCGAAAAAACACCCACATGGATTGGTGTAAGTGACCCAATTCAAGTATTTGTTCAATACGCTAAGTCACTAGGATTAGACACTACCAAATTTCAACAATTATACAGTTCTGAACAAGTTAACAATTTAATCTTAGCTGATGAGAGTGCGGGAAATAATTTAAATGTTAATGCAACCCCATCATTCTTCCTTAATGGAAAGCAGATACAAGTTAATAACACTCTTCAGGATTTCACAAAAGTTATAGACGCAGCGTTAAATACTAAATCTGTTCAAAGTAGCGGCTCTACATCCCAAACTAAAAATTAGTTAACAATGAAAAATTGGTTTAAAAATAAAAAAAACATCTTCTTAATTATTGCCTTCTTATTTTATGTCATTGGTATAATCTTAAATCCAATCATATCCACCGCCCTGCTTCTATTTCTGGCTTCATTATTTAGTCCTTACATAAAATTAGGCCTAATAATGAGACTCATCACTACCTACCTGATCTATTCCAGCACATTAATAGTGTCTGGTTTTCTTCTCTATTTCTTACATATAAGATTTACTTTATTAATAGATTTAACTCTATTACTTTGCTTAAACGCATTGTTCATACTTAAGATCGACCGCATCTCGCTTAAAACCAAATTAAAAGATTTATTTCCGAAAAAAGAACTTATTAGTTTAGCTGTATTTGTTTATGTTTTGGTTTCCATGGGTGGATTTTTAACTTCTCAAAATACTTTAACAAAAAGAATCGAACAAGCCGGAAGAGGAAACGATTCAGTTTCTCATCTAAGTTTAACTAATGAAATTTCCTACTTAGGCAAATACATACTTACAGCCAATGACGCACATCAAATTAAATATAACTTCCAAGGTGATTCTCCATACCCACAAGGGGCGCATTATCTAACAGCACAAGCATATCTAATAATGAATCGTAGTTCCGATGTCTATCATTCCACCTACAATAAAATTAATATATTTCTTTGGTTTAATTTATTTAATCTAGCAATTACAAGTTCACTTATTTGCTATGTAGTAATGCTATTTATTAAATCCAGTAAACTATCTATCCTTCTCTTGAGCTCTACCTTGTTTGTTTATTTCTATTCCAGCTATCTTCAATCGATGCTGCTTACAGGTTTCTATAACGCATATACGGACATAGCGTTAATACTTCTGATAACTTACTTATTGTTTGATCTTATTAAGAATGGACTAGGCAATCTAAGATTATTTATTCTAGGTACAGTACTGCTGGCTACATCATATACGTACACGTTCTATTATCCGGCAGTAATAGTAGCCATACTACTTTTTGTATATAAAGCAAAAATTAGAACCCTGATTAATGAACATAGAGTGGGTTCGGTGGGTTTAATAACGCAGCTATCTCTGAGCGTTTTAGTTTTCATATATATATTAACGGGCAATAAAATTAGCTCGACAAATTTTGGAGGGGGAATTATATCGATTGGTTATACTTTTTCACTCATATTAATAGTAATATCTATTTGGTATTTATATAAGAACAGAAAATCCGAAAATCTACCTTTAATTTACATGCTTAGTGGGTCATTGGTCTGGACAATTATTTTATTTACCTACCAAGAAATTACAGTACATACAATTAGCTACTATTCCGAAAAAGAACTTTACGTTCCTGTAACAATCTCCGTAGTTATAGTCAGCATATTCATTAGCGAGATATTTGAACTATTAAGCAAAGACAAAACTTTTCGATATAGAATAATCTATATAATTCTAGCCACTCTATCTATCTATACATTTTTATATAGTATTAATTACCAAGAAAATAATTATTTTGATACTACTTTTTATAATTTTAGGTATGTAAATATTCCTCAGTCAACTATGAAATACATAAATATAAATGGCATTAATATAAGTAATAAAACATCCTTTGATATATCTGCTTGGGTTCAAGATGGAGAACAGGAAAATATTGCATTCTTAGAGAACTGCGGATCAAATGACACGCTAATGAGCAACAGGATAGCAATGGCTGTCAGCATGAATGGAAACTGGGCTATGCATATACTAGAAGATGATTCGACCAAAATATATGGCCAAAATTACGACAAGAACAATAAATACATTAAGTTGATTACGCAAGGATTAGACCAAGGAAAGTCTATAACATTATTAACTGGCAGAGATGAGGCTAAATTATTTGATATGCCATTGAAATCCAATCAACAAATTATTGTAACAAATTACGATACTTGTCGTAATTACTAGCGCTTTTGTTTGTCTTTTAAAGCTATTTCTTGATTCAACTTAGTAACTTTGCCCTTAAGTTCTTCTATTTTAAATGTATGTCTAAAAGTAATATATATTAGAAATACAATTAAGCTAATCTGAATAACATCATATAGACTTAGCGGAGTACTATCACTCAATTTAGAGGATCTAATAACATCAAAAATATATTTATTAAATATAAGACCGGTAGTTAATACAATCCAGGAAGCCAAAAGTATTATCGTACTCTTAGAACCTATTTTTCTTCTTTTATAATTATCCATTATTCTAAAAAGGGAAAGTATTAATACTGGAGCAGTAAGATAAATTAGTACATTATATTTATTAAAAAGCATATTAAACGTCTCTTAATTTCTGAGTAATTATACTCTTAATGATTCGTAATGCATTAATGCTGGTCTGGCCCTTACCTAGCGAATATGTTGTATAAATAGCATTAATTGGGATTTCTACAATTTTAAGATTGGCTCTACCTGCCTTCCAAAGTATTTCTGAACAAAACTCGAATCCATTGGTTTTTATATCTATTTTTTCTATAGCTTTCCTAGAAAAACCTTTTAGACCCGATTGAGAGTCTGATACTTTTACGCCCATAAAAATTGTAGTCATTATGCTAAGTAAATTATTTCCAAACTTTCTATTAATTGGCATTTTTCCTGGCTTTAACATCCTACTACCAACAACTAGATCAAACTTCGAATTCAATAATTTATTAATAATCTTAACAAGGTCCTTAGGTGCATGTTGACCATCAGCATCTATAGTTACCGCGTATTTATATTTATTACGCTTTGCATATTCAAGACCAGTTCTTGTTGCAGCACCCGATCCCATATTAACTAAATGATTTAGTACAGTTGAATACTTCTTAGCTAATTCATAGGTTTCGTCAGAAGAGCCATCATTAACAACTATTAAATCTGTTTTAATTTCATCTAACTTCTTCAATTCTTTTTTTATATTCCTAAGGGTTTCGGATATGACTTCCGATTCATTAAATGCCGGCATAATAATTGCAACTCTATCTAATACCCTCTTACTCATCTATATAAATTATATATTTAATTTGCCTAAAAGTTTAATTTATTAGATTAAGAATATTAACTGCAAGTTTATAGTATATTTTAAATAAATGATTAGCTAAATCTATAAACACGTTCTTATTTATGAGCTTAGAATCAATTTGGTGGCTTAAAGTTTTAAAATATTCTAAATCGTTAATCTTTGTTAATCTATTATGAAATTTCCTTGAACTTAAAATATTATCGAAGTTTCTCAATAAATGAACGTAGGATTCTAGCTTGAGCCTAAGTCTACCGATGAGTAATGAGTGAAATATGAGCGCCAATTCACTAATTAATATTACAGGGGATAGTATAATCAAAATTAATATGGACCAATTCTCAATCATATAAATTATTCTATTCTTCTGAAGATTAAAATATTTTACATCTGAAACGGTCTCTGTATAGTCATGATAAACAATTGCGTTTCTTAGGAGGGCGATTTTACCTCCATTCTTAATTATCTTTGAGCATAGATCCGTGTCTTCGTAGTACAAGAAATAATTATCGTCAAACCCTCCAACATTTATGAACGTTTCTTTATTAACCATTAGACAGGCACCAGACGCATAATTAATATCGATAATTTTTTTATTACTTTTAGTATATTTTTTTCCTAAGTCGCCACACCAAGACATCCCAGATATATGAACTTGTGTTCCATTATTGTTAATTACATTGTTTTTGGTTAACAGTAAGCCCATATAAGCTTCATGTTTTGAATCAATCTGTCTAAACTCGTCTAGGGTGCTAGACCCTATAGTTGTGTCTGGATTTAGAAAAAGGAAATAATCTACGTAATCTTTAAGTTGATCTGCTCCTAAATTGCATGCAGCACCGAATCCAATATTCTTCTGATTAATTATCTTATGAATACCTTTAATTTTTTCTAATTTTCTGGAATTTAACTTTTTGGGATTGTTATCAATAATTAAGATTTTGTCTTTTTTATTTTTCTGAAGAATAAGTTGTTCTATAAGTTCAGTTGAATCCACTTTATCGTCATAACATACAATAATTATTCCTAAGGTCATTATTTTTTAATAGTATCAGAATTAACATAGCAACAAAAACTGACCTAGAACATATAATATATTTAATGATAAAAGTTAGCATAATTGTTCCTGTATACAACGGTTCAAAATATGTAGAGCGATGCATTAAAAGTATCGTTTATTCTAAAGATAAATATAACGTTGAAATTATAGCCATAGATGATAAATCTAAAGATAATTCTTTAGAAGTACTGAATAAATTATCTAATAAATACAAAGATATTAAATTGATTACTAACACTAAAAATATTGGCGTAGCAAAAACTAGAAATAAAGGAATAGAAATATCTAGAGGGGATTATTTAATTTTTCTAGATCAAGATGATTTTCTCGATGATAATTTTATAGCCGATTACGTTGGATACATTGAGGAAGGTGTATATGATGCAGTGTTTGGTGGCTATAGAAGAATTCTAAATGGAAAAAATATTAGAAATCAGTACCCAAAACAAAGCCAGTATGGAATGCTCTTAATCACTGCGCCATGGGCAAAGATATTCAATAGAAACTTTATAATCAAAAATAATATTAGATTTTTTGAAAACAATATTGGCGAAGATTTAATCCCAATTCTAAAAATAATAAAAAACTCCAATAATATTAAAGTAGTAAATGACATTTCGTACAATTGGTCCTATAACGAAAAGTCTGTTTCTAATACTAAGCAAAAAAATATTGATAACAATAATTTAACGAGTCTTATTTCTCTACTTAATGAAATTAATAAGATTAAATTGCCAGTAAGACTTAGAAAATATTTCATTTTAAGAACTGCGAATTTCTACTTATACAACGCTAGTAGAACCGGCTGTAAGAATTTATCAATTAGCGTTGATAAAACTTATCAATGGCTAGAATCTAAAAATATTTTAAATCTCAATTTAGTGACACATCCACCAAGAAATGAGCTTTTGAGAGTTAAATTACTAAATATTCTTTTATATATACTTTATAGATTAAAGCTTTTGAATATCTTTATTAATCTCTTAAATCACTAGACTTGCATTTGTCGCAGTACTTGCCATTTATTCCAACATAGAATCCCGCATTATTACAAACAGCGCATATACCCTGATTGAAGTACCCTATCTCACCTTTTAATCCAGCGCTTCGAGCCTTAGCTGCCTGAGGCGTAGATTGGTCTGTGCGCGAAATACCACAGGACCCAGCGCCACAATATTCTATGTTAACTTTATCAGAATTTATAAAGTCTTTCTTAGTCATATTGATAAATGAGACGCCATATGTTCCCTTAATTATTTTCTTATCATCAAAATAGTTTTCAATAATTTCGTCAGATACAAACCTATCTAAAACATCTGCTGCTATTAGTGGGTTAATTTTATGCTCATGCATTTCATCTAATATACCAACAATTTTAGTCGTAATTTTTTCTTGATTAACTTTATTTATATTAGATATTTCTGAAACTCTTTCATAAGTATTAACTTCTTCATGAGACTCATCGCCTAAATATATATTTTTACCAAGTCTTTCAGAAGCTTTTCTATCGAGCAATTCGATTAACTCAACTAGATTTATTTCTGAGACAAAATACTTTGTACGCACGTCTAGCCTGCTACCTAAAATTTCCTTATTACTAAGATCGCTTAATACATCTAATATGTCTTGATGGCTAATATTATTGCCAGGAATACTGGCCTGCTGATAAATCCTTCCACCTTCAACAAATTTAAATGATTGAATTACAAATTTATTTTCAGACGGGACATAACCACCAGTATTTCTTTCACCATTCTCATAGGCCTCAATAGCCCAATCTGGGCACTCCTTTATGTTTAATAGTTGCACGTCAGAACCCTGGAGTGATTCTTGTAAACTAGAGCAAAGCTCCTCTTCCATAAATTCAATTTGCCTAATTCTAAGTTCTTCAGGATTACAGTATGGACTTAGCCCCCTAGAAACCATTTCCTTATGAGATTTACCCATAGAGAAATATTCCTTTTTTAGATAATCATAATCCTGAAACAAAGGCTCTCTCAATCTAAAGGTTTTGGCATTGAAGACTTCATCGACTAGCCTGCTAGCATCTTCTCTTTGCATATCGCTAGCAAGTGCATATTCTAGACTATTCGGTCCGTAAGTATTTAGCGCGATATATTTATCATTTGTAGAAGACATCACATCTATTGGCAGATACTCTTCTGGTCTACCTTCTCGTTCTAGGAATATTTTATTTAGAGATGAGATTGAAGTTGCGGCTGAGATCGAATCCTCAATAACTTGTTTTAAATAATAATCTTCTGAAACATCAAAGAATTGCTCGGTTCTTAGATCTCTTTCTAATGTGTTTTGTTTTTCCCTCACGAAAATATCCTTTATAAATATTTTTCGAGTAGGTCGTTTACATGATATATCTCTTGCTCGAAAGATATTTATTAGTAACTGTATCGGACTTAGTAAATCTTATATTCAAGTATTTACAATACCGTTGCGGCACAGTGCAGGAATCTCACCCACTTCCAGTTATTTAATTGTTAATAAATATATTCTAAATCCAATTAATTAAACATGCAAAATATTATTCGCTTATCCTTAGTTTAAGATCTGCAAGCCTACGATTCATCGATATGGTGGCGCCTTCAATTCCTAGAAGTTTAAGTGATGCAGATAGTATGTACAACTCCTCTAGATGCTTCTTGGTTATCTGAGCTGATTCTTCAACTTCTTTAAATTTATGCTCAATTTTTTCTACTAACCACTTTTCCTCTGAAGGCATTACCTGATTAGTCTTTATCTTGTCGGCATCAATCTTATTAACAACTTCGATTGATCTAGCTGAGTGGTCTCTTTTAACTAAATGGCCACGCTTGAGTAGTGAGTTGATATGAGCAGCTACCGTTGATACTGAAGTGTAATTAAGTCCAGACATAATTTCTCTATAACTTGGGCTATAACCATTCTTTTCTATGAATGCTTGTATATATTCTAATATTTCAAATTGTTTCTTGGTTGGTCTTAGTTTTGTTTTTGGCTCAGCTTCTTCCATGTCATGCCCTTAATATTGAGGTTTTATCTTTAGCAAGCGCAAATGCGAGCACGGCGAACACACTAAAACATAAAGTTTCATCGCTAAGAGTAAACCAGAATAGACTAATTATTAGCATTCCTGAAAATATACTAAAGGCAATCTTGGAGTAATTATCCTTCTGGGTAAATAATTTTCTTAAAATGAAATAGATAATTGCCAAGAATAACACTATTCCAAAAACTCCAGTCTCTTCACCGATTTGAAGGAAGTAATCTTCACTAATAACTGCCGGCTTAGAGTTATATACAGAAGCCTGTCCGGCCGACCCAATCCCGTTTCCGAATGGATGATGAGCAATATTGCTTAATCCCGAAATTATTGCCTGCTTATGACCGTTATTCGAGGTGGATTTATATATGGAATTCTTCTGAGTGTGAAATACAATGTTTTGGAAATAATAATTATTTCTAAACAATATAAATACTACTGAAACCATTACAGCTAATGATATAGCGCTAATTCTAAATATTCTTTTAAATCTTTGGTTATCGAACTTGAGATATAGATAAATAGCCATTGCAATAGCTATACCAATAATTGAACTTCTAGAATAACTATAATAAAGAACTACTAGAGTTGCTATTAAGAATAAATAATTTTTATAATCTCTCTTATTTTTTACTATGTAGCTAAGTATAAATATTGCAGGAAATATCATATAGGCCCCCAATGGGTTGGGGCCTCTAAGTGTAGAGAGTATCCTAATATATTTATAGTTATTATTTACTACGTAATATGCATGTATTGTATCTTTTGAATATCCTAAGTGGGCTAGAAAATCATAGGGCAATAAGAATACTTGAAGTAATCCAAACCCAATAACTAAGGCAGCTGGAATTAAGATAAGTTTAAAAATATTTATTTTTTTCTTAAAATCATTTATATCTAACGACTTAATAGACTGGTAAATTAACAAGAAATAAATTAGGTATCTGGAATCCAACAATAGACCATAAAATGTAGCCTTTAGATTTACTGATTTATTGAGATATCCTAATATTGCAAAAAGTATTAAAAGGGTTAAATATCCTAAAATTAATAAAACTAATTTATTGTCTAATAGTTTTTTCTGATTCTTAAAGTCTTTAATAAAAATATAAACTCCAGATAAAACCATGCAGAGCAGTATGTATTCTTCAAACAAACGAGTAAGTGTGTAGTGGCCAAAAATAGTATATGCAACAATGCTTAAAATTGCGTGAAAAGGAACTAATAAAAGGATGCTTGTAGCTAAATATATATTGGTTTTCGCTAGTTTTTGAATCATCTAATTATTAATTATAACTTGAAATAATAATATTAACCCCCTATTATTTAACGACTTAATATATAATATTAAGAGGGCGCCACACTAATCTATTATGCGAAATAACAGCTCAATAATTTACAAAGTTTGCCTACTTGCAGGAGATGCATTATTTCTTGTCGCCGGACTTTCTTTCGCTTACGTACTTAGGGTATCGATTTCTCATAGAGCACTAAGCGCTCACGTATCATCGCATCAATTCCTTGGCTTTTTAGCTATCTTAATTCCCTTTTGGATCTTAATATTTGCACTTCTTGGTCTTTATAATGAACGTTTTTATAATAATAGATTCTCGGAAATTTCTAGATCCCTTTTAGGAATATTCATAGGCATCCTATTCGCCATTAGTTACGGATATATGATCAATAAGCCAATATTCCCAGCGAGATTGGTTGTAATATATGGATTTCTTTTCTCATTTATTTCAGTAATGTTCTTCAGAACACTTGCCAGATCTATTAGAAAGTTCTTATATTCATACAATATTGGAATCAACACAGTACTAGTCATAGGAAATAATGATTTAACTAAGTCTTTCATCAATGCTCTAAGTCCTACATCTAAGACTGGATATAAAATTATTGGAATTGTTGGCGAGAAAAGCGAAGAAGACTCTAAGCTGAAATTCTTTAAGAGCTTTAAAGACGCTACAAATAAAATTGAATCATCCAAAATTCATACAATTATTCAAACTGAATTATTTACCGACACCACAGAAAACGAAGACATATTAAACTATGCTCAGGAAAATCATATTGCATATAGGTTTATGCCAAGCAATAACGAACTCTACACTGGAAATATAAAAGTAGACTTGCTCTACTCAATTCCCGTTATAGCTGTTGAACAAACTGCACTTATCGGATGGGGACGTGTCGTTAAGAGAATTACTGACATTAAGTTAGGACTGTTGCTAACTATTCTAAGTATGCCCCTCATGATAGTAATTGGACTACTTGTAAAACTAAGTGACCCTAAAGGTAAGATTTTCTATAAAGCTAAAAGGCTTTCTAGGTATGGCAAGACAGTGAACATTCTAAAATTTAGAACAATAAAACAAGCATATAACGGTCTTAGCCCAGAAGATGCATTCACTAAATTGGGAAGACCAGAACTCATTAAAGAATATAGAGATAATGGTGATCAATTAGACGCAGACCCTAGATTTACTAAGATAGGAAGAATTCTCAGAAGAACTTCACTAGATGAAATACCTCAGTTTATTAATGTGTTAAAAGGAGATATTAGTATGGTAGGACCCAGAGCACTAGATTCATTTGAGATGGAACAATACTCAAAGAAAAACCTAATATTAGCGGTAAAAAGTGGCCTAACGGGACTAGCTCAAATATCTGGTCGAAGAGATATAAGTTTTGAAGAGAGAAGAAGACTAGATCTATATTATGTCCAAAACTGGTCTTTCTTTAGTGACTTAGTTATACTTGTTCGAACTATATCAGTGGTTCTATTCCACAAAGGAGCTAAATGAAAGTAGCAATAGTATGTGATTGGCTTACCGGCATCGGAGGAGCAGAAAGGGTTGTTCTAGCCCTTCATGAAATGTATCCAGACGCACCAATTTATACATCACAGTATGATCCTGCTAAAATTGATTGGTTTAAAGATGCAGACGTGCGAACATTATGGCTGCAAAAACTACCTAAGAGTCTAAAAAAGTTCCTTCCAGCACTTCGAGCATTTGCTTTCTCTAGGTTAAATTTAAGCGATTACGACTTAGTAATTTCCAGTAGTGGAGCAGAAGCTAAAGGAATCAAAACCGGCCCCAATACAGTGCATGTGTCATATATTCACTCACCTACACATTATTATTGGATTAGGCAAAAAGAGTACTTAGATAATCCTGGATTCCCTCTTGGACTAAACTGGCTAGCAAGACTAGGCTTTAAATTTCTAGAGGAACCGCTTAAGAGGTGGGATAAAATGGCCGCAAAACATCCCGATTATATAGTTACAAATTCTAATTATTCTAAAGATAATATTTCAAAGTTTTACAAAAGAGAGTCTACGGTAATATATCCACCAGTAGATGTTTCTAGGTTTAAAGGCAGCTTTGATAATCCTAGACATGGATTCGTTATCGCCGGAAGACAAACTCCATATAAACGATTCGATCTCGCCATAAAGGCTTGTAATGAATTAAAAATTCCATTAGTAGTGATTGGAAATGGACCAGAACATAAAAAGCTAGAAAAGTTAGCTGATAAGAATACTGTATTTCTAACACAGGCTAATGATGAGGTTGTTAAAGATCAATTTAAGTCAGCCTTAGGTTTTATATTTCCAAACCAGGATGATTTTGGAATTGTAGCAGTAGAAGCACTAGCGTCAGGAACTCCAGTAGCTGCATATAAAGCAGGTGGCGCATTAGATTATATCAAAGAAGGTATGAACGGGGTGTTTTTTGACAAACAGGATGAAAAATCCCTGGTAGCCGCACTAAATAAATTACTTCAAAATAAATTTAACTATGCTAAAATTGCCGATGCTGCTACAGAATTTGATGTAAAGAATTTTAAAAAAGATATGCTTAATTTCATAAATGAGAGGGTTAAGAAATAATGTGCGGAATTGTCGGATACATTGGTGGTGGTGACGGTATACGGAATGTATTAGAAGGCCTAAAAGAACTTGAATATAGAGGATATGACTCTTCTGGTCTTGTCGCAATGGATGATAAGAAAAATGCGATGATCGACAAGCAAGTCGGAAGGGTTTCAAGATTAGAAAAAGAAGTATTAAAAGACAAGAAAAAATACCCATTAGTAATTGGCCACACACGTTGGGCTACACACGGAAAACCTACAGTACTAAACGCACACCCTCACTACAATAAAGATAAAACCATTTTCGTTGTCCATAACGGAATTATTGAGAATTACCTCGAGATTAAACAGCAGCTAATTAAGAATGGTTATGAATTTGTCAGTGAAACCGATACAGAAGTAGTTCCTCATCTAATAGACTACTACTATAAAAAGACTAGCGACATGAAGAAGGCATTTGAGATGGCCTTAAGGGATCTACAGGGCGCTTATGCAATCGAGATGGTATCCACATATTCACCAAATACAATCTATCTCGCAAGACTTGGTAGTCCTATGGTTATTGGGAATAAGAATAAAGAATACTTCATTGCCTCAGATCCTAATGCCTTAATTTCTCAAACTAAAAAAGTTAAGTTCCTTGAAGATTACGACATGGCAATAATTAGCCCAAAAGGTCTTAAGATTAAAAATCTTAAGAAGAATATTAATTCAGTGCCAGAATTTGAGCTTTTAGAGTACTCCAGTGAAGATAGCTCACTTGGATACTTCCCTAACTATATGCTAAAGGAGATATTCGAGATTCCTAAAGTTCTAGAAACCGCACTAAAGGGCCGAATAAATCCAACCAAAGGCACAGTAAAATTGGGCGGCTTAGACGCTGTTATTAAGCAACTTGAACATATAGATAGAATAATAATAGTTGCCTGCGGAACATCATATTACGCTGGTTTAGTTGGTGAATATTTAATTGAAGAAATTGCTAATATTCCTACGGAAGTTCAGCTAGCAAGCGAATTTAAATATAGAAATGAACCAATATCTAGAAGTACTGTTGTTATAGCCGTTTCCCAGTCAGGAGAAACTGCCGACACTATTGCTGCACTAAAGAAAGTAGAAGAATATGGTGTTCTAAGACTAGGTGTCGTTAACGCAATCGGCAGCACCATAGCCAGAATGACAGATGCTGGTGTATATTGTCACGCTGGACCCGAGAAAGCTGTAGCTAGTACTAAAGCATTCGTTGCCCAGACAACAGTTTTAGCATTAATTGCATTGAGACTTAGCAAATCCAAGAAAGCATTGAATTCTAAAGTTATTAAAGAATTAGCAGAACTCCCCGATTTAGTAGATAAAGTGCTAGAAAAATCTGATGATATTAAAAGACTTGCGGAAAAATATAAGGACTATAAGGATTTTCTATTTATAGGACGAGGATATAACTACCCTAGCGCATTAGAAGGCTCACTCAAACTCAAGGAATTATCTTACATACACGCAGAGGGCTATGCTGCTGGCGAAATGAAACATGGCCCGCTAGCTATGATAGACGAAAACTTCCCTACTTTTGCAATTGCTACAAAATCTAAACTTGAAGATAAGGTACTTTCAAACATAGAAGAAATTAAAGCTAGAAAAGGACCAGTCTTGGCAATTGCTACTAAAGGTGATAAAAAAATTGGCAAATTAGTTAATGATGTATTCTTTGTTCCAGACACAATTGATCAATTACAGCCAATATTGGTGTGTGTTGCGCTTCAATTATTCTCATATCATGTTGCTGTAGCTCTTGGAAAAGATGTAGATAAACCAAGAAATCTAGCTAAGAGCGTAACCGTAGAGTAAAATCATTTATTTCTTAAATAATTTTAAATATGTATTATTTAGATATTTAAGGATAAGTTTAAGTATAAAATTTATTGAAGGATTATCTAGACTTTTTTTCATTTTTAGATAATCAATAATTATCTCGTTTCCCGAGTTCTTGTTTTTTTCTTCAATTAGATACCTATCGAAATCATTATTATATATAGCCAACAATATATCATGATTCTTAATTGGAATTTCATTAATTCCTAAATCTTTAAATATTCTCCTTCCATTTGAGCATATTTTTCGCTGGGTTTCAGGCATATAAAAAGACATGAAACCAATAATGTGATCACAATACATCTTTATTAATAATTCATGATATTCAGACTCAATATTATTTTTTATAAAAAATTTTCTAAGCATAGTCATAGCATTAAAAATATCAAATGGATATTTATCTAAAGTAGAGACATTGCTATTCATAAATCCGGTGTTATAGGTATATAAACTTTTAGGTATATAGCTTATTGTTCCCGCTAGGACTAACGCCCTAAGATTGAATTCAATGTCCTCCGCTCTTTTTAGATCTAAAGAAAATTCCAAATTATTTACTTCTAAAAATTCCCTTTTATAGAGCTTATTCCAGACTACGTTCGACATTGACTCTAGGTGAAATTTGGGATTTTTAGAGATTTCACTAAATTTGAAATTTTGTTTTTTTGGAAAAATTGAATTATTCAGTACATTTTCAAATATTACCCCTTTATTGATTTTAAATTCGGAAAAATTACATACTACTATGTCTGATTTCAGTAACTTTGCTTTTTCATATAGCTCAAAAATAAGCACTTTTGAATAATCGTCATCAACATCCAAAAATGATATATATTCTCCAACTGCCCTCTTTAGTCCTTCGTTCCTAGCCTTGGAAGATCCACCATTTTTATTCAATTTTACCAATTTAAACCTTTTATCATCTTTTGCAACTTCATTAAAAACTTCTCGAGTTTTATCTGTAGAGGCATCGTCAACACATATACATTCAAAATCTACAAATATCTGATCCTTAATTTGTTTTATTGCTCTTTTTAGAAAAAATTCACCGTTGTATATCGGTACTATTATTGATACTTTGGGCTTCATCTCTTATACTTATTTACTCATATGAAGTATCGCGCTAATTGCAACCGCTGTCTGATGCCAATCACTTATTTCTAATGAGTCTATACCCATTGCCTTAATGGGATAATCATTGCCGCCCTCGGCCATTCTGTCGCCAATAAAAAGAATATCTTTCTTTTCTAAATTTAGGTGTGACATTAATTTAGTCATTCCAAAAGCCTTATCTATGCCCGGCTTAGTTACATCGATAGTGGTTAACCCTCCAACCCTAACTTCATAATCTGTTATTTCATTTGCAATATAGTCTCTTAGTTTATTCTTCTTAGAGTTATCCTTGTCCCACTCTTCTTTTAGCTTAACTCCTTCATTGCCTAGCACATCAACTATATCCTGCCCTAGCGTAGATAATGCCATTTGACTTCCCCTGTCTTCAACTAATTCTCCGTATACTTTTTCTGGCCTGTAGTTAAAATGATCTAGCGCATTTAGCATAGCTTTTTTGATTCGATTTTTATCCTCCGATGGTATATCTTCAGAGTAAATTTTTTTCCATTGCCCATTCACATATAAAATATATTTACTACCGCAAGTAGGCATAAGATGAAGGTTGCCTAATTGTTTATCGTCAAGTTTAAGATTTGCAAATAATTGCTTTTCATATTGATTAAAGTCACCACCTGAAATTACGCATACTTTAAGCTTATTTAACAATTCACCAAGTATTGCAGCCATCTTATCTTCAATAGTGGATTTACTAGCAGTCAAAGTTCCATCTAAATCAAAAACTATTATTTTCTTCATTCATTCTCCTTATTAATTTCTTTGGATATATCTCCTACTTTTTGAGATAAATCTTTCCTGGTTATTAATAAACCTTTATCTGTATTTACTACTATAACATTATCTAATCCCATCACAACTAACGGCTTATTAATTTTATTAATAATATAAGAATTTGAAATATTATGTTTATATATACTACCCTTAAAATAATTGCCATATTCATCATTTATTGCCTGTTTTGACATATCCTCGAAGCTTCCCATATCCATCCAATCAAAAGTTGCCGGATATACCAATAGATTAGGAATCTTCTCTATAAGTTCATAGTCAATAGCACCAGTTTTTAGTTTAGTGTAAGCCTTATCAAATTTGTCCGGTTCTGAATTTTCCAGCTTACAATAATCTCTATATAGTGATGGTGCGTATTTTTTCATCTTTCCTACAAAAACTTCTTTTGAGCCGATAAAATATCCGCAATTCCATAAAAATTTACCTGTACTCAAATATTTTATAGCCGACTCATAATCTGGTTTTTCTATAAATTGTTCAACTTTATACAAACCATCGACATTGCTTAGAAGATCACCCTTTTTTATATATCCAAATCCGGTTGCCGCGTAATTAGGTTCTACGCCAACAAGCAGTAAGGAATTCGTTCTGATGGCTATTTTTTCTGTCTCAATAAAAGTACGGGTAAATTCTGCAATATCTCTTATATAATGATCGGCGTGAACAAATGCTATCGGCTCATCTTTGTTCTCGATATTTCCAATTTTTATTAATGCATTCAATATACAATTAGCCGTACCTCTTCTTAATGGCTCGATAATTAAATTGCTTCGCTTGAATTTACTTAGTTGATTGAATACTAGTTCTGAATGACTCGATTCGGTTATTACATATATTTTATTCGTTATTAATCTACATCTTTCATATGTAGACTGCAGAAGAGATTCACTGTCTTCATTTATTTTTAGAAGGTGCTTAGGATATTCTGGAGTAGAAAGTGGCCAAAGTCTCGTGCCGGAACCTCCTGCTATAATACAAATTATCATTAATATAATAATACAACTTTTATACATATTTATATTAAAGACAATTTTATAGACAGTTTAACTATTTTGTTATAATTAAAAGAATGAATGTATTAGTGACTGGCGGTGCGGGATTTATTGGGTCTAATTTCGTGAGATTCATATACAAAGAGCGTCCCGAATGGAACATAACTGTATTTGACAAAATTACTTATGCGGGAAATCTATCCAATATAGAAGACTTGGATAAAAAAAGGGTTACTTTGATAAAAAATGACATATGCAACCAGGAGGTAGTTAACAAAGCAGTTTCTAAAAATGATATAGTTGTTCATTTCGCCGCCGAATCGCATAATGATAATTCTCTTTCAAGCCCGCTACCTTTTATTAAAACCAATATAATTGGAACAAACACAATTTTAGAAGCCGTTAGGAAATACGAAAAAAGACTACATCACATTTCAACAGATGAAGTTTATGGCGATTTGGATTTTCATAGCAAAATTAAATTTAATGAAACCACAGCATATAATCCTTCTAGTCCGTACTCAAGCACAAAAGCGAGCTCAGACATGTTGGTAAGGGCGTGGATTAGAAGCTTTGGCATAAAAGCTACTATCTCCAATTGTTCCAATAATTACGGGCCGTTTCAGCACGTAGAGAAATTCATACCGAGACAAATTACTGAAATACTTGAGGGAAGAAAACCAAAAATTTATGGTACAGGTGAAAACGTTAGAGATTGGATTCACGCAGAGGATCATTCTTCTGCTGTTCTAGCCATAATCGAAAAAGGAAGAATAGGAGAAACATATTTAATAGGAGCAGATGGAGAAAAATCCAATATTGAAGTTGTAAGACTCATATTGAATCTCTTAGGCAAAAATGATGATAGTTTCGAAATGGTAAATGATAGACCCGGACACGATAAGCGCTACGCCATAGATGCAAGTAAACTAATTGATGAACTAGGATGGACGCCCAAATATAAAGACTTTAATAAAGGACTCGAAGACACTATAGACTGGTATATAAAAAATCAGAAATGGTGGAAACGGCACAAATTCCAAACAGAATTAAAATATCAGAAAGGAGCATAGAACATGAAGGGCATTATTTTAGCAGGAGGATCAGGAACAAGATTATACCCAATAACATTAGCTGTTAGTAAGCAGCTTGTTCCTATATATGACAAACCTATGATTTATTATCCGTTAAGCACTTTAATGAGCGCGGGCATACGTGAAATACTAATTATATCAACTCCGATAGATCTACCGAGATTTGAAAAATTACTTGGTGATGGTGGAAGATTGGGATGTAAGTTCAGCTATAAAGTACAAGAGACCCCTAGAGGTCTATGTGATGCATTTATAATTGGTGCGGACTTTATAGGGAATGACAAAGTAGCAATGATTCTGGGTGATAATATATTCTATGGCTCAGAGATGGGAAATAAACTTAAGAAATACAACGATGTAAATGGAGGTCTAATATTTGGCTATCGCGTTAAAGATCCAGAACGATATGGAGTGGTGGAATTTGAAAACTCCAACAAAGTTATAAGTATAGAAGAAAAACCTGTTATTCCTAAAAGTGACTACGCAATTCCTGGTTTATATTTTTTCGATAATGAGGTAATTGAAATAGCAAAAAACGTCCAACCTAGCAACCGTGGCGAGATTGAAATTACCGAGATTCAAAACGAATACCTAAGGAGAAAGAAGTTAGAAGTTTGCATACTAGACCGAGGAACGGCATGGTTAGATACGGGCACCTTCCAAAGCATGAATCAGGCCTCACAATTCGTTCAGGTAATTGAAGAGCGTCAAGGTTTAAAAATAGGATGCATCGAGGAAGAAGCTTATAGACAAGGCTTCATAAATAAAAATAAATTAAAACAAATAGCAGATCCATTAAAAAAATCTGGCTATGGTCAATATTTGTTGAGTTTAATATAATTTCTCTATATAAATTTTCGAAGGTTTATTTTATAAGAATTATAATAAATATATTTAATCCTTTAGGCGCCCATACTGAGTTTCTAAATAAGATTGAATATTAATCTGGTATTCTAACTTCAGGGTATAATTTTCTGTATTTGTCTTTAATGTATTTTTTAGTCATATTATGTTCTTCCCAGAACTTTTCATCTCTATTAAGATTATTGTTTCTTTGACCTTTATGTATCCTGTACTTTAGAAAAGTTGAGTGATTTTTCCCAAATCTAGAACCAGACAACATCATACCTAAAAAGAAGTCCCAGTCTTCAACTTTTCTGGTGTTTAAATATTCGTCAAATTTTAAATTACCTATAGAGCTCCTTCTTATAAGAGCTGACATGTTAACCAGATTGTGATCAAACATCTGAGCTTTACTGAATTCCGGCATAACACTTATTTGGTAATCTGAACCAAAATTATGCATATCTGCATAAACCACATCAAGATTGCCATAAACTGCCTCCTCTAGCATATTTGCAACATACTCTTTAGGCAAACAATCATCTGCATCTAGAAATATAACGAATTCGCCACTTATCTTAGAAAGAGCAAAGTTTCTCACATAAACAACACCTTTATGCTTATTCATATATGCGAGGATCTTTCGAGGATACTTCTTTGTATACTTATATATAACTTTCGCAGAAAGAACATCCGTAGATCCATCATCAACGATTATTATTTCAGTATTTTTGTAAGTTTGCTTCAAAGAACTTTTTATAGCTGCTCCTAGATACTTTCCGTAGTTGTAATTAGTTATTACAATCGAAACTTTTAGCGCACCATCTATTTTATTAATCTTAGTTTTATCTTTGGATGCTATCTTCTTGGGCAGATCTAAATCGCTGGACATTTTTGATAATGAATTAAATTCTATTATTTCACCTTCTGATGATATAAAGTTTATAGACTTATTGGTGTATTTATTTTGAATATTTATCCATATATCTCTCTCTAGAAAATGTGCAAGAGTGTCCCACAACTGTCCGTATTCCATCTCGAAGTCATCAGCTACAATGCGCCTTTTCAATATATCGTCAAATGCATCTGACTTTAGCCAGAACATAGATCCGGCACTGAATTTATAGCTCTTAATATTTTTTATTATCTTATTGGCAACTTTTTTGTCATAATACTTGTTTATACGCTTCTTCAAGCTTAGTTCACCATCTAAGGACATGCTCGTTGCAAATTCCTCGGGGCCAATGATTTTTACATGACCCTTTAACTTATTCAGTATTTCGCTCACCGCATCCTCACTGAATAGTAATGAATCGAGCGTATTCTGAAGCCAGTATGTAGCATTTATCCTGGAGATCTGATTAGATTTCTTGCTGTGTATCTTTAATACGTATTCATATCCAGAGGCACGAATTTTACTCATTACGTGTATGAATGGGAGCATATCACGACCCCAATTTGGCACCACATAGGTATGGATTGGAATATTCTGATATTTAAGCTTGATTTCTTTATGCTTCTCAGGAATTGTTACAAAAATATCAAAATCCTGCTTTATGTACTTAAACCTTTCGGTTAATATATCCCACATTTCAGGATAGAATAAATGTATCACTACAGCTATTTTTTTAGATTCAGATTTAGGTGTTGCCATCATGGGAAAATTGATGGCATTATTCTTATTGTTACTATATTTTGAAAGCACCTCGGCAGTCCTAAGTAGATTCGCATGACCTAAATGCATAGTTGGCTCAAGTGTCGCACCTTCAGCCCACTCATTCCAAGCGTTTATAAACACTATTGGCGACTTTTGTTTTTTTGTATATTTTTCTAAAATCCTATCAAGCCATGAGGCATATATTTCGGGAGTTGAATTAATGAGCGCATGTGTATCTTTGCCTTTTTTTCTGGCGTGATTATCCCAGTGTGGGATTATTGCTTGATACGTTGGAAATGGGTATCTATCGATTGCGTCTATCTTGTCATTAAGCGCAATACTACGATAATCTACGATCGAACCATAAAAGTTTGGGTCTAATTTCATAGATGAATAATCAACTTCTGGGATTTTTGCTATTTCGGAGGCCGCACCCCCCCAAATTACTGAACCCGGGGAAAAATCATACATCGCGTCAAAGCCATATTCTCGAGGATCCGAATCCGTGTGATTATTTCCTACAATCAGATATAGTTCTTTACCATAATTATCTCTAAAATAATTCCTCCAGACAGAGACATAGTCCTCTATGTTAGATATCGTTGAGGGACGATATACTGCCAATATTGGCTTATTTCCATCTACTCTAATATATCTTTCATCATTTAATATTGGGGCAACATCTTTAATAAAATTTAGTGGATCGTCCATGTTGTATTCTTGACCTATAATAACCTCACTATCCATACCATCCCACCGTTTTGTCCAGTTTTCGTTTGCCCAACAAATCATAAAATTAAAATCCCATGATTTATTATTTAAAAATGTTTCCAGTGGCACATCTAGAATCTTCTTGCCACTAAACCAATAATAATAAAACATAAATCCATGAATTCCATATTTTTTAGCTAGATCGATTTGTTCTTTGATCTTCTCCGGCCTGTCCAGGTCATAAAATCCAAGATCGGCAGGCAGCATAGGTTGTTGGTGGCCTACTATTGAGGGGGTAGAAGATGCTACATTTGTCCACTCCGTAAAACCTTTACCCCATGTTTTCTCGTTTAATGGGACCTTGTGAAATTGTGGTAGGTATACCGCTATTATTCTAGGGTCACCATCAGAGTATGCATATTCCTTATTGGATTCAGGTTCGTAGTATAAAATTTTGCGATTATGCAACCTTGCCTGATGTTCGGCCTGCCTCTTTGATAGCTTCTTATTAAGATAATAATCAGGGATAGTGTCATCATCCGTCTTTCTTAGTTGAGATTTGATGAATCTATTTCGAGCTAGAGTTTTATTATAAATCTTTTTACCGAAAGTGTAAGCAGGCAGCAAGGCACTTTTTATTATTGGAGACTTGTTTACGATGGGCGCCACCCTAGATTTAACTTTGATTATTTTTTGGTGCATATTTTCATCATTTTACCATAGCCAACAAATTCTTACACTCTTTATAATAGAGATGCCAAAGAAATAATTAATTAAAAACCTACTCTCAATAATCATGTGGTTTGTATTTATGAGATTGTGCGGTCCGAACTTGAGAAGCTGTGGCAATAATGGTATATTCATAATTGTTATAATTAAAATAAAATATGCATTTAAAATATAGAAATTTCTTATTCTTTAAGAAACGTATACTAGTCTCAATCTTGATTTTGTCTTCCATAGCTATTTTAATATATCTATTCTTAATAAATACTTCAGCAAAAATGAAAAATGGTGTTCCGGCACAACACACATCGTTTTCAAAGGGGATTATTACTACCGACAAGAGCGTTAACATAACTAAAGAAAAGCAATCATTGAATACGGGAGATACTAATATAAATAGCAATCCTGTAACAATCAAGGGGAACATTACTCTCTCTCGAGCCACACAACTAAATGGCAGCCTATATGTTAGCCTGCGTACAGTTATTGAAGGAATCAACAAAGGGAGCTGCTTAATAGATTTCAGCAAAAAGGATCAAGTAAATATTCAGTTAAAAGTCGATGTAGTTCCTAACTCTAATTATTACGAATGTTCTGGCGTAGAAGTACCAGTGAATATCTTCCCCGTGGGTGGTGATTGGAATCTTAGTATTCATGTTGTGAATTCACAGTCGCAGACAATTTCAAATATTGCTACGCAAAATAATATTCAAATTACAAAATGAAGATATTCAATAAAAATATGAAAAATACTTCTTATATAACATTAATTCTTTTATTATTTACTCAGTTTTTTACAGTTGATATTGTCCATGCGGCCAGTTTCGATCCTACAAGAATTATTGATGATTCTGTCTTCTATAATAAATCTTCGATGTCAGTTCAACAAATTCAAGACTTTCTGAATAGTAAGATTCCTAATTGCGACACTAATCATTCGGGCTATACTGGAGGCAGTGGGACAATATACAGTCCACCATGGGTGTGCCTAAATAACTACTATGAAAATCCTACTTCCACCTATAGCATTAGTTATTCTTATTTAGACAGCAACGGAAATTCAATAACTGGCTCTGAAACTTTTACCCACAATAACGCTTATATTTATACAGCACTTAAACCCGTTTATGTAAACGGTGACTATCGCCAAGGTCTACAATCTATTTCTGGAACAATACAGAGCGTTGGCGGCGTAATTCCTTCGAATTCTATATCTGCAGCACAGATAATATGGAATGCCGCACAAACCTATGATATTAATCCTGAGGTTATCTTGGTGATATTACAAAAAGAAAGCGGTCTCGTAACTGACACATGGCCACAATCATGGGAATATCAACAGGCTATGGGCTATGGGTGCCCCGACACTGCACCATGCGACCATAAATATTCCGGTTTCTACAATCAAGTAATCTCCGCAGCGTGGCAATTTAGAGACTATGCAAATAATCCCAACAAATATAACTATGTTATGGGTCCTGGCAATAATGTCTACTTCAGCCCTGTGACCCAGGGTTGCCCTAATCCTACTTACACAACTTTGAATATTCAAAATCAAGCTACTGCCTCACTATATGATTACACGCCGTACCAACCAGATGCTGCAGCTATTTCTGCTGGGTATGGAACTGGAGATGGATGCAGTAGTTATGGTAATCGAAATTTCTGGCTATATTTTAATGCATGGTTCGGCAGCACATATGCATTTATTCACAATGGCCTTGATTATTCTCCGGTATTCGACCCTGTTTATTACTTAAACAACAATCCCGACGTAGCACAAGCTACAGGTGGCGATCAGCTAGCATCCTTCAATCATTTTATTAATTACGGAATGAATGAGGGTCGACAAGCAAGTGCAAACTTCAACGTAAATACTTATAGAAACAGATATCCTGATTTGAGATGGGCTTTTGGGAATAATTTATCGTCCTATTATATTCATTACATTACAAATGGTCAGGCTGAAGGAAGAACGGCTACAGGCACGGCGTCTCTACAGCCAGTCAGTTCATATAATGGCATAGACTATTCGGCAGTGTATAATTTTAATGATTATGAAAATTATAATTCAGACCTAAAAGCGGCTTTCGGTCTCGACGATATAGCCGCCTTAAAACACTTCGTAAATTACGGAATGAATGAGGGTCGACAAGCCAAAACATCTTTCAATGTGCAATCATATGAATCCAGATACTATGATCTTAGAAGGGTCTTTGGAAATAATTTAAAAGCATATTATCTTCATTTCATTACAAATGGTCAGTCAGAAAACAGAATAGCAATTGGCACTTATTTAGGCGGTATAAGCGTTCTTAATGGCATAGACTATTCGGCAGTGTATAATTTTAATGATTATGAAAATTATAAT
>DAIOGF010000001.1:205769-227792 GCA_036745415.1 Candidatus Saccharimonadota bacterium
ATATAGCCGCCTTAAAACACTTCGTAAATTACGGAATGAATGAGGGTCGACAAGCAAGTGCCAAATTTAACGTTTTTACTTATAAATCTAGATATACAGACTTGAGGGCAGCTTTTGGAAATAATTTAAAAGCATATTATTTGCACTTCATCTCTAACGGCCAATATGAAGGACGTTCAGGAATTTAGGTCATTCTATATTCTAAAATTACAATAATTTATAAATAATAATATTAATCATAGGCAATCGTAAATTTTTTTGATCATCTATATTTCTATACTTCGTTTAATTTTTCATAACCACTCGATATCTCTTGCGGATTACCAGAAGCTATAATTTTACCCTTGTCTAATAATATACCGTTATTGCAAAATCGCTTTATTGAGCTCATATCATGAGTTACCAGTATCACTGTTTTCTTCTCCTTTTTCACCTGATCGAAATAATTGAAGCACTTTCTCTGAAAGGACTCATCTCCAACGGCAAGCACTTCATCTAGAATTAATATGTCTCCTTGTGCCTTTATGGCAATGCTAAAAGCTAGTCTTACTTGCATCCCAGAAGAATAATTCTTTAACTTTTGATCCATAAATCTTTCAAGTTCAGAAAACGCAACTATGTCGTCGTACATAACCTCCATTTGTTTACGTGTAAATCCGAGGAGTGCTCCATTTAGAAATACATTGTCCCGGCCGCTAAGTTCCGGATTAAAACCAACGCCTAGCTCAATAAAAGGAGTTACCTTACCATCTACTTGCACACTTCCATTTGTTGGATAATAAATTCCCGCAAGAAGCTTTAATAGAGTACTTTTTCCGGAGCCGTTCTTTCCCACTATTCCAAAAAAATCACCCTTATTAACTTTAAAAGAAATATCATCCAGTACTGTTTGGATCTCGTAATTTAAGCGTCCATTACTAAACAAGTTTATTAGAGAACTTTTTAAAGAATTTATTCTCTCGTGAGGCAATTTAAACCTCTTTGTTAATCCATCAACTCTAATAATTTCTTGCATTTATATGTTCTCCGCAAAATATCGCGCTTGTTTCTTAAAATAAATTGCACCCAAACCAAACACTACAACAACTATTACAAAAGGCGCTAATGAATATAGACCTGAATTGAAAATTCTTTCACTTGTAATAGTTTCCTTAGTTATCAAAGAGTATCTCATACCTTGAACTACTTGTGCTACTGGATTTGTTATTATCAATTTCTGAAAACTAATATTAGATATTTTGCTTAGAGGATATAGAATCGGAGTCAGATAAAATCCGGCCTGCAGTACAACCTCCCAAATATAGCCTATGTCTCTAAACTTAACATATGCCGCAGCTAGGAATAGGCTTATCCCTGAAGCAAATATATATATTTCAAGTAGATACAGGGGGAGCCATAAAACATTCCAGTTTACTGAAACATTACTAAATATCATGAATGCAATCACCACAGTAAAATTAAGCATAAAAGTAATAAGAGCAGAAATACTACTACTGAAAACTATGATCCACCTAGGTATTTTTACTTTTCTAATAAGGTCACCTCTACCTACCACAGATGTTAAGCCCTGTAGAGTAAGATCTGAAAAAAAATTCCACAATATTATGCCAAGCAATAAGTATATTGGGTAATGAGGTATGCCGTTGCCAATTTTTAAAAACTTTATAAATACAATGTAGAGAATAATGAATAGTAACAAGGGCTTAAGCAGAGACCAGACATATCCCAGGACCGAACCCTGATACTTAAGCTTGAAGTCTGTTATAACAAGCTCTCGAGTTAAAGCTCTGTTTTGTTTAGAGAATATTTTATTTAACATTTGATATGATAATTATAGATAAAAAGGAATAAAATGTCGATAAGATCAGAGCTCTGCGTAATCATACCAAACTGGAATGGCAAGGATAAGATTGCCAAATGTATCGATTCTTTATTAATCCAAAAAAAGAAAGTGGACGTTGTTGTCGTAGAAAACGGATCGACTGATGGTTCGCTCGAATTTCTACAAAACAAATTCAAAAATATTAATATCATTGCCAATTCAATAAATCTTGGTTTTGCCGGTGGGGTCAATGCGGGACTAAAGAAAACAATAGAAGATTATAGATATGTCGCGCTTTTAAATAATGATGCATACGTTGATGTAAATTGGTCGGAAGAATTATTGAAAACAATAGTCTCTAATTCTAATATAGGAATTGTTACTTCCAAGATTTTATCAACTAAAGGACGTCTAGATTCTACTGGGGATTTCTATACTTCTTGGGGGCTGCCTTATCCTAGGGGAAGAAATGAAAAAGACAAAAACCAATATGATAACTCGATAGAAATCTTTGGAGCATCTGGAGGCTCTAGTATATATAATTCTGAAATGTTAAAGGATATTGGACTATTTGATGAAGATTTCTTTGCCTACTATGAGGATGTCGATCTAAGCTTCAGAGCTAGAATAGCCGGTTGGAAGGTAACATATGAACCCAAGGCTATAACTTATCACCAAATTGGTGCTTCAAGTAAAAAAATAAAAGGTTTTACAACATATCAAACAACAAAAAATCTTCCGTGGCTTCTAATAAAAAATGTTCCTACTAGATACCTATTACCGACGATGCTTAGATTCAGTTTTGTTTATGTGTCTTTTATTTTTAGCTCTATATCTAGAGGTGATTTTAAGTATGCAATAAAAGGAGTTTTCGTATCATTAATATTAATTCCTAAAAAGATAGTGGAAAGATTTAAAATACAAAGCTCCAAGAAAATAAAATCGTCTGAGCTTTGGAGTTTAGTTGTAAAAGACTTACCTCCAAATGCAAAAAAGTTAAGAGTTTTAAGAAATACTCTCAGTTTAGGGATTATAAGTAAATGAATATATTATTAGATGCTAGGGAATCTGGAACAACAACCGGTAGATACATAGATAAATTAATTGAACATCTAAGCAATATTAAGACAGATCATCGCTTTATAATTTTATGTAAGCCAAATAGATTAGAATTCTTTAATAAAATTGCCCCTGAATATAGCAAAGTAGTAACGGATGTTAAGGATTTTAGTTTTCAGGAGCAAATAGAACTAAATAAAATAATCCGAGCTATAGAGCCCGACTTGGTGCATTTTGGAATAGTTCAGCAACCTATTAGATACAAAGGTAAAAGTGTCACAACGATGCACGACCTAACTACTCTTAGATTTAATAATCCAGATAAAAATTATTTAGTTTTTAAATTTAAACAACTTATATATAGGTACGTGAATATCATTGTGGCCAGAAAATCTAAATACATAATAACTCCTAGTGAATTCGTAAAAAAAGATATTCATAAATTCGCAAAAATTAATAACTCTAAGATCATAGTTACGTATGAGGCTGCAGACTTGGTTAAGGAAAAACCACTAGCAGCCAAAGATCTGGTAGGCAAGAAATTCATAATGTATGTAGGAAGACCAACACCACATAAAAATCTAAAAAGATTAATCCAAGCACATCAGGAAATAATAAAAATAAATCCTGACTTATATTTATCTTTATCTGGAAAAATAGATGCAAATTACCAAGATATTAAAAATTGGATTGAAAAAAAGAAATTTAAAAATATTGTATTTACTGGTTTTGTTAATGAGCAAGAACTCAAATGGCTATACCAAAATACAGAGGCATATGTATTCCCTTCCCTAAGTGAAGGTTTCGGACTTCCAGGTATTGAGGCTATGGTTCACGGAGCTCCAGTTATTAGCTCTAATGCTACTTGCCTTCCCGAAATCTACGGCGATGCGGCCACTTACTTCAACCCTAAAGATGTATCTGAAATTGCTACTAGAATTAGTGAAGTGATAGCTAGTCCTAAGTTAAGAGAACAACTAATCAAAAAGGGATATTCTCAGGCTAAGAAATACTCCTGGAAAAAAATGGCAGAAGAAACCTTAAAAGTATACGATAGAGCCTTATAGTATCTAAGCTACAAGGTATGAGTTAGCAAACAGCATTATCGACATGCAGAGTAAATATCCGGAACCGAAAACATACATAAATCTGTAAACCTTATTCCAAGCAAGATATACTGCAGCTAGACCCAAGAATAGAGGCAAGTCTGTTAGTACATACCTATTCAGAGCGTCTATACGTCCATTTGATAGTGGAAGTAATAAATAAACTAAGCCATACCAAAAGAAAGGCCTCTCAAGGTATTTATATACTCCGTAAAGGGCTATAACTATTACTGGTATATACCAGATATATTCGGGCCTAAAAGAATGAACCAGATTCATTAAAATATTTCCATAATCCCTGCCCCAATATTTCTCTACCTTAAGGAATTCAAAAGGATTCTTATATTTGACGTAAAGATAATACATATATGAAAGAAAGCCGAGTCCCGCGAAAATCATTGGGATTGATCTTCTTATAAAGTCTCGTTTCTTATAGATAACATCTACTAAAACATATAGGCCAAATACTAGGCCTTGGTATTTAGTTAAACTTGCCAAAAAAGCAAAAATTGCCGAGACGTAATAAAGATTCCTTCTGTATGCTAAAAAAGCTAAGCTTGATAGAAGAAGAAACAGACTTTCCGTGTATGGAATCGCAAAGTAGAAAGATGTTGGAAATATGGCTATTAGTCCCAACAATATATATGGCGAGAACTTAAGATTGTGTTTCTCTATTTCACTTTCTATAAATTTATAGAAAGCTATTACCGCTAAGACAAGAAAACTCCAAGCAGCAATAAGGCTTGCTAGATCAATATTTAGGATAAACTTATGAACTAATCTAATAGAGAGCGGGAATAATGGAAGAAACGCTGCATTAATGTCCTTGTTATATCCATAAATAGCAACATCCTTATAGTGGCCACTGTCGTATTGAACAAGTGCGGGGAGTATTGGTTGGCCTTTGCCCAGTCCGGTTATCTGACCTGACCTGTTAGGATTGTAATTATAAACAAGAACATTCGAGTAGGTGAATAAAATAACTATTGCCAAGATAAAAATCAAAGAACCAATAAAAACCGCCAGTGTTGGACGTTTTTTAACGTATTCGTAAGTTCTAATTATTTTGTCTTTAATGGAATTCACTAACTTAAAATATATCAGAATTATTATTAATTTAGCTAAAATTAAGAATATCTCTTTCTGATATACTTAATTATTATGAAGATTAGTATTGTTGTACCTTTATATAATGAAGAAGCTGGAATAGAAAAATTTCATCATCTACTTAAAGAGGCCTTGGATGAGAATCAATATAATCATGAAATTATATATGTTAATGACGGCTCAACAGATAATTCTCTTCATGTTTTAAATAAAATAGCCAAGACGGACAGCCATATTAAGGTAGTAAACTTCTCTAGAAACTTTGGAAAAGAATATGCCCTCAGTGCGGGCTATGATCAGGCTGAAGGTGACATGGCAATAAGTATGGATTCAGATGGTCAACACCCTCCAAAACTTATTTCTAAATTCATAGATGAATGGAATAGTGGCTCTAGAGTTGTTGTTGGTATTAGGAAGAATAGTGAAAAAGGCGTAAGCAAAAAGTTGTTTGCTAAGTTATACTACATGGTTTTTAACCGTCTTTCAGGAGACAAAACCATTCCTGGATCCACAGATTATAGATTATTAGATAAGCAAGTTATTGCAGAACTTACTAAATTAAAAGAGAATAATCGAATTACTAGAGGATTAATCGATTGGCTAGGATTTAAGAGGTCATATATTTACTTCGAATCACCAGAAAGAATTGCTGGCAAAGCCACCTATTCATTTAGAAAACTATTAATGCTTGCTCAAAATTCAATTGTATCCATGTCGTCTACTCCACTTTATTTGTTTGGACTTCTTGGAACTTTAATCACTGCAGTATCCCTGCTCCTAGGATTATCGGTAATAATTGAGCAGCTAATACTAGGCGATCCACTTAACTGGAATTTCACAGGCACCGCACAGCTTAGTATATTAATCTTATTCCTAATAGGATTAGTTTTAGTTTCTCAAGGAATAATATCCTTATATATATCTCAGATTAACTTGGAGAGTAAAAATAGACCTAACTATGTGATCGACAAGGAAAATTCAATAGGTATAAAATGAGCCCTCAGCTTATTAGATATTTTATAGTTGGAGCTTCATCATATCTAATTGAAATGCTTACTTTATATTTACTGGTCCATTTATTTAAGCTGTCTTCACTTTATTCAGTATCTATAAGCTTTTGGGTTGGGCTAATTGTGGCCTTTTTTATGCAAAAAATTATTACATTTAGAAGTTACCAAAAGAAAACATCAATTGTGTTAAGACAAATAATAGAATATGGTGGACTAGTCTTATTTAATTACATATTCAGTTTGTTGATGGTTTATGTGGCTCAGAAATATTTGAGTGTATATATAATAAGGTCATTAGTAATTGTAATTTGCACTTGTTGGAACTACTTATTTTATAAGATAATCTTTAGAAGTAATGAATAACAAAAAAATAAAAATACAAATTGGAAAAAAATCCTATGAGATGAGCTTAAGTATTCCTAAATATATTTATTTAGCTTTTTCAGGAATAATCTTACTTACTACAACTATCTACTGGGCTTACTATTCAGCTAAAGTTGAATCATTAAATTCAGATCAATTAGCTTTTCCTCATTATTTTGATAATCATGGCAGTATCAATGATTTTTCAATCAAAAGTGCCCATAGCTTTATATTAAAGTGGCCTTTGTTTTGGTTAATAAAATATTTTAATTACTCTCATTCTTCTTACACTATTTCTACAGTATTACTCGCTTTAATTACAGTGGTCGCTTTAGCCTTATTTATGTATAAATTTGAAAAAAGGCCTCTTGTATTGGGCACACTACTATTAGCACTTAGTTCAGTTTTATTAATGATTCCGATTCAATCAGCTCCAGGATCTCTTCTTCCGGTAAATATGGCAATGCTGACAACTAGAAATATAGAATATATCATCTACATCATTTCTTTGTATATGATATTCAAAATCAGAAAGCTTACAGATCTAAGAGTATTGATCTCGATATTATTACTATTTCTCCTAATTCTTAGTGATCATCTATTCATGGCCATTAGCTTAGGCGGGGCAATAATCTCTCTTATTTATCTAATATTTAAACGTAAATGGAACGAAGTTAAATCAATCAATACATGGTTGGTTATAGGTATAGTTTCGGTAGCTATTAGCTCATTAAGCGTTTGGTTAATTAACTACTATAAATTATCAAATATTAGCTCTGGAAATATCTCCTCTTACTATTCTTTCATTACAAACTTTAAAGACCTAGCTATTGGGTTTTTCTTTAGTGTTACCGGAATACTTACAAACTTCGGCGCCAATCCTGCATATAATGTTTTAGAGATTAAAAAATATCCATCCGAACTACTTCATAGCCTAACTAGAATTTCTTCGATTAATTATCTTATCGATTTATTAATTCTAGCTTTCTTAACTTATTCTACTTTTAATTTTATTAGAAAAAGAAACCTATATAAAGGTAAGGGTGCGGAATATAAGACGGTAATTGCACTTATCGCATCTAGCCTAGTTAGTTTAATCGTTTTCATAATAACTAATCACTATTACGCATCTGATGCTAGATACTTAGCATTATTCTTATTTAGCGGATTCATTACGGCCTCCTACTTTATAGGTAATAAGAAAATTAAATCCAAGAATCTATTAATAGTGGGTTCTGTTTTATTAATTAATATAATAATTGCTGTCTTTAGCTTCAAGACAGATTTCAATAAACAGTATGCTGCATATAACTCTATTATCGCTAAAGATAGACAAATAATTTCCGCATATGTAAATCACAAAAATGATTATCTTGTTGGGGATTATTGGAGAGTTTACCCTATTCAATACATGAATTCTAAAGTTAGGATAGTTTCATATAATCCATGCGATGGAGATAATAATGAAATTAAACCAAATCATAAGTTAAAGAAAGCTAGCTTCTCATTAATTCTAACTATAGATAAAGAGCTAGCTAATACTCCAGGATGTAGTAATGAAAAAACTAAGTTGATATTTGGTAAACCAGATAACAGTGCTATTATCTCAGGAACCTATACGAACCCTCAGGAATATATACTTTTCTACGATCATACTTCGAAGCGAAATAATGGACTAACAGTGTCTCAATTAACAGATACATTAAAACCAACACTTTTCTCAGACTTTAATTTTAATTGTTCGAAAGCCACCAGTGTAAACGTAGTTGCCCATGAGGATGATGATTTGCTATTCATAAATCCACAAGTTTACAATGACATAACTACAAATAAATGTATCAGAACTATTTATATGACTGCTGGGGATGGAGGAAATGATCAATTCTACTGGATTAAAAGACAGCAGGGCGCAGAGGCCGCTTACGCAAAAATGCTTGGATTGAATAATCCTACTTGGACAACTACCAATGTTCAAATTGCAGAGAGAGAGTATATTCAAATAGCGAATATAAAAAATAATCCAGATATATCTTTAATATTCATTGGTCTACCGGACGGAAATCCAAACGGAACAGGTTTTAGTAGCACGAAATATGAGTCACTTTCTAAGCTATATAGTCAACAAATTAGCTCAATTGACTCTGTAGATAAACAGTCAAATTACAGTCTAGATCAATTAGAGTCTTTAATAGTAGCTTTATTTGTAAAAATAAATCCTGCAATTATACGAACACAAGCTAACGTATCTTTTATGTCTCGACCAGACCACAGCGACCATCTAACTACCAGTAAAATAACTACAGCAGCTTACGAAACATACGAGCAGAATAAATATCAAGACATGGCTAAAATACCGATTTATTACTACATAGGATACCCAGTGCATGACATGGATCAGAATTTATATGGAAATATCTTGGATAATAAAATAAACATCTTCTTATCTTACGCGAAATATGACGCAGCTGTATGTCGAAGTATTGTATCTTGTTCTAAAGATAAAACTTACGGCCTATTCTTAAATAAAAATTACTTATATAGTCCTAGTAATTAACTAATCTTTAAAACAATGTGTCTGTCTCTACCCTCACCGACAGATTCACTTACTAAGTTGTACTCTTGAGCTAAATTATGCACTACTCTACGGTCAGCAGCATTCATTGGTTTTAGATCCATAGGTTCCTTATTTTCTACAACTTGCTTCATCCACTCTTCGGCCTTCTCCCTAAGTCTTTCAGATCTCTGTTTCTTATAATCTGCAATATCTACATTAACTCTTGTATATGCGTAATTAGCATTCTTTAAGGCATTGGATGTTATGTATTGCATTGAGCGCATATTATCGCCTCTTTGACCTATTAGAAATCCGTTAAGTCTAGTACTTGGAACGCCAAGAGTTATAACATCATCTTCGTTAGATGCATGCACATCGGTATTTAAACCGTAGAAAGATAAAAGATCTTCTAGGTATTTTTTAGCAAATAATATTGCCTCTTCTTTAGATTCGTTCATAACTACCTCCTCTTTTTAACTTTATTATTTGAGGTTTTTTTAGTGTTTTTGGATTTAGTAGATTTCTTTTCAACTATTTCAGCTTCTGGTATTTCTGAAGTAACCTTTTTACCATCAGCCATATTTTCCATTTCTTCTTCGTCTTCTTTAAGTACTGTAGCTTGCTGCAGGTATGCAATTAATCCACCCGTAAACCAGTATAGACTTAGAGCTGCAGGTAGGCCGATTGTAACTATAAAGATCATGAAAGGGAGTAGGAACTTAGTGTTTCTTCCGATTGCTGCGTTAATTTCAGTTTGGTCAGCTTGTTCACCCTTGCTTGCAGCCTTCATAATGTCTCTAAGTTTTCTCTGGTCTTTAGATTTAGGTAGTAATTGAGCTCCTTGGAAATATTGAATTACAGCACTTGCAATAACTACGATTAAAGCGGGTAGGTAGACATGGCCTTTATTTATGGCCGTACGACCAAGATCAACTATCCCAAAAAGAGTGTGATCAAATAAGTGTATATTTGTTGCCAAGTGCTTAATAAATTCTAAGTTTCTAAGTGGTGAATAAGAAAAACTTACTATAGTACTTGGGTCATGAATTATTCTACTTACAACACTATTTAGACCAATAAGAATTATTAGGTTCACAATCAATATTGGCAAAGTGCCTAGTGGATTAACACCTTTTTCTTTATAGAGTTCCATTATCATGGCATTTTCTTTTTGTTGCCAAGTGCTTAATAAATTCTAAGTTTCTAAGTGGTGAATAAGAAAAACTTACTATAGTACTTGGGTCATGAATTATTCTACTTACAACACTATTTAGACCAATAAGAATTATTAGGTTCACAATCAATATTGGCAAAGTGCCTAGTGGATTAACACCTTTTTCTTTATAGAGTTCCATTATCATGGCATTTTCTTTTTGTTTATTGCCCTTAGTAGCAGCCTTAATCTTCTTAATTTCTGGCTGCAATTTCATCATTTTCTTATTTTGATGAAGCTGTTTTCTTAGAAGTGGCCAAAGTAAAATTCTTATAAGAATTGTAAAAATAATAAGAGCTAAACCAAAGTTGTGTCCTGGAACTAAAGCTAAAACTAGAGCTAAGAAGTTAAAGAGTGGCTTAACGATAAAGGCTGTAAACATTTAATTAATAATCCTCGTTTATTAATTAATATTAACATGTTTCCTAAGATTTTCTATCTGTTAAACATCCTGCTTTATTAAATACATCTTCTAGGGTTACAAAAAGATCTTCGTATTTCATATCATATGCAGATTCGTTATATATATTTATAACCATATCGTAATTACCATTTAACCTAGGTTGAAGCAGTCTAACTGCTTCATAAATACGTCTTCTAATCTTATTACGAACTACTGCAGATTTACTTACTTTTTTTGATACTACTACAGCCACTCTTCCTTCATAATTATTTCTTTTTAGAATACGAAGACTAATATTATTTAAATTAAAGTTTTCTCCGTACTTATATACGGAGTTAATTCCTTTTCTGCCATGAAATCTATTTTTTCTACTTAACATAAAGGATTATTTATAAGTTAAATCAAATAAGCGCCTAGATTAAGCGCTTATAGATTTTCGACCTTTGTTTCTTCTTCTCTTGAGAATGTTTTGTCCTGACTTGGAACTCATTCTTTTCATAAAACCAGAAACTTTAGATCGTTTTCTTTTCTTAGGTTGGTGTGTTCTTTTAGGCATGAGATATATTCTACCTTAAAATAGGTAAAATTAACAATATTATTCAACCATTTAGACTACTTTATCCACCTCTATAATTAGTTTGTCCACAGATTAACAGAGAAGATTACTTAGTGTGCATAACTAAACAGATGTTTCAAAAATTAACATCTTTCATAAAGTGTTGAATAAAATACTGTGGAAAAGTATTTATTATCTGTTTTAATAGTATTAAATAGTTTAGGAGTTTTATGGATAAGAGCAGTCTCTGGCAAACTGTATTAGGGGAAATAGAAATATCTATCTCGAAGGGTAATTTCCTTACATGGTTTAAGGGCACTCAACTATTGGACATAAAAGGTTCTAACCTAATTGTCGAGGTTCATAATCTTTTTGCTAAGCATCAGCTAGAGAAAAGATATATGGGTCTCATTTCAGAGACTCTTAAGAAGAACGGGATTGAAGATCCTAAGATTGAATATAAGATATCTAATCTTAAGAACAAGAATTCATCAGAAGAAGAAAAGGTAATTATTAATAATGAGCCAACAATTAGGCAAACTGAAACTTCTAGAAATCCTAATTCAAATGAGTTAACTCACTCATATAGACAAAATCTAATTGAAAAATATTCTATGGATAACTTTGTGGTTGGTAGTGGTAATGAGCTAGCTTTTGCAGCTTGTCAGTCAATTATTCAAAAACCAGGAAATAAATATAATCCGCTATTTCTATATGGTGGAGTTGGTATTGGTAAAACCCACTTAATGCAAGCTGTAGGTAATACATTAAAAAAGAATAATCCAGATTTTAATATCTTATATATATCTACCGAACAATTTGTTCAGGAATTTGTAGATTCCATTAAGAAGAGGAAAACCGCTGAATTCGCTAGCTTCTATAGATCTGCGGACGTATTAATAGTAGACGATATTCAATTTATTGCCGGAAAAGAAAAGATTCAGGAAGAATTCTTCCATACTTTTAATGCACTTCATCAGAATGAAAAACAAATAATTCTTTCTTCAGATAAACCGCCTAAAGAAATATCATCTATAGAGGATAGACTAAAGAGTAGATTTGAATGGGGAATGAGCATAGACATGCAGTACCCAGATTATGAAACTAGATGCGCAATATTGAAGACCAAGACAGATAGCTTAGAAATAGATCTAGATCCTGAGGTAGTAAATTATTTAGCCAATATTAATACATCTAATGTTCGAGAACTAGAGGGAATGTTAAATCAGTTACTCGCATTCTGTGAAATGAGAGGCATTAAGCCAACACTTGAAGCAGCTGAATCAATTATTGGAGCAAACAAGAATAGACCTAAGCATCTTAGCTCGAAAACTATCATAGACAAGGTTTCTAAGTACTATCAGATCAGCCTAGAAGATTTAATGGGGCCTAAAAGAGATAAAGATATAGTAGTTCCTAGGCAAGTAGCTATGTATTTATTAAGGGAAGAACTAAAACTTAGCTATCCAAAGATTGCTAGAGAACTAGGCCGAAAAGATCATACAACCGCACTACATTCCGTTGAAAAAATGGTTAACGAACTAGACCGAAGTCCTGATATTAAAAAAGCTATCTTTGAAATTAAGGAGAAATTATATGTTTAATACGTGTATAAAAGCTGTGCACAAATTGTATACAAAATTTGTGGTTATAAACACACAAAACATTGCAGGTTTTTTGGCTATGCATAAGTCCCCTACTTTTACACTAAATTTCAACGACTTTTTAAGCAGTTTAAACACAGTAAATTTGTTCAATTTTACAGATATAATACGTTCTTTTTACACACTATCCACAGTACCTATAATAACTACTACTAAATATAATTACTTAATTATTAATAATACTAAGCAGAGGGGATAAGAAAATATGAAACTAAAAGTCACACAAGAAAATCTAAATAAAGCATTGAGTTTAGTTGCACGTATTGCAGATTCTCATTCAACACTTCCAGTGCTAGCAAACGTATTATTAAAAGCAGAAAAGAATCGATTAAGTGTAAGTGCTACTAACCTAGAAATTGGAATTACCCACTTCGTAGGAGCTAAGATCGAAGAAGAAGGATTGATCACTATTCCAGCAAACCTATTTTCAAGCTATATTGCTTCCCTACCTAGTTCAGTTGTGAGCCTAGAATTGGAAGATAATAAGCTTAAGATAGTTACCGATCAGTACGACTCAGTTATAAATGGAATTAATGCTGAAGACTTCCCTGTCATGCCAGCTATTGAAGAAGGTGAAACTTTCTCAATGGATGCAGATGTTCTAAGAAAAGGACTATCTCAGGTTGTTTTTGCAGCGGCCTCATCAGATAGTAGACCTGTTTTAACTGGAGTTTATCTTCACACAGATGAAGGTAAATTATTTATGGTAGCTACAGATAGTTCTAGGTTAGCTGAGAAGGAAATTGGTGCAACAGATAAAGAAATTAAATTACTTGTTCCGGCTTCTGCTATGCATGAATTACAGAGAGTACTAGATGAAGGTATAGAAAGCGTTAATGTAGTTACTGACGAACAACAAGCTATGTTTAAGGTTGGAGATAGCGAATTAGTTACGAGATTGATTAGTTCAAACTACCCTGCTTACAAGGCTATTATTCCTAAAGACCAGTCCATAAAAACCATTGTTAAGAGATCTGATCTTCTTAGTATAACTAAGGTTTCTAGTTTATTTGCTAAAGAAACCGCTGGAAGTATAACTATTGAAGTTAGTGAAGTTGATCAAAATATACACATTCGTGCTTTAGCTAGTCAACTTGGAGAAAACTCTTCTAAGGCTGATGCTAAAGTTACTGGAGAAGGAAGCGTAACTCTTAATTCTAAGTTCTTAATTGAAGCACTTAATGCTATGAACGGCGAAGATGTAGAGTTTAGTTTTAACTCTAAGGTTGAACCTATAGTTATTAGTGATCCTAAGAGTAAAGATTATCTACATGTAATTATGCCCCTAAAAGCATAAAATATAACCTAAGATGATTTACAGTATTAGGTTGCAGAATTTTAGACTGTTTAAAGACAGGCAGTTTGAATTTAATGAACAAGTAAATATTATAGTTGGGCCTAATGCTTGCGGTAAGACATCTTTAATTGAAGGTATTCTAGTGAATCTTACAGGATCATCTTATAGGGTTAAAGATCCTATGCTAGTAAAAGAGAATGAGTCTTGGTTTAGGTTAGATATTGAAACTGATAGAAATATTCGAGTATTAAAGTATGAGAATAATCTAAAGACTTTTGATATAGACGAAAATAAATATAAAAGACTTCCCTCCTCAATGAAGGATCCTGTCGTATTATTTGAACCAAATATATTAAATATGCTTACATCTTCTCCTGATGGCAGAAGAAGTTATTTAGATAATCTATTGAAGCAAATAGATATTCATTACGCTAAAGATATATCCCAGTATAACCGTGTCTTACTTCAAAGAAATAGATTACTTAAAGATCTTGGCCCTAATGATTATGAGCAGATTTTTCCTTGGAATATTAGATTAGTTCAGTTGGCTGAGAAAATAACTAAACGAAGAGTTGCTATAGTTCAAGAAATTAATCCATTACTTAATAGTAATTATAAAAAAATATCCAATTCGAATATGGATGTATTAATTGTTTATTCAAGCAATATTAATTTAGATAATTATTCTAATAATCTATTAAAAAATCTTGAAGATAAATTCCAACTAGAACTTGCGATGGGTTTTACCTCCTCAGGCCCACATAGAGACGATTTCGGGCTTTTATTTAACGATAAGCCAGCAATAAGCGTGGCTTCACGTGGAGAGCTTAGATCGGCTATGTTGTCCTTGAAAGTTGTTGAAGTTATTTTGCTAGAAAAATACTTAAATCTTAGACCAATATTGTTGCTAGATGATGTATTCTCAGAACTTGATGAAAACAGACGTCACTCTCTAACATATCTAGTTAAGGAGTATCAGAGTTTTATTACAACCACGGATGCAGACATAGCCGCAAAAGAGTTTAAAGGACATTGTAAGGCTATTAAACTTAGCGAGTCTAATTAGTACGCAGGAGCTTGCGACTGATTAATGTTAATCTCTCCACCCGTACCTTCAAAGTTTGTTGGAGATTGTTGCTTATTTGGATTTGTATTAATTAGTTCGGCTTCAGTTGGACTTGCTACTACTTGAATATGTACGTGGTTTTGACCGGCAAAGAATAAGCCCTGACCTACCGGGAATGAACTTAGTCTCTTCTTCTCCTCGCTTGTTAATTTGAATACATCTGCTAGTACGTCTACTGCAGAAGTAGATTGCTTCATTAAGAATTGCATCGATGCGTTTGCTACGACTGCCCTACCCATTCTTGAGCCCATAAAGTCTTCAACGTCTTGAGTGATTGTAGTAATACCAAGGTTATATTTTCTAGCTCTCTTAGATAAACTAAAAATAAAGCTTGCAGAGTCCTCATACTTCATAAGTTGCCAAGCTTCATCAATTATGAGGATTCTCTTTCTTTTATCTACCTTTGTCTTATTCCAAATGTAATTAAGAACTATATACATAGCTACTGGCCTTAATTCATCTTCAAGGTCTCTAATACTAAATACCGCTAGTGGATTATTGATGTTTATGTTAGATTGCTGAGAAAAAATTCCTGAGAATGTACCAGTAGTATACTTTCTAAGTCTTTGAGCGAGAGATGGACCTGTTCCACCCATATGAAGCAATGTATCATAAAGATCAACCACAGTTGGTGGCGGACTCTTATGAGTTAAAGGATCGTTAGTTATTCCAGCCTTAGCGTAGGTTTCAATAAGTGCAGCATCCAGGTCTGCTTCTTCGGTTGGTGTAAGCATGTTGCTATTTGTTACAGTTCCACCAAGTATTTGAGACTGTGCTCCTCCCATCATTAATCTAAGTAGGCCGTGAAGTGTTATTAAGTTTCCACGAAGTGCATTGTCTGCCTCTTCGGTATCTACTACTTCTGGAAGGTCGAAAGGATTTATTCTGGTTGGTGAGTTTAGGCTTAAGTGAACGTAAGCTCCTCCTACTGCATCACACATTTTTTCGTATTCATTATCTGGGTCGATAATAAATATCTCAGTTCCAAACATTAAGCTTCTTAGAGCTTCGAGCTTGACTGCGAATGACTTACCTGCACCAGATTTAGCGAAGACTACAGAATTACCATTTTCCAATGAGAATCTATCAAAAATAACTAATCCGGAGTTATGCATGTTTATTCCATACAAGATTCCGTTATCTTGAGATAAGTCTGCTGAAGTGAATGGGAATGTTGTACTTAGAGCTCCCGTGCTCATATTTCTTCTTACTTGAAGCTGGTCGTACATTTGAGGTACATTACTTGCGAATGCTTGTTCTTGTTGTGATGTAGCTGGTTTTGAAAATACTAGTTGTTGGCCGAGCAAGTTTTCTACTTTTCTAGAGATGAAATCAAGTTCCTCATTAGAAAATCCATAAATAGTGAAATAGAATCCAAGTCTGAAGAATTTTTCTTCACCTACTTGGAGTTTGTCTCGAATTTCTTCAGCATCGGTTATAGCAGCTTGCTTAGCTGGATCTCTAGTTTTACCACGCTCATTATCTAGCTGAATACCAGCTTCAAGTCTAGTCACTTTCTTACGTAAGTTATCTAGAACTACCCTAGTTTCAGCCGGATAAATATATAGAGCTAAGTCCATTTCTTCGTCAATATTAACCATACTGCTAAGCCAGCCTGTATATAAACTTCTTGGATATCCGTACACATAATATGTTCTTGCGAATCGAGTTCCTAATTGGAAGTAAGTTGATTTATATTCTAGTGAAGAAGGAGCAATGAAATCTCTAAGGGCGGTAATTCCCTTTCGGAATGCATTTTGTACTTCCATCTGTTCCTGAGTTTTTTGCATTTGAGCTAATGCTATAGGGTCAGTAATTTGTTTATTCTTGTTTCCACCAAACATTATTGAAGCTCCTGTTTTAAGTGATCTTGAGGAGCAGCGCCCTCACCTTTACTTACCACGTCTACGGTTAGGTCATTAAAATTTCGTATTTGTTGATTAGTAGCTGTGTCGGGATTGTAGGTATCGTAGTAAAGCTCAATTAATTCCTGTGTATCTAATGGTAATCCTTGTATATTGCTCTGAGATAGTCCACCTAAAACGGATTGTACTCTATTTCTAAGTTCGGTTTTGGCTCGTTCGAGATCAGCTTCGTTGATAACCACATGATCTTGTTTGGCGTTGAATACATTTACTATTCCTTTAAAGAAGTTCTTGCTCTGAGATAGAGCTTTTTGAACATCTGTTGTTGGGAAATAAGGTATTACCACATAGAATTTTTTGTCCATTATATTTGTTTGAGAGCTTAGATTATCTATGTAGTTAATATAGTCATCCATAAGCATGGCAAGGAGCATGTTATCGTGTTCTGTTCTAATCTTATCTAGTTTTTCGATATATGGCTGTAAGTCTACTCTTCTAGTTCTAATTAATATTTGAATTGGGAAGAATAAAGAATTTAAAAATCCTTGATAGGCATATTCCACAGATTCTTGTTCTTGAGGGCTCATAAGATCAAAGTTAATACTTTTAACCATAACGACAGATCTATATGATCCATCATTCATGATTACAACTCCGTCTCGAATCTCGGCTATTTGTAAACTGTTTTGAGTGCTATTTGGGTTTGTTTTTTGAGGCATGTTTTGCATAGGAACCTGTGCTTGATTCATAGGTATTCCAGGTTGTTGATAATTTTGAACTGGTTGTTGGTTGTAATTAGGATTCATATTATTGCCCACCCTCGAATGATTAACGAAGGGATATAACCACCTCTCCATCGTCAGAAGATTCTTGAACTGGTAGTTCCGTGTTTACTTCTTTAGATAAGGTAGTGATACTCTTAAGATTATCTGAGGATGCATTAATTATATCAGGAATTAGAGGACTTGGGATTGGAGTTATAAATGGATTGCTCGTGTTTGATGTTGTTGTTTTTGGCTGTGGATTAGATAAGAGTGTCCGCATGTTTGATGTTTCTAATCTATTGTTATCTAAATAGCCACTATTAAGATCCGGGAGTGCTGTAGTTGTAGATGGTTCTGTAACATTTCTATCTATTGAGTCGATTAGTCTCTGTTTATTTTTTCTCGTGTTAGCCTCAATTAAATCCTGCATTTTTCTAAAGTCAGGGTTTGAGTCATTTAAAATATCTTCAAAGTCGTGAACTTCTTCTTCCTGAGGGTTTATCCCAATAGGATTTAAATTAATTAATCTATCATTGTTCTGATTCATGCCATATGAACTAACTGGATTAGAGGTGATGTTTTTTACTGCCCATCCCCTTGTGTCCAGAGTTGTTGCAAGAGCTTCCAGTCTAGATTTTACTTCCGTTTGCGAAAGTCCATTAGTTAGATTCTGCTCCACTTTCTTGGGGGCCGTTATGGTCACTAGATTAATTGCTCCATCTTGATCCCAAATTCTTTTTTGAGGTTTAAATATGAATCTTAGTTTAGCTAGAGCCCAAACCTCTGTAGGTTGATCTCTCATGAAAGGAAAAGCCAGAAAGCCAAAGAAGAAAGCTACAGGAGCAGTTAGAGTTCCGAAATACCAGATCTTGTGTTTGCTGGCCATAATTATTGCATAAGTAATATATGCAAATATTGCAGCAACGAATGCATATATAAATTGCCTGAAGCTAAGATTCCAAATTAATTTATCTTCCGCTTCTATGTCTTGTATAACTTTATACGTGGCCATTATGCTTAAGTATAACAGATTAAATTAGTAAAATATCTACAATTTGTCATAAGCATATTTTAGGTTATAATTTATTTAATATTATGAAAATAAAACACCTCTCAAATCGAATTATTATAAGTTCTTTTGTGTTGTTTTCTACTTTCGTGGGATTTAGTGGTGTTAGTTTCGCTGGTAAGGTCTGTGGATCGGGCCCCAATAAAGTAGTAACTAGTATTGATTTTAATTGTACTGGTGCCGGTAACCCTATATTTGATCTTATATGGGGTATAGTTAGGTTTCTAAGTGTTGGTTTTTCGGCGGTAGTTGTTATATCTCTTGTTATAGCAGGTCTTCAATATATTGGATCTCAAGGAAGTCCGGAAAATACCAACAAAGCTATCGATAGAATTAGAAGAGCCTTGATTGGATTAATTATTTATATTTTTGCATTAGCAATTATTAATTATTTAGTTCCTGGCCTATTCTTGAGGAGTAATTAAATTATGAATTTAGGTATATTTGCAACTGTTTGTGGTGGAGGTGGTGGCCTTTTAGGTTTTCCTACATGGTATGAATTCATTCCATGCAACGGCAGAAGTCCTCAAATTAATGGAATAAACGATATTTGGGGCATAATTGCAGCGATAATAGACATCTTGTTAAAGTTTGCATTCTATCTAGCATTCGCATTTGTAATATATGGGGGCATTCAATACTTAACATCTCAAGGAGCTCCAGACAAAACCAATAAGGCTAAAGGCACTCTTATTTCCGCAGCTGTAGGACTGCTCATCGTTAGCATCTCAATAGCGGTAGTTAAATTTCTTGGAGGATTATTGGGGGCATGATTTCAACAAATCTTCTTGGATTAAAAAATCTAGCCTTAGCTTGTGGGGATGCCGTTGTGGGTCCTTGTACTACTAGTCTGCCATCGGTCACTCCAACATCTTCCACTTTAGATACCGTATTAAAGTTTGTTTTTGGCCTAATCGCTATTATTGCAACTATTTTTGTTGTCATAGGAGGAATTCAATTCATGACGGCAAATGGTAATAGTGAAAGTGTCAATAAGGCTAAGAATACGTTGCTTTATGCAATAATAGGTTTAGTTATTTCTTTAAGCGCTCAGCTTCTAGTAACTTTTGTATTGCAAAACATAATGAAAATTTAAAATATGAAAAAAATAATGCTTTCACTGACAGCTCTCATTCTAATGACATTCTCAATAGGAAATGTTCGAGCTGCTTCTATAGGAGTATGTAGTAATGGTAATTTATCTGGCTCTACACTCTGTTCAGATAGTACAGCAAGTGGTAAGAATCCCATATACCAATCACTAAAGATTATATTGGAAATTATTAGCACTATAGCAGGTATAGTTGCAGTTTTTAGTATCATATCAATAGGTATTAGGTTTATTACCGGCGGTGGTAATTCAGACACTTACTCTAAAGCAAAGAGCTCCCTAGTGTATGTTATAGTTGGTGTATTAGTAGTGGCTCTCAGTCAGACCATAATTTTAATAGTATTAAATAAATTAACATAATGAATAAACTAAAAAATATTACAATATCAATCATAGCAACTCTAACGATGGCGGCGGGCTTGGGAATATCTACTCCAATATATGCGGCCAATGCAGTAAGCGGAGCCTGTAGCGGCTTAACTGCCGTTGGGGGAAGTTGTAACGATGGAGGTTCATCTTTAAGTAATATCATTAAAACTGTTACTGATACGATAACTATTGTCGTGGGAGCTATCTCGGTAATAGTAATAATATTTGCAGGATTTAGATTTATTACCGGTGGATCTGATCCAAAAACCGTTGAGTCTGCAAGAAATATGATTATTTATGCTGTCGTTGGTCTGATTATTGTTTCGCTTTCCTACTTTATAGTTCATGCCGTAGTAAAGACTTCTTCAACCCTTAGTTAGTATTTAAATTAGTTAACTAATATGATATTTTTAGATTAATAGAAATTAGAAAGGTAAAAAATGTTTAAAAAGATAAAAAAATCACTAATTGTTTCATCAACTGCTCTAACTATGCTAGTTAGCTTGATGGTTCCAGCACTCTCTGTTAGCGCTGCATCATGTTCTAGTACTGCAAACGATCTAACCAATGGGATCAATCAGGCAACGGGTGGAAACGCATCATGTACTAGTGGAACAAATGTTCAATCAGGAATTAAGAGCGTTGCGAAAACTGCTACTGGAATCTTTGCGCTAGTAGTTGGAATTATATCTGTATTTGCAATTATTTATGCAGGTGCTAAATACATTACTTCAGGAGGAAACAACGATAAGACTAATCAAGCTAAAAACACTCTTCTGTACGCAATTATTGGACTAGTAGTGGCCTCCCTAGCAGGAACCATTTCTGTTTGGGTATTGAGAACTACAAGTTCTATTCAATAATAAAAACTCTGGATAACAAAAAAATCGGTAGACCTAGTTGGTTTACCGATTTTATTTTGTGCTTGTTTTTTCAGGATTAAGAATCTAAGAATGTGATATTCAATAGACTAATTAATCTGAATCTTCTTAACAGTGTCTTGTTTTACTTTAGTGAAACTAATTGTTAACACTCCGTCTTTTAAGACCGCATCAATGTCATCCTCTTTAACTGGAACTGGGAGTAGAATAGTTCGAGAGAATTCTCCCCAGTAACATTCTTGCAGGAAGTAGTTCTCTACTCCTTCTTCATTTCCAGCACTTAAAGTACCTTTAATGGTCAACTGGTTATCTGAAATGCTAAGATCTAGTTCACTTTTGTTAACACCAGCTGTTCTAGCCTTAACTACCACTTTTTCTTTAGTTTCATATACATCAACTGCAAGCTGTCCTGGAACGGCTTCTTCTTCGTCCCATTCCTGCCCTACTGGACCTTCACCTACCTGTTCTTCAGCTCCCACGCCTTCTAAATCCTCATCTCCTATAAAAGCGGCAGTAATTTCGTCTTCTTCTAGTAAGAGATCATCATCGCGATTCTTTTTCGCCATAATATTTACCCTCCGGTTAATTAATTTTTTTTAAGACATTTGCCTTTTTGTATTTCTTTTAGTATAAAATATTTCTTATCTTAAAATCAATTATAAGTACGTATTTACAACACAATAT
>DAIOGF010000002.1:0-210016 GCA_036745415.1 Candidatus Saccharimonadota bacterium
AAAATATAAAAACCATTAGAATAATAGATATGAATTCGAATTCTAAAGATAAATCTGATAACCAATTTGATTACGTAGATGATACCGCCTCTGATAAATCAGAATATCTACCAGATTTTGAGATTAAATGGAGCGCCGGGAGTGTCATGTCTCATAGGGGTGGATTCTGGTATGTTGGCTTCTTTGTTATTTCTCTTTTATTGAGTGCGGGCGTCTATCTATTGTTTAAGGATATTATGACTTGTGGGGTTATTCTATTTTGTGCGCTTGTTATTATTATTTTTGGCCTTAAAAAACCACGAAAGATTGACTATTTACTCACCCAGAACAATATAAAGATAAATAATAAATCTTATTCATTGCATGATTTTAAGTACTTTACGATTTCCAAAAGAGAAAAAGGTGGAATGATTTCTCTTATTCCACTTAAGAGATTCTCTCCGTCAATAATAATTAATTACGACGCAGATAATGAGCAGATAGTTGTAGGTGCTTTAAGTAGTATTATGCCCCTGGAGCAAAAAGATAGTGATGTTTTCGATAATTTGATGCATTTTATTGGATTTTAGTTAGTAAAATTAAATTTTAATGATATAATTACCCCTGTTATATTGGAAGGGTGACCGAGCGGTTTATGGAGCCTGTCTTGAAAACAGGTGTGGGGCAACTCACCGTGGGTTCGAATCCCACCCCTTCCGCCATAACACACAGCCTATAGCCTGGAGAGGTACCCAAGTGGCTGAAGGGGACGGTTTGCTAAATCGTTAGGGGGACGTGAGTTCCCGCGAGGGTTCGAATCCCTCTCTCTCCGCCATATAGATAATAAAAATTTTTATAGGTCGCTGTAGACAATGAAATATTCATAAAAGCTCCACTAGGGGCTTTTATTTTTTAATCCGAGATAAATCAAAATATGTTGTTATAATATAAGCATAGGTATTTTGGTGAATGGAAAATAACTCTTATAATCAGCTCAGTCAAAACTCTCAGCAGCCACAAGCTGTTGATAATCAGTTTGTCCAAATCCCTGTAAGTAATCAGCAAGCTATTAGTCAAAATCCTACAATCAGCAATAATCCCGTCAGTCTAAATCCCATAGTTCCTGCTCAAGTTTCATTGCCTCAGCAGCAAATGCCTGCATCCCCCGCCCCATCAAAAAATCAAGAGAGTATATTGAGCGTAGAGGATACTATTAAGCAACAAATCCCTGCCGCTCCAATTCAAGTAGAATCACCGCCCCAGCCAGCTATGCAGGTTCCTCTAGGTGGTCTGCCTCAATTAAGCACGTCCACAGACGTGCCCCTAAGTAGAAACTTAATCATCATTAATCTATTGGTCTGTATTTTAACAGGCTTATATGCCTACTTGGTTGTTAGGTTTTATAGCATTATTTTATTGCTGGTTTTACCAATAGTTTATCTTATTGTTTTTATTCTTTCTTTTAATTTTTCGGGCAAGATAAAAAAGAATCCAACAGATGCCATTACTCCTTCGCAGAATAGAATAATGATAGCTGTCCTTGCATTAAATGGACTTATAGGGCTTAGCGTTTATTACTTTAGGCTAAGAAAAATTAAGCCTTTATCAGCTAAAATAGCGGTAAATACTTGGATTAAATGCTTCCTTATAGCAATAGTTCTTAATTTTATTATGGGAACAATTTTATATCCATTAATTTTCGGATCATACATTAATGCGATTTCTTGGAGAACTGAAAATTACTCAAAGGTAAACCAGTTATATTCAACTGTAGGAAAAGATTTGGGGAGTCTTAAATTGGACGTTTCTGCGGGAGATAAAACCGCTTCACTTTCTGATTGTCAGCAGTTATCTACTGACGTGGGAGCTCTTGCTGCAGTTAAAAAATATCCAGTAGCAACCACCCAGACAAAAATTACTAATGCATTGAACTTAATGCTCAAGGGCTCAAAAGACTGTGTAGATTCATTGCAGCAAGGAGACAGCGAACTATTTAGCACATCAGTACAAGAATTCAATGATGGATCTACTAATTTCTATAATATATTCAAAAGTATTTAAAACAGACTATATAAAGTAGCTATTCCAGCTATAGACATAAAGAAAATTAATAACCAACCAAAGAAGTTGGATGCTCTGCCGCTTTTGTGTTCGCCCATTACCTTTTTGTTTCTACCGAGAAGCATAATTAAGGTTAGAATTACAGGAGCAACCAATCCATTTAGTACAGCAGAATAAATAAGAGCCTTAATTGGATTTAGACCCAAGAAATTAAAGCCCATTCCTAGAAGCATTGATAGTATGATGACACCGTAGAATAGCCTTCCGTTCTGTAGCTTCTTACTTAGCCCCTGCCTTTTTCCAAGACTTTCACTAATAGCATATGCACTAGAAGCGGCCATTACAGGAATAGCCAGTAGTGCTACTCCAATAATTCCAGCTGCAAATAGTAGATAAGTTGCGTTGCCCGCAAATGGCCTAAGTGCTTCAGCTGCCTGAGCTGCCGTACTTATATTTGTTACTTCGTGCCTAAAAAGCACACTAGCACAAGCTGCAATAATGAAGAACATAACTACATTTGATAAGAACATTCCAGACCAAACATCGATCCTCATCTTCTTTATTTCTTTATCTACGTTTAGATTTCTATACACATTATTATTTTGGCCTGCAGCACTCTGCTCTTCTACTTCTTGGGATGTCTGCCAAAAGAAAAGATATGGAGTTATCGTAGTTCCTAGAATTGCGCAGACAATTAGAATTTCATTTTTATTCCAACTAATTTTTGGAACGAATGCGTTACTGAAAACTGTGTGCCAGTCTGGGTGAGCTAGAAAAGCTGAAACTATATATGTAAACAATATAAGAGCTAGCCATTTAAGATATCTTGCATATTTTACGTAAGGCGTAAAAATCTGAAGCAATAAAATAAATAAGGTAAAGAAAATCACTAATAGGTAAAAGTTAAAGCCTTTATTTAAAAGCTGTACGCCACTTGCAATAGCTCCTAGATCGGCGCCTATATTAAATGTATTTGCTAAGAATAAAAGAATCGTGCTGATGTATAAAATTTTTTTGCCAAAATGAGTCTTAATGTTGGCTGCTAGTCCCTTCCCTGTAACTAGGCCAATCCTCGCACATACTTCCTGAACAACCGCCATTAATGGGAATGTAAATGCGGCTAGCCATAAAAACTTAAAGCCAAATTGCGCCCCCGCTTGTGAGTAAGTTGCTATTCCACTTGGATCATCATCCGATGCGCCTGTTGTTAGTCCTGGGCCTAGATTGTACCAATAGTTCTTCATCTTGCTTACTGGATGAGAGTTTTTAAGAGGATTATTTTTTGCTAGTTTTTGTCCTTCATTTATACCTTTTTCAAGAGTTATTGATGGCGCTTCAAGAGTTTTTTCAAGTAAACGTTTTTTATTCATTTTCTCTATAATATCAGTTTTGAGCACTTTAATTAATATTTCTAATGCTTTAATGATTTTCGTTTTTATTTACTACTGTTATAATTCTTAAGTAAGGAGATATCAAGACAAAAAGTGGAATACATTTTTAGAATATTAAAATTTGCTAAGAAACTATGGCCATACTATCTAGTTATAGGCATACTAACAGTACTTGTTAGTTTGGTAGGCCTACTTTCCCCTGCTGTTTCCGGATGGGCTATCGATGAAATAAGAAAAGGCAAATCGTCAAATATGCATCTTCTAATCATATTTGCAGTTGTTATTTTCTTGGCCGATCTAGCTTCCAATGTGCTGAACAATATAAATGGATATTTTGGTGATCAAATTAACTCAAGACTCTATCATTACTTGAGTTATAGATATTATGAACACTTACTTAAGCTAGATCAGAATTTCTTCGACACAGAATTATCTGGAAAAATAGTTAATAGATTAAACCGTTCAGTTGTTCAGCTTACGAATTTTATTCAAACAGTTACTAACAACATGCTACAGTTTTTGTTCTCGACGATTTTTTCTCTTATCATAGTGTTTATTTATTCTTGGCAAGTAGGCGTATTGTTGTTAATAATCTATCCAGTGTATGTTGCTCTAACCTTCAAGAGCAGTAAGAAGTGGCAAGACTATCAAGAGAAGAAGAATAAGTACTCAGATATAGCCTCGGGAAGATTTATTGAGAGTATTAATCAAATCAAAGTAGTTAAGAGTTTTATTCAAGAATCCAGAGAATTAAGTTTTCTTGATAAAAACTTGAAGAAAGTTATTAAAGTAAATACCCCACAGTCAATCTATTGGCACAGGCGCGATGCAGTACGAAGACTTTCTTTAAATGTTATCTTCTTCTTAGTTTACCTATTCATTTTCTATCAGGCAGCTAAGGGCACAATTACTCCTGGTGCCGCTGTAGCCCTGATCTTGTACTCAATGCAGATTAGGATCCCGATTTTTACAATTAGCTTCTTGGTAGATTCTACTCAGAGGGCAATTGCTGATTCTAAAGATTTCTTTGAGATAATGGAAAGGCAGCCAAAAGTAGATAATACTTCATTAAAAACTATTAAAGTTACAGACGGAGATATTAAGTTCGATAGTGTAGATTTTGGATATGATAAAAAAGAAGTTCTAAAAGGAATAGATTTTGAGGTTAAGCCAAACTCAAGAATAGCTTTAGTTGGCGAGAGTGGCGTAGGCAAAACTACTATCACCAATCTGATAATGAAATTGTATAAACCTACCTCTGGTGCAATATTAATCGACGGTCAAGATATAAATGAATATAACGAGACTAGTATAAGGCAAAATATTGGAGTAGTTTTTCAGGAGCCAGCCCTTTTTAGTGGAACTATTCATGAAAATATTGCCTACTCAAACCCCAACGCTTCAAAAGAAGAAGTTATAAAAGCTGCTAAGGCTGCAAATGCGGATGAGTTTATTAAAGAATTTGAAAATGGATATGAATCTGAAATCGGAGAAAGAGGCATCAAATTGAGTGGTGGTCAAAAACAAAGAATTGCCATAGCTAGAGCTCTACTCAAGAATCCAAAAATATTAATATTGGATGAGGCTACCAGCAGCCTTGATACCAAGAGTGAAATCTTGGTTCAAGAAGCTCTCGAGGTTTTAATGAAAGACAGAACGACCATAATAATAGCGCACAGACTTTCTACAATAGCCAATGTCGATCAGATAATTACTATAAGAAATGGTAGAGTTGATGAAATTGGTACCCCAAGTAAGCTAGCTAAATCTGGAGGAATCTATTCTCAATTGCTTTCATTGCAAACCGGAAATGCCAAAGAAAAAGAAGAAAAACTCAAGTCATTCGACATAGAGGCGTAAAATTATGGCAAAACACTACTTACCTCTCCCAGAAAACGTAGAACTCAAGAAATCCCCTATCCATGGACTCGGCATATTCGCTAAGGAATTAATTCCGTCCAAGTATGAATTCGGAATTACTCATGTTAAAGACGATAGATTTCAAGATGGATACATTAGGACTCCGCTAGGAGGCTTTATAAACTATTCTAAAAATCCAAATACGGAGTTTATTGAATTTGATGGCGGTTTTAAATTCAGGACCATAAAAGATATACAGCCGGGCGAGGAATTAGCTGCGGACTACCCTCTCTATAAGCCAAAATAAACAGCGTTTTAAAATTATATTTTAATGAAATGATATTCAATCCAATTATCAATTGGCGGAGGAGATGGGATTCGAACCCATGATGCAATTTCTTACATAACGGTTTTCGAGACCGTCCAGTTAAACCACTCCTGCACTCCTCCTATAAAGCTATTTTAAACTATAAGCCATTAGTTTATAGGGTGTTTTTATGATAGAATACCCCTGTTAAGTTTTTATGCACCCGTAGCTCAGCTGGATAGAGCGTTGGCTTGCGGAGTCAAAGGTCTTAGGTTCGAATCCTATCGGGTGTACCATGTTTATATTTCAAATTCGTGAATACTTACATTAGGAAACGACCCAACCTTTTGGTTTTTTATTAAGAAATAAATACACCTGATTACTCCACTGTGAGTTATAACAGCCACATCTTCATTTTTTTGATTAATGAAATTTATAAATTCCTTTACCCTGTTTTTGACTTGAATGAAAGACTCACCCTCAAAAACACTAAAGTCATAGACATAACTATTTAATAAATCGGTTGCTGTTTTGCCTGTCGCGGTAATCATATCTTCACTGTTTTTGCCAGTAAGTTTACCAAAATCTACCTCTATTATTCGATCATCGACATTAATGTCTAAATTATGGTCAAGCGCCAATGGCTTAGCAGTATCAATCGCCCTCCTTAATGACGAGCAGTAGATTTTATCGAATTTTAAATGCTTAGCATTTTTAACCAGTTCAACTAATTGTTTTTTACCATTTTCTGATAGCCCGTCATCATACTGCGAATTAATATATCCGCCATCGTTAAAATTAGTAGATGCATGCCTGATAACATATAACTTCATTAGTTATATTTTACATAAATAAGTGATGAATTGATGAATTTTAAAATTATATTTTAATGAAATGATATTCAATCCAATTATCAATTGGCGGAGGAGATGGGATTCGAACCCATGATGCAATTTCTTACATAACGGTTTTCGAGACCGTCCAGTTAAACCACTCCTGCACTCCTCCTATAAAGCTATTTTAAACTATAAGCCATTAGTTTATAGGGTGTTTTTATGATAGAATACCCCTGTTAAGTTTTTATGCACCCTTAGCTCAGCTGGATAGAGCGTTGGCTTGCGGAGCCAAAGGTCTTAGGTTCGAATCCGTCCGGGTGTACCAATCAACTGCATATTATAAGCCCCTATGTTAAAATAAATGCTTTGATGATATTATTGAGTAAAGAGTAATTTTTATGAATCTATGAAAGGAATAATCAAAAATAATCAAAGTGGGCAAATTACATAAAGACAACAAGGGTTTTAGTGCAGTAGAAACAATAATGATCCTAGTCATTGTTATTTTAATTGGTTTAGTAGGATGGTTAGTATATAAAAACAATCATAAAACTAATGTAGCTACCTCGAATACTAAATCAACAAGTACGACTACTACAACAACTAGTGATCCATATGCTGGTTGGAAAACTGGTACAACTAAGTACGAAAAATTATCTTACAAATATCCTTCAAACTGGAATTTAGTAGACAACTCTGAGACGGGCTCGAAATATCCATTTCAACCCGGAGCGGATGATTTGTACCTTTTAAGTCCAACCGGATCACGAATTCACATTTTCGTAGGTGTTGGCAGCGGCACTTCAGATGTAGTAGTAGGCAGCACGCCCATAACGTTTCTGGGTGGCAGCGACTATCTAAATGCGTCCGTGGATTCAAAAAATTACGCCGACCCAAACGCACTAGTTTTTGATGAGTGTATTGCAACGAATCCTACATATGCACTTCCTAATATTAGAACTAAAAATATTACCTCTAGTACTGATGCTGGTGGAAATGTAACTGGTGAACCTGTCCTAATGGCGTTCTGCTTCTCCCCTTTGAGCCCCAGCACTCCAGAATCCATTAAATCCTCCGCAGATTTTGCCACAGCGAAGCTCATATTTGAATCGATGCATTACTAGACGGAGTTAGAAAATCTAACAATAATTTGTAATAGAAATTATAAGATTTATTACTTCTTTAATATAATTAAATTATGAGTGAGAAAAATTATCAGCGAACGACTATTGTCTTTCCTGTCAAAAACGGTGAATACTTATTGGGCATGAAGAAAAGAGGCTTTGGTGCCGGTTGGTGGAATGGTTATGGTGGTAAATTGGAGCCAAACGAAAGTTATGAAGACTCTGCTCGTCGGGAAACATTTGAAGAAGTTGGAATATCTGTAAAAGGTCTTAAGCAGATCGCAAATCTTGTTTTTTATAATGAGGATAAAGTTCAGGTGGTTTCTAGGGCTTATTTGGCGGAATTCGAAGGCGAGCCTGAGGAGACAGAAGAGATGAATCCTAAGTTTTTCAAATTATCGGACTTCCCTTTTGATGATATGTGGCCCGGTGACGATAAATGGATCCCAGAGGTAATTTCTGGAGATAACGGCGTAAAGGATTATGAGATCTATTTTGATAAAGATGATAAATTCATAAAAATTATCCATGTCAAAAATGAAGACATTGAGGATAAGTTCTAATGAGAATTCTAGGCAAAAAAGCTGTAATTGAAAACTGGCCAGGGGCTAACGGAGTTATTATGGAATCATTTAGGTCAATAAAGCCAAATTTCTGGAATATGCTCTTTGTTTTCTTAATATTCAATATTTTTGACTACGCATTAAGTAGTCTATTTATGAAAAACCAATACTATCAATATGCAGTTTTGATTGTGATGTGGGTGGCTTTTAACGTATTAATCTACTACTATGCTCTAGCAAATCTTAATAAAAGAAGAGTTTTACTTATAAATGCATTCAAAGATGGAGCTAAGTTTTATTTAAAAGCACTGGGATTGTTCATAATCTTGCTAATATTAAGTTTTATTAGTTTTGTAGCTTTTATAGTTCCCTTCTTCGTAATTATGCCCCGGTTATTTTTAAGTACATATCTAATTTTAGATAAGAATCTAAGTATAGTTGATGCGCTCTCCACTTCGTGGAAACTAACAGAAGGTAAGTATTCAAAAATATACGCGTATTACGGCCTTTATGCACTTTATATAATTGCGGCATTCTTGTGTTTGGCAACCGTCGTTTTGTTGCCTGTTTTTATATATTTAATATTGGTTCTAATGAATTCAACTGCCCTAGCCTACTCCTTGCTTTACGCAACTCCCAAAAATCCAAAAACAACAAAAAAAATTACATCAAAGAAAAGAAAAAAGTAGTAATATCTTGTTGAAATCATCAATATAAACTAGTATTATATGGCTATGACTGAAGGTGGTGCTCTAGAAAAGCGTCTAGGTAGGCGCATACAAGATTTTAGAAAAAAAGCTGGGCTTACTCAGCAAGATCTTTGTCATAAGGCAAGGTTAAGTTACTCCACTCTAGCTAAAATCGAAAGAGGCGCAATTAAATCGCCATCTGTTTTCACAATGCAATCTATTGCAATCAATCTAGGGGTTACTCTCGATGAATTAATTGGCGATACTACAAACCTCAGATCTAGAGAATATAAGACCTCAAAAACGGGCGTTAAGTTCGTGTATTTCGATGTAAATGGAAGTTTGGTTAGATACTATCAAAGAGCATTTAGTGAGCTCGCAAGAGACCTAGGACTGCAGCCAGATATTGTTGAAACGGCATTTTGGTTTTATAGCGATGAATTGGATAAGGGGCAAATCACCGCAGAAGAATTTAATAAGTTGTTTGCGGGAAGGCTTGGCGTAGACTCTATTAATTGGCCAAGTTATTACATTAAAGCCGTAGAAAAGATTCCCGGAATAGATCAGCTTATGAATTATGTTGCCGAGAATTATCATATGGGACTACTAACTAATTCATATCCAGGTGGACTAGATGATCTAATCAAGGCGAAATTATTGCCAGAAGTTAAACTTGATGTAGTTGTTGATTCTTCAAAAGAAGGAATTATTAAGCCTGATCAGAAAATCTTTAAAATTGCACAAAAAAGAGCCGGCTTAGAGCCAAGCGAGATATTGCTTATTGATGATGTCATGGCTAATTTAGTTGCCGCTCAGAAGAATGGCTGGCACACTTTATGGTTTGACTCTTCATCCCCAGAAGAATCGATCAAGAATGTTCTTGCTGCTCTTGAACCAATTAAATAGTTAGATTTGGGGATACATCTAAATCCAAAGGATTCACCTCCCCTTGCCCATACTTAGCCTGATAATAGCCCAGTGTGGCTATCATGGCACCATTATCTGTGCATAATTTTATGTCAGGGTAGCTTATTTCAATTTCGAGCTGTCTACTTAATTGATCTCTTAGTTCTTGATTAGCCCCTACCCCGCCAGCAACTACGATATCTTTAACTTCAAATTCCTGTATTGCCTTTTTAACTTTATCTACAATGGTTTTAACCGCTGTGTATTCAAAACTAGCCGCAATATTGGCCTTCTGGGCCTCATTTAGGCGCTCTGAGAGCTTAATTGATGGAAAGTTGTAATCTTCACCTATTTCGTTTTGGGCAAGCCTTAAAACGGCTGTTTTAAGTCCGGAAAAACTAAAATTATATCCATCCATTTTAGCTACAGGAAGTTTGTAGTGTTGCTTATCCCCTTCCTTTGCTTTTTTAGATATGGCTGGACCTCCTGGATATCCCAGGCCTAGTATTTTAGAGACCTTATCGAAGGCTTCTCCGATGGCATCATCTTGAGTTTTTCCAAGTAATTTATATTCAAAATGATCTTTAAATAGCACTAATTGAGAGTGTCCTCCAGAGACAATAATTGCAAGAAATGGAAACTTTGGCTGAGTATTTCTAGTGCTATATCCTTCTAGGTTTGATTCACTAATAAAGTTTGCGTAAACATGTCCAAGAACGTGATTTGCCGCATATAGAGGCTTCTTTTTCACGAGAGCTAATACTCTTGCCGTCATTGTTCCGACCAACAAACTACCGCTCAACCCTGCCCCATTGGTTACTGCAATACCATCAATATCTTCCCAACTTAGCTCTGCAGTTTTAAGTGCCTCATGAATGACAGGAAGTATTACTTCTATATGACTCCTTGCTGCTATTTCTGGAATAACTCCTCCGTAAATAGAATGAAGATTCATTGAAGAGGAGACGACGTTTGAAAGCATTTTTTTTCCGTCTTCCACAACAGATACGGCAGTCTCGTCACAGCTCGATTCTATACCTAATATTTTCATCTTTAATTACTCTACCATAAGGAATAAAAAACTAGTATCATTAGGGGAATGAATGGTGCAAATAAAATTATGGGCATAATCTCTCCTCGAAATATGACTGAATTCGGCAAAAAGCTACTCAGAAGAATCAGATCAGTGGCAATAGTTCTTCTAAGTGGAAATAATGCAAAGAATATGAAGGTCATCGCTGTTACAGGCACTAATGGAAAAACCACTACAGCTAGTTTTACAAATCAAATACTAAAGAATTTGGGATATAAGACTGCTATTTATACCACTGTATTTTACGAGATCGATGGAAAGTATTATCCAAATAAAACGCATATGACCATCTCAAGTGCCAAGGTAATCCAAGAATTCTTCAAAAAAGCCAAGAACGCCAAAGTTGACTGGGTAATATTAGAGGTTACATCTCACGCACTAGATCAATACAGAATTTATGGAGTGACTGTAGATATAGCTATGCTTACAAATCTAACCCAGGATCATCTAGATTACCATGGAACAATGGAGAAATACGCTGATGCTAAAAGCAAGCTCCTAACAGATTACGGAGCAAAATACGTCATATTAAATTCAGATGACAATTGGTTTGATTTTTTTAGAGATAAAGCCAAAGGGAAGGTCTGTTCGGTGGGGGTCAACAAGGCCGATTTCCTGATTAGTAATATGAAACTAGGCGTTGACGGCTCTAGTTACGATTTTGAACTAGATAAACATAAGCATCACGTGAAAACTCCAGCAATTGGAGAATTCAATATCTACAATATGAGTTTTGCTATATTGGCTGCAAGTTTCACAGGAAAGAGCATTGATGATGTTCTTCATGCCGCTGAAAGAACATCAACGGTAGCTGGAAGGCTCGAAAGGGTAGAGGCCGGACAGAATTTCACAGTTATGGTGGATTATGCCCACACTCCAGATGCAATTAAAAATGTACTAGAAGCGGGAAGGGCAATAACAAATAAAAAAGTGAGATTAGTTTTTGGTGCTACAGGAGATAGGGATAAGGCAAAGAGAGTTCCTATGGGAAAGGTTGCTGCTAAATATGCAGATGTGGTCTATCTCACGGACGATGAAACCTATACTGAGAATGGCGATAAAATCAGGGCAACAGTTCTTAAGGGCATTGAAGAGCAAAATGCCAAAAGGGAAGTGAAGGTTATAGCTGATCGGCAAGATGCTATAAGGCAGGCCTTCATGGACTCAAACAGTGGTGACGTTGTTATACTGGCAGGAATAGGACATGAAGATTATAGAAATATGGGTGGCAAAAAAATGCCATGGAATGAAGTAGAAATAAGTAATTCTATCCTCAAAGAAATTCTGAATAAGAACTAAATATTAGATTTTTTAAGATATACTTGGCACTCTAATCCTTTAAGTGCTAAAATTGAATTTACAAAGTAATAACGGAGGAATTATGAGTAAATTACATCCCTTGGGAAGTTATGTGGTAGCAAGACCAGATAACGTCCAGAAGAAAACGGCTAGTGGTATATTTTTGCCAGATAATGCCGCCGAAAAACCAAAAACTGTAACAGTTGAAGCGGTTGGTTCTGATGTTAAAAACATTAAGGTTGGAGACAAGATTATAGTTAAATCTTATTCAACAACTGATTTTAAATATGAAAATGAAGAATATCTGATTGTTAAAGATGAAGATATCTTAGCTAAAGTTAAATAGGAGGATTACTGAATATGGCTAATAAAGTTTTTTATGATGAAGAAGCAAGAAGAAGACTTCTAGGAGGCGCAGAGACTCTATATAACGCGGTTAAGACAACAATGGGTCCAAAAGGTCGTAATGTGGTAATATCAAAGCCTTTTGGGGCTCCTAGCGTCACTCATGATGGTGTTACTGTTGCTAAGAGCGTAGATATTGTTGAGGCAGATGATGACACTCTAGGTTTTAAGGTTGGGGCAGAGCTCATTAAGCAAGCCGCATCGAAGATGAATGATGTTGCTGGGGATGGAACCACAACTGTAACAGTGCTCACTTACCACCTTCTAAGCGAGGCCAATAAGCTAATCGCTGCGGGACACAATCCAATGATGCTTCGAAGGGGTCTTGAGGATTCCGCGAAGCACGTAGAGGAAAAACTAAAGGGACTTGCAGAAAAGATAGACGGAAATAAAAAGAAGATTGCTGAAGTGGCTACTATATCAGCAGGAGATAAAGAAATTGGTTCTTTGATTGCAAGTGTAATGGAAAAAGTAGGAAAAGACGGAGTCGTTACTGTAGAAGAGGGAAGAGGACTTCAAATGGAGAGTGAAGTAGTCGAAGGATTTACTTTTGATAGAGGATTTGTAAGTCCATATATGGTTACCGATACTGCCAGAATGGAGGCGGTATATTCTAACCCTGCAGTTGTTATTACAGATAAGAAACTTTCCTCGCTTCAAGAATTCCTTCCATTGCTAGAGAAGATAGCTCAGAGTGGTAAAAAGGAATTAGTATTAATAGCCGAAGAAGTAGAAGGCGAGGCCTTAACTACTCTTGTTCTAAATAAGCTTAAAGGTGTATTCAATGCAGTTGCAGTAAAAGCTCCTAAATTTGGCGAGCAAAAGACAAATATCCTAGAAGATCTAGCTATACTTACAGGTGCAAAAGTAATATCTGAAGCTCAGGGAATGACCTTTGAAAACGTTGAAGTAGATGTTGTTGGTAGCGCGAGAAAAGTAATCGTTACCAAAGACGAAACTACTATTATTCAAGGTTCGGGCCAAAAGAAGGAAATTTCCGATAGGCTAACTCAACTTGAAACTCAAATTACTGAAACTAAGAATGATTACGACAAAAATAGTCTAATCGAAAGAAAAGCAGCACTATCTGGAAAAGTGGCTGTAATTAAGGTAGGCGGTGCAACTGAAACTGAAATTGAAGAAAAGAAATATAGGGTTGATGATGCCGTCGCTGCCGTGAAAGCTGCACTTTCAGATGGAATTGTGGCCGGAGGTGGTGTAACTTTAATTAACTTAGCTTCAACTATAGAAGTTAAGGGCAATGATTCGGTAGCAGTGGGAGCTCAAATACTTAAAAATGCACTAGAACAACCCTTTAGAATATTAATGACAAATGCAGGGTTGAATGCAGATGAATGGTTGCCTAAAGTGAGATCTGCACAACCTGGATTCGGCGTGGATCTATTCGAGGGTGACAAGCTGGTTGATTTAAAGAAGAAGGGAATTGTGGATCCGGTAAGGGTAACATTAGAGGCAATTCTAAATTCTGTTTCTATTGCATCAACAGCAAGCACGATGGGCGCTTTGGTTGTAGAAATACCAAAGAATGATATTAATTCAAATACAGATTCAGGAATGAATCCGATGATGTAGTGAGCTACTTCTTCTTTTGTGAGAAGTAGTTAATTTCGTTAATGACATCCAAGAGGGCTTGTGCTCTCTCGGATTCATTTTCGATTTTTTCTGCAGCAGCATAGGCACTTGGAATAAGAGATTTGTTATCCCCAGCCTGTATAGTCATCATTAAAGTCTTAAACTTTTCTAGAGGTGGAAGATCTATTTTATCTATGAGTGGAACTATTTCTTGAAGTGCTTTAGTCTTTATTCCTTCGAGACCCAAATCGTCAGTTGTTTCAATGCTAGCAACAGTAGTTTCTGGTTGAGCAGGAGCTCCATTAAGAACTAGATCATTAATTTCAGGATTATCCGCACTTGGCTGTGTGCTAAGATCTGGCGCGCTTGGAGTGGTTGTCATGCTTGGATCAGTAACGGTCGGAGCAGATGCGTCTGCGCCTCCAAGGTAGTCGCCACTAGAAGTTGTTATTTGAGGTGTTGCAGCAGGCATCGGTTGCTGAGCGTCCATTGGTTGTGGGGGGTACATAGGAGCTTGAGCCTGAGTGTTGTCTGTAGGCATTCCTGTATTTGCCATAGGGTCCATTAGCGGCGGAGTTGTATTAGAAGCTTGCATCATGTCATTTGTGACCTGATTTAAAGTTGCGTTTGTATCTGTTGTTTGGGTAGATTGAGTATTGTCGTTAGTACCAAACATTAATGCCCCCCTATAGAAATAATATAATTACTAGTCATAGAATATAACATAAGCACTATTTAGGTCAAAGAAAAAAATAAAAAATATAAGCTATAATATTTCTATAGATATAAATCCTGGAGGGAAGATGTTAGACGACTTGAAACTTATTAATAATCGCGACCCTGAAGATGCACTCGGAATAGCATCAAGTGAATGGAAACAATTAGAATTTCTTGAAGAATTAGAGCAAGATAATTTTGAGCCTAAAAACATTGTATACAGTGGAATGGGTGGCTCAGCTCTAGCAGCTCAACTTGCTTTGACATGGCCAGGATTTAACATCCCTTTTGAAATATCAAGAAACTATGAGCTCCCTGAGTATGTCGGCTCAGAAAGCTTAGTAATACTAAGTAGCTATTCAGGCAATACAGAAGAAACCCTATCTTCCTTAGTTGATGCAGAAAAGAGAGGTGCGCATATATATGTTATTTGTCACGGCGGTGAACTATTAGAAATAGCTAAAAGCAAGAAATACCCAGTAGTCGTAGTTCCTGAATCTAAGCAGCCAAGATACTCTGTTTTCTATCAGTTGATGGCGATTGTTAGTATTCTAGAAGCTTTATCCATGCTAGATAGGGAAGAGACCGCCAAACAGCTGCATAAAGCCAAAGAATTCATCAAGGAAGAGACCGCCAAACTAATCTCAACTATTCCAACAGAAAATAATCCTGCTAAAAAATTAGCTCATGATGTTCTAGGTAAAACGGTAGTTATCTATTCAGGACCAAAACTGGCTCCAGCGGCATACAAATGGAAGATAAGTTTTAATGAAAATGCTAAGCAATTAGCTTGGTGTAATAGTTTTCCAGAATTTAGCCATAACGAATTTATTGGGTGGACAGAACAACCCGTGATTAAGCCTTACTGCATAATTGATTTAAGGTCCAACCTAGACAATGAACAAATACAGAAAAGATTTGAAATTACAGACAGACTTTTATCTGGTAAAAGGCCTAAAGCTATTAGCGTTGAAATTCTTGGTGAAAACTACTTAGAAAAAATTTTGTATGCAGTACTACTTGGTGATTTTGTAACAATTTATGCAGCCATTTTGAGTAACGTTAATCCCGTAAATGTTGATCTAATCGAAAAACTTAAAGTAGAGTTGAAGAAATAATCACAAGCTTTTTGTTATTTTTAGATATAATTAAGTTATGGGGGTGAAGTTAGCTCTTCGTAACAAGTTTATACTCGCGCTTTTAGGTTCGAGTCTTGTTGGCTTGACGCTTCTTTTTATAAATTCTTTAGCATTTCACGACGGCAATTACTACTATCTGATAACAAATCTTATCCTAGCCTGGATACCTCTGTTATTTAGCTACTTATTAATAAAAGTATTGCATAAATATGATTGGGAGAACTGGAGGGCGGTAATACTGACAATATTTTGGCTAGTATTTTTACCCAATTCTTTTTATATGATCACGGATTTTATTCACATTCAAGATGTGCAAAGTTCTCACGCTGTTTATTTCGCCGTTACTTTTTGTTCAGTAATATTCAACGCTTTAGCTGTAGGTTTTGTCAGCTTATATTTAATTCATCAGGAATTAAAGAAATACTTAAATGCCATATACTCTAATGGAATAATCATGGCGGTTCTTTTAATCTGTAGTGTCGGTGTCTATATGGGCAGAGATTTAAGATGGAATAGCTGGGACGTAATTACAAATCCAACTGGAATTCTTTTAGATTTTACTCAAAGATTAATAACACCTAGCGCTTGGCCTACAATTGTCGGTACGACTGGCGCTCTGTTCCTGTTCTTAGGTAGTCTGTATTTGCTATCTAGAGTAACTCTTAAATTCATGAGTAGTAGAGAAAGTACTGATATAATTTAGCTAAATGAAAGAAGAATTAATTGCTCTAATTCAAGATACCGTTAAAGCGCTTTATAAGATTAAAGTTGTTGAGGTTGAGTTATCGCGTCCAGATGAAAAATTCGGAGATTATGCAACTAATGTCGCACTCAAAATTTCTAAGCAGTTAGCTAAAAATCCAAGAGATGTAGCTACTGAAATTATGGAAAAAATAGATTTCAGTAAGCCAAAACTGCTTGAAGAGTTATCTATTGCCGGACCAGGTTTCATTAATTTTAAAATTTCCGACACTGAGCTCTTAAAATATTCCAAGAAGGTTAAAAACGGTAAGTTAAAAGGACAGAGTGTAGTTCTTGATTATTCTGATCCGAATCCATTTAAAGTTCTTCATATAGGTCATCTATATACAACTATTGTAGGTGATGCTATTTCTAATATCCTTGAATTTGCTGGCGCTAAGACTCATAAAGTTAATTTCGGCGGTGATGTTGGTATGCATGTTGCCAAAAATATTTGGGCGATGCTTAAAGACCTAGGGGGTGAAAATCCTAAAGAACTAAAGAATATAGATAAGAAACTAAGATCAAAATGGCTAAGCGAATGCTATGTTAAGGGAAATAATGCTTATGAAGACAATGAAAAGGCAAAGTCTGAAATAACCGAATTAAATAAAAGACTATATGAAATTTCAATAACCAAAGATAAGACTTCTAATCTAGCAAAAATATATTGGACTACAAGACAGTGGAGCTACGATGCATTCGATCAATTTTATGAAAGAATCGGAAGCCATTTCGATAAATACATACCAGAAAGTGAAATATCTGAGCTCGGACTTAAAGTTGTTAAGGAAAATATACCTAAAGTTTATGTTGAGAGTGACGGAGCTGTAGTTTTTAAGGGAGAAGATCATAATCTATACACAAATGTGTTCATTAATAGCCAAGGCCTTCCAACATATGCCGCTAAAGATGTCGGGCTTCTATTTAGAAAGTGGCAGGATTATAGATTTGATGAGTCTATAGTTATTACTTCAGCTGAACAAGAGATGTATATGAAAGTTGTGCTAAAGAGTGTTGAGCAATTCAGACCAGATCTAGCCTTGGCCTCTAAGCATTTTACTCACGGCTTTGTTAAGTTGGCTGGAGGAGTTAAGATGAGTAGTCGACTAGGAAATATTATATCCGCCGAAGAACTTATAGATATAACCAAAAAAGCTAATCGACATAATGAAAAAGACGAAACTGTAACTTTAGCGTCAGTTAAGTATTCATTCTTAAAACACAGAGTAGGAGCAGATATTATTTATGATCCAAAAGAAAGTGTTTCCCTAGAGGGCAACAGTGGTCCATATCTTCAATATGCTCACGCTAGAGCTAGAAGCATTCTAGCTAAAGTGGATATATCTAAATTGAGGGTGGTTAATCTATATCTTGAGAGCGGGGAGCGAAGTTTACTTAGAAAACTTTCTGAAATGAACGAAGTAATTGAAATATGTGTAGATGAGCTAAGGCCTCATTATGTTTGTACTTATCTATATGAGCTTACTCAGGAATTTAATCGATTCTACGAAAAGAACAGAGTCATTGGTAGTGAAAGAGAAAAAATAAGACTTAAGTTAGTTGAGCTATATGCTGATCAATTAAAACTTGGACTAGAGTTGATTGGAGTAGTTCCTCTAGAAAAGATGTGATTCTACCTAGCTATACTTAGCTCCCCAGTCTGACATTTTTATAATAATTGGCAATAAATCTCTACCTTTGGAAGTTAAAGTGTACTCACTTTTTGGTGGTACCTGCTTGAAATGTCTTGAAGAGATAATACCTTTTTCTTCCAAGTTCTTTAATCTTAAGGATAAAGTGCGAGGGTTAACTCCACCAACCGACTCTTGTAGCTCACAGAAGCCTTTAGGGCTAATAAATAGATCCCTTAAGATTAGCGCAGTCCATTTACTGCCTATAATCTCCATGGCCATCTTGATGCAGTCTTTCTTTGGTTCTAATAAGGTTGGTTTCATACTTTACAATGTATAGTTAATGCATTTATAATATTAAATACTTTAATAATAAACAACAATATAACACGAAAGGTAATAAAAATATGAAGATAGGAATTATCGTAGGATCCACAAGAGAGGCCAGAGTAACACCTAAATTTGCTAAATTTATTCAAAATGAAGCAAATAAGTACGAAGGAGTTGAGGCTAGCTTAATCGACTTAAAAGACTACCCGATGCCATTTTTTGAAGAATCCATTTCTCCTCAATATAATCCAGACCGAAAGCCTAGTGCTCAAGTTAAAAAGTTTTTAGATGAAGTAAAGAAATATGATTCTTTTGTATTTGTTACTCCAGAATATAACAGATCTTATTCTGCGGTTTTAAAGAATGCATTAGATTCACTTGGACACGAGCTTAACCGTAAAGCGGTACTACTAGCTTCACATGGTTCTACTGGTGGAGCACAAGCTGTTGCTCATCTAAGAGCTGTAGTTCCTGGATTGGGCGCCGTTTCTACTCCAAAGGCTGTGATGCTTAACTTCACAACCCTAGCTGACATTAACGACGACGGTAGCTTAAATGCTGACGCTATGGAAAACCCATACGGACCAATAGGCGTATTAAAGCCAGCTCTAGATGATCTAGTTTGGTTTACTGAATCTCTAAGAGAAAAGTAGAACTTAACTTTTTAAGATGATTTGGAGTATACTTTCATAGTAATGAATCCAGATAAAAATTATGTTCCATCCAAACTCCTCTGGTTAGACTTAGAGATGACTGGATTGGATGCAGAAAAAGACGTTATTTTAGAAGTAGCTGTAGAAGTTACCGATTTAGATTTCAAAACCCTAGATACTTATGAGGCGATTGTAAATCAGCCTCAAGCAAAAGTGGTTGATCGAATGAATAAAAATCCTTTTTGGGCAGAGTTCTCTGAAAACAGGGATGAGTTCTTAAAGAAAATATCTACAGCTAAAACTTCTAAGGAAGTTGAAAAAGATCTCTGTGCGCTTGTAGAAAAGCACTTTGGTAGCGACCCAGCAATTTTATCTGGTAATAGTATTCATAATGACAGATTATTCATCTCGAAATATTGGCCAGAATTTAATTTAAAGCTTCATTACAGGATGTTAGACGTTAGTTCTTTCAAGCTGATAATGCAGTCTAAATACTCATTATTTTTCGATAAGAAGCCTGCACATAGAGCTTTTGATGATATTCAGGCGTCTATTGCGGAGCTGCAATATTATTTAGAAAATTTTAAGGATGAACATGATAGCTAAACAAGAAATAGAAAAATTATTACTAGCAAAAGACAACGTTACTGTTGAAACACCATTTGGTGAGCATACTTCAGTTTATAAGGTAGATGAAAAAATGTTTGCCTTAATGACTAATGATAAAAATCCAGTTAGGTTAAGTCTTAGGTGTGATCCAAAACTCTCTTCACTTCTTCGAACTAAATATGAAGAAGTTATGCCTGGATATCATCTAAATAAAAAACACTGGAATACCATTGTTGTTAGTGGGCAACTTGATTTAGACGAAATTCGAGGTTTAATCACCCATAGTTACGATCTAGCTGTAAAAGAAGACTAGTTCTGGCTTTGTTTTAGCAGTAAGGTTGCATTATTGTACATGTCTGTAAGTAGTGCTCTGCCTGTTGTTCCAGTAGTCAAGCTGTAGCATGTTTTGATTAGAGCAATATAGCTAGTAAGGTTGGTCTGGAAAAAACTAGGGTAAATAGTACTTAGCGTGCCAGATGAGGCTGCTGTATTAATCTGAGTGTCTAAATCGGTAGTCGTGACACTTGTAGTAATATTGGACGGTACAGCAACTGAGCTCTTCTTTAGGTATAGCAAAATTTGATTTTGATCAGATGATAATACCGCAGTGATTGTGGCAAGTGAATTCAGCTGGTTGGTAGTTAATTGGGTTGTCTGATTATTTGAGTTTGAGGCAAAATCATTCTTTGAGACATTAATAATTTTCTGTTGAGCCACAACTATATTTTCAAAAGCGGTGGTAGCTTTAGAGCTGCCACCTCCTGAAGTAGTAATGATAAGTATTATTATTAAAAAAACAAAAATACCTAAACCAATAAGAACCTTTTTAAGGGGGCCATTTCCCATACTAATTTTATTTGTTTTTGTGGCTCCAGAATTCAAGATGAAATCATAATTGCCGTTATTTGGATTCATTATACCTATTTAAGCATAAGAACAATGTAATTTACAGTAGTGAAAATTATGAAATAAATTTGCTAATACTACTATAACTATTCAATACTATAGATATGGATCTCAAGGAAGATATTAAAAATAGGCTTAGTATCGAGGATGTGATTGGCTCGTATGTCGAGTTAAAGCGTGCCGGAAGAAACTGGAAAGGCCTAAGTCCATTCAATCCTGAGAAGTCTCCTAGTTTTATTGTTAGCCCCGAAAAGCAAATTTGGCATGACTTTAGTTCCGGTAAAGGTGGAGACATGTTCAGTTTTGTTATGGAGGTGGAGGGCCTAGATTTTAAGGAAGCTCTAGAGCTTTTAGCGAGAAGGGCAAATCTCGATATAGATAAGTATAAGAAAACTGGAAGTTCTATCGACAAGAAAGTTATTTATGATTGCCTAGAAGAAGCCACTAGGTTTTATCAGGTGCAACTTAAGAATAATCAGACCGCTCTAGATTACGTTATAAAACAGAGGGGTTTTGATAAAAAGACATTACTAGAATGGAGAATTGGATATGCTCCAAATACGGGCGATGCCCTCATTAAATATTTAACCAAAAAAGGTTATTCACAAGATACATTAAAGAATGCCGGACTTATTGCCGGAAGATATGAGCGAAAGTCGGATATGTTTAGGGGTAGAGTTATGATTCCTCTTGCTGATGCGTCGGGTAGGGTGATTGGATACACGGCCAGGCAGCTATACGCCGAAGATACAGGTCCAAAGTATTTAAATACTCCTCAAACTGTTCTTTACGATAAAAGTAGACACATATTTGGTCTGCACTTAGCTAAGGAGGCGATACGAAAATCCAACTACGTAATCCTAGTAGAGGGAAACCTTGATGTAATAACAGCTCATCAATATGGATACGCTCAGGTTGTTGCAACTGCCGGAACAGCGCTTACAATATATCACCTAAAAACAGTCGGTAGACTAACGTCGGATATTAGGCTTTGTTTTGATGCAGACAATGCTGGAATTAACGCCACTGAAAGAGCAATAGAGCTAGCTTCAAAAGAAAATATAGATTTGAATGTAATACGATTCGGAGAGGGTAAAGATCCTGATGAAATAATACGTAAAGATTCCAAGCTTTGGGAAGAAGCTATAAATAAGCCTATCTACGCAATAGACTGGTTGATTGAATATTACAAATCTAAAATTAATATTTCTACAGCACAAGGTAAACGACGATTTTCTTCGTTACTTATGCCAATATTAAATTCACTTAATGATGAAGTAGAGAAAGATCATTATTTAAATATTCTATCCGACCTGCTTAAAGTTGACCCTAATTCCATAAATAACAAGCTCGATCACTTTGCTAGCGAGTCTCCAAAGAAGCCATTGAACACAATAAAAAACGTAGTCAAAATAAATAAAAATCTAGCTGAACAAAAAAAGATTGAAGATAGATTTATGGCAATAATCCTGACGAAAAAAACGTTAAGAGATTTCATGCAACTGCTCACTCCAGAAATGTTTTCCGATCCAGACAGCTCAGGATTGTTTAAGAAACTTAAAAAATACCCACAGTTTGACGTTAAGAACGGATACAAGGACTTTAAAAATGAGCTAAATTATGTTAAGATACTAACATTACTCTATGAAGAGCTTTACGCTGGTCTAGATTTAAATGAGCTACATTACGAAGCGTCACATTTACAGACCCGTATTATCGAAACATTTATCAAAAATGAAAAATTAAATATCTCTGAACAATTAAGAAGTTCAGATACAGGAAAAACTAAGAGTTTACTTATTCGAGTTAAGCAATTAGACGAATTATTAAATAAAATAAGGGAAGCGAGTTTATAGATATGCCAAGAAAACCTAAAAAAGCGGCAGTAGCTGCAAAACCAGATAAGCCAATCGATAGAGAAAGTCTTGTTGAGAAGGCTAAAAAAAGCGGACAAGTTAAACAGGTAGACATTAACCAACTTTATCCAGATGCTACAGAAAATGCCGAAGCTCTAGACGCACTATATAGTGAACTAGCAGAGGCTAATGTAGAGATTGTTGGAAACGAACCCGATGAAGCACATTTTATAGATGAATGGGCTGAGGATGAAGATATTGAAGAAGAAGTTCTAGACACTTCACACAAATATCTTGAAGAAGACATTGCCGACGATTCAGTCAGACTGTACCTAAGAGAAATTGGAAAAATACCACTACTTAATTCTGAAGAGGAATTAGAACTAGCGCACAGAGTTAAAAATGGCGAACAAGAAGCTAAAGACAAGATGGCTGAAGCCAACATGCGTCTAGTAGTTTCTATAGCTAAAAGATACGTTGGAAGAGGATTAGACCTTCTAGACTTAATACAAGAAGGTAATACTGGACTACTAAGAGCTGTAGAAAAATTCGATCCAGATAAAGGATTTAAGTTTTCTACATATGCAACCTGGTGGATCAGACAGGCAATCACTCGAGCAATAGCAGACCAAGCAAGAACTATTCGTATACCAGTTCACATGGTTGAAACAATCAATAAATTACTAAGAACTCAGAGAAGATTAACTCAGGAACTAAACCGTGAGCCAACAAATGAAGAGATAGCTAAAGCTATGGAACTTGATGTAGCGAAAATTGAACACATCATGAAGATCAAACAAGACATTACATCTTTAGACGCATCGATAAGAGATGATGAAGAAGATTCAGTATTGTCAGACTTTATTGAAGACGAAGACACAATATCTCCTGAAGAATCTGCGACAGGACAACTGTTAAAAGAGCAGGTTAAAGATATGCTTAAATCTCTTACTGAAAGAGAGCAAAAGATTGTTAAGATGAGATTTGGACTGGAAGATGGCAAGAGCCATACTCTAGAAGAGGTAGGCCAGGAATTCTCAGTAACTAGAGAAAGAATTAGGCAAATTGAGGCCAAAGCTTTAGTTAAGTTAAGAAAACACCGTGACGCTAAGAAGCTTCACGACTACATAAAATAGTATGAAGCCAGATTTTAAGATAGTTGGGATTTCCGGAAAAATAAGATCTGGAAAAGACACCCTAGCTAATCTAATGATGGAAGATGGATACTACGGAGTTTCCTTAGGTGAAATTGTGCGCGATCATTCCAGAACTTTATTTGAGAAAAGTCCAAATCCTATAGCTGTTGAAAATATGACTCGTACTTCAAATATTCTTAGAAAGCAGTTAGGTCCTGATTTCTTATACAAAGAAGCTGTTCGGCAGTTCACTGAGCTAAAAGACTCTAGAAAATACAAGGGTCTATTAATGTTTAGCGTTCGCGCTCCAATTGAGGCAGACAACATAATTGCTTCAGGAGGAAAATTAGTTTGGGTAGAAGCCAGCGATGAAGATAGATACAAAAGAGCGATGGACTATTTGAGAGAGGGTGATGAGAGAATTTCTTTTGAAGAATTTAAGCGAAACGAAGAGAGTCAATTTAAGCCTAATCTTGATTTGCCTACCGAAATTCAAATGAACTTAGATTATGTTAAATCTAGAGCAACCAATATTCTTACGAATGACTCAGATTTGGAGCACTTTAACTCCAAGGCTCAGGAATTAATAGAAGAATTAGATAGCTCAAGCAATATCTAAATTTAAAATTCTCGCTATACTATAACTATGGAGAAGGGCAGCAAGAAAAGATTTGTAGTAATTGACGGTAAAAGTGTATTTTATCGAGGATTCTACGCCATGCCTTATTTAAAAACTGTAAGCGGTACTCCAACAGGAGGAGTTTATGGTTTTGCTCTAATGTCTTTAGAGGTTATAAAACGTCTGAAGCCAGACTATGTAGCTATAGCTTGGGACAAGCCTAAGACAAATATTCGTAAACGACTAGAAATATATTCAGGCTATAAAGCTGGAAGAAAGCCCGCACCACCTGAATTTTATGAACAAATCCCAATACTTCATAAGCTTCTTGATTCGCTTGGATGGCCACTTTATGAACTAGATGATTACGAGGCAGATGATATTATTGGCGCCTTAGCGAATCAAGCTTCGAATCAGAATATTGAAACTATAATAATTACATCAGACATGGATATGTTGCAAGTAGTTCACGACGATATTAAAGTATATGCATTAAAAACAGGGCTATCTAACATTGAGCTTTACTCACCTAAGACTTTTGAAGCTAAGCACCATATTAAAGTTAGTCAGTACCTTGATTTAAAGGCGCTTAAAGGCGATAGTTCAGACAACATTCCCGGAGTTCCAGGTATAGGTGAAAAGACCGCTGTAGACCTCCTAAATCAGTATAAGAGCCTTGATGGAATCTATGAGAACATAGATTTAATCAAAGATGCTGTTAGGAATAAATTAGTGACTGGAAAGGACTCAGCTTATATGAGTAAAAAATTGGCTGAAATTTGGATAGACGCTCCAGTAAAACTAAATCTCGATGAAATAGATGGAAGTAATATTAAGGTTGATGAGCTCATTAAGCTTTTAGAAGAGTTACAGTTTAATACACTTAAAAACAAAGTAAGCGAATTATTTCCAAAATACAAAACTGCAGTATTAGAAAATAGCTCGAAGTTTAAAGTGGTACATGTCAAAGATCTAAATGAGCTTTCTTGGCTTGAAAAATATAAAGATCCGATTTTTATTTATGGAAGATCTTCAGATAAGTTTTATCAAAAACCCAGTGTTTTAATGCTTGGAGATGAAAAGACCTGTTATGCGATTGATCTTAACAAGTTCGATAAAGAAGAACTTACCAAGAAGCTAGGAAATATTAAAAATATAATAGGCTTTGATACTAAAAGCAGTATAAAAATACTTTTAAACTACACTAAATCACCAAAGGTTATTCATGATGTATTGATAGGGGCATTTTTACTTAACTCGGTTCAGGGTGAGATCACTTTAGGTTCTTTGGCTAATTTAGGCTACGAAGTAAACGATTTAGATAACGAGGAATTATTATCTAGATCTGGTGAAATACTTGGGTGTATAAAAGATTTATACCTAAGACAAATTGATGAATTCAAAAACTTTCCCGAAATAAATAAGCTGGCCAAAAATGTTGAATGGCCCGTTATTTCTGTGCTTGCCGAAATGGAAAAGACAGGGATAAAACTAGATGTAGATTACATATCCGAGTTTAATAAAAAAATTGAACAAAGCATTCAAAGTCTAGAAAAAAATATATTCGAGATAGCTGGACATGAATTTAATATTGCTAGCCCACAGCAATTATCAGAAGTTCTTTTTTCTGAGAATGAACTAGGTTTATCTACTGGCGGTATTAAGAAAACCAAGAAAGGTTATTCAACTGCTGCTAACGAATTAGATAAAGTCAGGCTTATTAATCCAATAATTAATCTCATTAGTGATTACAGGGAAGTGGTGAAATTAAAAAACACCTACGTAGATACTTTGCCAAAACAAATCGATGAAGAATCTAGAGTGCATACCACCTTTAGTCTTACCACCGCGCAAACTGGTAGATTAAGCTCCCTTGATCCAAATCTGCAAAATATTCCAACTAGAACAGATTTAGGAAGAAATATTAGGACAGCTTTTGTTCCTGGTCCTGGAAATGTCTTTGTGAGTGCGGACTATGCTCAGTTTGAATTAAGGCTAGCTGCCGTATTCTCTGAAGATAAGGAGCTTATTAAATTATTTAACGAAGATGTAGATATCTATACAGTTACCGCATCTCAGATTTACGGAAGAAATCCAGAAGATATAACTAAGCAAATGAGAGATGCCGCAAAGACAATTAACTTCGGAATTATATATGGAATTAGCCCTCATGGTTTGTCTAATTCAACGGGAATGAGCTATGAACAATCCAAAGCTTTTATAGATAAATATAAGGAAATTCGAAAGCCACTCTTCGATTACATGGAAAAAATTACAGAAAAAACTAAAGAGCTTGGATATGCTGAAACTATGTTTGGAAGAAGGCGTTATTTCCCAGATATAAAATCCAGTAATTTTGTAGTGAGACAAGCAGCTGAAAGGGCGGCAATAAACATGCCTATTCAAGGTACTGAAGCTGATCTCATGAAGATGGCTATGATTGAATGCGATAAGTCTCTAAAAGAATTACATAACGACTGTAAGATACTTCTTCAAGTACATGACTCGGTTTTAGTTGAATGTCCAAAGGAAGTAGCCAAACAAGTATCCAGCGTTATTCGTGAATCAATGGAGAATATTTACAAGCTACCCCTAAAGCTTAAAGTAGAGGTGAAAATTGGTAATAACTGGGGAGAATTATAGTTACTTTCTAATCCTTTGAATATTTGGCCTAGAACCCTTTACGATCCGCCTCTTCTTGTATAGAAAAATATTTAAAGCCATAAAGATTACCCATAAAGATATGATTGCATCTATTAAGCTTGTTGTCTTGGCTATGATTCCGCTAGCCCTAGGAAGGTTAAAATAACCACTCACAAGAAAAGTGATCCCTTCAGTTCCTAGTAAAAAAATGTTTAGCCTTCGACTACGTTTTTTCTGAACAAGAAATCCTAAGGCCGCTACTCCAACAAACCAAAACACTGTCATGATAAATAATATGAGGGTTGGGATAGCATTACTTACACAGTCGCTGCTACTTGAATGGCAAGTGGAAATTATATTAATAAATGTGTTAATTAAGCTTAGAAGTGACATCACAATTAATTGAATGAGTGTTCCGAGGCCTGTCTGAAATCTATAGCGCATAAATTAAGAATAATCCTAATAAGTAATTATTTCTACACCTTGTAATTATCTTTTATTTATTGTAAAATATACTTAATTTATGAGGTCTATCAATCGATATATCTACGGACTAATTATCGCAATTTTACTGATTGTATTAATTGTGTTTTTAGCGAATAATCCAAAATCCAATAATTCGTCTACTCCTCTCGTTTCAAGTTATTCAAATCAAAGTTCTTATGTAGAAGTTTATCTAAGGGGCCCAATTACATCTAATCAAGACCATAACGATATTAGTATTACTGTTAGTGCAGACAAAGTAACAATGACTGACTATGTTGGCTACGACGGGAAAGTATTAGATTCTAGAACTTACTCAAATTCTAGTAATTCATATCTTAATTTCCTTAAGTCTTTAGACGTAGCTGGTTTTGTAAATTCAGACAAAGGCAGCATTAATTCTAGCTCCGTAGGTAGATGCAGCTTTGGTGAAATTTATCAGTTCAAAATATACAAGGATGACCAAAAAATTCAGGACCTATGGACTAGTGACTGTGATGGAGTTGGGGGCAACTTTAAGGGTGTAGCGTCTAATGTCTTTACTCTATTTAAGCTACAGGTTCCAGATTTTAATGATTTAATTCAAGAAGTAAATCTTAATACCTACTAGTTCTTATAATTATTTTTTTATCTGTAATATTTTCTTTTATATGGGGTAGATCAAAGCGAATAGCATTTGCTAATGCAGAGTTATTGACCTCTATGATTATTGATTGATTTTGGAGAGCAACATTTACGTCTTCTTTGTATTTTTCCATAACATATTTCTTAATGAGATCAATTACTTCGGGCTTTTTTAGATTAACATTTGATAAAATCTTGTTAATATTATCCATATAATAAATATTATAATCTTTTTATAAGGAGTTTATGCCAGAATTACCAGAAGTAGAGACAGTAAGAAGAGGACTTAATAATTTATCTCTTAATAAGTCTATTTCTAAGATTGCTTCAGACTGGACTAAATCTCTACCGGTAACAGATGAAGATATGGCCAAATACATTGTAGGAACAAAGATTATAAATGTGGGAAGAAGGGGCAAGCTGCTTATCATGGAGCTAAATAATAACTACAGTCTACTTGTTCATCTTAGAATGACTGGTCAGATGGTGTATCGATCTAAGTCCGAAACCTTTGGAGCCGGACATCCCAATGATTCACTTATAGGAAAATTGCCAGATAAATCTACTAGAGTGATCATAGATTTTGATGACGGATCAAAACTCTTTTTTAACGATCAAAGAAAATTCGGTTGGATATCTTTAGTCAAGAATACGGAAATAAACAGAGTAAAATTTCTTAGAACAATGGGCCCCGAACCACTTGAGGAAGGTTTTACATATAAGATTTTTAAGTCTAGCTTGAAGACAAGATGGAATTCTCAAATAAAGGCCGCACTACTTGATCAGCATGTGATTGCAGGTATAGGTAATATTTATGCTGACGAGAGTCTATGGATGGCAAAAATTCATCCACTAACCAAAATATCGGATATATCTGAAGCGAAACTCAAGAATTTATACACGAGCATAAAAGAGGTTTTGCTACTTTCTATTGAAAAAGGTGGCTCCACAGACAGAAACTATGTTAACGCTGAAGGAAAAAAGGGTAGCTACATAAGCTTTGCCAGAGTGTTTAGAAGAGAAGGTAAACAGTGCTATAGGTGCGGAACAATTATTAAGAAAATGCGTGCAGCTGGACGTGGAACACACATTTGTCCAAAATGTCAGAAACTATAAGGTAAGATATATCTATGTTATATGTTTTTGCAGGTGACAATAATTACGCTATTGATCAGAAAATTAAGAGTGTCATTGCTGATGAATTGAAATCTAATCCTGGTTCAGAGATACATAATATTGATGAACTAACTACCAAATTACACGAAATCTATTCATTGATGGACGGTTATTCGTTATTTTCTTCACATAAGATTATAGTTATAAAAAATCCTATTAAAATAAATGGTTTTTCGGAAGGGTACGAAAAATTAATGGGGCAAGCTAGTGACAACGCTTTAATAATTGCCGGACACGAGATGGATAAAAGAACTTCAATGTATAAATTCTTTAAGAAGCAGCAAAATTTCATGGAATTTAATAGTTTAAGTCCTGCCGAACTAAATAAATGGGTTGTTGAATATTCCAAAAGCATAGGCGCCATCATTAGTTCTTTTGATGCAACTTTCTTAATTGGAAGATTAGGCAATGATCAATATCTTTTGAAAAATGAAATAGATAAATTGGCTCTTCTGGGAAACAACATAAACAAGAGCAATATTCAGAATTTTAGTGATCAGACTATTGAAAGTAGCATTTTTGATTTAATAGAAGCTACATTTAGCGGCAACCCTAAAAAAGCATTAGAAATTTATAACGAACAAATACAACTGAAGGTTGAACCGATTCAAATCATGTATTTACTTACATGGCAGTTAATAAGCCTTAGTTATATGTACTTAGGAAAGAATCTATCATCTCAAGAATTAGAGAAAAAATATAAAGTAAAATCCTTCTTTCAATCCAAAGCTAGAAGGGTGGTTGATAGAATGTCCTATCCTGAATTTAGGGGCTTAGTTTCTCGTATTGCATATATTGATTACAAATCAAAAACCTCATCATTAGAACTCGATGAGGCTTTGAGAAATTTTATTGTAACTATTTCTTAGTTGTTTTCTTTGCTGTAGGCTTCGCTGGTTTAGTTGCTTTTGCCTTGGCTTGAGCTGCTGCTCGCTTCTTTAGTCTAGAAGCTTTGTTCTTGTGAATCACATTCTTCTTCGCAGCTTTATCTATAGAACTTTGAAGTTCCTTGTGACTCTTGGCTGTGCCATTTTTTTTGAAAGCTTTGAAGGCTGTCTTTAGGCTCTTCTTAGTCTTTGCATTTCTTATGGTAGCTTTCTTGGCTACCTTAACTCTTTTTTTGGCCGATTTGATTATTGGCATTTATTATTCCTTTTTAATTTAATGAAGTTACTATATTATTTTTAATCTGTTTTGTAAAGATTAACAGGGTGAATTTCTTACACTCCGAAAATGTTATTCTTGAATTCACTTTTAATGTTTTCAATCATTGATGCAAGATTTCCGCCGTTCGGTAAAGTTTTTGCTATGCTTCTTCCTCTTTGTATAAGTCTCCATCCAAACCACACAACAAATAGTCTTACTATAAATCCTATTCCGCTAAGTATTGTTACAGCTATACCTGCCCAGAAAAATATCTTAACAACAGTTTTAAGGGTATTAAGGTTACTGTCCCATGATCCTGGATTATTGGGATTGTAATTAACATTCACAGAATCACCAGCGACCAATGAACAATTCGATGAAGATTCGCTAGCTGATTGAACACTATATGTCTTTCCGTCAACGACGTATTTAGCGACCACTGTACATGAGCTAGATGTTGACTGCTGACCTTTAGAATTAGTAGTTGTTTGAACTTGTGGTTGTGATACTGAAACAATGGTTCCAGTAGTTTTAGCTGTCATTTTAGCTTGAGGTGTAAATTTAAATAAAACAGGAGCAAATATGAAGATAATACCCACAAAAACTCCCATTAGATTACCCCAAATTCCAGTACTTTTCTTGCCGCTTAATGGGTGAGGTGTACCAATAACAGCATCAAAAATCATAATTCCACCGATTGCTTGATATGCCGCTGCGGTTGTGGCCTTATCCTTACTTTCATATTTTGCAATGAAAGATTTACCTTTTGATAACATGCTTGAGTAAAACATTTTTATATCTTTCTTTATTAATTATAATAATTTCAATTTATCATAAGTTGAAACCATAAACAATTTATGATAAAATAAGGTGGAAATTAAGTTAAAATAAAAATATAAAATGCAAGATCCTAAAAAAGATATTCTAGATCGCCTTAAAACGGCAAATAATGTTCTTGTAACCGTATCGACAAATCCCAGCGTTGATCAGTTAGCTGCACTAATAGGGCTTAGTTTAATTGTTAATAAGTTAAACAAGCACGGATCTGCAGTTTTTAGCGGTACAGTTCCTTCTACAATTGAATTCCTTAGGCCTAAAGATAGTATTGAGACAACTACTGACTCTCTTCGCGACTTTATTATCTCCTTAGATAAAAACAAAGCAGACAAGCTTAGATATAAGGTTGAAGATAAGGTTGTGAAGATATTTATAACTCCTTACAAAACTTCTCTTTCAGAGAAAGATTTAATTTTCTCACAAGGAGACTTCAATGTTGAGTTAGTGTTAGCGCTTGGTGTTACTAATCAAAAAGATATCGATCAAGCTATTACTTCACATGGAAGAATATTACATGATGCAACCGTAGCAACCATCAACACTATCAATAAAAGTGAACTAGGAAATATTAATTGGACGGATCCACAGGCCAGTAGCTTATGTGAAATAGTCTATGAGTTGGCCAAGAGCTTAGAAGCAAGTTTTATGAATGAACAGATTGCTACGGCTTTATTGACAGGAATAGTTTCTGAAACTGATCGTTTTTCTAATAAAAAGACAACGCCTAGAACAATGGCTGTTAGTGGTGAGCTTATGGCGGCAGGTGCCGATCAACAATTGGTAACGAACTCTCTAAAAGCGCCAGTAAAGAACGTGAATAATATTGATACTTTAAATATTTCTCATACAAATGATTTGGAGAGTAAAGTTAAGAGCGAACTAGGTGTGGCTCCAGTTGCCGCGGTGCCTTTACCTGCGCCTAAACCTGTAATTCCTCCAGCAATTTCTAATCCTCCAGTATCTCCTCCTAGGGCAGAACCAAGTTTACCAGTTTTAGATCCAGCAACACTAGATCCTAATTACAGAGACCCTGACTTATATGTTGGTCCAGACTCCAAGTTTATGACAGAGCCGCCTAAGAATAATTCTAAGCTTACAGCCAATATAGCTCCTGAGGCATATGATCCATCAACTGATCCTTTATCTAAATTATCTAACGATCTTTCTCTGGGCACAAATAGTCCAGTTGATCAGAAGAAAATCATTCAACCATCACAAGGTTTTACTCCGCCTCCAACTAATTGGAATCCACCAGTTGCCCCAGTTATCAATACACCAGCTGAGCCAGGTGTTACTACGTCATTACCTGTACCTCAGAGTGCGCAGAATACACATATAGATAACGCTAGGGAAATGGTAAACAATGCACTTAGTTCTACTCCCGCTAATTCGCCACTAGAGCCAATAAAAGCGCTTAACGCTATGCCACTAGGAGATTCTCTTCATCCAAATCCAGTAATTCCTGATAATACTCTAACCGTAACAACATCTGCTCCACCCGTTCCTCCACCAATCTCTTTTGATACTCCAGATAACCAGAATAAATAGTGGAAGGAATACTTTTAGTAGATAAACCAAAAGGTTGGACTTCTTTTGATGTTGTGGCAAAAGTTAGAAGCTTGGTTTCTAAGGAAATGGGTCTAAAGCCCAAGAACGTTAAAGTCGGCCATACAGGAACGCTAGATCCTATTGCAACAGGTATGGTCATTGTATTGGTAGGTAAAAAATATACCAAGATGGCCGAGGGGCTAACCAAGAAAGACAAGGTGTACGAAGTGGAGTTCATCTTAGGTGAGACTAGCTCGTCATATGACACTGAAACTGAGGTAACTAAGATTTCAGATAGGGTTCCCGAAAGAAATGAACTTAAGGAAGCTATAGAAAAATTCAAGGGAGATATTATGCAAATACCTCCTGCATTTTCAGCGATTAAATTAAATGGAGTAAGATCATACGATCTAGCCAGACGGGGCAAGGAAGTGGAACTTGAGCCAAGAAAAGTTAAGATTATCTCAAGTGAACTACTGTCCTATGAATATCCAATAGTAAAAATGAGGCTAGATGTAAGCAGTGGAACTTATGTAAGATCATATGTTAGAGATATTGGCGAGACAATGAAGGTGGGAGCTGTAATGTCTAATTTAAGGCGAACAAGTATTGGTTCAATAAAGCTAGACGATAAAATTCGAACCGCAGATAATTTAGATATTGAATACATAAAAGATAACCTAAACAAGAATTGAGTAAGTATTTAATAAATACCCTTGTCTAACAGATAGAAGTATGCTAGAATAGTTGTAAATGATTACTAAAGAGAACAAAGCAAAAGCTATTAAGGCTGTTCAAACAAGCAAAAATGACACTGGTAGCCCACAAGCTCAAGCAGCTATTTTAACTGCTCGAATTAAGGAGCTTACTGATCATTTAGCAACCAACAAGCATGATTTTATGGCCCGAAGAGGACTATTACAGATGGTTGGTCAGAGAAGAAGACTCCTAAGATATCTTGCAGACAAAGATAGCCAAGCTTATTTAGACACTATTAAAAAATTAGGTATTCGAAAATAGTTCGTTAGCTAACCGATTTTCTGGATTATCCAGAACATTGGCTTACCAACGAGAAATTCTCGGGGCAAGATATATTAAAGCCTATCTCTATTGTTCTTGTGGGTTAAGAAACAGTCATACAACGATGTATTACTGAACTTAATTCACAAATATTCAAAAAGAGTATGAAAGGAAAAAATGGGACAAACAATTAACCCAAATGGAAAACAAATAATAAAAGTAGAAACACAGTTTGAAGGTAAAACCTTTAGCCTGGAAGTCGGAAGAGTTGGTTTTAGGAGTACTGCTTCTGTTATCGCTAGATACGGAGATACGGTAGTTCTTGGAACTGCAATGCTTAGTAATAAGCCAGTATCTGGAATGGATTACTTCCCACTTAGTATCGACTACGAAGAAAGATTCTACGCTGCCGGACGAATTAGCGGATCTAGATTCATTAAAAGAGAAGGAAGACCTTCAGACGAAGCAATCCTAATCGGAAGAATAATAGACCGACCAATTAGACCATTATGGCCAAAAGGTTACAGAAACGAAGTTCAGGGTATTGCCACTGTTCTAAGTATGGACCCTACATTCAGACCAGATATGGTTGCGATGGTTGCAGTATCTGCTGCGTTAATGATGACTGGTGGACCATTCGACGGCCCAGTAGCGGGACTTAGAATTGGATTTAATGAAGATGGTAAATTAACTTCATTCTTAAGCCAAGAACAACTAAAGAACGGTGGATTAGACATCGTTGTTGCCGGAACTAAAGAAGGCATAACTATGGTTGAGGCTGGCTGTCAGGAAGTTAGCGAAGAAGTTATTGTCGAGGCTTTAGAGTACGCTCAAAAGGCAATGCAACCTTTAATTGATCTACAAAACGAGCTAATTTCTAAATTAGATATTAAGAAACAGGAATATGAACTTAGCCTACCGGACCAAAGCATACTCGATGAAGTAGCTAGCTTTGTGGAAGGAAAACTAGGCGAGGATGTAAGACGACCATATCCTGAAAGAAATGAGCTTATAGGTAAATTAAGAGAAGAAACTCTTGACCACTATGCTGAAAAGCTTGGTGAAGAATTTGATGCTCTAAAGAATACTTATCTAGAAGCTTTCGACTTAGCTGTAAATAAAGATGTTCGTAAGTGGATTGTTGAAAAAAGTGTTCGACCTGATGGAAGAAAACTTGATGAGATTCGAGTACTTTCTAGTGAAGTAGGGATTATACCTAGAGTTCACGGATCATCTCTATTTACCAGAGGTGTAACTCAAGGAATGAATATAGTTACTCTTGCGCCACTTAGTTACGCCCAGATGTTAGACACTATGGAGTTTGAAGGTGAAAAGCGTTACATGCATCACTACAATGCTCCAGGGTATACAGTCGGAGAAATCCGAAGATTAGGTTCACCTGGACGAAGAGAAATTGGTCACAGTTACCTCGCTGAGAGGGCGCTACTTCCAGTAATGCCTGATGAAAGTATATTCCCATACACAATTAGATCAGTGACAGAGATAATGAGTCAGAATGGTTCAACCTCTATGGCTGCTACTTGTTCAAGCTGTTTAGCATTAATGGATGCTGGTGTTCCTTTGAAGGCTCCAGTAAGTGGTATTGCAATGGGTCTAATTATGGATGGTGACCGCCCTATAGTTCTAAGCGATATTGCTGATGCAGAAGATTTTGCTGGAGATATGGACTTTAAAGTAACTGGAACTAAGAATGGTATTACTGCGCTTCAAATGGACATGAAGGTTCATGGTCTTCCTGTAGCTGTATTAAAGCAGGCAATTGAACAGGGTAAGAAGGGTAGAGCTCACATTCTAGAACACATGTTAACTACTATTGAGGCTCCAAGAAAAGAAATGAGCCCCTATGCTCCACGAGTAGAAACAATTAAGGTTAGAACTGAAAAGATTAGGGAAATAATTGGTAAAGGTGGCGAAACAATTCAAAAGATCGTTGCTGAAACTGGCGCTCAAATCGACATTAAAGATGACGGCACAGTACTAATTGCTAGCCCAGATCAAAAATCTATTCAGGCAGCAAAAGACTGGATTGCAAACATAGTTGCGGTTCCAGAAGTAGGTAAAGTGTATAAGGACGTTCCAGTTGTAAATGTTATGGACTTCGGAGCTTTCGTTCAGATTCTACCTGGAATAGATGGACTAGTTCACGTATCTGAAATGAGTGATGAAAGAGTAAACAAGCCTAGCGATGTAGTTAAAGAAGGTGATCGAGTAGATGTAAAACTTCTAGCTATTGATGACCGAGGAAGACTACAGTTAAGCATGAAAGCAGCAAGCAAAGATAAGAAATAAGATGAAACTTTTAGATAATAGGAATACTAGAATAATAATTGCTCTAATTAGTTTTCTCGTAGCATATGGATTTTATAATCTATCTGTAGATCGAGGGAATTTATGGTGGTATCTATTTACTCTAGTATTCGTATATCTAGGTTTTCGAAATCTATTCAAGGGAATAGATGGTAAGAAAAGTAATGGAAAAAATAGATCAACTAAGTAATCTAAGAATAGATATTGAAAATAGCGACATCACACCGGAACTAAAGAGCAATTCTACTCAACTAGTTTTTGGAGATGGTAATTTGGACGCAGACATTCTATTTATAGGTGAAGCTCCTGGTAAAAATGAAGACCTAAGCGGTATTCCTTTTATAGGTAGAGCAGGTAAGTTTTTAAATGAAATGCTAGAAAGCATTAATTTATCTAGGGATAAGGTATATATAACTAACATAGTTAAATACCGACCTCTAAATAACAGAGACCCTTTAGATAAAGAGAAAGAAGCCTTCTTGCCATATTTGATTCGTCAAATAAATATCATAAAACCTAAAATTATTATTACTTTAGGAAGGCATTCAATGAATTGTTTTTTGCCTGAACAAAAAATTTCTGAGGCGCATGGCAAACTATTTAATATTGAGTACGAGTTTGAGAAAAATATTTATAATTATCAGATTCTACCTTTATTTCACCCTGCGGCAGCTATATATAATCAGGCTTTAAAGGGAACTTTAGTAGAAGATTTTAAGAAGTTACCTAAAATTTTATCCAAATTAACCACAAATTAAATACATTAAGGAAGTATATGAACAAATTTAATAATCAATCAAATAACAATAACAATAATAATAATAATAATTCTAATAACAACCCTAGAAAGTTAAGTTCTCCGAATTTAACTACATCTCGTGGTAATGCTGTTAGGGCACAACGAAGATCACAGGCAGATGCTCAAAGAATTGCTAACCAATATCAGACTGCAGTTCCATCTAAAAGACCAAGAGCTAACTTCATCGACGATTCACCAAAACTAAGAATAATTGGTTTAGGTGGAATGGATGGTGGTGGCTCTAAGAATATGATGGTCGTTGAATATAAGAACGATGCAGTAATTATAGACTGTGGTAACGACCTTGGAGTAGATCTCCCGGGCATTAACTACGCAGTTCCAGATACTACATATCTTCAAGAAATTAAGCACAAGATTAAGGCTTACGTAATTACCCACGGTCACTTAGACCACATCGGTGGACTACCTCATATTGTACCTTTATTTCCAGCTCCAATCTATGGATCTAAATTTACTATAGGTAGAGTAGAGGAAATCTTTGGAAACTTTGGTCTTCCAATGCCTGAAGGTTTCGAACTTAGAACAGTGACTATGAATGAAGATAACCATGAAAAATTAAAGATTGGTGAATTCTTCGTAGAGTTAATTAGAGTTACTCACTCAATTCCTGGAAGCACCTGTGTGGTATTAGATACTCCAGTTGGACGTATTTTAAACACAGGAGACTTCAGATTAGATCCAAATCCATTGGACCATGAAAGAACTGACATGGATAGACTAACCGAAATTGGTAAGGAAGGTGTGCTCGCACTACTTAGTGAAAGTACTACAACCGAAAGAATGGGTAGAACACCAAGTGAATCTACAATTGAGCCTAGTTTCGTGGATATTATGGATAGGGCCCCAGGAAGAATATTTGTAGCAATCTTCTCAACTAACGTAAACCGAATTCAGATGATAATTAACGCTGCAGTTCATCACAACAAGAAAATTGCTCTTGATGGTAGAAGCATGATGAGTACATTGGAGATGGCCGTAAGAAACGGTTTCGTTAAAGTGCCTAAAGGAACTTTTGTGCCAATAGCTAATGTTTCTAAACTTAAAGATAATGAAGTTGTAATTGTTTGTACTGGTGGTCAAGGTGAGCCGAATTCAGCTCTTCAAAAAATGGCGACAGGTGAACACAGACACGTAAAAATGAAACCACAAGATACCGTAATTCTTAGCTCAACTCCAATCCCTGAATCTGGTAACGATGCCCTAATTTCTGGAATGGTAGATGATTTAGAGAAAATGAATGTGCACGTGTTCCAACACACCACTCACGTTCTTGACGGAGTTGGTCCACTTCACGTTTCTGGCCACGCTTCAATTGATGAATATGCGGACATGATTAGAATTACTCAGCCTAAGTTCTTTATTCCAATTTACGGTTCTTTCCATGCTAAAAAGCGACACATTGACATCGCTATTAATGAAGGCATTGCCAGAGCTAATACTATAAATGCAGGAAATGGACATGTTATTGAGTTAACCAAGGAAAGTATGATTGTAAACGGTGAAGTACCTAATGGATCTGTATTAGTAGATCAGAATGGATACATCATAAACAACGTTGTTGTTAAGGACCGAGTACTATTAAGTGAAGAAGGTCTTGTAGCCGTAGTTCTAACGGTAGACAAAAAGACTGGATCTCTACTAAGTAGCCCTGACATCATTAGTCGTGGATTTATCTACATGCGAGATAATGAAGAAATAATGAACGGACTTAGAACTGAGCTAAAAAGGGCAGTGGCTCAAAGATATAAACGAATAGATATCGATAGATTTAAACAAGAACTAAAAGATCATGTAACTCACTACCTATTCGAAAAAACACAGGGAAGTCCAATTGTAATTCCTGTTGTTAACATAGTTGGTGGCGGAGCTAATAATAATTCTAAGAAAGAAAATATTAAGGATAAACCTAAAACTAACGAAGAAATTGTTCAGGACCAACAGAAGAGATTCCAGGAAATGCGACAGAGATTACTTTCTCAAGACGCACGTGTAGATTAATTTAGCAATAAAGGGGTATAATCTCTTTAAGTAACAGATAAAGAGGGGTATAATAAAATTTAGGATGGCAAAAAAGAAAAAGCGAAAATACACCAAGACTGAAGAGACTCAAACTTCACCAATATTGGGCTATAGTTTATCTGTAGTTTTATTCCTTCTTGCCATATTCTTTGCTATTGGAAGTTTAAATACTGGTGGCGTATTACCGAAAGATTTGTTCAACGGCGGCTATTATTTATTTGGCTGGGGAGCATTTTTCATATTTGCCATACTTCTATTCTTTGCATTTTTGAAATTCAAGAATGAAGATCACAAGATCCCTAAAAGTAATTTTGTAAGCTCATTCTTCTTCCTAATCTTCATCAGCAACTTCTTCTTTGTTGCTTTTGCAAATAAAACTGCAGTGGGAACTTTTAGCGGAGGACATGGCGGAGGCCTAGGAAATCTTACTGGATCATTTGTGCTTGGTGCATTAGACGCTATACCTTCAAGTATCCTGTTTTTTCTAGCAGCATTACTTTGTTTCTTTTTTACATTTTCGATTTCTCCAGGATCATTACTTGGACTAGGAAGAATATTTAAGAAGAAGGAAGTTGAAGAAGGAGAGCTTGAAAGCCTCAAGAATTCCGCAACCAAGCAAGAGTTTAAATTAAACGAAGGTGTTCCAGTTGAGTACCATTCTAAGAGTAACGACAAAGCATTTTCTGCAAATAAGGTTGCTAAAGTTGCAGCAAGCAAACTTAATTCAAAACTTGATCAAGAAGCATTAACCGCTAAGAGTGATCCTAATTGGAAGTTTCCTCCTATTACGTTATTAAATCAGACACAAAACAAAGCTGACGCCGGAGACATCAATGCTAATGCGAAAACCATTCACGATACATTCTCTAACTTCAAGATAGAAGTTGGTATGGACAGAGTGAATATTGGTCCGAGAGTTACACAGTATCAGATAAAACCACCTGCAGACGTTAAACTCACAAAGATTACTGCATTAGAAAATAACCTAGCCCTAGACTTAGCGGCTCACTCAATTAGAATTGAAGCTCCAATCCCTGGGTTAAGAGCTGTAGGTATTGAAGTTCCCAATGTTAAACCTGCAATAGTTCGAGTAAGTAGCATTTTAACTTCTCCTGAATGGGCTGAAGTGAAAGGTCATCTTAGCTTCGCGATAGGTAAAGATATTGCCGGTAAAGCGGTTGTAGGAAATCTGGCTAAAATGCCTCACTTACTTATTGCCGGACAAACTGGTTCTGGTAAGTCCGTTATGATCAACACTCTACTTTCTAGCTTACTTTATGGAAATTCACCAGCAGATTTAAAGCTTATTTTGGTTGACCCCAAGCAGGTTGAAATGGGTCAATATGTAGATATTCCGCACCTTATAGCTCCAGTTATTTACGAACCAGAGCGATGTATTAGTGCACTTAAGTGGGCTATTGAAGAAATGAATAGAAGACTACGAACCATGGCTGCAGCCGGAAAGCGAAACATCGATGAATATAATCAAGAAAAAGAAAATGAAGGAATGCCTTACATTGTGATTGTTATAGATGAGTTGGCCGATCTTATGATGATGGCCGCTAGAGACGTAGAAGGACTTATAGTAAGACTTGCTCAGAAGTCTAGAGCTGCTGGAATCCACCTTGTTCTAGCCACACAGCGACCTTCTGTAGATGTTATTACGGGACTTATTAAAGCTAACATTCCTGCACGAATTGCCTTTACTGTAGCTTCTCAAATTGACTCAAGAACAATTATTGATCAAATGGGCGCTGAGAAATTACTTGGTGAAGGTGACATGTTACTTCTAACGTCAGACATGGCTAAGCCAAAACGTATCCAGGCGGCATTTATTGAAAACACAGAAACAGTTAAGATTAACGACTTCCTAAGAGCTCAAAGACCACCTAATTATGATGATGAGGTAGTAAGTCAGCCGGTAAGCATTGGCGGTAGAGCCCAAGCTGGCGGCGAAGTGATTGGTTCATCTGAGGCCGACGATAACTTATGGAAAGATGCCGTTAAAGTTGTAATAGACAACAAGAAAGCTAGCACGAGTTTGCTTCAAAGAAGACTAAGAATTGGATATGGAAGAGCGGCTCGACTAATTGAAACTATGGAAGAGCAGGGTATAGTAGGTTTTTCTGAAGGTTCTAGACCTAGAGAGGTTCTAATATCTTCAATGGACGAAGTATTTGGCGGAAATGAAGAGCTTGCAACTGAAGAAGTTTACGAAGAAGAAACACCAAAAGACGAATACCTTAACCAGTAATTGACTAACAGGGGTAAATAAGATATAATTAAACCTGTTAATAACTAACTTTAGCTTTTAGCCTCTAGTGTGTAAAAGCTGATCGGAAGTCTAACGATAGATGTACCGAGAACCAGAGAAAGGAGTATTGTTTTGAATCAGTACGAAATAGCCGTACTTTATCACCCAGACCTTGAGGTTGATTTAACAAAAGCTGAAGAACGCTTTTTTAAACTAATTTCAGAAAATGGTGGAGAAGTACTAGGAAGCGACAATTGGGGAAAGCGAAAAATTGCTTATCCAATTAAGCACAATGATTTCGCAGTATACGTATTTTATAGCGTAAACTTACCTGCGGGCTCAGTTTCTAAGGTTGATTCTACTCTAAACATTTTAGATGAAGTAATTAGACACCTAATTACTAAGCCAGATTTTAAAGCTATAGCTAAGGCTGAAGCATTAAAAGCTGTTAAAGCTGAAAAAGAATCTAAAGTAGTTTCAGAAGAAGAATAATCTTAAAATTTAATTAAATAAATTGACATTAAACTATTAAATAGCGTTTGCTATAAGGGTAATAAACAAGACATAAGTCTTTTAAATTAAAGGAGGATAGGTAAATGGCGAGAAGCTTAAACCAAGTAACATTAATGGGAAATCTAACAAGAGATCCTGAATTAAGACAAACACCAGGTGGACAAAATGTAACCAGTTTTTCACTAGCTTTAAATAGAAGCTATAAGGATCAATCTGGGGAATGGCAGGAAGCTACTGATTATGTTGATGTAGTTGCCTGGGGACCACTGGCGGAAAGAGTTTCTCAGTATTTAAACCGAGGAAGTAAATGTTTAGTACAGGGAAGACTTCAAAGTAGAAGTTGGGAACAAGAAGGACAGAAGCGTTCTAAGGTAGAAGTGCTTGCTAGCGATGTAACATTCCTAGATTCTAAAGGTTCATCAAACTCATCAAATGATTCTGATGTAATTTATGATCAGCCACAGACTAAGAGTTCATCAAGCAAGTCAGGAAAGAAAGATCAAGTTGTTGAAGACATAGGTGACGAACCAATCAACCTTGATGAAATTCCATTTTAATATTTAAGGAGAAATAATGGCTAAAATTTTTAAGAATAGACACGAAGTAGCATATTTTGATTACAAGGATTTCAAAACCCTTCAAAGATATGTGAATGTATATGGTCAGATTGAAACTAGAAAGAAAACTGGTTTAACTGAATCACAGCAAAGACATCTAAGTGTTGCGATAAAGAGAGCAAGACACATTGCGCTTCTTCCATTCGTATCAGTAAACTAGGAGACTAAATGCCTCTATCTATAACAGATTTAAAAAAAGGTGTAGTTTTCGAGTTTGAAGGTGAACCTTATAGGGTAGTTGAATACAATCAAAAAGTAATGGGACGTGGTGGTTCTATTGTTAACGTTAAAATTAAGAGCTTAATAGATGGAAAACTTCTAGCTAAGACTCTAAAGGGGAACGAAACAGTAAATGATGCCGACGTAACATTACAGAGCGTTCAGTACCTATATAATGATACTGCGAACTATTACTTCATGAACGAAGAAACATTCGAACAATTTGAAATTACCGAAGAGAACGTTGCAGATAATAAATATTATCTTAAAGAAGGCGACAAGGTAACGCTACAATTGTTTGACGGCAAACCTATCAACATAGTGATGCCAAAGAATGTTCCATTAGAAGTTATATATACTGAAGATGTGGTTAAGGGAGATACTTCTTCTTCTATAACTAAGGATGCCAATACTGAAACTGGACTTATAGTAAAAGTACCAGCTTTCATTAAGTCCGGAGATATAATCTCAGTAGATACCGCTACAGGTGCATACCGTGAGCGAATCAAAAAATAATTCTATTTTTGTAAGTAGAGCGGCTCTAAAAATAGAGCCGATTATTTCTAAAAATAAAATATCATTTAAGGATAAATACGTCCTAGATATTGGTAGTAGTACCGGTGGATTTACCCAGCTGGCACTTCTTGCTGGAGCCAGAAATGTTTTTGCTGTAGAGCTAGGCACCAATCAGATGGATAAACTTTTAAGGTACGATTCTAGAATAGATCTTCATGAAAAAACAAACATACTAGATGTCGGATTAAATGATAATTACAGGGTTAAAATGAATCAGCCGGCTGATATAGTTTTGATGGATTTATCATTTGTTTCTATAACTAAAATATTGCCTCACGTTAAAAAACTAGTTCATAAAAATTCGATTATTATCGCCCTAGTGAAGCCACAATTTGAGGCTCTTCCTAATGAGTTAATTAACGGAATTGTTAAGAATGAAAAGATTAGGCGAAACATTCTTAAAAGCTTCGAAGAATGGTCTAAAAAAAGTTTCAAAATTTTGGATAAATTGGATTCAGAAGTTAAGGGCGGAAAAGGGAATATAGAGAAAATATATATTCTTAAATCTCTTTAATTATTGTCCAATAATTTTATTTAATCCTTCAAAATTTGTAATTGTTATCATGGACTGCTTGGAAGATATCAGACCTTTTCGCTCTAACGCGGCTAGTTCTCTGGATGCTGTTTCTCTAGATGAGTTAATTGAGCTGGCTATATCTTGATGTTTAAGTGGAATTTCTATTTTAATCCCATCTTTTGTCTGATTTGAGCTGAAATTCTCCGCCGTAGTTATTAAGAAAGATACCAGTCTTTCTCTTACCGTACGATATTCTAGGTTAAATATTCTTTCGCTATGAAGCCTATACATCTTTAAGGACATGTCCAGTAGAGGGGCAAGCAGATCAGCATCTTTTTCTATTGCCTCTGTGAGTGCTTTTCGACTTATTAACCAAGTAGTAGTGGGAGCGAGCGCTTGGTATATGAAAGATTTTTCTATTCCCGTCAGTGCCCAAATAAGAGGGAATATTTCGTGTTCTTTTCTAATTACTAATAAATTTTCTTCTTGGTATTTAGTTATATCGAAAGCTTTGACTAATCCTTCTTCTATATAAAAAACACCAGGAGGCATTTCTCCTGGATGAATAATATACTCATTTTTGGCGAACACTTGTCGTATTCCATGAGCTTTGAATAGTTCCACCAATTTGGCTGTTTGTGAGGACGTAGCCAACATAATAATATTATGTATCTTTTTAGATAAAAAGTCCATATTAAGTTATAAGAACAAAATTGTTTGTGATATTTATCGACATGCAAGGTAATAGATATTACAGACAGAGAATAATCACTAGTTATAAAATACTGTAAAGAAGGAGGAGTATATGGTTAGCAAATATGAGATTGATAAACAGTTACAAAGTATCGGTTTTGTATCAAATACTTGGAACTATAAAGAGGTTAAGGAACTTCCTTCTATTATTCTTCCGGGTGAAAAAATATATGAGTGCGTAAATGGTTGGTACGAGAACGGAGTATCGTTACTTATAGGTACTAATTTTAGAATTATACTTATAGATAAAAAGCCCCTACATTTCCTTAAAATAGAGGATTTAAGGTTCGATATGATCAATCAGATAGATTATGCGCACGGCATATTTGATGCTTCGATTATCATTGCCACTGGTAATAAAACACTAAGGTTTAGAAGCTTTAATCAGCCAAGATTAAGAAGACTTATATCTATGGTGCAACATCGAATGGCTCAAATAAAACATGATATTTCAGAATCCAGAACAATTAATTCGGCAACTGCTGATAGTGGGGAATTAAACCAGATTGGCAAAAGTTTATATGACGATGCCATGAGAAGTGTATTTGGAGATAATTACATTAAGAAGAACACGCCATCTGACAACTTAATTGATATAGAAGCGCTAAGAATTGCTTATTCAAAATTGCCATTGATACTCAGGGATAGATTGAGAGCAAGAGAAATTCTTCGAAGAAGCAAGAGTCCGATGAGAGAGTTCTAGTTATTGAATCTAAATTCAACTACGTCATCAGGTTTAAGAATATAGGTTTTTCCTTCGATTCTTGCTAGACCTTTACTCCTTGCATTTACAAGAGATCCACATTCTATAAGATCTTTATAGCTGACGACTTCCGCGGCGATAAATCCTTTTTCAAAGTCAGTATGAATAACTCCAGCAGCAACTGGCGCAGTGCTTCCTGATTTTATGGTCCATGCTCTGACTTCTTTTGGTCCAGCTGTTAAATAGCTTTGTAGACCTAGGGTTTCATAAGATTTTTGTATTAATCTTTCTAGTCCAGATTCTTTAAGTCCATAACTTTCTAGAAGTTCTTTTTTATCTTCTTCATCAAGTTCGGAAAGCTCATTTTCTAATTTAGCGCAAACGAATAGGCTAGGTGAGGGTTTTACTATATTTTCTAATTTGTTTTGAAGTTCAATATCGCTTATTTCATTTTCATCTAGATTAAATAGATAAATAATTGGCTTGGCAGTTAGGAGCTGAAGGTCAGATAAATCTTCTAGGTTTAAATCGGTGCTCCAAAGAGGAGTATTATTGTTAAGATGACTTAGGGCAGATTCATACATATCCATCATGGGCTGAAGTTTTGCATTGGCTCTGACTTCTTTTGAGAACTTGCTAATTCTTTTCTCGAGGGTATCTAGATCTGCTAACACTAATTCAGTGTTAATTACATCTATGTCTTGATTTGGGTTGTGGTCATTGTCCACGTGTAAAATAGAACTATCTTTGAAAGCCCTAACAACCTGTACGATGGCGTTGCATGATCTAATGTTGGCTAAGAACTGGTTTCCAAGCCCTTCACCCTTAGAAGCCCCCTTAACAAGTCCAGCGATATCTACGAATCGTACTGTAGCTGGAACTATTTTCTCTGAATTATAAATGTCTGCTAATTTATCAAGTCTTTTATCTGGCACATTAACAATTCCAACATTTGGTTCAATTGTGGCGAATGGGTAGTTTGCAACTAATGCTCCAGCGTTTGTAAGGCTGTTGAATAAAGTAGACTTTCCTACATTGGGAAGTCCGACAATACCGATATCTAAACTCTTTGACATATCTGTAATTATATATTCTTTTGTATTTTTTTAATAATCTTAATTAATGCTTAAACAAAAATATTATTAATCTAAAAATAAGCTTTTACATGTTAAAATTAGTATTAAATTTATGCGAGAAAACAATGACAAGTCGAAGAGACCTTATCTTAGAAGTTTAGATGGTTTTGTTGTTGCACCTAAGAAAAAACCTGAATTCAAGAGAAAAAAAATTAATCTTGATAGAAAAGTTACTCAAAAAATATTAGAGAAGGAAGAAAAAATTGTTCAAAAAATTCCAAGACGAATTGTTAAAGAAATTGAAACAATAAAATTAGAAGATAAAAAGTCTAACGTTGAACAGAAGAAAACCAAGAAAATATTTAAGAGAACTATTCTAGCGGTTTTAATTTTAATAGTTTTAGTAGGTGGCTATGTTGGATTTAAATTCTTCCATACTATCGACAAAGTATTTCATGGAAATATTATTTCAGATGCCCAGGCCCTATTTAGTACGACGCCATTGAATGGTGAGGACAAGGGGAGGGTAAATATTCTATTAGCCGGAGATTCAGCAGATGATTTTGGACATAACGGAGGTGATTTAACGGATTCAATAGTTGTGCTTAGTATAGATACTAAAAACCATAACGCCTTCATGCTTAGTGTTCCAAGAGATCTGTGGGTTTATATAAAAGGTGCTGGATACCAGAAGATTAATGCGGCCAATGTATTAGGTACTAATATTCCTGGATATCCTCAAAATGGCATGGGAAGATTAGAGTACATTGTTTCGCAGAATCTAGGCATTCCTATTAACTATTACGCTCTCGCCAATTATTCAGCATTTCGTGATGCTGTAAACGCGGTAGGGGGTGTAAGCGTTAATATTCAAAGTCCTGATCGTAGAGGTTTGTATGATCCAAGCATCGACTGGTCAACTAAAGGACCTCTCGTAAAATTAACTAACGGTGTACATAATCTAAACGGTCAACAAGCTCTAGATCTTGCTAGAGCCAGAGGTGATGCCTATGGTTCATATGGTTTTCCAAATGCAGATTTTACCAGAACAGCTAATCAGAGACTGCTATTCTCCGCAATTGCGCAAAAGGCACTTTCTTTAGGGGTGATATCTAACCCTGTGAAGATAGGGAAGTTATTCAATTCATTTAGTAATAATGTGCAAACAGACATGACTTTAAAAAATGTCTTAAGATTTGTACAGATTACTAAAGGCATAGATATTAATAAAGTTAAATCTTATTCATTCTGCTCGACTATGACCAGTGGAAGTTGCCCTAAGCCTATCATTACTACTTATCAAGACTCGGCAACTAATGCTTCCGCCTTAATTCCAGTATTGGGCATAGGGAACTACAGCGATCTTACTAATTATTACTTAAGACTAACTTCAAATAACCCATTAGCTCTTGAAAGCCCGACTGTGGTTATATTGAACGGAACTGGAATTAATGGCCTAGCTAAAACTGAGTCAGATAATTTAACTAAACAAGGATTCGAAGTTCTGTATATTGGAAATACGGCAACTACTTATAAAACAAGTTTAATCCTAGATAAATCTAGTAATCAGAAACCTAACTCACTTAAATACCTAGAAGATAATCTTACTGCTAGTTCTGTGACTTCTACAAAAGGAAACACTGAAGCAGCGGAAGGCGTTGGCTATAATGCTGATTTTGTGATTGTGATTGGTCAGAGCTCCAAGATCACCGCACAATAGCTTCTTTATTTAGATTCAATAAATTGATAGAATAAGCATAAGTATGTCAGAGGGAAAGCAAGTTGTTAAAGTATACGTAGCTAAACCATTTAGGGATAGATTGAAGAAGGTAGCTAAATATTTTTTAAGTTCTAAAAATATTAAATTCAAAATCATTTTTATTATCTTATTTTTATCGGTGCCAGGCTATTTACTGGGAGTAAATTTATATAATGGTTCTAAATACGCTTTTATCATTGATGGAAAACACTATACAAAGGCCTATGTAAGAAATTTGATTTCTGTCCCTCAAAAAAAAGATAAGTATACTGACTACGTTAAGGTTGCAATAGACTACTACAAATACATTGCGGTGGCAGATAAATTACACGAATTTTATAATAATAAAGATTTGATGAACAACATAGAACTAGAAAAGGAATATTATGGTATTAATGATTCAAATAATCCTTGGATACAATTAAAATCTAAATATGACACAATTAAGAACTATTTAGATAACGGAATTATAAATACCGATATTAAGGTGGGTTACTATTGTAGCTTTTTTATGCCATCTGATGACAACGTTACTTCGGGCATGATTACAACCAGCATGAGTAATTTGATCAAACTCATAAAATATAGAGATAATGGAAGCTATGATATTAGTACTATTCTCAGTAATTCGCCCAATAAGAATTCAGACATAAATAACTTAAGTAATGGACAGTGTGTAAATTTTGGCACAAGTGGAATAGATTGGACCTATAACGTACAGAATAGCGAAATAATTAGTTCAATAACTAATTCTAAATTAAGGAAGAGTTCCGTGGTTACCGCTAAAGTTAAAAATTATGATGGATCGACTCAAGATATTTATTATTTCTATGACGTTCAAGTAAATAATAACTACCCTAAGTTCACAATAGATGAATTTAATAAGAATTTAAATAAACTTGAGGTAATAAATTATGGCATTTAAGAAAATATTTACTTATGCATTGTCATTCGTCTTGCTTTCCTTAACGACTTTAATACTAACTTCCCACGAGGTTCATGCCGCCACAGCTAAGGCGTGCGAAAGTGAAACATCAGGCAACCTAGATTATGCAGAAAATTTGTATATCAAAACCGAGTGGGTCAATACTGGAAGTACCGGTGCATACATAAATGATGTAAACAGTGCTAAAGCTAATAACGCATCAGTAATGAATGCAAATATAACCAATCTTTACTATTATTCATATAACGCAAGTGATACTGGTTTCGTTAAAAATACCGGAATTTTTAAAGATATTAATGGAGCAACTTATCCTCAATATCAAAACACGGGCTCCATTACGAACTTTACTCAAACTTACAGTCAAACGCCAAACGGTACGGGTTGTTCCTTTGGAGGGTTGGTATTTAACTCTTCTGACCTGGAATTCGATTATACTACTAATATATTTTTGTTATGTGGGCATGCTGCTAATACTCCAGCTACATTTAAGATTTCTATGTCTGGAAACCCTGATAAGAATCTATTCCCTGCAAATAGATATAAAACCGGCACCTGGTCAGTTACTGAATATCCAAAATCTCATTACTCCAGATCTAATCCGCCACCATCAAATTCATCTTTTACGTTCAATTATAATACTATAGACGGGGGCGGGCATCACTACAGTAATGGTAGCTCACACACTTTATATGCATATTATACTCCTGCACCCATAAAGCCGACTGTTCCGCCAACAATTACATGCGATAACTCTATTAATACTATTCCTTACTCTAATGCTGAGAGTATTTTATACACAACGACAAATCTTGTTTCTGGTACTAGCTATACTGTAGACGCAATTATAGGACCGCGTAATATAACTAGCTCTATAGGTTCATCAATTAATATTAATCCACCCTTAGGTATAGGCACATACACGGTAAAACTTTCCTTAATGCAGGGATCTACTAATATAAGTACTGCTAATTGTTCGCTAAGGGTTATAATTCAGCCCTATTTTAAGTCCTATGAGGCAGGGATATCTGTTGGGGGAGGCTTTATGTCTCAAGGTAGCTGTTCTCAAGATTCACTTGCTCAAATTGGAGCTTTTAATAATTCAATTAGAACAGGCTCCTCTACAGATCAAGAAGCATTTTCTTTTGCTAATGTTATTGGTCTAGGTAGTGCAAATAATTCAGGTAGTCCACCTGATTTACTTACATTTGGAAATGATGTGAATTCTGGTCCATGGGGTGGAAATTTTGGTTCCGGATATTGCATACCAGATTATTACAATACAATAAAAAAATTAGGTGCCACTACTGTGTCAACGTTACCCGCAAGCGTAAATGGAAGAGATGTTTATGTCTATACGAATCCATTACCTAACAGGGATCTTGTTTTGACTAATAATATATTGTTTTCAAACCCCAATTCACAAGTTACAGATCCTACTACTTTGCCATATCTATATATATTGGCCTATGGTCAAAATATTGTAATAGATAATTCCGTTACAGAATTAGACGCCACATTAATTGCTGAACCTGATGCAAACGGTAATGGAGGTAATATTTATACTTGCCAAGATGAAATTACAACTGCGGCAATTCATTTCAATAACTGCTCGAATCAACTAGTTGTTAAAGGCGCGTTAATTGGAGAGAGCGTAAATCTTCTAAGGGCTAAATCAAATTCAAGTGTTACTTCTCCCGGAAATAACTCTAATCTAGAAGGTAACTGTCCAAGCAATGGATTGGAATCAGAAATTATTTGTTACTCTCCTCTCTATTGGATCACAAATCCATTCATTCAAAATGGTGGAACAAGCGAATTATTTAATGGTATGGACTTTATCAATAATTTACCTCCAACATTATAGTTCTTAACGTAGTTCTTATGTTATAATTTCGAGTATGAGTATATTGAGTGGGAGAGTTGAATTTTTTGGATTAGACATAGGATCTACTGAGATCAGACTTGTTCAACTAAGCGGAAAAGGTCCACATAAAACATTGGTAAGATATGCATATCTACCTATTCAATCGAATATTTCTAGATCTGATTTAGCAACTGATAGAGAAAAATTAGCCAGCATGATTACTACCTTAGTATCAAAGTCTGGAGTAACAACTAAGAATGTTGCCGTAGGACTATTCTCTCAAAAAGTTTTCACCACGATTTTTGAAGTAGATAAGACTTCAAAAGAAGAGCTGGAAAAAAGCATAAAATATCAAATTGATTCAATTATCCCAACCCCTATAGAAGTTTCTAAAATAGACTGGACTATTATTGGAGATTCACCAAAGAATGCAAGCAAACTGGAGATATTGCTGTCCAGTGTCGCTAACCAAAAGTTGGAGGATTTAATGTCAATGCTAGAGGGAATAGGTTTGAATGTTATTGCATTTGAGCCAGATATCTTTGCGGTTACAAGATCTCTATCTTCTTATGATGATAAATCAAGTTATGTAATACTCGATTTCGGTAGTTCTAGTACGGATTTTAATTTAATTTCAAATGGAATTCCATATCTTGCAAGATCTATTAATATTGGATCGCAAGTTATTTCTAAATCTATTATGGATAACTTGAATGTGAGTATAGATCAGGCTAATCAATTTTTATTTAAATTTGGTCTTGATCAAAATAAGATGGATGGGAATTTATTTAAGTCTATGCAATTCACTCTAAATTCACTTGTCAATGAGATTAGTAAGTCTTTGAAGTATCATACTTCTAAATATCCCGATAAGATTCCAGATCGAATTATTATTACCGGAGGGCTAACTAATGTTCCTGGCCTAGCTAATTTTATAGCACAACAACTTAAAATAAATGTTGAAATAGGTAATCCGTGGAGGAATATATTATTTAATAAAAACAAGACCAATGAATTAATGACTATAGCAAATAAATTCGGTGTTGCAGCTGGCTTGGCGGAGCGTGAGACATGATACAGTTTAATTTATTGCCAGATGTAAAAGTCAAATACGTTAAAGCTGAACGAACTAAACTTTTAGTTATTTCACTTTCCTTAATAGTGAGTTTTGTGAGCATCGCTATTCTAGCGGCGATGTATTTCTATGTAGATGTAGTACAAAAGAAATCTATCAATAAGATAAATTCAGATATAAATACTAATATTAGTTCAATAAACAGCAACACTAATCTCAATAAGATTTTAACAATACAAAATCAGGCAAATAAGATTCCTACTCTCCAGTCTCAGTTGGTCCAATCTTCAAGAGTGTTTACATTCATGGCGCAGCTAACCCCTTTAAACGCATCTATTACCAATTTAGCTACAGATTTTAATAAGAATCAAATAAGTATAACTGGTCAGTCTGATACTCTTACTACAGTTAATCAATTTGTGGATACATTAAAATTTGCAACTTATAGTAATTATGGAAAGAATGTCGGCTTAGCTTTTTCAAATGTTTTACTTGATAGTTTTTCTTATGCATCTGGAACTCAGCCTGTTTACAATATAACTTTAAATTTTGATCATAATATCTTTTTACAGAAAAATAGTATAGTTTTGAATGTCCCAACGCAGACTACTACCCGATCTATTATAGATCAGCCAACTAACTTATTTGAAAAGGCAAATTAATGAAAGCACCATCCATAAAATCATTTCAGATCGATAAATCATCACAACAGATGCTAGTTTTTGCTTCGGTGGGCGTATTTTTCTTGGTTTTCTCTTTATTTTCCTGCAAGTCACTTCTTAGTAAGATGAATTTTCAAAATAAATATCTTGATCAAAAGAATACGGCGCTTAATCAATTAAAGAGTGATCTTAATAATGTGAATACATTAAATAGTGCATATAAGAATTTTATATCTCAGAATACTAACCTAATAGGAGGGTCTGCTTCCGGGGCGGGGTCTACTGATGGAAATAATGCAAAAATAATATTAGATGCCTTGCCAAGCGAATATGATTTTCCTGCACTAGGAACATCTCTTCAGAAATTATTGACCGGAAATAATGTGTTAGTAGGAAATCTTAGCGCCTCAAACGCACTTAATGATTCGTCTGGAACTGTTAGCAGTGCAGGGGTTAGTCAAATACCTTTTACATTTACTATTAGTGGGCCAGAATCTAATGTGGTTAACACAATTAAGTTATTCGAACAATCGATTAGACCATTTTATTTTTCTAGCATAAATGTTTCTGGCAATAATACGAATCTAATAGTGACAGTTAATGCGGTTACGTACTATCAGAATGAGCAAAGTTTTAATATAGGGAGCACTACAGTACAATGATCAAGACAAAAGATTTAATATATATAATAATTGCAACAGTTGCGGCATTTATTTTATCTTTAACCCTCTCCAAGGTATTTTTTAAATATAATCCTTCTACTCAAACCGTTGAACAAGTTCCCGCAATAACATCAAATTTTCCAGACAACAACAGTAAGCTATTTCAAAATTTGACCATTGATCCTACGGTATTAATTCACATTGATAATAACAGTAATGGATCAGTATTTAGTCAGGCAAATTAATGCTTTATGAGTATTTTAGATTTTTCAGGTCAATTATATATAAAAAACGCTCTTGTTAAAGACAATATAATTACGAATGAAGAGTTGAAGGATTTAGAAAGTAAGTCTCAGAAAAATAAAATTCCTTTACTAACTCAACTAATAAAGGATAAAAAAATAACTGAGGAGCAATTAACTAAATATACTGCACATGCCAATAATATTCCTTATGTGAATCTGCTCCATGCAAGAATAGGCGAGAAAGAACTTTCTCTTTTGCCTAGAGATATAGCCGAAAGATATATGGCCGTACCATTAGGTGAACTAGATAATAAATTAGTAGTTGCTATGCTTGATGCTGGCAATGTTCAAGCAATTGATTACTTATCGAATCGAATAGGTCGCCCGTTGAAAGTTTATGCAGGCAGTGAAGCTGGAATAAAGAGTGTGATTGAGCAGTATAAGGTTTCTCTGGGTAAAGATATGGTAGAAGATATAGCGGTGCAAGACGAGGAATATAAAGTAGAGGACTCTAAAGATTTACTAAGTGCCGTGCAAGATTCTCCAATTTCTAAAGCACTAAGTATAATACTAGATTACGCTGCGAATAATAGGGCTAGTGATATTCACATGGAGCCATCTGAAAAGGATTTAAAAATTAGATGCAGAATAGATGGAGTGCTGAAAGAGATTATGACTTTGCCTAAGAATATAGAGCCAGCCTTAGTTTCTAGAATTAAAATTCTATCAAATCTAAAAATTGACGAACATAGAATTCCTCAGGATGGTGAATTTAGTTTTAAATTTAATCAAAGAACAATAGATTTACGTATCTCTATATCTCCAGTAATTTGGGGTGAACAAATTGTTATTCGTCTTTTAGATAAAAGTGGAACAAGCCTTAAGTTAAATGATATGGGATATTACGGTAGGACATTAAATGTTGTTCGAAATGCCTTAAAATCTTCATCAGGAATGATTTTAACCTCAGGACCTACTGGGTCTGGTAAATCCACATCCCTATATGCTCTACTTCAAGAGGTAAAAGATGATTCCGTAAATATTGTTACCATGGAAGATCCTGTCGAATATAAAATGTCGGGAGTAAATCAAATTCAAGTTAATACTGAAGTTGGGCTTACTTTTGCGAATGGTTTAAGATCTATCTTAAGACAAGACCCCGACGTGATAATGGTTGGAGAAATTCGAGATAAAGAAACAGCTGATCTAGCGGTGCAAGCTGCACTTACAGGACATTTAGTTTTTAGCACACTACACACTAATTCGGCTGCCGGAATCCTTCCTCGCTTACTAGATATGAATATAGAGCCATTTTTAATAGCAAGTACCATTAGAACAGTAATTGGACAGAGGTTGATTAGGAAAATGTCTGTAGAAAAAAAGCCATACGAATGTACTCCCGCAGAAGCGGCTATTATTAATAGCGTTGTGGGTTCTCTCTTGCCAAAAAATGAAGAGGAGCGTAAATCTGTTAGTGAGTCTTTAGGTTACGAAAACTTGCCCTTGAGTGGTCAAAAAGCTTATACTTTATATAAGGCCGAAGATACTCCGGATAATCCCGGAGGTTTCAAAGGTAGAATTGGTTTGTATGAAGCATTCGCAGTAAGCCCAGCGATTCAAGAGATGATTTTGAAGAGGGCTACGAGTGCTCAAATTCAAGCTCAAGCATCAAAAGAGGGCATGATAACGATGAGACAAGATGGTTATCTAAAAGCTTTAAATGGTCTTACGACTATTCAGGAAGTTGATAGGGTAGCATCGGAGGATTCTAACTAAAAATGAGAATAGAAAATTTATTAGAAGAAGTTATAAAAAGAAAAGCTTCAGATTTGCACATCCAAGTTGGATTACCTCCAATTTTACGTGTTGATGGGGGTCTTATTCCTATGCAAAATACAGCTGCTTTAAATCCAGAATCAATTCAGGCTCTAGTTTTTTCTATACTAGATCAGGATCAAAGACAGATCTTTCTTAAGGATAAAGAATTTGATTTTAGTTTCGCATTTGGAACTCTAAGTAGATTTCGAGTAAATGCTTTCCATGAAAGAGGTAATATAGCTGCAGCATTTAGATTAATACCGAATGAAATACCTACAGTTGAACAGTTAGGATTACCTAAAGTTGTAGATAAATTTGTGACATATCCAAGAGGATTGGTCTTGGTAACTGGACCTACGGGATCTGGAAAATCCACCACTTTAGCTGCAATGATAAATAAGATTAACTCTGAGCAATCTAAGCACATAATTACAATAGAAGATCCAGTTGAATACACTCACGTTTCCAAGAAATCTATAATAGTGCAAAGAGAAGTTCACTACGACACATTTTCATTTAGTGGAGCTTTGAGATCTTCACTCAGAGAAGATCCAGATGTCGTTTTGATTGGTGAGATGAGAGATTTAGAAACTATTGCTTCTGCAATTACAATTGCAGAGACTGGTCACCTTGTATTTGCAACTTTGCATACTAATTCAGCAGCTCAATCAATCGATAGAATGATAGATGTTTTTCCGCCTCATCAACAAGGCCAGATTAGGGCTCAGCTGTCCAATATACTAATGGCTATATGTTCTCAAAGATTAATTCCTGCCGTTAATGGCGGTAGAATAGCAGTTGCGGAAATATTGGTTGCTACACCTGCGGTTAGAAATATTATAAGGGAGGCTAAGACCCACCAGCTTGAAGCTGTTATTCAAACTGGAGCAGAATTTGGCATGCAGTCCATGGATAAAACACTTGTAGAAATGATTAGAAGTGGCAAGATAACATATGATGAGGCGAGAAATTTTGCTGTAGAAATAGATGAATTAGATAGAATGATGAGAGAATAATATGGCTGAATATAAGTATACTGCTAGAAATCTATTGACTAATAAGATTACTAAATCTAGTTCAGAGGCAGTAAGCGAAAGAGCTCTTTATAATTCGCTAAAAAGCCAAGGATATCTGCTGATAGATGCAAAGCCAAAACAAGGATTGAGTATATTTGAATCAGATAAAGTAAAGACTAAAGATCGAGTTTTATTCGCAAGACAGCTAAGCACCTTGATCAATGCGGGTCTTCCATTGGTTCAGGCATTAAATAGTGTCAATGAACAGACAGACTCAAAACCATTAAAGAAAATTTTAAGTAGAATTATTAAAAATGTAGAGGGCGGAAAGGCTCTATCGAAATCCTTAGAAGAATTTCCTAAAGTATTTAACAATATATTTGTAAATATGGTTGCGGCCGGAGAAGCTTCTGGTACATTAGATAAGTCTCTAGATAGATTAGCTACACAGCAAGAAAAAGATGCAGCTATAGTGAAGAAAATTCGAGGTGCAATGACCTATCCTATATTGGTTATAGTCGTAATGATTGCAGTAATGACCTTCATGATAGTTTCTGTTGTTCCACAGATTAAAGTTTTGTATACCAGTATTGCCGGTGCTAGTTTACCCGTCGAAACCCGAGTGTTATTAGCTATCGAGGGTTTTGTAGTAAACTTTTGGTGGCTGGTGATATTGGCGTTGTTGGCGTTAGGTATATTCTTATATAACTGGCTAAAGACTAAATCTGGAAAGAAATTATTGGATAAGGCTAAATTAAAAATTCCAATTCTAGGTCCTTTGTTTCAAAAGCTTTATATGGCAAGATTTTCAAGGACTTCTTCCACTCTAGTGGGAGCGGGGGTCCCGTTGCTTCAAGTACTCCAAATTACCGCAGAGAGTGTAAATAATTATTATGTTTCTAATTCAATTTTAGAAGCTGCCAAGAAGGTTAAAACAGGTAAATCCCTTGGTGATACCCTAAAAGGTGATCCATATTTTCTACCATTGGTTCCAAGTGTTATAAAAATTGGTGAACAATCTGGAACAATACAAGCCATGCTTGAAAAATCAGCTGTGTATTACGAGGGAATCGTAGATGATACTATAAATAACGTATCAGCTCTTATTGAACCAGTAATGATGATACTTCTAGGGATAGTTGCGGTTATAATAGTACTAGCAGTTTTATTACCAATCTACAGCCTCGCGGGCAGTAGTGCACTACAGGGTTAAAATATCTATTTGACTTTAGTGTGTGTATTGATTTAATATTTAAGCATAAACATTTTTATAATAATGCAAAGGGGGCATTTGTAATGTTAAAGAAAATAAGTAAAAAAGGTTTCACAATAGTAGAAACTCTAATAGTTCTTGTAGTGGCAGGTGTAATTATTGGTGTAGTTATAGTGGCTGCCGGTGGATTAAATCAGTCTGCTAAAAATAGTGCAATAAAGAAGGATTCTAGTGCGGTCTTAAGTTCCTTCGTAGATTATATTAATAACAATAATAATACTGCTCCTGTAGCTGGCGCTGCATTTGCTCTTCCTACGGGAGTATCTACAAATACAAAGAATGCATATGTAAAAGCATCCGGTGCAAATACTTTGCCAAATAACTCAACAGTTTATTTGATTCCAGATGCTTCATGTGGTGCATCCGGTGCAACTAGTCAGAAGTCCACTGCAACTGCCTTAACCACAACTGCTAATAGTGGTCATCAAGCTGTAATATATCCAGTTATTAATGCTGGAACTTTTACTGCTTCCTGTATAAGTAATTAGTTGATAAACTCAACAATAAAAAAGGCCAATAATGGCCTTTTTTTGTATAATTAATAAATGATATTAATATATTTCATTTTGGGTCTATTGATGGGAAGTTATTCATATGCCACTGCATGGAGAATACTTCATTTTAAAGGTGATTACAGAAAAGTTCTGGAAGGCAGGTCCAAATGCGATAGATGCAATCATGTTCTTTCGGTTTTTGATCTAATTCCCGTTGCAAGTTATATTTTTCTTAAGGGTAGATGTAGGTATTGCGGTAAGAAATTTTCTCCGCATTCTACTTACGTCGAAATTGTTTCTGGATTCTTATTTCTAATTAGTGGGTTGTATTTTAGGCATAATTTTAATTATTGGTATATTTTTGCAGTATTTTGGTTTTTAATACTCACCCTATTCTTAGTTTTATCTGTATATGATTTTATTAAACAAATTCTGCCCACAGAATTAGTCTATATACTTTACGGGATTGTTTTTTTGGGTTTGTTGTCTTACACGTTCAATAGTGGAGATTATGTAGTTTTAAAAAACCACCTTATTGGTATGATCTTTAGTTTTTCTATATTTTATATCATTTATCAGGTTTCTAAGGGTAGGTGGATAGGGGGCGGGGATGTCAGATTAGTCGGTGCTCTTGGATTAATCGTTGGAGGTATTATGGATTCCATAGTTATGATATATATTGCCTCTTTATGTGGTCTGATATACAGCGGTGTGTTTTATATATTTAAGAGAAAATTAGACAGAATAATACCATTTGGTCCTTTTTTAATGCTGGGATGTTTTATTGTTTTTGTTTTTAACCCAGAGATTAATAATTTTTTAAAGAACTTAACTTTCTAAGGAAATTTTAGATATAACCCTTATGCTATAATTTATACATATGTACAGGGTAAATACTAATGGTGGTTTTACTATAGTTGAGGTTTTGATAGTTATATCAATAACTACAGCTATACTTCTTGCTACATTACCTTTTCTGTTTGCGCAGCAATCGAAGGCAGAATTTAGCGTTGGAATAAAGCAGTTGGCTAATACTATTCAAAAATCCATAAATAACGTTGCTTCTGGGTACTTTAATCCATCTCAGTCTTATAGCTGCGGTATTGTACCTCCGCCAATCTCAATAGGTAGTGGAACCAGCTCAATAGGCAGTAACGAGTACTGCCAGTTTATAGGTGACGCCTTGTTATTTCAAGATAATAATTTAGAAATATTACCTATTGCTGGCTTGAAATATTCAAATGCTAATACAATCGAAAAAGTAACTTCGCTAGCGCAATCACAGCCTTGCGTAATGAAATACTTCGCCGGTTCAACTTGTGTTACCGATACAAATTTAGACGTATCAGATAATGTAAATTATCAGTCTGGATTAAGGCTTGCAAGTTTTAACGGGGTGTCTAGTCCAGGTAATGGTCTTATTGATATATATTCTATAAATAGTTTAAATAGTTCGGCGACCATTTCAGGTTCTATAGATAATCTTATTATTGGGACGGATTCAAATCCAGATAATTTACTCAAGCAAATAAATACTACAACTTCTTCTTCAACTTTCAATAAGTCTATAGATTTGTGTTTCAATAGTGCTCGCGGTGATTATAGTGGGGTCATTACAATCGGTGCGAACAGTAATCCTACATCAGTTAATCTAAAAATTAATCCAGGTACTTGCTAATGTTTAAGAGAATTAATTTCAAAGGTGAAACAATAGTAGAAGTTTTGATAGCTGTTTCTGTAGCTGGGGCAACGATTGCTGCTGCTTATGTTAGTTCTTCTCATAGTATAGCAATGATAAAGGTTGCGAAAGAACGAGAGGATGCTGTTGGGGTGGCTAAGACGCAAATAGAATTAATAGGGGCTTCAAATAATCGTCAAAATGGTCTTGCTCCAAGTGGACTACCTTTTTGTATGCATCTAGATACTAACAATAACCCTGTACCAATATCAACTACAGATCCATCCAAAATTTGTTCTCCTTATGATTCATCGAACTATTATGAAAAATTTAATGTTATTATTACGCAAAGTCCTCCAGGTGAGCCTAATTACATAATAAATGTTTCCTGGACATCTTTTACGGGCAATCGTAGTTCAGTGGAAATGTACTATGTCAGGAAGCAGTAGGAATGAAATTAAATAATAAAGGCTTTACTATAATAGAGCTTCTAATTGCCATCTCGGTTTTTACTTCTTTGCTTTTGGTAATAGTCTTCGCATTTATTTACACAGAAGATACTTTTGTTAAGTCGTATATATCTAGTAATACAAATACAATAATGCGAAATCTTGGACAAAATATTTCTCAGACTATTGCTCTAAATCCTCAGAACGGTGGAGTAATTGTTCTTAATCCTATAAGTGCAAGTTTTAATGGTCCGAATAGAACGATCTACGGTTATTGTATTGGAAATTTAAGATACAGCTATCTTTTAAATACTGAATTAATTGACCCCTTTAAGGATGTTCTTACACAGGATTATTTTACAGGATGCAATAGCAGCACTCCTCCGCTAGATTTATCCAATATCCCAAACGGAATGAATTATAAGGAATTACTTTCGGCAAATATGAGACTAGGTGATTTCAGTATATATAATATTTCATCAATTGATCCGGGCGTATATAAACTAGACATTGTGATAGGTTATGGATCAAACGGTAATCTCACCGTGAATCTTTCAGCTCCAAATAAAAGCCCAATTACGAATATAAGTAATTTCCCATCTAAAACGAATAATCCACCATATAGCACCCCTCAATATATTTATCAGTGCGCCAATACCAAAAGTCCTACCGGTAATCTATGTGATTTTGTTCGATATACGACTATAATTAATCAAAGGATATTATGATTATTAAAAAAAGTGATCAAAAGGGCATTGTGTCAATTATTGTAACTCTGATTACTGTAGTTGTCTTAACTCTGTTGGTAATTGGCTTGGCTCAAATCGGAATTAGTGAGAATAAAAGTGCTTTTAAGTTACAGCAGAGCACTGAAGCGTTTTATAATTCAGAATCCGGAATAAACTATATCTTAAATTACCTAAAAGCAGGAAACAATATATCTTCATGTAGCTCATGCCAATGCAAAGATACCTACGGAAACTATCTTCCCACTCCACTAAGTTTTGTTCTAAATAATAATGCTGCAAGCGTGCCTTGTATTTTTGTTAATGATAAACTGACAGACTATTTATTTAATATAAATAATGGTTATTCTAAAGTCTTCGGATACACTAAGACCGGAGGTATGAGTAAGATAAAGTTCAACTGGACTCCTCCGGCTACAGCTGCGGCTCCTGATTATACTTTATGTTCTAATAATACAACTAGAAATTTTACAAGTTCAGATAACTGGAATTGTCCAGCGCCAGTATTGATGTTGAGTGTGCTTGCGTTTAATGGAAGTATTAGCGTTAGTAATACGTTTAATGAAAGTATTGCACCTAATCCTAATGGGAGTGATAGTTTTACTTTTTATTTATTTCCTACAAGCAACAATTCCAGCAGTATATCTAGCGGAATAGCTAATATTAATAGCATCTTAGCGGGTTCATGCAATACCGCTATAAATGGATGCAGCTCTACTATTACGGGTCTTCCAACATTTGATAATTATTTCTTTAGAGTGACACCAATATATAATGGCACAAATCTCAGTGTGTCAGCATTTGACTCTGCTGGTGTAGGAATTATAACCAATCAGATTGAAATAGATTCCACTGGTAAATCTGGAAACACTCTTCAGAGGTTAGACTCTAGATTGCCTAAAGGAGATATCTATTATTATCAATTAGCTAATCAAAATAAAATAGATCAGACGCCGTTGTATAGCCTTCAATCAGAGAAAGGTATCTGTAAATTGTTTGAAGGTTTCTATCTTAATGCTACACCAACTGGATCATCAATAGACTCCCCAAGCACTTGTAATTAATCCAAAATATTATCTGTATGAAATTGATCATGTACAGACTTGAGATGCTGGTCTGTTATATGGGTGTAGATTTGAGTTGTGGCTATGTTGCTGTGTCCAAGCATGGATTGAACGCTTCTGATGTCCGCTCCGTTCATTAGTAAGTCTGTTGCAAAAGAATGTCTTAGAGTGTGAGGGCTAACATGTTTAACAATTCCTGCAAGATTGGCATATTTCGCTATAGTGCGTTGTATGCTTCTGGCGGTTAGTCTCTTAAAATCTCCCGATTGATCAATTTTTTTAGAACCAGTGTATCTTACAAATAGTGCAGGGGAGTTATCTGTTCTAAGGTCTAGATATTTACTAACCCAATCAGCTGCCTCCTTTGATATAAATATTGGTCTATCTTTTTGTCCTTTTCCGCGGACCATAAACTCCCGCCTCTGTAAATTTATTTTATCCCTATCTAAAGAAACTAGTTCACTGACTCTTAAACCTGAACTAAATAATAGTTCAAGAATAGCTCTGTCTCTAAGTCCAATCTCTTTTTTAGTATTCGGTTGTTCAAATATTCTTTTAAGTTCATCATTGTCTAGGAATGTGACTTGTGGTCGTTTAACTCTAGCCAATTCTATCTTTTCTGGCTGTAGACTTTGGAAATCTCTTTTTGCGCAGTATTTAAGAAAACTACGAAGCGCTATTAAATGATAGTTTTGAGTAGTTTTGCTTAATTCTTCTTCTCTGGTGCTTGCGATTCTATTTAGCCAGAGTCTCCATTTCCTAATAAGCTCAGCATCTATTTCTTTTAGATTGATATCACCTGCAAAATCTTCCAGTCTGGTTAGGTAGTGGTCGTAGTTTCTTATTGTTTTTTGAGATCTGTTTTGTTCTATTTCTAGATATTCAAGAAACTGGGTTTTTATATTGCTGAATTTCATATCTTTATTATACCAACAATTATAGATGTTAATTCTTAAGAAAATGTATTAATATCTGTTAAAATTAAGTTATTAATTTAAAAAAGGAATTATAAATGGAACAAACATTGATAGTGCTAAAACCTGATGTCTTGCAAAGGGGACTAATGGGTGAGGTTATTTCTAGATTTGAGAGAGTTGGACTTAAGGCTGTTGCAGCTAAAATTGTTCACCCAAATAGGGATCATTATTTTCATCATTATGAAACTATTGGAAAAATGGTTTCAAGACGAGGACAAGAGGCATTTGATGTAACTTTAGAGTACATGCAGACAGGTCCAGTTATGGCTATGGTTCTTGAAGGTATTTCTGCCGTAGAAAATGTTAGAAAAATGGTCGGAACCACAGAGCCTAAAAGCGCAGCTCCTGGAACAATAAGAGGGGATTACGCTCACATTAGCTTTGATTATGCCAATACTAAAGGATTGTCTATACCTAACTTGATTCATGCTTCAGGTGATGTAGATGAAGCTAAGCAAGAAATTGCACACTGGTTTACCAAGGATGAAATATTTGATTATTCATCCGTGCACGACAAGTTCACAAAGGGAAGTTAATACTTCCTTACTTGCCCCCATAGTTCAATGGATAAAACAACTCCGTCCTAAGGAGAAGCTGGAGGTTCGAATCCTTCTGGGGGCACCAATTGTAATTAAATTTGATAAAATATATATATGTCCGAGAAAATTAAACCAGGCAAAAAGTATTTTGCCGATCAACTAGAGGGAGAAGAAGTGCTCTATGTATTTAGAAGGCACCCCATAGTAATGAGAAAGGGCCTAATTTTATCCTTAATTTTTCCGCTAATAGGAGTTCTGCCAACATTATTTAAGCCCGAGTTGGGATTTAGTTGGTTCTTTGGAGGAATGGGAGCCGGACTGCTAGGTGGAATGATAGTGATGTTTCCATATTGGGTAGGATGGCATTTTAGTGTTTTTATAACTACTAACCAAAGATTTATTCAGATCACACAAAAAGGTTTCTTTCATAGATCGGTAGCGGATTTAGCCTTAAACCAGATCCAGTCTATAAACTACGCGATATCCGGAATACAAGAAACTCTTTTAGGATTTGGTACAATAATGATGCAGACATATGTCGGTGATTTAGTTTTAAACGATATTCATAAGCCTGCACATGTGCAAAAGAAATTAGTATCAATATTTAGAGAACAGGGTATTGCTCCAAGTGCTTACCCGGGCGGGAATGCAAATAATGAAGAATTCGAAATTGAAGAAGTTGAAGATTAATAAAGTTAAACTACCCAAGAAAATTAATATACCTCTTAAGAAGCAGAAGGTTACTTTAGAGAAGGTTAATGACGCAATTAAATCTGCACCAAATATTACCAATGAAACTATTTCTAAACATAGAGAAGATATTCTTGGTACTGCAAGAAAATTTATTTATCCTTTACAGCATTCCAAACATCGTTTTGTTAGATTGTCGGTAGCGATATTTTCAGTAGTAGTTTTAGGATTTTTCGTCTACTGCGGAGTTGAGCTATATGTAATGCAATCAACAGACGTCTTTATATATAGAGTTACTGAAGTAATTCCTTTCCCAGTAGCTAAAGAAGGTGGTAGATGGATTTCATATTATAGTTATCTCTTTGAGCTGAGAAGAAATATGCATTATTACATTACTCAGCAACAGGCAAATTTCTCAACCAAGGATGGCAAGAATCAGCTTAATTCACTAAAAAAACAATCGATGCAAAGAGTTATTCAAGATGCATATATAAGTGACTTGGCTAATAAAAACAATGTGTCTGTTAATTCATTAGATATAGATAAGTCCATAAATCTAGTTAAACAACAGAACAAACTTGGAAGTAGCGATCAGGTTCTAAATAATGTCCTAAGTGAATATTGGGGATGGAATCAGAGAGATTTTAGAACAGAGCTTGGATTAGAGCTATTGAGTCAGAAGGTAGTTGCCAAATTAGATGTTGATGCCTATTCAAAAGCCAACAATGCAATCGAGCAATTAAATAGCGGTAAAAGTTTTGGTGATGTAGCTAGTCAATTCTCTGATGATAAATCTACTTCATCTAATGGCGGTCAATATCCTAACAGCATTACAATGAATGATTCTAGTATTTCCCCAGTAGTAATTAACGAATTATTCAATATGAGTTTAGGCAAGACCTCAGGAATTGTTAATACCGGAACCGCTTTAGAGATATTAAATTTACTTGGTAAATCTGGCGGAGCGGTACAGGCAGCACATATTCAAATCAATTTGAAATCTATATCTAGTCTTACGGATAGCCTTCAGTCGTCCAATAAACCAAGTGTATTTATTGGCGTGCCCTATAAATAATTGATTAATTATTAATTTTTTGATATTATTACCCCTGTATATTTGATATGTGGGCTCGTAGTGAAGAGGCCTATCACGTCTCCCTGTCACGGAGAAGATCGCCGGTTCGAATCCGGTCGGGCCCGCCACATACCGTATTACACAAAGACATTTCTTTTTATGGAAGTGTCTTTTTTATTTATTTTGACTAGAAACAAACAATATTTTAAAGACTATGTATTATAATTAGATTAATAAATAAAAATAAAAATGTCAGAACAAATAAATTACAAACTCAGTTTTGCTGAATCTAGAATAAAGGGCTCTTTAATTAGAGAGAGACTTCTTTCTGAAAATGTAGATTATATTTCTAGATTAGAGCAAATGGCTGAACACGTCGGATCATATCAGCTCCTTTTATCGGGCGAATCAGAGATATCTAAACCGCCAGAAGGACAGGGTGCAATTAAAGATAAATACGTACTAAGTAAAATGGATTTATTGGATAAGAGCTATCTAACTTTTGGCTCGGCACTTAAGGGCCCAGACTATAGGGATTTAGAACTTAATCATCCAAACGAAAGATTCAAATTTTATTCATCCATGGATTTAACAACTCCAGAGAAAGTTGCTGTTGCAGAAGAATGGTTTGGAGAAGTAGCCAAAGAGGCGCACGATCTGGGTATTTCTTTGACTACTAAATCTTTTGATCATGCATATGATTCATTAAATTTATACACTTGGCATCCAAATGAGCTCGAAGAAATTATAAAAAAACTTTACCCTAAGTATCTAGAGAAGGGGATGTATAACAAAACTCCTCATTTTTTTCAGAAACCTATAGATGGTGTTGATCCAGATCATATAGGATGTGTTCAGGAGCCTGAAATTCAATCCGGCATAGGCCCTGGAATGAGTCATTCGGCTAGAATGGGTAGATTGGGGCAATATTTAGATAAAGCCTTATCCCATGGTGGAGAACTTTCTAAAGAAGTTTGGATTGATGCTTCTGAATTTGCCGGAATAAATTCCGAGCAACCCTATTTAATTCAAAAAAGTTAGATTACAATTTAAATATTATGCCACCTTAGCTCAGTTGGTAGAGCATCGCTTTCGTAAAGCGGGGGTCGTCGGTTCGAAGCCGATAGGTGGCTCCATTATTTTTGGCAAAATAGTGATAAAATATATTAAGAATGTTTAATCTTTCAAAGAAATTTCTTAAAGACCAGTACATACTACTGTTGATCAGCGTTAACTTAGTCTTATTTATAATTACTGCCGTATTTATTGTTCTTAGGTTATCTAACGGCCATACGGCAAACTACATTGTTCAATGTAGAGATTGCTCAAACCCTAATTCCGTAAATAGATTTGTTAATGGAGGACTTACGGATCTAATTGCTTTTATAGTGTTCTCGTTATTAGTTCTATTGTCTAGTGTAATAACCACCCTTAGATCCTATAACATTCACAGACAGTTGGCTGTTACAGCTCTAAATCTAGGAATATTGCTTCAGATGTTAACTCTAATTGTAAGTAATTATTTACTGGTACTTAGATAATGACAGATATCGAAATCCCTTACGAAAAGGATAGAAAAGGTCATTATAGATTTTTTGAAATTCTTCCGGGAGCATTAAGTTGGGGGGTAGTTATTCTAACAATCGTTCTATCATTCGTGAATATTCAGCTGATGATAGTTCTGCTTTTGACTTACTTGATAATATTTTTTATTAGATCACTCGGATACGATGTTAGGGCAATAGATGGCTATGTATCAATGCGAAAGCAAATTAAGTTAGATTGGACTAAGTTAAATGAAGATTTAAAGATTGGAACGGTAGATTTTACAAACAAATCTAGGCCAAAATGGCACGCTGTAAATATGGCGAGAAGATTAGCTTACAAAAAGATATATTCACCAGATGAAGTTGTTCATGTAGCCATGATAGCCACTGTAAATGAGAGTGAGCACGTACTAAGGCCTACAATTGAATCCGTAAAGAATAGTAAGCATGGAGCTAAGAATATAATCCTAGTGATTGCTTACGAAGGTAGAGCTGGAGAGGAAGCAGATAAAAGAGTTAAGGCTCTCATTAAAGAATATAAGAAAGACTTCAAGGATGCCCTTTGTTTCCAGCACCCAGCAGATATTCCTGGTGAAATTATCGGTAAGGGTGGAAATATTACTTATGCAGGAAGACAACTTGAGAAGTACATGGAAGAGAAATCAATAGATCCTGAATATGTTCTAATAACTACACTCGATGCAGATAACAGACCTCATCCTATGTATTTTTCGGCACTAACATACATGTTCTGCGTGGTGCCTAATCCTATTAGATGTTCTTATCAGCCATTACCTATGTTTACGAACAATATTTGGGATGCTCCAACACTTATGAGAGTTATTGCTACTGCCAATAATCTTTATTACATAGTACAGTCTAAAAGGGCGCACTTGCAGAGAAACTTTTCTGCGCATGCGCAGTCCATGAAATCTTTAATGGAGATGAACTTCTGGAGCGTTAGAACAGTGGTAGAGGATGGTCATCAGTTCTGGAGAAGTTACTTTAGGTATGATGGTGATTACAGAGTATACCCAATAGGTATTCCAATTTATCAAGATGCTGTTATGGCTGAAACTTACCTAAAGACAATAAAAGCTCAATTTATCCAGCTAAGAAGATGGAGTTATGGAGCTTCAGACGTTGCGTATATAGCAGACAAGGCATTCTTCCATAAGAATAAGATAGCTTTATCTGATAGGCTAGCTAAATTCTTAAGGACTCTTGAGGGGCATGTTACTTGGGCGGTAGGTATCTATTTGGTTTTTGGGGCAGTCTTTTTACCTCATTTCTTCCATCCTCAGAACTTTGCCGCCAACCAACTCCCAATTGCTGTCGGTAATATACAAAAAATCGGTCTGATAGGAGCTCTTGCATCTGTATACATCTGTCTTGTTACTCTACCTAAAAGACCTCCTCGTATTAAGAGGCATCATTCTATAATTATTCTTTTTCAATGGATACTGGCTCCGGTTACTGGATTTATGTTTGGTAGTCTTGCTGCTTTTACATCTCAAACCAGACTTATGTTTAAGAGATATCTAAGTAAATTTGATGTAACAGAGAAGTCTGTAAGATTATCCAATAATACCGTTACTAAATCTGAAGTAGATCCTTCTAATTAATTCTTCGCGAAGTAAGCCTTGTAGTGAATTGAGGCAATGTTATCAAAACGATTCAATACATTTATGACTGAGTCATGAATCGACTCAAGCTTAATAAAGCCATCTATAACATTTGATTCAATATTATTAATGATTGTGTTGGTAAGTTCATCGGCCTCTTTAATGGCCTTGTCGCGGTGTTTTAGGCTTTCATATATAGAAATATATAACTTATTACGATTGAAGGGTTCTAGCTTCTTGCTGCCCGATCTCGATACGACCCATATAGATGAATAGTCTGGAGTTTCAATGGTAGAGAAGGTTACTCCGCATATGCTGCAATTTCTTCTGCGCCATGTACCATTAGATCTACTTAAGTGTCTAGAATTAGAGATATTAGTTGAGTTCTTGCAATAAATACATACCATATCAATATATTGACATAACCCTAATCAAAAAGCTAGTGGATAACTCTGCAAAAACAGTGGAAATAAAAAAGCCCCTAACTTATGTTAGAGGCTACAGAGTGCTATTCTTATCTGTTAATTAGGTCGAATTCGTCGAACTCTGTTCGTTGGTTTTTGATTCTTTATTTCCTCAAAAAACAACTTAAATGCGTCTAGCGCAGATTGTGATTTAATCACTAACTCCCTTTGTTTAACTGGTTAATATTAACAGACATGAATTTTGGTGTCAATAGCTGGTAGGGTAATCATAAACTTTTTCACCCCTGTTAATTCTGGTGGGCGATAGAGGATTCGAACCTCTCACCTCTTCCACGTCAAGGAAGCGCTCTAGCCAAATGAGCTAATCGCCCGAACTATAAGATCTTATATATTATACGATTTTATTTATTTTTAGTATATACGGGAAATATACCAAATATGATATATCAATAGAGCAATAGTTATCCCCAAAGATTATTGTTAGTATTACGACATTAATTTACTAGCATTATATTACTACTATTGATAATATATTGAGTAAGGTGACGTTTTGACGAGAGCGTTTTGACAGGTTTACCAATAAACCTGATAATAGATAAGCGATTGAATGGAATGCGAGATCATTTAATCGCTTTTTTTAATGGTATAATATAGGAGAGCGTTGAAGCGGATTCACCAACCGAAGAGCTCCGTCGGGTTTCAATACGTACGTAAACGTTATTGTAAGAGTTAAAAGTTTCGGTGGAACCGCCCAGCAAATAGGGCCCGAGACGCGCAATTTGAATATAATTTCATAAATTACATTTAGACGGCGCGTTTTTATTTATTTAAACAAGAGGTAATTATGGAAAATAAAGACAATTTATACGCAATGAGACATTCATTAGCTCACATATTGGCTACAGCACTTAAGCACATTTATAAAGATGTTAGTTTCGGAGTTGGCCCTGTAGTAGAGAATGGCTTCTACTATGATGTTGTTCTAGAGAACGGAAATACTATTTCAGATGAAGATTTCAAAGGAATCGAAAAGGAAATGCATCAAATTATCAAATCCAACAGTGATTTCAAGAAGAGCCTCAAATCTATCGATGAAGCTATAGAATGGGCAAAAGAAGGTAGCCAGAAATTTAAAATGGAACTTCTTAATGACTTAAAGAGAGAGGGAACAACCTCTTTCAAAGATCTAGGTGGAAATGAACTTGGTGTTGATACTGATCAAGAATCTAAGGTTGAAGAAGTTAGTTTTTATACAAATAACGATTTTACTGATTTATGTAGGGGGCCACACGTAGAAAGTACTGGTAAAGTAGGGCACTTCAAGCTTATAAGAGTAAGTGGAGCATATTGGAGAGGTAATGAGAAAAATGCTCAAATGCAAAGAGTGTATGGAGTTGCTTTTGAGACTAAGAAAGAGTTAGATGAGTTTCTGCAAAATCTTGAAGAAGCTAAGAAGAGAGATCATCGTAAGCTAGGACAGGAATTGGATCTTTTCGTGAGTAGCGATTTAGTTGGACCTGGTCTTCCTCTATTTAGCCCAAGAGGAACAATACTCAGAAATGAACTTGTTAGATATTCAGAAGAGCTGCAAAGAAATGTAGGCTTTGAGGCCATATGGACTCCTCATATTGCTAAAACTGATTTATATAAGAAGTCCGGTCACTATGATAAGTATCCAGAGAGATTTGAGGCTACAAGTGTAGAGAGTGGTGAGCATTTCTTAATTCGACCTATGAGTTGTCCTCACGCAATACAAATATATGCCTCTAGGCCTAGAAGCTATAAAGACCTACCTGTTAGATACATGGAAACAACTACTATGTATAGAGATGAAAAGAGTGGCGAACTACATGGATTAACGAGAGTTAGATCGCTCACAACTGATGATGGACATGAATTCGCTAGATTAGATCAAATCGAAGAGGAGATGTCTAACATTTTAAGTATTGTAGATAGTATGTATAAGACACTAGATTTGCCCTTAAGCATCGATCTTTCATTTAGAGATTCTAGCGAAAAGTACTTTGGAGATAAAGAATTATGGAATAAGGCCGAAGGCATAATTGAAGAAGTAGCCAATAAATTAAAATTAGATTTTAAAAAAGTTGAAGGTGAAGCTGCTTTTTACGGACCAAAAATAGATATTCATGTTAAGGACTCCCTGGGAAGAAAATGGCAATGCGCAACTGTGCAGCTAGATTTCATTCAGCCAGAGAGATTTGAGCTTGAATATACAGATACTGACGGCCTAAAGAAGCGTCCGGTCATGATACATAAGGCAATACTAGGTTCTATTGAAAGATTCTTGGGTGTCTACATAGAACATACCGCAGGAAAGTTCCCATTGTGGCTGGCGCCAGAACAACTCAGAGTTATAACTCTAAATCAAAGTGATGAAATAGTGGATTATGCCAGCGATTTCGTTAAACAGGCTAGAGAAAAAGGTCTAAGAGTTAAATTGGATAATGATAACGAATCTGTTGGAAAGAAAATTCGTAATGCTGAAATAATGAAAGTTCCATATATTGTAGTTGTTGGTCCAAAGGAAGTTGAAAGCTCAGAAATAATGCCTAGAATTAGAACTGACCTAGTTGTCGGAGAAGAACAAAAGAACCATAAATTAGAAGATTTCTTGAATATTTTGTCTGAAGAATATTCAACTCGAAGTAACAAAACTCTACTTTAAAATGCCTAAACTGCCTCCACTAGTAATAATAGTCGGTGAAACGGCCAGTGGTAAAACTGGTCTTGCTATAAAATTAGCCAAAGAATTGAACGGCGAAATAATAAATGCAGATTCCTGGGCTGTTCGTAGAGAGCTTAATATAGGAACCGCTAAACCAACACCTGAAGAGCAAGCAGCAATTAAACATCACCTTATAGATATAGTGGATCCTGACGAAGAGTTTAATGCTATGGAGTTTAAAAAGCTTGCTTTGAGTGCTATAGGTGACATTTATTATAGAAATAAACTTCCAATCATAGTCGGTGGTACTGGTTTATATATAGATAGTCTAATATATGATTTTGAATTCTTACCTAAAAAAACAATTGTTGATAGGGATGAATTTAACAATAAGAGCATCGATGAGCTCCTTGATATTATAAGGAGCTTAAATATTGACACCGAAGGAATAGATCTCGGAAACAAACGCAGATTAATTAGGCTTATTGAAACGGGTGGAGCTAAACCCAAGAAAAAGAGTCTAAGGGCCAACACCTTAATACTCGGTATAAAGTGGCCTAGAGAAACATTAAAAGAAAGAATTACTCTTAGAGTAGATGAAATGTTAAAAGAAGGCTTGGAGGATGAAGTAAGAAAGCTGCACGAAAAATATGGCTGGAACGATGAGATTTTGAAGGGGGTTGGCTATAGGCAATGGCAATTATATTTTGATGGAGGACAAAGTCTAGAGGAAACTAGACAGCAGATAATCTCTGCAACATTAGGATTAGCCAAGAAGCAAAGAACCTGGTTTAAACGGAATAATAGTATTCAATGGATAGATTCATCTGTAAAGTTGGATCATATTGTAGAACTTATAACAACAACTCTGGACATATAGATTTTATTTTGCATAAATAATTTGTTAATATAAGTAAATGATTGAGCAACTCTTTGGGTCTAAAACTAGGGTAAAATTACTGCAACTCTTTTACAGTAATCCAAATAGATCTTTTTATGTTAGAGAAATCACCAGAAAAATAGATGAACAAATTAACTCAGTTAGAAGAGAGCTGAGTAATTTATTGGCTATTGGTATTATCGTTTCAGACAGCAATAACAATAAACTTTATTATGAAGTTAATCAGAAATTTAAATTCTATGGTCAATTGAAGGATATTTTTTCAGAATCATCTTCAACTAAAAGTACTAAAAAAACTAAAGATGGTGAAACTGCAGACAACAAGACTAATAATGATTTAAGAATGGTTGGACACGTAGAGCTGGCTATATTAACTGGTCAATTTACTAGAGATAATTCAGTGGCTGTAGATTTGTTAGTTGTTGGAGATATTAATCCTAATGCATTAAGTAAGTATGTTGACGAACTAGAGGCCAAAGAAGGAAAATCTATAAGATATTCATTAATGAAAATGTCAGATTTTAAATATAGAATGGATATAAGGGATAGATTCTTAACATCGGTTTTGAATTCAAAGAAGCAAGTTTTAGTAGATGAGAATAATATATTAAATAATCAATAAGAGGGAAGTATATGGATTTACAATATTACGGAGCAAACTGTTTAACATTAAGTTATAAGAATACAAGACTAGTTATAGATGATAACTTAAGTGAATTAGGAAAAAAATCAATCACTAAAGATACTGACGTAGCTTTATATACTTTCGAAGAATACCCAAAAACTGATGCAAGATTGAAGTTTAATGGAGCTGGTGAATATGAAATAGGCGACATGTCAGTAATCGGAATAGATACTAAACCATTCATGAATGACGATTCTAATAAGAAAACATCAATGTTCAAGATTATTGCCGGTGATGTTTCAGTATTAATAACTGGACATATTTTAGGTGAATTCAATCAAGATGAACTAGAGAAAATTGGAAGCATAGATGTATTGGTCGTGCCTGTAGGTAATAATGGCTATACTCTAGACCCAGTAGGTGTATTGAAGCTTATAAAAGACTTAGAGCCAAAGGTGGTCGTTCCTACGCACTATAAGAGCTCTAAGGTGAATTATCCTATTGATCAGATTGAATTAGACGCTGCAGTTAAAGAGCTAGCTATGGATGTAAAAGAGAAAGTTGCTAAATTAAAAATAAAACCAGCTGAATTAAACGAAGTAACTCAGCTGGTTGTAGTTGAAGAAGCTTAGAATAGCTTATTTAGCTATTAGGCCTTGCTTCTTTAGAGTTCTAATGCCTTGAGTGCTAATTTTTACATTAACTTTCTTGCCATTTAAAACAATAGTCTTCTTCTGAAGATTAGGTTTCCAAACTCTTTTTGTGTGTCTCTGACTGAAGCTAACATTATTTCCATACTGTTTGCCTTTGCCTGTAATTTCACATTTTTGCATAATTATTAATTCCTTATGTATTCAAGGTGTAATTTTACTAAAAAAAAGTACTTTAGTCAATCAGAGAAGCCACTTTAAAATGAATATGGTTTTTAATTAAGCATTAAATAAAATATAATTAATACATAGATGTTTAGTGGACTTACTTATTTAGAGATATTTGTTTTATTAATTAGCCTAATTATTTCTATTACATTACATGAAGCTATGCATGGATATGTTGCGCATTGGCTAGGTGATGATACCGCAGAGAACCACGGTAGATTAACTCTAAATCCATTAAAAAGCATAGATCTATACACTACAATATTGCTTCCAATGATTTTAATTGCCCTTGGAGCATTTCCGATAATGGCAGCTAAGCCTGTTCCAGTAGATTTTTACAGATTAAAATTTGAAGAATACGGAATGGCTTTAGTGGGTCTCGCTGGACCGCTAACAAACTTTGCATTAGCCGCTCTAGCGGGAATTGTACTGAGATTTAATTATTCTAGTCTTGGATATGCTTTATCTAAAGACCTACTTCTTTTTATTGAGACAAACGTTGCTCTATTCGTTTTTAATATGATTCCATTTCCACCATTGGACGGATCCAGAGTTTTATATGCATTTGCTCCGGAATCATTAAGGAAATTTATGACTCAAATAGAATCATATGGATTTTTATCTATATTGTTATTATTCATAGTTCTTATTCAGGTTCCTGCATTCTCGCAAGCCTTATCAAATATAGAATCAGGCTTAATTCATTTCTTAGTTTAGTCTATAATGTAACTTATCGGAGTCGAGCGTATGATTATCTGAATATATACGCAATAGGGAAATCAATATTATTTGATGCCGTGGTATCAAAATGAGGTTACCCACCTGGATTTTTCCAGATGATCAAAATCGGCTCCGATTTTTTAATTTCTAAATGGTCGGGATGACAGGACTTGAACCTGCGACCTCACGGCCCCCAGCCGTGTGCGCTAGCCAACTGCGCTACACCCCGCAATATTTAAATAGTTTATCATCTTATCTTATCTCATGTTAAGATTTATGCATGTGGCAAGAAACAAAACACGGATTATATAGACAATTTAATTTTACCAATTTTGATGAAGCATTCAGATTTATGACTGAAGTAGCCAGATTGGCTAGAAAGTTTAATCATCATCCCAGATGGGAAAATGAATGGAGTGTGGTTCAAATATGGCTTATAACTCACGAAAGTAATGAAAAAATCACAGATAAAGATCGAGAACTTGCAAAAGCCATAGATGAAATAGATATTACTCCAAAACCAGAAGTTAAAACTGAAGAACACACTAAAGCTAATGAAGATCCAGTTCATGCGATAAAGATATTCGCTGACGGAGGATCTAGAGGCAACCCTGGTCCATCTGCGTCAGGATATGTAATATTTGATGGCGAAGATAATCTTATAGTTGAGAAGGGTGTCTATTTAGGCATTACTACCAATAACCAAGCTGAATATACAGCATTAAAATTAGCTGTTGAGAATGCGGTTAGTTTGGGCGCTAGGGAAGTTGAAGTCTACATGGATAGCTTACTTGTGATTAATCAGTTAAAAGGTATTTTTAAGGTAAAAAACAGAGATCTTTGGCCTCTTAATCAATCTATTAAAGAAACTTGTAAGAAATTTAGAAAAGTAACATTTCAACATGTGCCAAGAGAGCTAAACAAACTAGCTGATGCTCAGGTTAATAAGGCTCTTGATGAGAGCCTAGCAAAAAATAGTCTTTAGCGGTATAATATAGGCGTAGATCACTGGCTGATCGCGTACATTTAAATACGAGGAAAGTCCGGGCAGCAAAGGGAAAAGGTAGTTGCTAACGGCAACCAAACGTTAAGTTTAGGGAAAGTGCCACAGAAACGATACTTCCGATTTATTCGGTAAAGGTGAAAAGAGTGAGGTAAGAGCTCACATTTTTGTACGGTGACGTACGAAAAAGGTAAACCCTACCTGCTGCAAGGAGATGGATTTTTTGAGTCTAAAGCTCAAAGTGTCCCGCTAATATCCACAATAACCGCTCGAGCCCTCAAGTAATTGAAGGCCAAGATAGATGATCGGCTCCTATTTATTTAGGAACAGAACCCGGCTTATAGGTGGTCTACAAAATAAAACCAGCTTTATTCTAAGCTGGTTTTATTTTTTGTTAAGTTAAATTTTTTACTTTATAACTTTTTTAACTAGAGCAGTGAACGCATTTGGTTCATTTACCGCTAATTCAGATAAAATCTTTCGATCAAGCTGAATATTAGCTACTTTAAGAGCTGCAATAAATTTAGAATAGTTAGTACCATTCAATTTAGCTGCTGCATTAATTCTAGTATTCCAAGTTTGTCTGAAAGTTCTTTTCTTATTCTTACGATCTCTTGTAGCGTAAGCTAGAGATTTAGTAATAGCTTGTTTGCTTCTTCGAACACTAGATCGATAAGATCGACTGTATCCTTTAACTGACTTTCTAACTTTTTGGTGTCTCTTGTGTGCTGTAACGCCTCTTTTTACTCTCATGATTCTCCTTTAAACCCCCAACTTAGTCTTAATAACTCTAGCTACTTTACCGCTTCTAGTCTCAAGACCTTTTAGGCTTCTTTTTCTAGAACCAGACTTTTTCATTAAAAAGTGGTTTCTGTTAGGGTGTCCTACTCTAACTTTTCCGTTCTTGGAAATTTTAACGCGATCTTTTGTACCGCTATGAGTTTTTAGCTTTGGCATGGTTGTTGCTCCTTATTACGAAACTTAATTGTCTACCTGCAAGTGTAGGGTTTTGGTCTACTATTATACTGTCTCCGAACTTTTCAGTAATCTTGTTTGCAAGATTAAAGCCTAATTCCTTATGAGCTTGCTCGCGGCCCTTATACATAATGTTGAATTTTACTTTATGGCCACTTTCAAGGAATTTGGTTGCCTTGTTGATTTTGATAGCTAGATCGTTTTCTCCAATCTTTAGCCCAAATCTTATTTGCTTTAGTTCTACTGTTTTGGCGGCTTTTTTACTCTTCTGAAGTTGTTTAGTCTTCTTGTAGTTGTATTTTCCCCAATCAGTAATCTTAGCTATAGGCGGATCAGACTCTGGAGATATTTCCACCAGATCCAAATCACGTTCTTCGGCAATACTAATCGCTTCTGCTAGGCTTAAGATTCCTAATTGTTTTCCGTCATCGTCGATGACTCGAAGTCTAGGTGATCTTATTTCGCCATTCAAGCGAGTTATCTTAGCTATAGACTATTTCTCCCTTCGTGCTTAATTAAACTTTTATCATATGTATTTTAACAGATAGAATCGTTTCGGTCAATAAAGCTTATATTAAAAGCCCTGGTTTTTAGGCCAGGGCAGTCGTTTTTGTTTTATTAATTGTGTTTTTTGATAAAGCCCTTAAATGGAACAACGGCCTGCGAGGAGCCGTTGTTTCAGAAAGCTTGTTTTTGTTTTTGAGCACTTATTTTGTTCAGTGCTAAAGATATAATAATTAATAATTTAAGACTAGTCAATAACTTTTATGCTTAATTTTAAATAAAGCTGTGTATAACTATTCTAAACTGTTAAATAACCCTATTAATATAACTTTACAACGTTATATTTGAACAATTATTTGTTCTTTATTTGTATTTAATAATGATCTAAAAGGGCGCCAATAAATGAAGCATTAGCATTTTATATATTGACTTTTTAGACTAAAAATGCTACATTAAAAGGGTAAGTTAAATTACAAAAACAAAAAACACTTACAATTTAAAATCTAGTTGGGATCTCGTGGGACAAAACTAGTAAATATCGCTCAATTTAGCCCTAAAAGCTAATAGAGCGGTCAGTCAATAGCCGATAGGTAGCAAGCGCTAATCAAGTAATTTTAATAGGGCGGTTTTGCTACCTCGGCATCTTAGTAATATTAAAATAAAAGATACTGCTCTATAATTAATGGGGCAGTATTATTAATTAGAGAAGATTATGGAACAATATAAGAGGAAAAGATTAATAAACATTATCGGATTGCTAGTATTAGATGGCTTGTTTTACGGTATATCTAATCCTAATACGGTAAATTTAGTCATTTTGATGTTTGGGGTGCTTCTATTTGCACTAAATATTTATGTTTTCAGTTTATATATTATTTCAGGATCGAAGAAGTTCGGTTTTAAGATAAAAAATGCTAATAAATTAAGCTTAATAATTACTGGGGTAGTATCACTGGTGGTTGGTCTTGAAACAATGGGGCAACTAAGCCTTAAAGATGTTATAGTTGCTGCAATTCTGGGCGTACTAGTTTATTTTTATTTAGAATATGTGAATTTGGGTCCAAAAAAAGATTAAAATTACGCTTAAAAAATGTATAATATAAGCTATGAATGCAGATGGCCTAAATAATCATTTACCAACTCCTATAGGTGGTGTGGATGAAGAGCATCTTTCTATTCCTGTAAATCAAATTTCTAATCATCCAATAAATCAAATTAGTCCAGATGCAAATAATGTTCAGAATAATCATTCAGATGGAGGTCAGAGTGTATTTAGCCTAAATCCATTAACAGCTGAAGACGATGACTTAATAGAAAAAGAATGGGTACACAGATTAGATAAAGCTGTATCATCCAATCATGATGATCCATATATGCAATTGCAGGAAATAAGCTCCATAAAGTCAGATTACTTAAAAAAGAGATTCAATAAAATTACTCAAAACGGAGCCAAATAGCAATGAAGGTATTTATTATTATCTCTGTTATATTGCTTATCCTTTCAGGTGTCGCGTTCTTGGTATATTTAATGCTTGAAAAGCGATACAGAAAACACAAAAATTATGAGCGTGGATTAAAGATGGTAACTTTGCTGATACATTTACCTCCACCCAGCGAAGACATTGATGCTGCGAACAGAGATAAGAGGGACGTGAATGAGGAGAGTATTTCGAAAGCTCAAACCATATACAGTATAATCTCGAGTACTTTTAAGAAAGGCTTTTTGAATAACTTTTATGGTCAGAGACATTTCTCATTTGAAATAGTCGGAGAAAAGGGTTTTATTAATTTTTACGCAGTAGTACCTTTGTCTTTGACAGATTCCGTTAAGCAGGGAATAGTCAGTTCGTACCCAACAGCAATCGTTGAGGAAGTTAGTGATTACAATATTTTTAATCAGGTAGGAAAGTTGAATGGTGTGGTTGGTGGAGAATTTGAACTAAAAGATAATTACGCATTCCCAATAGCAACCTATCAAGATATCAAACAAGATCCTATGCAGGTAATATTGAATGCTTTCTCTGGCATGTCTAACGAAGATGGAGTAGCAATACAAATATTGATTAGACCTGCAGACAAATCATGGAATAAATCGGCCTCAAAAGTAGCTTCAGCGAAGCGTAAGGGTAAAAAAATTAACCCTAGTATATTTGATGGTTTAACAAACTTCTTAAGAGACTTGATTCTAGCTTTTGTGCGTCATCCTGATGAGGGTGGCGGTCAGGGAAAAGAGAAGAAAGAACTATCAAGCATGGAGCAATCCACAGTCGATGCGATTGACGCAAAAACTCAAAGTCCTGGATTTGAGACACTTATAAGAATTGTCGCCTCCTCAAATATAAATACTAGATCTCAATCAATCCTAAACCAGGTAGTTTCTAGCTTTGCATTGTTTGATCTTCCGGGAAAGAATGGATTTAAGTTTAATCGATCAAAACAGGTTGATGAGCTTGTATCTGATTATATTCTTAGAATTTTTCCTCAAACTAAAAAAAACATGATTTTGAACTCAATAGAGCTTGCCACTCTTTTCCATTTTCCAGAGCAAAACAATATACCAACTAGCCAATTAAATAAACAAGCTTCAAAACAAGTAGATGGTCCTAGAAATATGCCCGAAGATGGAATATTGCTTGGATACAATGTGTTTAGAGGCGCCAAGAAGCCGATTAGACTTTCTAAGAGTGATAGGGAGAGACATCTATATACCGTCGGGCAAACAGGTACAGGTAAGTCCGTATTCCTGATTAATCTAGCGCTTCAGGATATGATAAATGGAAACGGATTCGCGTTCGTTGATCCTCACGGTGACGCGGTTGAAGAATTACTTTCTATGGTTCCAAAAGATCGAATTGAAGACGTCATTTATTTCACTCCTTCTGATTTAGAGTACCCAATTGGGTTAAATCTTTTTGATGTTGAAAACCCAGATCAAAAAGATCTCATTATTCAAGAGTGTATCAACATGATTTATAAGATATATGACCCACAGCATCAGGGAATTGTCGGTCCTAGATTCGAGCAAATTTTTAGAAACGCAGCTTTATTATTAATGGCAGATCCCAACGGTGGAACTTTTATAGATATTCCTAAGATTTTAGTAGATCCAGAATTCATGAAATCCAAACTTCAGTACATAAAAGATCAAAATCTTTTAGATTATTGGACTAAGGAATGGCCTGCCTCTCAGAGATCGTCTGATTTCGGAGAAGTAGTTGCTTGGGTGAATAGTAAGTTCGGAGCCTTTTTAGGTAATGAAATGATGAGAAATATGATCGGACAGACCAAGAGCTCTCTAAATATTAGAGATATTATGGATCAAGGAAAAATATTGCTAGTAAATCTAAGCAAGGGAAGTCTTGGTGAGCTAAACTCCAAGCTTCTAGGTATGTTATTCGTAATGAAATTTCAAGCAGCAGCTATGAGCAGGGTGGATATTCCAGAGTCTGAGAGAAGATCTTTTTGTCTCTACGTTGATGAGTTCCAGAACTTCTCAACAGATAGCTTAGCAGACATAATGTCTGAGGCTAGAAAGTTTAAACTAAACCTTATAGTTGCCAACCAGTTTACGACCCAGCTATCCGACACTATTAGGGATGCAGTCTTTGGTAACATAGGTACAATCGTCTCATTTAGAATAGGTCAGAATGATGCTGAAACAGTAGGTAAGTATTTTCAGCCTATTTTCGACACTGAAGACTTACTTAGAGTGCCCAATTTTAACACTATTGTTAGGACTTTAGTGAACGGTGTGCCGACTCAGCCATTTACGATGGCTACATTGCCAATTTTAGGCGAACCCAATACTCAACTCAGAGATGCACTCAAACAGCTTTCTAGGGGTAAGTATGGACGTCCTAGGGCCGAAGTTGAACGTGATATATTTGAAAGACTTAAAACCAATACTCCTGCGCCTACCAGTAACTTAAATAGTTCATTCGGATCAACACAGAACTCTAATTTACCTGGAAGTGGTTTCAGCGGTAATGCCAAAGTTAATAAGCCTAACCCACAAGCTTCATTTCTTGATGACTGGTTAGCTAAGCGTAAAAAAATGACCCCACCTTCAACCCCATCAAGTAATCCAGTCAATTCAAGTGTTAAGTCGCAAGATTCTCCTGAGGAAGCTGGTGTCCCAAGCGAAATAACAAAGCCTGACTCGCCGATCTCCCCTAAGCAAAATAAGCCAGAAGTTTATGTAGATAATGAAGGTGGCGTTAACTATAAAATAAATAGAGAAGATTAATTAATCTGCTTTATTGAATCCAAGCATCTTAATAATAGCCTCAGTTATTAGTCCGGCAAGATATCCGGACACAAAGAATACCACTATCATGAAGTAGTTATATTTCATTCCTATGTGATTAGAGTAGAAATAATAGATTAAGCTACCCAAAAAGGCTGCTATACCGCCTCCAAGAAGGCCAAAAGGCCTTGATATAGTCTTAGATGATAGCTCATTTAAGGTTCTGAAACCTTTCAGGTGGATAAGTCTACTTCCAGTTTTATCAACACTACTCAGCCTAGATTGAATATGCTTTAGTTCATTATTTAATATGATTTCTTTTAATTCTTTTGATGGTTTTTTATTTATAGTTTCATTTGTTTTTTTACTATCTAATGCATTTTCAATACTCTTCTTGGAGAATTCATTTTTATTATCTTGTGCAAAAATTTGTTCAGCTTTTACTCTAGCTTCTTCTGTTAAATTCTCTTTATTTTTCTTACTATGCTCCAAGACATTCTTATCATTTTCATGTATATGATGTTTCTCGAAGCCATTATCTAGGTGATTAGATTTAACTTCATGATTTGGTCGGTGTTTTTCCATTATTGAATACTCCTTGATGATGAATCCCTGATCTCAATCTCAGATTCAATACTTAATAATCTAGATCTGTAATAGAAGTAGCCAGCGACAACAGCAACTATACTTAAAAGAGCGAGGCTGCTTCCAGGTCCAGTATTCGGTAGTTTAGTAGTAACGCTTTCTATCTTTTTAGCAGCAGGAGAGGGTAGGTTAATTTGAGTTGTGTCTCCGTATGTATTTGTCATTTTGAGGTTGTATAAGAACGGATCAGAATGTGACTGAGGAGTCTGTGGTATAGGGCTCATTATTTTAACTTCAAAGGACACTGACTTGGTTTGACCTGCGCTTAATGTTGTTGGTTTAAACACGACTGAATTGTTTTTTATGCTGTAATTATTATTTGTAACTATATTTGAATAATCTAATACATAACTTAGATTATCCTGGAAAATAAAGTCACTAATTGATGTATTTCCAGCGTTCTTAGCAGTCAATGTGTATTTAATTACATCACCTGCAGATGCTGTAGTGCCATTAGCGTCTAAGATGTTTTTAGTTACATTTGTGGCAGTCTTGTTGTAAACAACACAAGTGTATGCACTATTGGAGCCTATTGATACCTGACATGGTTTACACGCAGGATTAGTGACAATAATATTATTGTCGTTTGGACATGGTATGCATCTAGGATCGTTGAGATTTATACTACTGTCATATGGACAAGTTTTAGGAGTAGGCGGTGGTGTAGGTGCAGTATTTGAAACTATGAAGCAGGCTTCATTAGTGTTAAATGAATTTACGACTTCGCCAGATATTAAAGCACTATTGCAGATTTTACTGCCATCTGGGGCGGTGTTTAATACGGTGTAGGTTACATCTACATAGTATCCATTTGTTCCTGAGTTTATTTTATTAAATGTCCATATTGATTGAGCATTGTTAACATCGTAATTGAAATTATTTGCACTGTTGGATGTTTGTGAAACATACCTAAGATATTTATTATTTGTATCTTTAATTGTTACTTGGTCGGCCTCTGATCCGCTGTTGTTTAGGATAATCCTAAAAGATACTTTAGTTCCTGGCTTCACTTTTGATCCTGCTTTTGGAGTAGAAGGTACGGTGGTTTTTAGAGCTGACAATTTAGGTACCTGTTTGACGGGACCAGGAAAGCCAACAGATACGATATTTCCACATGCGAATAATAAATAGAATTTTTGAGATCCATGGGATACATCCAGGGCGTAGTAATTTGAAGTTGTTTTAGGCTTATCCCATGCCCATAGGTAACGAATATAATAGTGTTGTCCGTTAATAGCAGGTGATGGTGTCTCGCCTGCAAGTGAACCAATGTCATTTCTCCCCATAGACCATAGGTTTCCGTTAAAATCTCTAGAATTTAGAGTTACTTTTTTAGCTTGAGACACCATTTTACAGGTAATTCCATAGTAATTTAATATGTTTCTAAAGTCCTGAGTATTATTTTCGCAGAAGTTTGCTGCTTGGGATGCACTAGAGAACCCGCCATTCAATAAGTCGTTAGATGACCCGGCTATCGTTGGGGTGGGTGGGTTTATCACAGCGAAAAACTGCACCATAAATGTAAGCAATATGAAGAATAGACCAAACAATCTTAGAGATTTTTCTTTTCGGACTCTCTTTAAAAAACCGCTCAGTTTACTTAACTTGCTTTTGTCGTATCGTAATTCTGAAACTATTTCTTCAAACATATATTTTTTAAATTTTTGTTATATTTATTATGAATAAATTTAATCACACTTATGTTTATTAGTACAATAGAAAAGTTAAATAATTTATTCAATTTTGTAAAAATTACTCAATCTTGATAGAAATTGGTAACTACCATATAATATCTTGAAGTGGGATTTAAAAATTAATACTCGAGGGACTAATAAGTGGCAAATAAAAACAATAATGAATACTCAGCTAATCAGATTACTGTATTAGAGGGTCTTGAACCTGTTCGTAAGAGACCAGGTATGTACATTGGTGGAACTGGACTTGAAGGTTTACACCACTTAATCTGGGAGTTAGTAGATAACGCAATTGACGAAGCTTTGGCTGGCCATGCTACTGAGGTAGTTGTCAGAATGCTTGAAGACGGAGGCGTAACTGTAATTGACGACGGAAGAGGTATTCCTACAGACATCCACCCTAAGACTGGTAAAAGTACCGTTGAAACAGTTTTAACCGTTCTGCACGCTGGTGGTAAGTTCGGTGATGGGGGATATAAAGTATCTGGTGGTCTTCACGGAGTAGGCAGTAGTGTTGTTAATGCACTTAGTAAGAAATTAATAGTTCGAATTTATAAAGATGGAAAGATTCACGAACAAGAGTATGAAAGAGGAGCACCAAAGACTGAATTAAAAGTTGTTGGTAAAACAGACAAAAAGGGAACAGAAATAACATTTTATCCTGATGAAACAATTTTCCCGGATGTAACTTTCTCTTATGATCAAGTGCTGGACAGATTAAGACACGCAGCATATCTAACCAAGGGAATTAGAACTACATTAATTAGCGACAAGAAAGATAAGAGATATAGCTTCTACTTTGAAGGCGGAATTCAGAGTTATGTAAAACATCTTAACGCAAACAAAGATCAAGTCGATGAAGATATCTTTTATGTAGATAAATCTGTCGATGATGTTCAAGTGGAAATATCTCTTCAGTACACAGATGCGTATGTGGAGACTATTAAGTCTTTTGCAAACAACGTGCTTAACCCTGATGGAGGTACTCACCTTACAGGTTTTAGATCTGCGCTAACAAGAGTTATTAATGATTACGCTCGAAAACAAGGATTAATTAAAGACAAGGAAGAAAACCTCTCAGGTGAAGATACCAGGGAAGGAATTACTGCAATTATTTTAGTTAAACTACCAGATCCACAATTCGAAGGTCAGACTAAGAACAAGCTTGGAAACCCTGAGGTGAGAGGCTATGTAGAGCAAGTAATGAATGAATACTTCACTTATTACTTAGAAGAGCACCCTGCAGTAGCTAGAAAAATTGTTAACAAAGGTCTTTTGGCAGCTAGAGCCAGAAAAGCAGCACGAGCAGCTAGAGAAAATATTTTAAGAAAAGGTGTTCTAGATGGAGCATCACTTCCGGGTAAATTAGCTGACTGTTCAAATAAAGATCCTAAGAGTTCTGAAATATTCTTAGTTGAGGGAGATTCAGCCGGTGGTTCAGCTAAGACTGGAAGAGACTCTAAAGGTCAGGCAGTTTTACCACTTAGAGGAAAAGTGTTAAACGTTGAAAGAGCTAGACTAGACAAAATGCTAGCCAACAACGAAATTATTAGCTTAATAAAAGCTCTAGGTGTAGGAATTCAAGACTCCTTTGATGTAAAGGGATTAAGATACGATAGAGTTATAATTATGACCGACGCCGACGTTGATGGTAGCCATATTGCTACTTTACTTATGACATTCTTCTTTAGGTACATGGCTCCAGTTATTGAAGGCGGACATTTATATCTTGCCAAGCCTCCACTTTTTGAGCTTATCAAGGCTGGAAGAAAATCTAGCATATACATCTATGATGAAGCCGATCTGGATAAGACTATTAATGAAGCAATTGAAGCTCGTAGAAAAGCCGGAGATAAGATTGTTGAAACTGAAGAAAAGTACAAGCAAGCTGGATTTGTCGAACAAAAGAGATATAAGGGACTTGGAGAAATGGACGGTGATCAGTTATTCGAGACAACAATGAATCCTGAAAAGAGAGTTCTTATTCAGGTTAATGTTGAAGACGCTGAAAAAGCAGATGCAATATTTAATAAATTGATGGGTACAGAAGTAGAATTACGTAAGAATTTCATTCAGACTCATGCAAAATTCGTAAAGGACTTGGATATTTAGTATGGAAGAAGATAAATCAATGGAACAAGAGACAATGTTTAATGCGGCAGAATTAAGTAATCCTAATTCTAAGACAGTAGAGAGAAGATCTGTAGAAAATGTAATGGAGGATAATTACCTTCGTTATTCAATGAGTGTTATTGTGTCTCGAGCATTACCGGACGTCAGAGACGGCCTTAAGCCAGTACATAGAAGAATTCTATACACAATGAATAGAGACGGTCTTAGAGCGGGCGCTAGGCACAGAAAGAGTGCGAACGTTGTTGGTGCTGTGATGGGAGACTTCCACCCTCACGGTGACGCTGCGATATATGATGCCATGGTAAGAATGGCTCAACCATGGAGCATGAGATACATGCTAGTTAATGGTCAGGGTAACTTTGGTTCTATGGACGGAGATCCGCCAGCTGCTATGCGTTATACGGAAGCTAAAATGCAGAGATTGGCAGAGGAGCTACTCGTTGATATAGACAAAGAAACTGTAGATTTTCGAGAAAACTATGACGGTAGACTACAAGAACCAGTTGTATTACCTTCAAAAGTGCCTAATTTATTATTAAATGGACAGTTGGGTATCGCTGTTGGTATGGCTACAAATATTCCACCACACAACCTAGGTGAGATCATTGATGCAACAATATATCAAATTGATCATGATGACGCTGTTTTAGATGATTTGCTAAAATTCGTAAAAGGTCCAGACTTTCCAACAGGTGGTGTTATTTACGGCGCTGAGTCGATTAGAACAGCCTATGCTACAGGTAGGGGCGGAGTGGTTACTAGAGGTATTGCGGAAGTAGTGTCTGGCGAGAACAAGAAGCGTGATCAGATTGTTATTTCTGAAATTCCTTATGGACTTAACAAGGAATCTTTAATTACTAAGATTGCAGACTTGGTTCATGATAAGAAGATTATTGGAATTTCTGATGTTAGAGACGAAAGTGCTAGAGGTGAAGTTAAGATTGTAATTGATCTTAAAAAAGACGCATTTGCTAATAAATTACTTAATCAGCTATTTAAGTTAACTCCTTTACAGTCAACTTTCCACTTCAATATGCTTGCTTTGATTGATGGCATACAGCCTAGAATTCTAGGTCTTCAAGACATAATCAAAGAGCACATTAAGCACAGACAGACTGTAGTTCGAAGACGAACAGAGTATGAATTAAGGAAAGCAAAAGAGCGTGCACACATTCTCGAAGGATTAAAGATAGCTTTGGACAACATTGATGCGGTAATTGCAACAATTAGAGCTTCCGAGACTTACGATGAGGCATTATCCAATCTGTTAGAGAAGTTTAAGTTGTCCGAGATTCAGGGTCGTGCAATCCTAGCTATGCAGCTTAGAAGACTAACTGGATTAGATCGAAAAGAAATTGAAGAAGAATTAGCACAGTTACTTAAGCTAGTCGCTGAGCTAGAAGCTATACTTGCTGACGAGAAGAGAATCCTAGCAATAATAAAGGATGAACTAGAAGAAGTTAAGAAGACATACGCCGACGAAAGAAGAACTAGAGTCATAAAAGGTGAATTAGGTAAATTGAGCGACGAAGATCTTATCGCCGATGAACAAGTAGTTATAACTCTTACCTCAGCTAATTACATTAAGAGAACTTCAAGCGCCGACTATAAGAAGCAAAATAGAGGTGGTAAAGGTAAGCGTGGAATGGTTACCAGAGAAGAAGATAATATTGAGCAATTAATAAATGCTTCAACTCACGATTACATTCTATTCTTCACTAATAAGGGCCGCGTATTCAGACTTAAGGCATATGAAGTGCCTTCAGCCTCTCTAAGCGCTAAGGGTGTTGCATTAGTTAACTTATTGCAATTACAGCCCGAGGAAGTGGTGAGTACCGCTATAAACATCAATAAGGCAGATAAAGCAGCTAACTTAATTATGTGTACTGTCAGAGGGGTCGTTAAGAAGACTCCATTTGATCAATACTCTAATGTAAGGACTTCTGGACTTATCGCAATTAATCTTGATGCTGGCGACGAGCTAAGGTGGATTAGGATGACTAATGGAGATAATGAGGTGTTAATCTCGACTTCACAAGGCCAGGCTATTAGATTCCACGAAAAGGACGCTCGACCTATGGGTAGAGTAAGTAGAGGAGTAAGAGGAATCCGATTAAGAAAAGACGATCAAGTGATCGGTATGGATATAGTAGAAGGAGATTCTCACATATTTGTAATAAGTAAATATGGATACGGAAAAAGAACTAAAGTATCTCAATTTACGCCTCACTCACGTGGTGGAGTTGGAATAAGATCTGCCGTAGTTAATACTAAGACAGGCCAATTGGTGCAAGTTAAAACACTATTATCTGATGATAAAAGAGAAGTTTTGATAATTTCACAACAGGGCCAGACTATACGACTCGGATTAAAGGATATTCCAGAGCTTGGAAGGGCTACTCAAGGTGTTAGAATCATGAGATTGAACGATGGAGACGAGGTAGTTTCTATGACTTTAATCGACAATAGTGACGAAGAAAACGACGAAGAATAGAGATTTTGGCTTAAAGTGTTGACATTTTATCCATATTTAATATAGAATAAACAAAGTCTTTCAAGGAGGTCGATCAGATTCTCTTTGAAACATTTGACCTTTAACAATTTATGCAGTGCAAATCAACGTCAGTTCATTTTGAATTGTTTTTTAAGAGAACAAATTCTTTTTTTGGAGAGTTTGATCCTGGCTCAGGATGAACGCTGGCGGCGTGCCTAATACATGCAAGTCGAGCGGTAAGGCCTCTTCGGAGGTACACGAGCGGCGGACGGCTGAGTAACACGTAGGAACCTACCCCAAAGTGAGGGATAAGCACCAGAAATGGTGTCTAATACCGCATGTGCTCTAAGGAGTAAAGCTTTTAGCGCTTTGGGAAGGGCCTGCGTATGATTAGCTTGTTGGTGAGGTAAAAGCTCACCAAGGCGACGATCATTAGCTGGTCTGAGAGGATGATCAGCCAGACTGGGACTGAGAACGGCCCAGACTCCTACGGGAGGCAGCAGTAGGGAATTTTCCACAATGGACGAAAGTCTGATGGAGCAACGCCGCGTGCAGGATGAAGGCCTTCGGGTCGTAAACTGCTTTTATATGTGAAAATTATGATGGTAACATGTGAATAAGGATTGGCTAACTCCGTGCCAGCAGCCGCGGTCATACGGAGGATCCAAGCGTTATCCGGAATTACTGGGCGTAAAGAGTTGCGTAGGTGGCGTAGTAAGCGAATAGTGAAAGCGTATGGCTCAACCATATAAACATTATTCGAACTGCTAAGCTAGAAGACGAGAGAGGTACCTGGAATTCCTAGTGTAGGAGTGAAATCCGTAGATATTAGGAGGAACACCGATGGCGTAGGCAGGGTACTGGCTTGTTCTTGACACTAAGGCACGAAAGCGTGGGGAGCAAACGGGATTAGATACCCCGGTAGTCCACGCCGTAAACTATGGATGCTAGCTGTTGTCGGTATCGACCCCGATAGTAGCGAAGCTAACGCGTTAAGCATCCCGCCTGTGGAGTACGGTCGCAAGACTAAAACATAAAGGAATTGACGGGGACCCGCACAAGCGGTGGAGCGTGTTGTTTAATTCGATAGTAAGCGAAGAACCTTACCCAGGCTTGACATCCTGCGAATTTCTCCGAAAGGAGAGAGTGCTTTATTGAGCGCAGAGACAGGTGTTGCATGGCCGTCGTCAGCTCGTGTCGTGAGATGTTTGGTTAAGTCCATCAACGAGCGCAACCCTTATGTTTAGTTGTATTTTTCTAAACAGACTGCCCTGGTAACAGGGAGGAAGGGGGGGATGATGTCAGGTCAGTATTACCCTTACGTCTGGGGCTACAGACACGCTACAATGGCCGGTACAAAGGGCAGCTAAGTCGCGAGACGGAGCAAATCCCATCAAAGCCGGTCCCAGTTCGGATAGCAGGCTGAAACTCGCCTGCTTGAAGTCGGAATCGCTAGTAACGGTGAGTCAGCATATCACCGTGAATACGTTCCCGGGTCTTGTACACACCGCCCGTCAAGCCATGAAAGTCGCCAATACCTGACGTGTGAGCATAGCCTCGCCCTAAGGTAGGGGAGATGATTGGGGTTAAGTCGTAACAAGGTATCCGTACGGGAACGTGCGGATGGATTACCTCCTTTCTAGGGAGATAACTAGCAGTTAACAGAGCAATCTTTAACGAGCTAGGTCGATATCGGTAAGTTGTTTATTATCAGTACTGACAACTTACTTCTACTGTATCCATACAGTCGATACATCAGTTTCTGTAAACTAACGTTCTAACGTTGATGCACTGCATAAGTTGTTAAAAGAAACTCTTCTGTTTTTCAGAGGAGTTTTTTTATTGATCTAAATTTTGGTATATAAAAAAATCCATCAACTAATGATGGATTAATCTCTATCTATTGTGGTGGGCGATGAGGGACTCGAACCTCCGACCTCGTCATTATCAGTGACGCGCTCTAACCAGCTGAGCTAATCGCCCGTTAGTTATTTATAATAATGGTGGAGCATATCGGGCTCGAACCGATGACCTCCTGCTTGCAAAGCAGGCGCTCTAGCCAACTGAGCTAATGCCCCAAGTTATATAAACAACTACCGGTGTATTTTACCGAATAAAGTGATTTTCTACAATACCCATAGTAAAAAGATCTATTTTTTATTAAACATAATGTACAATTAATGATAGTTTAATAGTATACAAATAGTTGCAACAAATACATCATATAAGTGTTGACTATATCTGTTAAAGTTGATATCATTGTTGGACAACTTGAGTTTAGGTAAAGTCTTAAACGGGTAAATAACCCAAAGTTAAGCCGGAATCGTAAACTCAAGGGCGGGGCCTAATTAAGTGGAAACACTTAATCTTGCTTCCACCTGTAGTTTCGAAACTTAACAATTTAGGTAAATATAATATTTAAGAAAATATTAGAGATAAGCAATTGAAAAAATTGAAAATATTAGAGATAGCAATTTAAGACAAACGGCAGTTGGTAATCACCAACGACCAGTCAAATTGCACTTTACAAGTATGTTTTAAACATACGATCGTAAAAAGTTACTCAAGCGCACACAAAGAATGCCTTGACATAAGATACCGATGAAGGACGTGATGAGCTACGAAAAGCTCCGGGAAGCAGCCAAATATGCGTTATATCCGGAGATGTCCGAATGGGGAAACCCTGGCAGAGTAATGTCTGTTAGCACTTGTCTGAATATATAGGACGAGATAGCGGTAACCGGGAGAACTGAAACATCTTAGTACCCCGAGGAATAGAAAATAACCAATGATTCCGTCAGTAGTGGCGAGCGAAAGCGGAAGAGCCCAAACTTTAATGACTTTCATCTGGCAATTTGCACAGATGAATAAGTTGGTAGACGAATGTTATTAAAGGGTTGTGACACATAAATACCCAGTACGAAGCTTTGGATTTATCCAGAATTTCGTATTGGCTACAGATTCTACCATTAATCTGTGTAAGGTCAGAAATTTGCGAAGCGAGCAGAAGCAGCTGGAAAGCTGCACCATAGATAGTGATAGTCTAGTATGCTAAGTATCGCAAACCTTATCATTTATGTTGTCGAGTAGGTCGGGACACGTGAAACCCTGACTGAAACCGGGAGGTCCACCTTCCAAGGCTAAATATATCTTATGATCGATAGTGAACAAGTACCGCGAGGGAAAGGTTAAAAGAACCCCGGAAGGGGAGTGAAATAGATCCTGAAATTATGTGCGTACAAAGAGTCGGAGCCGGCTTGTCCGGTGACGGCGTGCTTTTTGTAGAACGATCCAGCGAGTTATTTACTGCTGCAAGCTTAAGATTTTTATCGTAGGCGCAGTGAAAGCGAGCCTGAATAGGGCAAAATAGTAGTAGTGAATAGACCCGAAACCGAGTGACCTAACCATGAGCAGGCTGAAGCGCAGGTAAAACTGCGTGGAGGGCCGAACCGTAGCGAATTGCAACACGCCCGGATGACTTGTGGTTAGCGGTGAAATGCCAATCGAACTCGGAGATAGCTGGTTCTCCTCGAAATAGCTTTAGGGCTAGCGTCGTACGGTAGCTAATGGGGGTAGAGCTCTGTTTCGGTATAGGGGTCGCAAGATTACCTAACCTTGACAAACTACGAATACCATCAGTGGAACTACGGCAGTTAGAACGGCGGGGCTAAGCTCGTCGCTCAAAAGGAAAACAGTCCAGACCATCGTCTAAGGTCCCTAAATTTATGCTAAGTGGGAAACGAGGTGAGATTTCTTAAACAACGAGGATGTTGGCTTAGAAGCAGCCATTCATTTAAAGAGTGCGTAACAGCTCACTCGTCAAGAGATCTTGCGCGGAAAATGTAACGGGGCTAAGCATAGTACCGAAGACATGGATGCGTATATTTTATATGCGCGTGGTAGAGGAGCGTTCCTATCTGCGTTGAAGTCAAATTGTAAGATTTGGTGGAGCGTTAGGAAGTGAGAATGCTGGAATGAGTAACCATAAGGCAGGTGAGAATCCTGCCCACCGAAAGAGCAAGGTTTCCTGGGCCACGGTAATCGTCCCAGGGTTAGTCGGTCCTAAGCCGAGGCGCGTAGCGTAGGCGATGGACAACGGGTTAATATTCCCGTACTAGTGTAGTTTTGTTTGATGTGCGCGGCATGTTAGCAGGAGCGGATTCATGGTTATATCCGTCTAAGTAGGAGAAATACCTACGAATGAAAGAGCCTTTTGGCTTGATTTCTGTGATAGTGCTGACAAGAAAAGCCTCAAACGCGTGAACTACTCTATCCGTACCGCAAACCGACACAGGTGCTCAGGTCGAGAAGACCAAGGTGTACGAGTGATTCTTCGTTAAGGAACTCGGCAAACAAGCAGCCGTAACTTCGGAATAAGGCTTGCCCTCGCAAGAGGGCCGCAGCTAACGAACCCATGCAACTGTTTACCAAAAACACAGGTCTCTGCTAACACGAAAGTGGATGTATAGGGGCTGACGCCTGCCCGGTGCTGGAAGGTTAAGGTAAGAGGTTAACGCCTCGAACTGAAGCCCCAGTGAACGGCGGCCCTAACTATAAGGGTCCTAAGGTAGCGAAATTCCTTGTCAGGTAAGTTCTGACCCGCACGAATGGCGTAATGATATGGGTACTGTCTCAACGAAGAGCTCGGTGAAAGTGCATTGACGGTAAAGATGCCGTCTGTCCGCAGCAGGACGAAAAGACCCCGTGCAGCTTTACTACAGTTTGGCATTGAGCCGGGGATATACATGTGTAGCATAGGTGGGAGACTTCGAAGCTTAGACGCTAGTCTAGGTGGAGTCACCAGTGAAATACCACCCTTGTATATCTCTTGTTCTCACCTGGACCGTTATCCGGTTCAGGGACCGTGTCTGATGGGTAGTTTAACTGGGGCGGTTGCCTCCTAAAGAGTATCGGAGGCGTTCAAAGGTTAGCTAGGTTCGGATGGAAATCGAATCGATAGTGTATACGCATAAGCTAGCTTGACTGTGAGGGCTACAACCCAAGCAGGGACGAAAGTCGGAGTAAGTTTTCCGCTGTCAGTACATTTCGTACAGGAGTGTGGTATCGGCAGCGCTATCGGATAAAAGTTACGCCGGGGATAACAGGCTTATCGCGCCCAATAGTTCACATAGACGGCGCTGTTTGGCACCTCGATGTCGGCTCATCTCATCCTGGGGCTGGAGCAGGTCCCAAGGGTCCGGCTGTTCGCCGGTTAAAGAGGTACGTGAGCTGGGTTCAGAACGTCGTGAGACAGTTCGGTTTATATCCGCTGTGGACGCAAGGAAATTTGAAGGAATTTGCCCCTAGTACGAGAGGACCGGGGTGAACGCACCGCTGGTGTACCAGTTGTTCTACCAAGAGCATTGCTGGGTAGCTATGTGCGGACCAGATAAGCGCTGAAAGCATATTAAGCGCGAAACTGATCCTAAGATAAGATTTCCCTATGAGGACACTGAAAGACTATCAGTTTGATAGGCGCAAGGTGTAAGCATGGCAACATGTTCAGCCAAAGCGTACTAATAGTCCCATCGACTTTTTACGACCAAAACCCATGCATCATTTAGATCTAGCATGAGTTTTGGTAGAAGATCGCATTTTGACTGGTCATTGGTCATTATCTAACGCGTTTGTCGGTAAAGTAGGTTATCTGATATATTATATTTATCTAAAAATTTTATGGACAACAATAGGGTTTTGTTAGTTTAACAAGATCCACTTTGGTGCCCATAGCACGAGGGAAACACCTGTTCCCATGCCGAACACAGCAGTTAAGCCTCGTAGCGGTTACAATACTTGGGGTTCACCCCTGGGAAAATAGCACGGTGCCAATTTATAAGAGCAGTCTCCAGAACAGGAGGCTGCTTTTCTTTTTAAGGTGAAATCATAGCTTTAGCGCTATTGACTTTTAAACAGTAGCGTGATATTATATATATAATTCGTAAAAAGAAGAGAGGGTTATCTATTTATAGATGGCTCTCTTTTTGTTTTTATGGAAGATTAATAACTAAAGGAGGACTTTAGGATGGCTGGAACTAAAGCTGGCGGAAAAGCAGCAGCTGCTACTAACAAGAAAAAGTATGGCGCTGATTTTTACGCAAAAATCGGTTCTAAGGGTGGAAAATTAGGTAAAACTGGTGGTTTCTTCGCTAATCGTGAATTAGCTAGAGCTGCAGGTGCTAAAGGTGGACGAATTTCTCGTCGAACTAAGACAACTGCCTAATTAAATTAATTAGTTAAAAAACCGGGACTCTGCGAGATCTCGGTTTTTTAGTTGTAAGAATTATATTTGTTCAATACTAAAAATAAGCTTTTTATTGAAATTAAAATAGTTATTAACAGATTATGTTTGATAGATGTTAATTTATTAACAACGATTATGCTTTAATTTATTGAGTAAATTACCTTACTAGGGTTCTATATGGTCTGCAAAACTTAGAGGAAGTAACTTGCCAACTTGAGTTGCAGTTAAAACAGGTGTAGTTATTGGATTCGCTATTTTGCAGACTGACAACAGAGCAGCTTGGGCATTTACTTCTTCTGTATAGCCAATCTCTGTAGGTGTCTAAACAGTCTTGAACATGATCTTCGTCTATCTTTTGCTCAAATGTTGTAGCTATTTTCTTGGCTTCATTCCAAGCTGAAACCTCCATTCTAAGCAGATCGAAATCTTTCTTATAATATTTATGGTCAAGTAGGGCATGTCCAACTTCGTGAAAGAGGGCGTATTTTGCATTTTTCTTTTTAAGCTTATCTATGTAATAGACTATTTGATCTTTAGGTGACCAATAAAATTTATCCCCTGATTGAAAGGAGATATTAGGATATTGAGACTCAAGCTTTTTTATTAGTTCGTGCACTATCTCTTGCTCCGTGCATATTCGTAACATCCGAACACGACAGCTCTTTCGGCTTCTTTTGCTTTTATTAGATCTGGAATCACCATAGAAGGGAGCTTATATTTATTGAGTTCTTCTCTTAAGTATTCTGAGAATTTAGAGAAATGCTCGCCAACTGCACCGCCGAAGATAACTACATCTGGCTCTAGGATTGCGATTAATTCCATTAATCCTTGATTTATATCTCTGCTGATTAACTTCCAGGTCTTCTGATCATTTATTTCAGAAGCTTGTTTTCCAAATCGTTCAACAATGGCTCTCCCGGAAATTACATTTTCCCATGGAGTCATTTTGTCTTCAAAGCTAATTAGTAGATCACTGCCTCCTGGATCACCCACAGAAGTATCGATCTGGCCTTTATTTACTAGTGCGTAGCCTATTCCGGTACTAATTGTGACATAAAGTACTCTTTGATATTTATCGCCTACTAAACCGGCCTCATAAAAGGCTGCAAGTTTCGCATCATTTTCGAAATATATAGGGCAAGGGAAGAGGCGCTCTAGATCTTTTACTATTCTCACATTGCGCCAAGCTAGATTTGTGAATAACTTTGCTTCTTGATTATCTCTATCTATTAAACTGGCAGGAAGTCCAATGCATACTGATTTTAATTTATCTATTTCTTGGCTACCAAGTTCAAGCTTTAACTCTTCTAGAAATACTGAGTAGTTTTGAGGGGTGTGGAATTTTTTCTCAAAAATTACCTTGCCGCGCTCATCAAACACGGATAATAAAGTTTTTGTACCCCCAACGTCTATTCCTAAATACATATCTAATTTAGATTCTATACCATTTCATTAATTAATTTGAGTGCTAATTTTATGATGTTTACTCTTAAGGTAATATACGGTATAATTTATACCAATCTTATGTGTATAAATTAAGTTAAATAATTTAACTAGATTTATATCAAAGAAAATACTTTTTAAGGAGGCATTTTTACAATGTCAAAACAATTATTAAATATGGATGAGTTATTAAAAGACTCTGAAATTAAAACTCTTAACGTCGGAGACGTATTAGAGGGAACTGTTCTTTCAATAAAGAAGAACGAAGTATGGGTTGATTTAGGGGCCCATGGTATAGGTGTGGTAATGCGAAGAGAGCTTGGTCACGGCCAAGAATTGAGCGAAGGATCTAGCATTAGTGTGAGCGTATTAGACCCAGATATGGAAGATGGGCAAGCATTGCTTTCTATGAAGCGTGTAGCTAAAGACAAGGGATGGGATGAGGTTCAAAGAATATTTGAAGCTCAAGAAACTATTGATATCACTCCATATGATGCCAATAGAGGTGGACTACTTATAGAGCTAGAAGGAATTCGTGGTTTCTTACCTGTTTCTCAACTTGCTCCAGGACATTATCCTAGAGTAACTGGTGCAGATAAGGATGAAATTCTTCAGAAGCTTAATGCTTTAACTAAAGAAGTTCTAAAGGTAAGAGTTCTAGATGTTAGCCGAAAAGATAACAAGCTAATTGTTTCTGAAAAAGAAGCTATGAAAGACCTAATTCAATCTAAATTCTCTGAAATGAAAGTCGGTGACGTAGTTACTGGTTTAGTTACAGGAGTGATAGATTTTGGTGCTTTTGTTAACATCGATGGAATCGAAGGATTAATTCACATCTCAGAAATATCTTGGGATAGAGTAGACAATCCAAAGAACTTCATTAAGGTTGGACAAGAAGTTAAAGCTAAGATTATAGCTATCGAAAAAGATCGACTAAGCCTAAGTCTTAAGCAAATGACTGAAGATCCATGGTTAGAACAAGTTAAGGAATTTAAAAAAGGACAAGTAGTTAAAGGTAAAGTAACAAGAATTACTCCTTTCGGTGCTTTCGTTCAATTAAGTCCTAGCGTTGAAGCTCTAGTGCATGTTTCTGAGATGAGTGACGATGAAAGCATCGATCCAGAACAGCTATTTCAGTTAAATGAAGTAAAAGATTTTAAAGTTCTAGATGTAGACACTGAAAATCGAAAGATTGCCCTTTCTCTTAAAGAAACTTCTTCTGCAAAGAAGACTGTTAAAAAAGAAGAAAAGCCAGCTGAAAAGAAAACAGCTAAGAAGACTACAAAATCTAAGGAATAGTAATGATTAACTAAGAAGGCCTATTCGGCCAGGAAGGAAAAACTATGGCATCTAAAACCAAAATACAGATTGATGGATTGATTACCGTAGGTAACCTGGCTGAAAAGCTTTCTATTCCAGTAACTGGATTAATTGCCGAGCTAATGAAGAACGGCATTATGGCTACTGTGAACGAGAAGATTGATTTCGATACTGCTCAAATCATTGTTGAAGAATTAGGTTTAGACATTGAACTTCAAAGAAATGACGCCAAGGAAGAGGAGATTAAAACTGTTAAGCGAGAACTAACAGGGAAGGCTAAATCGAGGCCTCCAGTTGTCGCTGTTATGGGTCACGTAGACCATGGAAAAACCTCTTTACTTGATGCAATTCGTACAACTAACGTAGCCTCAAAGGAAGCTGGTGGAATCACACAGCACATTAGTGCTTATCAAATTAAGCACAATGATAGATTGATTACTTTCCTAGATACTCCAGGTCATGAAGCCTTTGCTGCAATTCGTCAGCATGGAGCAGCTCTTACCGATATCGCTATTATTGTTGTCGCTGCCGATGATGGAGTTAAGCCTCAAACAATTGAAGCCATTAGATATGCTAAGAAGGCTGGGGTTAAGATCATCGTTGCTATTAACAAGATTGATAAAGAAGGTGCCGACCCCATAAGAGTTAAACAACAATTATCCGAACATGGATTAATGGTTGAAGAATGGGGTGGCGACACAGTTGTTCAAGAAGTTTCTGCTAAGACCAAGAAGGGTATTAATGAATTACTTGATTTAGTTCTACTAGTGACTGATATTGAGGAGCTAAAGGCCGATTACGATGTTCCAGCCTACGGTCTTATTATTGAATCTCATGTTCAAATGGGCAGAGGTCCAATAGCGAGAGCATTAGTAGAAGGCGGAGTTATTAAAAAAGGTGACTTTATTAGTGCGGGAAATTCCTACGCAAAGATTAAAACTCTCGAGAATAGTGAAGGCAAAGCTATTGAAGAGGCTGGACCATCCACCCCAATTATTATTTCTGGATTTAAAACGCTTCCTGAATTCGGTGATGAGTTCAACTTCTGTAAGGATGAAAAGGAAGCCAAGCAAGCTGTAGAAAAATTTGCCAAAGAGCAAAGCACTAAAGATTCCAAGATGGAAATTAGTAGCAATGACCTTATTCGACTTATTAATAGAAATAACAAGCTAAGTGAATTAAATGTAATCATTAAAGCTGACGTACAGGGATCATTAAGATCTGTTATGGATAGCTTAAAATCTTTGGATACTGATGAAGTAGCTATAAGATTTGTTGGATCTGGTGTTGGAGCAATTAATGAAAACGACCTACACCTTGCACACACTTCTAATGCAATCATTTATGGATTTAATGTGACTTCATCTAGAGCAATTATGCAGCAAGCATCACGTGATAAAATTAATATTAGACTATTTAATATCATATATGAAATGTTAGACGATGCTAAAAATGAATTAAGTAACCTGTTGGCTCCTGAAATTGTAGAAAAAGAACTAGGAACATTAATCATAAAAGGTATATTTAATACAACTAAAACTCAGTTAATTTGTGGTGGTGAAGTAATTTCAGGAAAAATAGTTATGCCATCTTTAGTTAAAGTATTCAGAGGCGAGAAGGAGATTGCCGAAGTAGAGCTACATAATCTAAAGAAGGGAATCACTGACGTTAAGGAAGTTAATTCCGGAGAAATGTGTGGAATTGATCTAAAGACTAAGTCAAAACTTGAAGTAGTTGAAGGTGATAGGCTAAAATTCTTTAGTAGAGAAATGGTTGAGAGAAATCTATAGTGATATAATTGGGAGTAATTATGATCCAGCTAAACGATAATTTATTACAAGAAATCGGATTAGGCTCATTGCCTCAACAAGAGAGAGTTTCTCTTCTCAATCATATGTACGAGACTTTAGAGACTAGAGTAGGCATGAGATTAGCCGAGCAAATGAGTGAAGAGCAGTTTGATGAGTTCGAAAAATTTTACCAATCAAAAGATGATAAAGGTGCATATAACTGGCTTCAAACTAATTTCCCAAACTACAAAGCTGTAGTTCAGGAAGAATTCGATAAGCTTAAAAAAGAAGTTGAGTTAAGTGCTACTCAGATTATAGAAGCTTCTCAAGATAAAAAAGAAGATAATTAAGTACTATCTAGATTCTATTTCCGTATCCTCGAATAAATTCTTCTACTGACATATTTTTTTTGCCGTCTGGTTGAAGTTCTGTTATTTCTAGGGAACTATCCTTAGTAAAGAAGGTTATAGAATGCTTATCGACAATATATTTGCCCGGCTCTCCAGAGAGCTCACGTGCTTTTAGTCCATTTATCTTTACGTTTAAAGGGCCAATTGCTAATTTAAGGCCTGGCCATCCTTGATATGCTCTAAATTTTCTAATTATATCCTCTGAGGTATCATTCCAATCGACTACAGAGTCCGATTTATTGACCAATCTATCGTAAGTAGCCTTAGAGTCATCTTGTTTCTTCGGTAATAGATTGCCGTTTAAAATGTCTTCAAACTTTTCTTTGAGGGCTTCAAGTCCAAGTTGATCTAGTTTATTGGTAAGTTCTTGCTTGGATTCATTTCCTGTTAGTTCAATTTTTTTCTGAACGAATACGGGGCCGGAATCCATGTCTTTAGATAAGAGCATTAATGAAATGCCAGTTTCTTTGTCTCCTTCGATTATGACGCTCTCTATGGGTGTTGGGCCCCTATGTTTTGGGAGCAGTGAAGGGTGAAGGTTTAAGATTCCTAAAGGAAATAGATCTATAACTTCTTGTGGAATTATTTTTCCGTAAGCGATAAGCACCGCAATATCTGCATCTAAGGACTTTATTGTATTTATATTGTCTTTTAGTTTACTGAAGTTATATACGTCAATGTTATGCGATCTGGCAAATTTTACAGCTTCTAGTGCTTCGAGGTCTTTTTTCTCGGATACTACTAGACCACAAACATCATAATTTTCTATGAGATAAGAGAAAATTAAGGCATCGGTCTTAGTGGCCGTTGCGATTCTTTCATTTCCAAAGAGTAGTATTTTTTTTGATTTTTTCATAATCTTGTTTAACTAATTTGCCATCCTCAGATAATACATAGAATGAATCTGGGTTATCTTTAATATGATCGATAAATAGGGTACCGTTTGTATGATCGATTTCGTGCTGAAAGACTCTAGCAAGAAAACCTGTAGCTGTAAGGGTGATTGTGTTTAGATTTATGTCCTGGGCCTTAACTTTTACCTTGCTATATCTAGGAACTTTACCATAAATATCTGGAATACTTAGACAACCTTCGTAGTCCATTTCAATTTCCCCTGAATACTTTTGAATTTCAGGATTGATAAATACTGTAAATGTTTCGCTTGCTTTATCCTCGTGATCGTCTCTTAGGATAACTATCCTATATAGCTGATCTATTTGAACGGCTGCAAGAGCAACTCCAACTTCATGATCTCTACTTTTATCCCAGTCTAGAGTAGAGTGCTCCATATCCTTAATTATTTTTTTGATTTTCTCATCTATCTTTAAAATTACCTCTGATTTCTTTCGAAGTGATGGATTTGGTAATGTAATTAATTTATTCATTTATATTTACATTATAAATCAAAAGCGCTTATTTATTAAAAATTATATTCATTATTTTATGTTGTTTTCTACAACAGATTTATTGGGTCGATGTCATATCTCCAGCCAGCAGGTAACTGATTAATTACAGATGAGAGTGTGTTTCTGCTTGTGCTTTTTACAACTATACACCACTCATAGTAGATTCCATGCTTCTCATGAAAAGAGGGCGATGGACCATCAACGAGAATATTCGAATGATTCTCTCTTAAATTATTGCAGAGCTTAGTTGCTGCTGCTTGAGCTCCAGCTGAGCTTTTCTTTAGTACCGATAATTTAAGTAGATTGTAGTATGGCGGAAGCATGTACTTCTTTCTGTTGGCAATCTCATTATCATAGAACGCTTCATAGTCTTGATCTATGGCATATTGAAAGAGCTTATCTTTGGGATTGTATGTCTGAATAATTGCTTTACCTTTTTTGTGACCTCTATTAATTCGACCCAATACCTGAGTTATTAATTGGTAAGTTCTTTCTTCGGAAGAGAAGTCCGGAAGATACAATGAAGTATCCGCATTAATTATTCCTAGGGTTGTAAGTTTAGGAAGATCAAACCCCTTAGCTAGAATTTGTGTGCCAATCAATATATCTACATCTCCATTAATTATCTCTTTAAGATTTTCTTCGATGGCATCCTTTTTGCTATTGTCAGTATCATATCTGCTGATTCTGGCGCCTGGAAATAGCTTCTGTACATCGTCAACGATTGCTTTAGTGCCAGCTGAACTATAGATAAGGCTATCGTTTTTGCAATTAGGACAATAGTTAGGAATATTTTTAGACACTCTGCCGCATGTGTGACAAATTAATCTGTGCTGATCACCATGATAGGTCATGGGGAGGTCACAGTGCTTGCAAAGTAATTCCCAGGCGCAATTATTACAGAATATTATTCTTGCGGTACCTCTACGATTTAGAAATAGCATGCTTTGTTCGCCTTTTTCTAGAGATTCTTTGATAGCGGCAATCAGTGAGTTGGATATATGTTTAGATTTAGTAAAATTCGATTTATCTTTAAGGTCTACTAGCTTTACATCTGGCGATTCATTTTTACTAGTAATTGCTATATTTTTCATTTTAAGAATATTCTTGCCTTTTTCCTTAGCTAAGAAATAATCTGAAACTGAAGGTGTCGCACTTCCAAGTATAAGTATTGATTTATAGAGGCTGTTTAAATATGCTGCTACTCTCGCTGTGAGATAGTATGGCTGTTGATCTTGCTTATAGGATGATTCGTGTGATTCATCTATAACAATTAACCCAAGATTTCTAACTGGGCTAAACAGAGCGGATCTTGGGCCTATAATAATAACCGGATCTTTGGCGCTAAGGATTCTTGTCCATGCAATAAATCTTTGCTTATCAGTTTGTTTAGAGTGCATCAATATTACTTTTGAGCCAAATTGCTTTTCAAAGTTGTTGTAAAGCTGTGAAGTTAAGCTAATTTCAGGAGTTAGGATTATGCTAGATTTATTATTTTCTAGCATTCTTTTTGTGAGTTCTAGATAAACTCGTGTTTTACCACTGCCTGTACGGCCATGAAGCAGATAGGTATTGCTAATGTCGATTTCTTCTAGAACCTCTTCCTGTTCCTTGGTGAGCGGTGGCAGTTCGTTGATTCTGTCTTCGAAAATTTCTTCAGAAAGATCCATCTTCTTAGGTAGCTTAGATGGAAGTATTAGTCTAGATGCTTCTCCTACGCTTGAGGGGTAATATTGAATTATCCATTCCAAAAGTTTAATAGTTTCCTGGGGCAGTGGAGGTAGATCTACTACCTTATTAATCTCTTTAATCTTGAACCTAGGTTTAGTGCTAGATGATGAAATTAATCCTAAGACTAATTCTTTTTGCAGCTCCACTTCAACCATTTGACCCTGTTGCAATTTAATTTCACTAGAGTAGGTAAGGGGTGTTTTGCCTTTATACTTTCCACTTCGAACCCAAATATTATAGAAGAACATACACTCATTATAAGAGATATTTGTTTTATTGGTGAAAAGATATGATAAAATCTAGAAAAGTAGTTGATTATTAAAAAACAACAATATATACTTTATTTATGTTGTTCTAATGACAATGGAGGAATATGTTAGACACTTTTATAACATCAAGAGTTCGAAGAAAAATAATTGTAATTTATGCAAAGTACCCTGATTTTAAGACCCACGTTAGAGGTCTAGCTAAACTTATCAAAGAGGATGCGGGAAACATTCAGAGAGAATTAAAAAAGCTCGAAAAGGTAGGATTTTTAACATCAGAGAAGCAAGGAAACACCAAAGTGTATTCCACAAATAAGCATTTCGTAATCTTTAAAGAACTACAAAGTATTGTTCTAAAATCTCAGAAGACTAGTCAGAAGAGAGTGACTGGATAAATACTTGATTTATTTACCCCTGTAAAGTATAATTCATAGAAATGATTAAAGTAACAAGAAAAGACAACAAGGAATCTGTAGAAAATTTACTTCGAAGATTCAATAGAAAAGTTCAACAATCTGGAGTGTTGATGACACTTAAAGATAGACAATATTTTGAAAAGCCTCTTTCACGTAACGAAAGACGAAAAAAGGCTGTATCTCGAAAAGACCGAACTTTTACCAAGTTTTCAAAAGCTAAACCAGGATTAAAATAGAAAAATGCTTGAGGGTAAACTAGAGCAGGATCTAAAAACTGCTATGTTAGCACGCGACTCCGAAACTACCGAAGTTTTAAGAGGCCTGAAATCTGCAATTCTTTACTATAAAGTTGCAAACATGAAAAGAGATGAGGTTCTAAGCGATGCAGAAGTTATAAATATCTTTGCAAAAGAGTCAAAGAAGAGGCAGGAAAGTGCCGAACTTTACAAACAGGGAAATGACCAATCTAGAGCCGATAAAGAACTCAGTGAAAAGAATATAATAGATCAGTACCTTCCAAAAAAGATGAGTATTGAAGAGCTTGAATCTTTAATTGATCAATTAGTTAAGGATAATCCAGAAGCTAATATGGGTCAGTTGATTTCTATGGCAAGAGAGAAGACACAAGGTTCCGCGGAAGGCGGAGATATTGCCAGAATAGTAAAGGAAAAACTAGTTTAGTGATAATAATAATAGGGGTTAATGGAGCGGGTAAGAGTATGCAGGGTCAATTGCTGGCAAAAGACCTTAATTGTGATTGGATATCTACTGGTGAATTATTCAGAAACGCATCAAAAGATTCCAAAGATGATAGATTGCTTAGTGGGGCTTTAATTTCAGATGATGAAACCATAGAGATAGTAGAAAACAGAATCAAAAATTATTCTAAAGATGCTGAATTTATTCTAGATGGATTTCCAAGAACTCTAGATCAGGCCAAATGGCTTGTTTCAGAGGTTAAAGAAGGAAGATATAAACTTACCTTAATTATAAATCTTGAAGCATCTCTTGAAGTGGTTAAGGAAAGATTATTAAAACGTGGACGTGAAGATGACACCGAGTCTGTTATAGCTAGAAGATTTGATGAGTTCGAAAAGAAAACTAAGCCTCTAATCGATCTTTACCACAAAGACAAACTCCCATTAGTAGATATAAATGCAGATGGTACGCCTGAAGCAATTCATAAAGAAATTTTAAAAAACCTGGAGCAATAAATGTTCACTAAAGCCAAGACACAACAAGAGATTGAACTCATGCGTCAATCTGGAAAGATTCTTTCTAGTGTCCTAAATCTAATCGAAAAAGAAATTAAGCCAGGAATGAGCACCAAAGATTTAAGCAATATTGCGGCTAAAGAGCTAGAAAGATTAGGTGGTCAGCCAACTTTCTTGGGTTACCAAGGTTTTCCTGACGTACTTTGTGTGTCAATAAACGACGAGGTAGTTCATGGAATTCCTAGCGAGAAAAGAATCATACAAGATGGTGATCTTGTAGGTCTGGATTTTGGAGTTACATACCAGGGAATGATTACAGATAGTGCAAGAACCGTAATAGTTGGAAAAGCTAAGCAAAGACAGCACGTCTTATTAGTTGAGAGAACTAAAGAGTCTTTAATGGCAGGAATAAAGGCTGTGCACGATGGAATTAGAACTGGAGATATTGGAAGTGCGGTTGAAGGTGTTTTAGATAAATATAATTATGGAATAGTTAGAGATTTGGTAGGTCATGGTGTGGGACACCAATTACATGAAGATCCAAATATTCCAAATTATGGAAGAAAAGGAACTGGTCCTTGGTTAAGTAAGGATATGACAATAGCCATAGAGCCTATGGTCACTCTAGGTGGAGATGATGTAGTAGTTGCTGATGATGGTTGGACTATACTCACAAAAGATGGCAGCTGGGCCGCACATTTCGAACATACTGTACTTATCACTAAAGACGGATACGAAATACTCACAAAATAGCATAGTTTATCTTGATTATAGATAAGCTAAAGCGCTATACTACTACGTATATGAAACCACAACACTTTGTTGGAATTGATATCGGAACATCAGAAGTTCGTTGCGTAGTAGGTATGCACGACCCTAAGAATGGACAACCATCTGTTATAGGTCACGGTAGTTCTAAAAATCATGGAATGCGCAGAGGAATGGTTGTTCACGTTGAGGAAGTTGCTGATGCAATTGCCAAGGCAGTTACTGAAGCTGAGAGAAGAGCAGGAGTTCCAATTAGATACGCAACAATTAACGTTAATGGATCTCATGTTAGTGGAATTGATTCTCAAGGAGTCATAGCTATTAGTGCGACCAATAGAGAGATTACTGCTGAAGATAGAATGAGAGTAGACGATGCAGCAACAATTGTTAATCTTCCACAAAATAGAGAAATTGTTCAGTTTTTTGCTAAGTCTTATAGTCTTGACGGCCAAAAGAACATAAAAGATCCAGTAGGTATGCACGGTGTTAGGTTAGAAGTAGAGGCCCATATAGTAACGGCACTTACTCCAAATATGAAAAGCTTAGATATGGCTGTAGATAAAGCTGAAATACAAATAACGCATCACTCGGTGTCTTCGTTAGCTTCAGCAGAATCCGTAATGTCTAGGCAGCAAAAAGAATCAGGTACATTATTACTAGATATTGGAGCGGGAACAACTAATTTAATTGTTTTCGAGGATGGTGACGTTCATCATGTTTCTGTAATACCAATAGGTGGTCAGCATATCACTAATGATTTAGCTATTGGGCTTAAAACAGATTTAGATGTTGCGGAGGAAGTAAAACTTAAATATGGAACTTTAAGAGATACGAACAAGTCTGCATCCAGAATTATAAAGTCAGAAAAGACTAATGAAACATTCATATCTGACGATATTAGAATGATTATAGAGGCCAGAATCGAAGAGCTATTTGAGATGGTAGAAAAAGAACTACATAGAATTAAAAGAGCAAGAAAATTACCAGGAGGAGTAGTCTTAACAGGTGGAAGTGCAAAACTACCTGGAATTGTTGATTACGCTAAAGAAAAGCTTCAATTATCTGCTAGAGTAGGCAAGATTCATTCTATCGGTGGATTAGTGGATACGATAGAGGATCCAGCATACGCTACTGTTGTAGGTTTAATGGTATTAGACATGTTAATGCTTCCAGCTTTACCTCAGAATAACTCTAGCTATGGAGTGGATGGCGCTAAGAATCTATTTAAGTCTGTTTTCGGTAGAATTAAGAATTAATTTACTCAGTCAAAAAACACTATTTTATAAAAAAAGAAATAATTTATTCTGAAAAATAATTAATGTTTTCAGGCAATTCAATAATTTTGACTTGAGTAAATATTACGGTATACTAACAGTATTAAATAGACTTATAAGAAGGGGTTTTATGTCTCAAGTTGTTGAACCATCAATCGAAACATTCGCACAAATTAAAGTAGTTGGAGTTGGTGGTGCTGGTGGTGCGGCTGTAAATAGAATGGTTGAAGCTGGAATTGAAGGCGTTGAATTTATTGCCGTAAATACTGATGCTCAAGCTCTTCATCACTCAAAAGCCTCTAAGAAAATTCATATTGGAAAAGAAACTACTCGAGGGTTAGGTGCTGGTGCAGATCCTGGAGTAGGTCAAAAAGCTGCAGAAGAGTCTGGAGAAGAAATCCGTAAGGCACTTGATGGTGCGGATATGGTCTTCGTTACTATTGGTGCTGGTGGTGGTACTGGAAGCGGTGCGGGCCATGTTGTAGCTAAAATAGCCAAGGATTTGAACATACTCGTAGTAGGTTTTGCAACAAAACCTTTTGCATTTGAAGGTGAAAGACGAAGAAAGAATGCTGAAGTTGCTATAGAGAAATTAAGAAAGACTGTCGATACGCTTATTATTATTCCTAACGACAGATTATTACAAACAATTGATCGACAAACTCCTTTGATGGAAGCATTTAAAGTAGCTGATGACGTATTAAGACAAGGAGTTCAGGGAATTTCCGATCTTATTACTGTAAATGGTCTTATAAACCTAGACTTTGCTGACGTTAAGGCTGTTATGAGTAATGCCGGAACTGCATTAATGGGAATTGGGCGAGCTAGCGGTGAAGACCGAGCGGTATTGGCAGCACAGCAAGCTATAGACTCACCATTACTAGAAGTTTCAATTGATGGAGCAAGAGGTGTTCTATTCAACATTATTGGTGGAGGCGACCTAACAATGCATGAAATTAATTCAGCTGCTGAAACAATTACTGCAGCTGCAGATCCTGAAGCTAATATTATATTTGGTGCATCAATCGACGATAAGATTGAGGGCGAAATGATAATTACAGTAGTTGCTACTGGATTCGATGCTTCTTATTTTGCTAAAGGTGGAAAATCTAGCTCTACATTTGATGATGAAGATTTCAAGAGCATCGATCGAACAGTTAAGAAGTCAGATATATCCGAAATAGATATGGATCTTGATAAAGAAGAAACTCACGACTTCGATAAAGAAGAAGAAAACATGCCTAATATTTGGTCTATGGAAGAGGAAGCTCAAGAAAAAGAGGAACAAAACCCTTTATACCAACACGAAGACTCTCATGAGACTAGTTCAATGGAAGAAGATTTAGAAAAACCATCTTTTCTTAGAAGACTTAGAAGAAAAAATGCAGACCGAAGAGATTCTGAAGACGATCTTTAATAAAAAAACAAACAAAAAGCATATTTAACAGATAAGAAAAATTAAGTATATCTAATATTTCGTATTAAATAATACACCAAAATTGTATTGATAAACGCTATGGATGGGGTTATATTATTTATGTTAGGCGCTATATATGGGAAATAAGCGTGTAAATGTACTTTTAACAAATAACAAAAAAGGTTTTGGCAGATAGGAGGTATTTAATGAAATGCTCTCAATGTCATTCTACGGACATCAAAGTAATTGAGTCTAGAGATGTGGCAGATGATCAAGCGATTCGTAGACGCCGAATGTGTGTTAATTGCGGATATAGATTCACTACTTATGAAAGAATTGAGCGGCCTCAGCTAATCATCGTTAAAAAAGATGGTAGTAGAGAACTGTTCAATAGGAATAAAATTCTTGGCGGTCTTTATAGGGCATGCGAGAAGACAACGGTTACCGGAGTGCAAATTGAAAAAATGGTAAACGAAATAGAGCAGGAGCTATATGCGCTAGATGAGCAAGAAGTTAAGTCCACCAAAGTTGGAGAGCTAATTATGAATAAGCTTTCAGACATTAACGAAGTTGCTTACGTAAGATTTGCTAGTGTATATAGAAGATTTAAAGATATTGCTAGTTTCGAAAAAGAACTAACGCATATGCGTCAAAAAAATGAAGTCAAAAACTAAAAAGAAAAATCTTTTTAAAAATAGAGTGATTTTGACAGTTTTCTAAGTTACCTTAATTTTTTAGGATAACCTAGAGAGCTCAATAGGTCGAGTCAATCGATCGGAACTCTAACAAACAACAAAATAAAATTTCAAATCTTGGGAGGTTTGAAAAATAAATATTAAATAAACGAGGGTACTATTATGGGACAAACTACTATTGGAGTGGGTAGGCTTTTTACCCCTAAAAAAAGCAAAGCTTATGACCAAATTAAATGGGTTAAGCAAGATTCATTAATAAATAATCCGATGACTAATAAGCCAGTCTTCGAGCAAAGGGATGTTGAATTTCCTGAAGGTTGGTCGCTAAATGCGGTCAACATAGTCGCACAGAAATATTTTAGCGGAACACCAGGAACTAGCGATCGTGAGTCTTCGCTAAAGCACCTAATCGATCGAGTTGTAGACACTATAACTAGACAAGGCTTACAAGAAGGCTATTTTGATTCAACTTCTGAAGCTGAAGACTTTAGAGAGGAATTGAAGTATGTATTAGCAACACAAAGAGCAGCATTCAATTCACCTGTATGGTTTAATATTGGTGCTAAAGAGCGCGCTCAACAAGCTAGTGCATGTTTTATTTTATCCGTAGAAGATACTATGCCAGCTATTCTAAACTGGTACGTTGAAGAAGGTATGATTTTTAAGGGTGGAAGTGGATCCGGTGTAAATGTAAGCACTATTAGATCTTCCATGGAAACTCTAGGAAAAAGTGCTGGCACTGCCAGTGGTCCATTAAGCTTTATGCGTGGAGCAGATGCTTCAGCAGGAGCTATTAAGAGTGGTGGAAAAACAAGAAGAGCTGCAAAGATGGTTATCTTGAATGCAGACCACCCAGATGTAGAGCAATTTATTTGGAGTAAGGCTATTGAAGAGCGAAAAGCTAGGGATCTTCAATCTCTTGGATGGGATATGTCACTAGATGGTAAAGATTCTTTCTCGGTTCAATACCAAAATGCAAACATTTCAGTACGTGTTACTGATGAGTTCATGCAAGCAGTTGTTGATAATAAAGATTGGCATCTTAAAGCTGTAACTACTGGTGAAACTGTTAAAACAGTCCGAGCCAGAGACATTTACAGACAATTTGCTGAAGCAACTTGGGAATGTGCTGATCCAGGAATGCAATTTGATACTACTATAAACAAATGGCACACAACTCCTAATGCAGGAAGAATTAATGGAAGTAATCCATGTAGTGAATATATGCACTTAGACAATTCTGCTTGTAACTTAGCATCTATAAATCTTCTTAAGTACATGAATGATGATTTTAGTTTTGCTATTGATGAATTCAAGCACACAGTAGATTTAATCTTTACCGCACAAGAAATTTTAGTAGGATACAGTTCATATCCAACTAAGAGAATCACAGCTAATGCAAAAGCTTACCGAGAACTTGGAATAGGTTATGCAAACCTAGGAGCATTATTAATGGCTCAAGGTTTACCTTACGATAGCGATGAAGGTAGAGCACAGGCAGCTGTAATTACTGCTTTAATGACAGGTCACTCTTACGCTGTAAGTGCTAAATTAGCTAAAAAGGTTGGACCTTTCGCGGGTTACGCAAAAGACAAAGATAATGTACTAAGCGTTCTTAGAATGCATAGAGATGCAGTATCTGAAATAAATGCTTCTTTGGTAAGTGAAGATCTACTAAACGCAGCAGTTTCCGCATGGGATGATGCTGTGACTTTAGGTGAGCTATATGGAGTAAGAAATTCACAAGCTAGTTTACTTGCACCAACAGGAACAATTGGACTCATGATGGATTGTGATACTACTGGAATTGAGCCAGATCTAGGTCTCGTAAAGATCAAGAAGTTGGTTGGTGGCGGAACAATGAGTATTGTAAACCAAACCGTACCAAGAGCATTAAGAGCGCTAGGATATAGCGAAAACCAAATCGATGCGATTATTGAATACATCGACACCGAGAAGACTATCTTAGGTGCCCCAGAATTTAAGAAAGAGCACGAACCAGTATTCGCTTGTTCCATGGGAGATAATCCAATTAGTTACTTAGGTCACGTTAAGATGATGGCAGCAGTTCAGCCATTCTTATCTGGTGCAATCAGTAAAACTGTAAATATGCCAGAAACTGTAACGGTTGAAGATATTGAACAGCTACATATTGAGGCATGGAAGATGGGTCTTAAAGCGGTAGCTATTTATAGAGATAACTGTAAAGTAGCTCAGCCACTCAGTATGGCTAAAAAAGAAGGCGCTAAAGAAGAAGTAAAAGAAGTTGCAGCACCAGTTGCCACCGTTTCTTTCAAAGAAAGAAAAGAACTACCTCGAACTAGAACCAGTCGAACATATAAGTTCCAGCTTTCTGACTTAACCGGATACTTCACTGTAGGTGAATATGAAGATGGAACCCCCGGTGAATTGTTCATTAATGTGAGTAAGCAAGGATCAACTCTATCAGGACTTATGGATTCATTGGCTATAAGTATCAGCAATGGTCTACAGTTCGGAGTGCCTCTAAAGAAGTATGTAAAAGCTTTAAGAGGAACAAGTTTTGCTCCAGCGGGAATCACTGATGATCCAGAAATTAGAACAGCAAGTTCAATAACTGATTACATTCTAAGAAGACTAGCTAAAGATTATCTAACTTTTGATGATCAGCTAGAACTAGGAATAGTAACAATTGACGATCTTCCAGAAAATCAGCTCAGCTTAATTGATGAGCCAAAGATTGAGACAGAAGAAAGCAATGTTTCTGGAACTATTAGCGTCGATCTAAGCATGGCTAATTTAAGCTCAAGTCAGCCCAAGAAAGACGATAATGCTCCGCTTTGTTACAACTGTGGTAATCAGACTCAAAGAGCAGGTTCATGCTACGTTTGTAGCTCATGTGGTTCGACTACAGGTTGCAGCTAGGATAAAAGATTTAGTTTGGATAGAGCTTGACCATTAAGGTTCTATCCAAGTAATCTATAGTAATGATACTTCTAGTGCTTTATAGGACAAAAACGGCCGGATTATCTCGGCTCGAAAGTTACATAGATAGACTTAAGAGGGAAATATATCAAATTAACATTAAAGTTGTTGATGTAGATTCTGAAGAAGGAGTTAATTTAGCAAAGCTTTATGACATTATGTCTTATCCAGCCTTCATAATTAGAAGGGAAGACGATGGGCAAGCTCAAAATGTATGGCAGGGTGAAAATTTTCCTTCAAAAGATGAGATAGTTTCTTACCTTATTTCATAACATCGATAAATTTGTTATAATCTATGTTAGAAATCCGCCAATAGTAGCTATCAACTACAAATCTCTTTCTTTAAAAAAAGAGTGCGGAAGTAGGAAGAAAGATATATTTATCGAAGTAGAGCCTACCGTAAAGTCGCGAAAAGACATTTAATAAAGAGCTTTTTTAGGAAACACCCTAATTAAGAAGTTGGATGGTACCGTCCTCGCAAGAGGATTCCAACACTTAATTAACTAGGGTGTTTTTTTAAAGGAAAAAATATGAGATATAAGCAAGGACAAAGACGAAAACCAATAGAGTACGAGAAAGACGTGATTTCTTATTGGAAGCAAAACAAGTTATTTGAAAAATCTGTTGAATTTAGGCCGGCAGATAAAACTTTTGTTTTTTATGATGGTCCTCCTTTTATTACTGGAACTCCACATCATGGACACTTATTAATTTCTACTCTTAAAGATGCAGTAGCTCGGTATTGGACAATGAAGGGATATAGAGTTGAGAGAAGATGGGGTTGGGATTGTCATGGGCTTCCTGCTGAAGTTTTCGTTGAAAAGAAGCTCGGAATTAATAATAAAAAAGAAATTGGTACAAAAATTAGTATCGAAGACTACGTTAAAGAGTGTCGAGACGCCATGGTGAAACATGGAACTGAGTGGGAAGATATTATCGATAGAATTGGTAGATGGGTAGAATTTGAAGGTGCATATAAGACCATGGATAAAGAATACATGGAGTCTGTATGGTGGGCCTTTAAAGAGCTCTATGATAATGGAAAAATTTACGAAGGTGAAAAAATTCTTGTTTACTGTACTAAGGATGCAACACCAATAAGTAAGTCTGAAGTTGCTATGGAGAATAGCTATCAGATGGATAGCGATCCTAGCGTTTATGTATATTTCAAATTAGAAGACAGAGATGAATACGTATTAGCTTGGACTACAACTCCTTGGACTCTTCCTGCTAACGTTGCAATTGCTGTTAATACTGATCTAGACTACACATTAATTGAACACGAAGGCAAGAAGTTCTACGTTGGAACAGAAGCCCTAGATAGGGTAATGACTAACGAAAAACATCAACCACTAAGCTTCACTAAAATTAAAGAAGTTAAAGGTCGGGATTTAGTGGGTCTTAAATATGAGCCACTTTTCCAAAACCAAGGCACTAATGCACATAGAGTACTTTCTGCAGAATTTGTTGGTGCGGATACCGGTACTGGAATTGTCCATGAAGCACCAGCTTATGGTGAAGAAGATTATGAATTATGTAAAAAGGAAAATGTTCCAATAGTTTCAATAGTTGATGAAAATGGACATTACACTGAAGGAAGATGGATTGGTGAGAATATTTGGGATATCAATAAGGAAATAGCCAAGACATTAGTTAGTGAAGGTAATGCTCTTAAAGTAGAGTACATTCGACATGAATATCCGCACTGTCACAGATGTGGAACTAAATTAATGTACCGAGCTCATCCAAGTTGGTTTGTAGATATTCAAGCTCAAAAACAGCAGATGTTAGAAGCCAATGAAACCACTAATTGGAATCCAAAACACTTACAAGAAGGTAGATTTAAGAATATTCTAGAAACCGCTCCGGATTGGAATATAAGTAGAGACAGATATTGGGCAACGCCACTTCCTGTATGGAAAGGTGTTCGAAATGACGGCACGGAAGTAATAAAGGTAATTGGTTCTTATGAAGAATTTGAAAAACTAACTGGTCTTAAACTCAATGACTACCATCTACCTCAGGTGATGAATGTAGAGTTTGAATATGACGGAACAACGCTAAAACACATTGGAAAAGTAATAGATTGTTGGTTTGAATCTGGATCTATGCCTTTTGCTCAGTTCCACTATCCATTTGAAAATAAGGAAAAATTTGAAAATAGTTTCCCTGCAGATTTCATTACTGAGGCAATCGACCAGACTCGTGGATGGTTCTATAGCTTAAATGCAGTAAATGTTGGATTATTTAATAAATCCCCATTTGTGAATCTTATTTGTACGGGTCATATTAATGCTGCCGATGGTAGAAAACTAAGCAAGAAACTCGGAAATTATACAGATCCTATGATTTTGATGGATAATTTTTCGGCAGATTCGTTTAGATACTTAATGCTTACAAGTCCATTAGTTAATGGAGAAAGTTTCGCATTAACAGACAGGGAAGTTGGAGATGTGCTCAGAAAATTAAACATGGTTTGGAATATGTATGATTTCTTTACTATGTACGCAGACGTAGACAACTGGGACAGTGGTCTTAAGAAGGGTGAACTACCTAAAGATCCTTCAAAAGATTTAGATAACATCTTAGATTTATGGATAGTAAGTAAGTTACATCTTTTAATTAAAAATGTTACCGAATCAATGGATAAATATAACATTACGGATGCAACAAAGCCACTATTCGAATTCCTAGATGATGCAAGTAACTGGTACGTTCGAAGAAGTCGAAAGCGATTCTGGAAGAGCGACAATGATAAAGATAAGGATGATGCATATAGAACGCTTCATTACGTTTTATCTAAGTTAAGTGTAATCTTAGCGCCTTTTGCTCCATTTATGGCTGAGGAGCTTTATATGAAGCTTACAGAAGGGGATTCTGTACACCTATTAGATTGGCCAGAGGTTGGGGAGATACATTCAGAAGTTATAGAGACAATGGACTTAGTCAGAGAATATATTAACGAAGGTCTTAGTGTTAGAGCCCAAAAATCCGTAAAAGTAAGACAGCCATTACAATCTGTAACCCTAAAGAGTGATCTCAAGAATACTGAGCTAAGTAAAGTAATATCTGAAGAACTTAATGTGAAGGTAGTTCTCATAGACACAAAACAAAGTGAAAGTATTAAATTGGACCTCAATATTACAGATGAATTAAGGCAAGAAGGTCTGATGCGTGAACTAATTCGAAATATTCAGCAGGCAAGAAAAGAAGCTGGTTTGATTGTAGATGATAGAATAAAACTTTTCATTGATGATTCATCCGAGAAAGTAAAAGAGTTGCTAACTAATAGTAATTTAGTCGAAGAAATTAAGAATGAAACATTAACGGAAGTGCTAGCTAAGGACAATAAACTAAAATTCGTAAAGAAATATAAACTAAATGATCAAGAAGTGGAGCTTGCTTTAGAGAAGCATTAGAGTATTAATAACACTTTACATAAGGTGTTATTTGTGATATTCTTAAATCCTATATGAAGAAAGCAGTAATAACTTCCGGAAACAAACAATTCCTAGTATCAGAAGGGGATATTGTTGAAGTAGAGCTATTAAAGGATCTTGGAAAAGAAGTTCAATTTGAAGCGCTACTAGTTGTTGATGGTGACAAAGTTGAGATAGGTACTCCTATGACTGGAACTAAAGTAACAGCTACAGTATTAGAAGAGTCCAAGAAGTCTGACAAGGTAGTATCTATTCGATACAAGGCCAAGAAAAGAGTTCGAAAAGTTAAAGGTCACCGACAGCTAAAGACTGTTCTAAAAGTAAGCAAAATTGCCTAAATAGAACTGAATCAAACGAAAAGCCTGTGGATAAAAAACAGGCTTTTTTTGTTGGTTGATTAAAAATCAACATAAATAAAACAATAAAACTTGTTCAGATCTAAAATAACAGATAGAAAAACACCTTAAAAAATACAGTTTATATTATTTACAACAAAAGAATGGCCGAAAGGTGAATAAATAATGTATATAAAAATTGCTCAAAAAAGACTTGAAATAAGCATTAACTAGATAGATAATAAGTATAAGCCTTATAAGCAATAGTTGTTAGTCTGTTGTTGGAGGGGCCAAGCAACAAAAAGTTCTAAAAAATTATAAAAAAGGGCTTTCAATTGTGTGAGGGAAAGCCCCAAAACAAAAACGTTACAGTATAAATAAACATCCTGCTAGAAATAGCAGGATTTTATTTTTTAACAGGTTATCAAAAGCCCTAGAACAACTAATTTATATAAAAGTATTTAAATACTCATAATATATTACTAGCATTATATGGTTATTTATTTTACTTAATAAATCTTTATACTATAAGTAGAGATGAGCCAAAATATAATAACTATAGTTAATCAAAAAGGTGGGGTAGGTAAGACTACTACTGCAATCAATGCCGCGTCTTACTTAGCAGGAGAGGGTCGTAAAATATTATTAGTAGATTTAGATTCTCAGGGCAATGCAACTAGTGGTCTTGGTGTTAAGCCTTTGAATAATTCAATCTACCAAATAATGCTTGGATCTATAGATGCAAAATCGGCTATAGTTAAAACTTCAATAAAAGGTTTAGATATTATTACCTCTAATCCTAGTCTTTCAGCGTTTGAGTCAGAGAGCTCACAGATAGAGAATAGGGAATTTATACTTAAAAAAGCTTTAGATGCTCTAGATTATGACTATATTTTTATAGATTGTCCGCCTAGTTTGGGAGTTCTTACAATTAATGCATTAACTGCAGCAAATAATATTATTATTACTGTGCAGTCAGAATATTATGCGCTTGAAGGACTTAGTCAGCTTCTTAATACAATTCAATTAGTTAAAGAAAATACAAATCCTGATCTAAATATTTTAGGAGTTTTAATGACAATGTACGATAAAAGAACTTCATTGTCGCAGCAAGTTAAAAGCGAAGTTGAAAATTATTTTGGAGATTTAGTATTTAAAACTTCAATTCCTAGAAATGTTCGATTGGCTGAAGCACCGTCGCACGGACAGTCCATATTTCAGTACGATTCTTGGAGTAGAGGTTCTAAGTCGTATAAATCTTTAGGTAAAGAAATTCTAAAGCGTACAACTAATTAATTCTCTGAATAATTTCAATTAATTCAGAATCATTCTTATATGTAATTTCTAATTTACCGCCGTGCGCCATTCTTCTGAGGGTAACTTTTGTGTTTAGCTTTTTGGATAATTGTTTAGTTTCCGAGGTCTCTTTAAAGTGTGATCTCTCTGAAGCTTTTTTCTTGTCTTTAATTCCCATCCTCAAATTTGTAACAAATTGTTCTGCCTGTCGGACGGTCCACTTTTTAGTAACAATTTCGTTAAGTAAGAAATTTTGAGATTTTTCGTCTCCGTTTAGAGCTAATATTTGTCTTGCGTGACCTTCAGTAATCTTTTTTTCAAGAAGAGCATTTTTAGCATTCTCAGGTAAATCGACTAGTCGATTTATGTTTATTACTGTAGTTAATGCTTTTCCCATCCTTTTAGCGATGTCGTTCATGCTAAAGTTGAACTGGCTCTTTAGCTTCTCGATACTATATGCCGTTTCAAGAGGATTTAGATTTTCTCTTTGGATATTCTCAATAATTGCTAATTCGAATTGCTCTAATTCTTGTCTTTTTTTAACTATTGCAGGAATCTTTTTAAGCCCAGCCATTTTTGAAGCTCGGTATCTTCGTTCTCCGGCAACAATATTATATTTTCCATCATCTAGTGGTGTTACTAATATTGGCTGTATAACTCCATATTGTTTCACTGAAGAAGCAAGCTCTTCTAATGCCTTAGTATCGAATACGGTTCTAGGTTGATGTTTGTTAGGTGATAATTTATCTAGCTCAATCTGTACAATTTTCTCGTTAGGAGACAATATATTCTCTTTATTAAAGTTGCTAGGCAATAAAGCCTCTATACCTCTACCTAAGCCTTTTTTATTTTTGTTCTCCATATATCTATAATATACCTAAAAAATTTCTACGTCTCAATTAAAATAGCTCCGCCTTAGATAGCGGAAGGAATCTTAGGGCTAATTTACCAATTATTTGACTAGCATTTATAGGTCCAAATGCTCTTGAATCCAAGGATACCGTTCTATTATCTCCAGATACGAAAATCTGATTTCTACCTAAAACTGTATTTATATTTCCATTAGTGTATGGAATTTGATTTTGTTTATCGTAACCAAGAGCTTGATCTGGATTGAAGCCATTAGGATTCTTACTATTAGTGATCCAATAGTGCCCCTGAACTATCTGGACTCTGTCGCCAGGTAGGCCAATTACTCTTTTTATTAGCTGTTTAGTTCCGGGTTGGCCGAACTGTGCTAAATCACTCTCATTGAACACTATTACGTCACCTCTTTTAGGTATATAGCTATTGCCTGTAATTCGGGCCCAAGTTCTTGGTACTTTCCAGATTACTAAACCGTTAGTGTTCTGAAGTGTTGGTTCCATACTAGGTCCATCGACAACGTATGATCTAAATACAAAGCTAACCAATATTACTACGCTAATTATAGATATTACGACAATATTGCCGATTGAAAATGCCTCTTTTTTTGTCATGAATATTTAAATTTTAACATAAATAGATAAATAGCATTAGCGTATTGTATTAATATAAGAATATTCGTATAATTTAAATAGTTAAACTAAAAAATAAAGAGATGGATAAAGATAAAAAAGGGCTAGTTTCCAATATATCGCCCCAACAAAATGTGGGGCAGCGTGGTCAACGTAAACAGCTGATTGTTAGATCAGATTATTCGCGTTTCAGAATTCCTGGAACTAGCACTTCAAATATTGGTTATAGGGAAGAGGCCGTAAAAAAAGAGGTCCAAAAAGTCGTTGAGAATGTCGAGCAAAAAACTGAAAGAGTATATAAAGAAGTCGAGAGTATTATTTCAGAGATTTCTGTGCCTGGCTCTGATAGCGTTAAGAAATACGGTGTGAAGGTAAAGAAATCATTAAGGGAAATTATCAGTTCCATTGCGTTCAAGGTGGCGGTTACTGTGATGGTTATGTCGGTAGGGCTTGGTGGTTATGTGTTCGCAGTTAGCTACGATAATCTTAATAAAGTACTAAAAGGTGGAGCTAAGAGTTCCGTGGCATTAATAAATAATGTTGATCCAAGTTTATTGAATGCTGAAGGATCCGGTAGGGTCAATGTCTTATTAATGGGTAGAGGTGGTGGAAACCATGATGGTCCTGATCTTACAGATACAATGATGATTGCAAGCATCGATCCCGTAGATAAGAATATTACATTAATAAGTATTCCAAGAGATCTATGGGTAGAAGTTCCCGGTCATGGATCCATGAAGATAAATGCAGTATGGGAAACTGGAGAATTCGCCGCGGAAGGAAAAGTTGCTCCAGGAAGTACTGATCCATCTGTTATTGCATCTGGTTATAACCTTGTTGATACTACTATAAATGATGTTACTGGAATAAAAATTGATTATAACGTGCTTGTTAATTTCCAGGCTTTTCAACAGGCAGTAGATTTAATAGGTGGTATTACTGTGAATGTGCCTACGACTTTATATGATCCAACTATGGCATGGATGAATCATAAAAATCCAGTTTTAGCTAAGGCTGGAATTCAGAATTTTGATGGACTTCAAGCTTTAGTTTATGTAAGGTCCAGGGAGACAACTACTGATTTCGCCAGAGCTCAACGTCAACGTGCGGTATTGGTCGCCATAAAGCAAAAGGTTGAATCAATCGGAATAGTATCAGACACTCTAAAGCTAACCGGTTTGTTGAATAGCTTTGGAAATAATGTTGCCACAGACTTAAGTCTAGGTGATGCAATGAAAATGTATGACACGATTAAGAATATAAGTATCGACAATATTAAAAGCGTAGGTCTTACTGATGCTGGAAGTAGTTTTATTAAAACTGGCTCAATGAATGGTCAGTCTGTAGATCTACCGATTGCTGGTTTGTATAATTACTCTCAAATAAGAGCTTACATAAAAAGCTTACTACCAGATCCTTATATAACTAAGGAGAATGCAAGAATATTAGTCTTAAACAGCACAAATAATCCAGAAATATTAAGCAGTACCGTTAGTGAACTTAAATCATTCGGATATAACATAGTAGGTACTGGAAATACTATTCAGAAGAATTACGCAGCAACTACTTTAATTAATGTCGGGAAGACCAATGAGCCTTATACCGAACACTATTTAGTGAATAGACTAAACGCCACTATTCTAAAAGATTTGCCTGAGCCAATTAACAACACGACAAATAACCCTAATTTTGTTATTATATTAGGTAATAATGCGACAGTTAATAACTAAGATAAGACCCATTCAAGGCTTCGCGAAGATTGCACATGTTCTATTAACATTACTTATACCTATCGGTGTAATAATGTTAATCAGGTTTAATTTTTATCAATTAGCTTTCGGACTAGTCTTGCTCAGTAAGTGGAGAATGGTATCGGTTAAGCCAAGATTCTGGGCTGCGAATATAAGAGCAAACTCCATAGATATAATAGTCGGCTTCTCAATAATAAGTTTCATGTTGAGAACTACCAGTTTACCAATTCAAGTTCTATGGGGAGTGGTTTATGCAATTTGGTTGGTATATATTAAGCCTGCAACTGAGCTAAGAATGGTTTCGGTCCAAGCTTTTATAGGTTTATTGTTTGGCTTAACAGCTGAATTTCTTTCTTGGAGTGATAGTCCTTTATTACTATTAACGCTGGTATCTGGTCTAATTTGTTATTTTGCAGCAAGGCATTTCTTTGATGCATTTGATGAGCCATACTCTAAAATGCTCTCATATACTTGGGGCTATTTCGGAGCAGCACTAAGCTGGCTTCTTGCTCACTGGTTAATCTATTACGGATTTTTATCCATGCCAACACTACTTATATCCTCATTAGGGTATGGCTTGGGAACTCTATATTATATAGATCATCACAGTAAAGTAACTAAAATAATTAAACAACAAATTGTGTTCATTATGATAGCGCTAGTTATATTGGTTATAACATTCTCCCACTGGGGTGGTAGAATTTAGTTCTTAATTATTCTAGATTTTTTTATAAGTGTGAACTAATCCTGATTCATGAATATGAATATATCCGTGACGCTTAGCTAATAAAACCATTTCGTTGTTTGATATTTCTAAATATTCGAGTATTAAATACAATGGTTTCTTAGTAAAGCCATCAAGTTCATTAAACATTCTAATATAATGATTGAGTCCATTAATTTTGGAGAATATAGATGTCTCTGGCTCGTGCTTAGCCTCCTCGTTAATAGCTACGTCAAGAGGAACATAGGGAAGATTTGCAACTATAACGTCATAATTCTTAGGGGTCTTATTGAGCATATCGGAGCGTATTAATCTATTTGATGTTGATAGTCTAACAACATTTTTACGAGCAACTCTTAATGCAGACCTATATTTATCCACCAAATCAACCCTAATAGTGGGATGCAGTTTGCTAATTGTTATACCTAGAGCACCAGAGCCTGTTCCTAGGTCACATATTGATGCATCCTTTGGGATGGACTTAGAATCAATCAATTTATCTATTTGAATAATAAATTCTTCGGACTCAGGACGGGGAATTAGCACCTTGGAATTAACCAAAAAATCGTATCCATAAAAGTCTTTATACCCAATAAGTTGAGCAACTGGTTTGTTCAACGTTCTATATTTAATTAATTTATTAAACTTTTTTTGTAATTTAATATTAACTTCATCATCAGGGTGAGCAAGTATATAAGACTTACTTTTACTGAGTAGATGGCTTAGCAGTAATTGTGTGTCTAGGTGAAAACTTTTTATATTCTTGGCTTTAAGTTTTCTTTCACCATCTATCAATAGATCATTGATCGTCATAGGCTTAATTGTCTTCGTTGGATATAAGTTCGTGTTCTGCCTTTTGGAGATTTTCTATAAGATCGTCAATATTACCATTTAATGCTGCGGGTATGTTGGATCTAGAGTATCCGATTCTGTGATCGGTAATTCTATCTTGAGGATAGTTATAAGTTCTAATTTTTTCGCTTCGATCACCAGATCCTATTAGCTTGAGTCTTTCGGCACTTAATTTCTTATTTTCTTCTTCAATTTTAAGTTGAAGCAGTCGAGCCTTTAGGACTCCCATGGCTTTAAGTTTGTTCTTGATCTGAGATTTTTCGTCTTGGTTAGAAACGACAATTCCTGTAGGAATATGGGTTATTCTTACCGCTGAGTCAGTTGTGTTAACACTCTGACCGCCGTGACCACCGGCTCTAAAGACGTCTACTCGAAGGTCCGCCGTATTGATTTCGATATCTTCGTCTTCCGCTTCTGGAAGTACGGCCACTGTTACTGTTGAAGTGTGGATACGGCCCTGACTTTCTGTTACTGGAACTCTTTGCACTCGATGCACTCCGGCTTCAAATTTAAGGAATTTGTAAGCATCTAAGCCTTTAACTGTGAATATAACTTCTTTAAATCCTCCAACTTCATTTGGATTTTCGCTAATAACTTCATATTGGTAATTGTGATTTTCTGCCCATCTGCAATACATTCGATATAATTCTGCAGCGAAAAGGCTAGCTTCATCTCCTCCTGCAGCAGCTCTTATTTCTATAATTACGTTACGTTCGTTGTTTGGATCCTGGGGCGTTAAAAGATCCCTAAGTTTTTGATCTGTAATTTGAATTTTTTCTTCATTTTCAGAAATTTCTTCGGAGGCAAGGCCCTTCATTTCTTCATCATTTGATTCAAGAATTTCTTTAGCATCGTCTATCGATTTTCGGTAACTAAGAAGCTTAGAATATAGTTCGACCGCTTCTTCGATAAATTGTTTTCGACGAGCTATTTTTGGATAATCTTTTGAACTAAAAATAGAAGTATCTTCTAATTGCTTATTGATACCTTCAAGTTCAATTTTGAGTTGTTCTATTTTATTCTGCATAATTAATCTCTTTATAATAAAAGAATAGCTTAATATAAGCTATTCTTATTCTATATTATTCAGTTAGTTAGTCTTAGCTGGTTTCTTAGCTTTAGGAGCTGCTTTAACTTTTGCAACTGCTTCAACTTTTTTAGCTCTTGCTGCCGCACCTGCCGCTGCACGCGCCTTAAACTTATCTACTCGTCCTTCGATGTCCATAATTCTTTCTTCACCAGTGTAGAAAGGGTGAGAAGAGCTGCTTATGTGAATCTTAACTAAAGGATATTCGTTTCCTTCAATCTTGATGGTTTCATCAGATGCAACTGTAGATCTAGTTAAGTAAACCTTACTGTTGTTAAGGTCTTGAAACGCTACTAGACGATAATTTTCTGGGTGTAAATTGCTTTTCATAAGTATTTAGACTGTTAGTATATAACACCTTATATATTTGGTCAATAACTAAATTGATTATTTCTAATTAAAATGCTAAAATATACATTAATAACAATTAAACAGGCTGGAATTTTTTCCTCTTCTTATATTATTCTAAAAGTAAAATAAGAAGCATCCAGTCGAAGAGAAAGGAATTTACTATGGCTACTACAGAAGTAGACGTAAAGAAATTATTAGAATCAGGTGCTCATTTTGGACACAAAACTTCAAGATGGCATCCTAAAATGGCTCCATTTATTCACTCAAAGAAGAATGGTATCCACATTATTGACTTAACAAAGACAGCTGTAGCTCTAGAAGAAGCTTGTGAATTTGTTGCTCAAACAGTAGCAGCAGGAAAACAAGTTCTACTAGTTGGTACAAAGAGACAATCTCAAGCTATCGTTAAGCAGTTAGCAGAAGAAACTAAAATGCCTTATGTTACTGAACGATGGATGGGTGGTATTCTTACTAACTGGAACACTATCGGTGGAAGAGTTAAGCATTTAAAAGAACTTGAATCTAAAATGACTACAGGTGAGTTAACAAACAAATATAACAAGCTTGAAGTTCAAAGATTCCAAGAAGAAATTGATAACATGAATACTTTCTATGGTGGAATTAAAGAAATGAATTCTAAACCAGGTGCAGTTATTGTTTTTGATATTGTTAACGACAACCTAGCAGTTAAAGAAGCTGTTAAGTTAAATATTCCAGTTGTTGGAGTTGCAGATACTAACTCAAACCCAAGCTTAGTTAAATATCCAATTCCTGCAAACGATGACGCTATTAAGGCAATTCAATTAATTGCAGACTACATTAAAGCTTCAATAGAGCTTGGAAAAAGTAAGATTAAAAATAAGGGGGAATAAAAATGGCACTAGATATTAAAGAAATTAAAAGACTTAAAGATCTTACAGGTGTGGGTCTAACCGATGCTAAAAGCGCTTTGGAGGAAGCTGGTGGTGACTTTGATAAAGCTCTAGAAGCTATGCGTAAAAAAGGTATGACTAAAGCTGAAAAGCGTGGCGAAAGAGAAGCTCGACAGGGAATCATTGGCACTTACAATCACGATAATAGAATTGGTGTGCTAGTTGAAGTTAACTGTGAAACTGACTTCGTGGCTAGAAACGAGATCTTTACAGATCTAGTTAAAGATTTAGCTATGCATGTAGCAGCAAGTAATCCTGAATATCTTGATGAGTCTCAGATTCCTGAAGAAGCAACTGCTAAGGTTAAGCAAGAATTCATCGATAAGGCTAAAGAAGAAGGCAAGCCTGCTGAAATGGTTGAAAAGATCGTAGATGGCCAAGTTAAGAAATATTTTGCTGAACGATGTCTAATGAATCAACCATTCATTAAAAATCCAGACGTGACTGTTGGTGAATATGTTAAAGAACACAATGCAAGACTAGGTGAAAACATTGTTCTAAGACGATTCGCTCGAATGGCTTTAGGCGAATTATAGAAAAGTGCTATATTTTATAGTATGGAAACAAATTCAATCGTAAAAGATGCTGCTTCAAAATTTGAAGAAGTATTAAATAAGTTCACTGAAGAAATTAAATCTATTCGTACTGGTAGGGCTAATGCTGCCATGCTTGATGGCGTTACTGCGGAAGTATATGGAAGTAAAATGCCTCTAATTCAAGTGGCAACTATAAGTGTTGTGGACGCAACTTTAATTCAACTTACACCATTTGATCCAGGAAATATTGAAGCAATTGCATCTTCTATTAGAAATAATCAGTCTCTTAACTTAAATCCTACTGATGACGGTAGGGTAATTAGGGTGCCAATTCCAGCACTAACTGAAGAAAGAAGAAAAGAATTGGTGAAGCTACTAAATTCTAAAATGGAAGAATTCCTAATTAAGGCACGTAATGTTCGACATGATTCTTTAAATAAGATTAATCAGCTTAAAAAAGACAAAGTTATTGGGGAAGATGAAGCCAATAGGGCTAATAAGTCTATTGATGATGAAATGAATAAATTCAAAGTAAAAATAGATTCACTGCTCAAAGATAAAGAAAAAGAAATCTTAACTATTTAAGAAATTTTTAAATTAAATTGCTATAATACTTATAGTTAATTTGGAGTTTTTCAACTTTACATGGCTTTATTGATTTTTATATTCTGTTTAATTTCTATCTGCGGATTAATAGCTGCTCATGAGTTTGGTCATCTAATTGTTGCACTCAGAAATGGTGTGGAAGTTGAAGAATATAGTATTTTCTTTGGCCCAACAATTTATAAAAGAAAAACTAAAGTAGGCTGGGTATTTAAAATCGGAACAATACCATTAGGAGGCTATGTAAAGTTAAAGGGCGAGCATGATTCCGATCAGGTTAAGGGTGGTTACGGAATAGCTTCTACCTGGGTTAAGACAAAAATTTTACTTGCAGGAGTTGCCGTAAACTTTGTTATGGGAATAATCCTTTTAACCATATCTGCGTTTATTGGAATACCTCACTCATTCAATAATCAATATTCATACAAAAAAGATGAAAAAGTAGTTCACACCTCATATGTTAATGTTGCTATTTCGGGAGTTATGAAAAACTCTCCAGCTCAAAAGGCTGGGCTTAAATCCGGAGATTCATTTGTTAGTTTAGGAATAGACAATAATCATCTGACAAAGATTACGGAAGTAAAACAGCTGCAAGATTTAACAAAAAGTCTTGAAGGTAAAAACGTTATTATTAGAATTGTAAGATCTTCAAAGTTAAGACAATTCAATGTCGCCCTAAACACTAAAGAAGTAGTTGATAGTAGTATTAACAACTCTAATCCCCAGGGATATTTAGGGGTCGAGCTGAGTGATGAAAGTGGTCTTAATACCTATTATAAATATACGTATTCAGCTCCAATCGTAGCTTTGCAAATGACAAAACAAGCTACAGTTCTTACATATCAAGGAATTTGGAATATAGTCAAAGGTGGATTTGGAATAGTCAGTGGCTATGCAACTCACAACAAGAAGGCAACAGCTAATGCTCAAAGCTCAGCTTCTCAACTTCACGGAATAGTTCTAATAGTCTATGTTCTAAATAAACTTAGTCATGATGGAATAAGATACTGCGTTTACCTGATAGCGATAATTTCTTTAACACTAGCTCTAATAAATGTATTACCAATTATTCCTATGGATGGTGGCCGATTATTTGTAATGCTTTTCTTTAGATTAATTAAAAAACCATTAACCAAAGAGCTAGAAGAAAAGATAAATACGTTTGGATTCCTATTTATTATTGCATTAGTATTTATTACGGTTTACCTGGACGCTAAGTGGATTGGTTGGTTATGATTGAATCCTTAAAATCCTCATTAAAAATAGATAGAGAAAATAGTGTCCCATGGAACGGTTTTCTGGGTGTTATATATGCTCTTTTTATGTTCATTGCCACACAGATATTTGGGGCTTTTCTTCTGATGATAATTCCACTTAGCGAAAATCTTTCTTGGAAGCAGTCTGCAGACTGGCTAAATAGCACAATTGCTCATCAATTTTATTATCTTCTTGTAGTTGAGTCATTAACCATTCTTTCCGTAATAGGTTTTATGAAATTATGGCGAGCTAAATTGAGTCTAATTGGATTAAGAAGAATTAAACTAACAGATGTTTTATGGGGGATCTTAGCCTACTTGGCCTACTTTTTTATATTTTTAATAGTTATGGTAGTTATTTCTAAAATATTTCCTTCGTTAAATACTTCCACTAAGCAACAGGTCGGCTTCGATAATCCCACCGGAAATATTGCTATGATAATGACATTTATTAGCCTGGTTGTATTGCCTCCAATTGCTGAAGAAATTGTAGTTAGAGGATTTTTGTATAGTTCATTTAAGAAAATATCTCCAAAATTTTTAGCCATTATACTAACCAGTGCATTATTCGGTGCAGCGCACCTTCCTGAAGGCGTAGGTGGACTTTTATGGGTTGGATTTATAGATACATTTATACTTTCTGTGGTGCTTATTTTTCTTAGAGAGAAAACTGGTGGCATATATGCGGGCATGGTTTCTCATTTTCTGAAGAATGGATCTGCTTTCTTTGCTTTGTATGTGGCGGCCAACATCACCGGTTACATTAGATAATATATGTTATAATTTTTCTAGATTAAGTATCGGAGAGAATTTTGAAATTAAGTAATTTAATTACTAAAACATCCAAGAACGTGCCATCTGAAGAAGAGGCTAAAAACGCTCAATTATTAATTAGGGCAGGGTTTGTTCACAAAGAAATGTCCGGCGTATATAGTTATTTACCTTTAGGTAAGATGGTTTTAGATAATATATCTAACATAGTCCGAGATGAAATGAACAAGACTGGTGCTTTAGAGGTTCAAATGAGCAGTTTGCAGAGCCGAGAGCTTTGGGAGAAAACCGGTAGATGGGATGATAAAGTTGTAGACAACTGGTTCAAAACCAAACTAGCAAATGGCCAAGACCTAGGCTTAGGACTTACTCACGAAGAGCCCATAATAAATTCTTTACTGCCATTTGTAAATTCATACAAGGATCTACCTTTTGGTATTTATCAGATACAATCTAAATTTAGAAATGAATTAAGAGCTAAAAGTGGATTAATGAGGTCAAGAGAACTGTTAATGAAAGATCTCTATTCTTTTGCAAAATCTGAGGAAGAGCACAAAGAATACTATGAGAAAATGGCTCAAACATACCTTAATATTTACAAGAGGTTTGGAGTAGGCGATATAACATATAGAACTTATGCATCTGGTGGTATTTTCTCTGAATTTAGTGATGAATTCCAAACTATTAGTGATGTTGGAGAAGACACAATTTACGTAGATGAGGAAAAGAGGATTGCTGTTAATAAAGAAGTTTACACAGATGAAGTGCTTGAGAGAATAGGATTAGATAAAAGTAAGTTAGTGGAAAAGAATGCGGTTGAAGTTGGAAATATTTTTTCACTAGGCACTAAATATACAAAAGAATTGGGCCTTAAATTCAAAGATGAAGACGGCCAAGAAAAAGAAATAGTTATGGGTTGTTACGGTATGGGGGTTAGTAGAATGATGGGATTGCTTGCTGAACATTTCTCAGACGATAAAGGTCTTGTATGGCCCAAAGAAGTATCTCCATTCCATGTTTATCTAATAAGTATTGGTTCTAATGATGAGGTTTCTTCTAAAGCCCAAGAATTATATGAGATGCTTCAAAGCAAAGGAATTAAAGTTCTATTTGACGATAGAGATGTAAGACCTGGTGAGAAATTTGCTGATGCAGATCTTATGGGAATTCCATATAGAGTGGTAATTAGCGATAAGAATATAGATCAAAACAAATTCGAAGTTAAAGCTCGAACCGAAGAAGAACCAAAAATGGTTGAAACGGAAAAGCTACTTGAAGAAATCCGCTAGAATTAGACATTAAATTATTGTAATATTATTTAATAATTAGGCCTTAGGGCAAGAAAGATATTGATGAGAAAATTATTTCACTTAACTAAAGAGGGTGTGGAAGAATTAGAGAAAGAACTTGAATTATTAAATTCAAAAAAACCTGAAATTGCAGAAGCTATTAGAACAGCTAGAGAATTAGGTGACCTTAAAGAAAATGCTGAATATCAGGCTGCTAGAGCTGATCAAGAAAATAATGAAAATAGAATTAGTGAGATTACTAATATTCTTCAAAATGTAGAAATTATTAAGAAGCCAAAAGGTGACTCAAAAGTTCAACTTGGATCTAGCGTTAAATTAAAAAATGGTAAACAAGTTAAAGAATTCAAAGTTGTTGGAACAGTTGAGGCGGACCCATTAAATGGAAAAATTTCTGATGAATCACCAATCGGATCGGCACTTATTGGTAAAAAGCTTGGAGATATGGTTGAAATTAAAACTGCAACAGAAGTTCTTGAATATAAAATAGAAGAAATATCATAAAGAATATGAAATATACTGATGATTATTTCAAAAAGAAATTAACACCAAGTCAGTATGCAATTTTAAGAGAGCAAGATACCGAACCGCCATTTAGTGGTAAGTTTGATGATTTTTGGAAAACTGGGGTATATAGATGTGCGGCATGTGGTACTGAGTTATTTAAGTCGAACAATAAATACGATGCTGGATGTGGCTGGCCTAGTTTCTGGGAAGCTGCGGATAATTCCAAGATAAAATTACTTAATGATGAATCTCACGGAATGATTCGAACTGAAGTAAGATGTGGTATTTGCGATAGTCATCTAGGTCACTTGTTCGAGGACGGCCCTAAAGATAAGGGCGGAAAGAGATACTGTATTAACTCAGGAGCATTAGATTTCGATGAAAAATAATAAAGCATATTTGGCTGGTGGTTGTTTTTGGTGTATAGATGCGGCTTTTAGGATGGTTAGAGGAGTAGAAAGGGTTGCAAGTGGTTATACTGGAGGCACATTAGAGAACCCAACTTATGAGCAGGTCTGCAGCGAAACTACTGGGCACGCCGAGGCTGTTGAGATCGAATTTGATCAATCGGTCATAACTTATAAGCAAATACTTGAGATCTTTTTTTCATTACACGACCCAACAACCTTAAATCGACAAGGGAACGATGTCGGATCCCAGTACAGGTCGGCAATATTTTACCTTGATGAAGATCAAAAGAAGGTTGCGGAAGATTTACTTAAGGAAGTAAACAATATCTGGGATGGAAAAGTTGTTACTGAATTAAAAGAGCTGACTAAATTTTATCCAGCAGAAGATTATCATCAAGATTATTTCAATAAGAATCCAGGCAATGGTTACTGCCAAATAGTTATAAATCCAAAGTTAGACAAATTCAAAAAGACATATTCAAAATTTTTAAAATTGAATAAATAACAGTTTAAAAGTATACTAAACGCATAAATGGCTACTTTAAAAGAACTAAGAAATGAGCGTTTAAGAAAACTAGAAGAACTCAAAAGTCTAGGAATTGAAGCATATCCCGCTAATTCATCGAGATCTAATGTTATTGGAGAGATATTGAATAATTTCGATAATTTCTCTGGAAAAGAAGTTGATGTCGTTGGACGAATAAAAAATATTAGAAAATTTGGAAAAATTGCTTTTGTGGTTATTCAGGATCAATCTGGACAAATTCAATTATTCTTAGGTGAAAACAATGTTCAAAATCCAGATGGAAAAGATAAGAGCCAGTTATCTTTCAATAACTTACCACTATTAGATAGTGGAGATTTTATAGAAGCTAAAGGTAAAGTAATTAAAACTAAAACTGATGAAATTTCCGTTGAAGTAGATTATTATAGAATACTTACCAAATCCCTTAGAGCATTACCTACTAAGCAGGATGGATTTTCTAACAAAGAAGAAAGACTCAGACGACGTTATGTTGATATGAATGTTAACGAAGAGGTTAGAGAAAGATTTGTTCGTCGAACTAAGTTTTGGCAAGCAACTAGGGAGTATCTTAATAAGCACAATTTCTTAGAAGTAAACATTCCAGTTCTAGAACACACTACTGGAGGAGCTGATGCAAAACCATTTGTAACACATATGGATGCATTAGATTCAGATTTCTTCCTAAGAATTAGTCATGAATTACCGCTCAAGAGACTAATTGGAGCAGGTTATGAAAGAGTTTTTGATATAGGGCCTAGATTCAGAAACGAGAATTATTCAGACGAACATCTTCCAGAGCATGTTGCTATGGAAAGTTATGCTGCCTACCAAGACTATAATGATGGCATAGAATTTTATGAAGGACTTATGAAGTATGTTGCCCAGGAGACTTGGGGAACTCTAAAATTTAAGATAGGCGATTTTGATGTAGATTTAGACCAAAAATGGCCAAGAATTGAATATGCAGATATTATGAAGAAAAATTTTGATGTAGATGTATTTAATCCCAATCTAGATCAATTGAAGAGAATTCTTAAAGAAAATAAAGTTGAATTAGACGGTCCGCTTAATGTGAACAGGGCCTTAGATAGCGTATGGAAAATAATTCGAAGAAGATCTGATGGACCTTTCTGGCTAATATTTGAACCTGTAGAAATCTCTCCGCTAGCTAAAGTTGATCCATCTAATCCAAAGGTGTCTCAAAGATTCCATCCAATTATTGCAGGCACAGAAATGGGTAATGGATATTCTGAGTTAAATAATCCAATTGAACAATTTAACCGATTTATTGAACAGCAATCCCTAAGAGATAAGGGCGACGAAGAAGCGCAAATGTTAGATATAGACTTTGTAGAAATGCTTGAATATGGAATGCCTCCAACTTGTGGTTGGGGTTATTCTGAGCGATTCTTCTGGAGTTTAGAAGGTGTTACAGCTAGAGAAGGTGTGCCTTTCCCTCAATTAAGACATGAGATTGATTCCGTAACGAAGAGTATTTATCCTGAATTATTTAAATAATGTATCAGGTAAGTGATCAAATTTTTCAAGAACTAATAGATAAAGCTATAGATTCATTACCTAAAACTCACACTAAGGCAGTTGAGAATGTAGCAATTCTGTTCGATGATTTACCGTCTGAAGAGCAGAGGATTAATTCGAATCTAAATCCTTTTCAAACATTGTTGGGTCTCTATGAGGGGGTGCCCTTAAGTCAAAGACAGGGTGCTTCGAAAATTATGCCCGATAAAATAACTCTTTTCAAAATACCATTGGAGAATATAAGTAGTGATGAAAAAAATTTATACTCAAATATTAGACACACCATATGGCATGAAATGGCGCATTATTTTGGTTTGAATCATAAACAGATTAGCGAATTAGAATAATCTGTTAATATATTAAGAGTGAAGACTATAATTTTTGATTTTGATGGGACTATTGCAGATTCTTATTCTGTAGTTGTTGGCATAATTGGTAGACTTACGGGCCATAATTCTTTTGAAGAAAGAGAATTAAATGACTTTAAGGAAAAGACTATTATTGAAATTGCTAAAGGATTAGAAATAAGTAAGTTTAAATGGCCTTTTCTGGTTGCTCTTGGCAGAAAAGAAATGTCTAGAAAAATCGATAAGTTGGAACTTTTTGATGGAATCAAAGATATGCTAGTGAGCCTAAGCAAACAGCCGGTAAATGTAATGATATTGAGCAGTAATAGTGAAGATAATATAAATAAATTTATAAATAAGCATAATCTGAAGACTTATTTCAACGACGTTCAAGGTAACGTGGGTCTATTATCTAAGTCCCGAGCCCTAAAGAGTCTTGTGGCCGATAAGAAGATTAAGTTAAATGACGCAATATATATTGGAGATGAAGCTCGTGATGCGATTGCGGCAAGCAAAGTCGGACTTAATTTTATTGGAGTGGGCTGGGGATTTAATAGCCTTAAAATGCTTTCTAAATATCCAAACTATAAATTAGTAGATAAACCTGCAGATTTAAATACTGTATTAAAAGAATGGATAAAATCATGAGAAGTTACTCAGAGGCCTATAAGCCAGGACAGACTAAAAAGTATGCTATAAGTAGATCTAAGATCGAATTATTTGTGCAGTGTCCTAGATGTTTTTGGTTGGATACAAGATTAAAAATCAAAAGACCATCAGGGCCTCCTTTTAGCTTAAATAAAGCAGTAGACGAATTATTTAAAAAAGAATTCGATTCTTACAGGAGCTCTAAAACTCCACACCCGATAATGAAAGCCAACAAATTGGACGCAATTCCTTTTTATCATGAAGATTTAGAAATTTGGCGAGAAAATTTCAAGGGTCTTAGAGTGGTTGACGAAGAAACAAACCTAGAAGTATTTGGCGCAATTGATGATGTATGGATTAATTCGGATGGTGAATTGATAGTTGTAGACTACAAGGCAACTTCAAAAACTAGTGAAGTTAGTCTTGATGCCGAATGGCAGCTTAGTTATAAACGGCAAGTAGAGGTCTACCAATGGCTTCTTAGAAGACTGGGCTTCAAGGTAAATGATTTAACAGTTTTCATATACACCAATGCAAGAATGGACCTAGATGAATTTGGCGATAAATTAGAATTTAAAACCAAATTCCTTACTCATAATGGAAATGATTCATGGATTGATCCTACATTAAAAGAAATTAAGAAATGTCTAGAAGGTGAAATGCCTGCGGTAGGTAAAGGTGCTATGGGTGGAGTTTGTGAGTTCTGTGAATATGCGAAAATGCGAACTCAATATACCATCGACACAATACAGGGCAAGAAGAAAAATTAATAAAAAAGTGTTAAAATATACCCATAAATGATAGATATTCAAATACTTAGAGAAAATCCTGAATTAGTTAAAACAAAGTCTAAGCAAAAAGGCTACGATATAGATATAGATCAGATTGTTGGATTTGATAAAGAAAGACTTGAGCTACTGAATAAAGTAGAAGAATTAAGGCGAAGTAGAAATGAGCTTAATGATAGCTTTAAGGGCACTAAGCCAAGTGATGATCAATTAGAAAAAGGAAGACAATTAAAAGAGGAATTGTCCGATTTAGAGCACAAGTATGTCGATATAGAATTGCAATTGAATGCATTGCTATCTAAAATCCCTAATCTTGCTGAAGATGATGTTCCCGTTGGAGCTTCCGAAGATGAAAATGTAATTATTAAGACTAACGGCGATCCAACTAAATTCGATTTTAAGCCTAAGAGTCACGCTGAAATAGCTGAAGCTAATGGTTGGCTAGATAAAACTAGAGCGGCTAAAGTAGCCGGTTCTAGATTTGCATATATAAAAGGACCAATGGTTAAGTTGCAATTTGCGCTAGTTCAATTTGTTATGAATGAATTATCTAACGAAGAGGTAATCTCTAAATTAGTAAAAGAAAATAATCTTAATGTTTCAACTAAAGCATTCGTTCCAGTTATACCTCCAGCACTCATAAATACTCCAACTTACGAAGCTACCGGAAGACTAAATGCGGAAGAAGTAACTTATAAAATTGAGAATGATGATCTTTGGCTAAACGCTAGCGCAGAGCACAGTCTTTGTTCTATGTATAAAGATGAATTACTTCCAGAGAATGAACTACCAATTAGATATATTGGATACAGCACTTCCTTTAGAAGAGAAGCTGGTACATACGGAAAAGATATGGAAGGGATTTTTAGGACCCATCAATTCGACAAACTTGAAATGGAAACATTCTCAAATTCTGAAAGTTCAAAAGATGAACATTTATTAATGATAGCCATACAAGAATATTTATTATCTGAACTAGGCTTGCCTTATCAGGTGATACAGAAGTGCACCGCAGATATTGGCTTCCCTAATGCAAGAGGCGTAGATATTAATACTTGGATACCAAGTCAAAATCAATACAGAGAAACACACTCAGCAGATTATCTTACAGATTTTCAAGCCAGAAGACTTAAGACCAGATATAAGAAAAATAATGGTGAAGGCAATGAGCTGGTTCACACAAATGACGCCACTGCTTTAGTTTTAAGTAGAATTCCTATAGCTATCTTAGAAAATTATCAGGACGCTGAAGGTAGAGTTAAAGTCCCAGATATTCTTAAGAAATATATGGGCAATGTTGAATATTTGTAGACTTAAATAAGGAGTAGAAATGATCGAAAATATTGATATTAGTGGAAGAAATTACGAGATTGATGAAAAAGTAACTAAATATATTTCAAAAAAACTCGGAAAACTTGATAAATATTTACCCAAGCACGCTAAAGATTCCGCGCATTTAGAAGTAATACTTACTGATGATAGAAAAACAGTAAATCACTCAACTTGTGAATTAATTTTAAATGTACCAAAAGCGAAATTAGTGGTAAAAGATAGCACCATAAATATGTTTGCTGCCATCGATATAGTTGAAGAAAAATTGAAAACTCAAATTAGAAAATACAAAGAAGAGCATGAACCTGCCAAAATAGCTAAAATGCGATCTAAAATAAAAAAAGACTAATCTAAATTAATATTTATAGAGTATAATATCTAAATAATAATTATCTTATTGAAGGGGAGTTGTTTTTAATAATATGAATGTAGTATTCAAGAAGATTCTGGGTGACCCACAGGCAAGAACAGTAAAGAGATTACGTAAAATAGTTGATAAAGTTAATCTATTAGCACCTAAATACGAAAAATTAAAAGATAAAGAACTAAAAGAGCAGACTGAAGTATTAAAAAAACAACTCAAGAAGAAAAGCTTAGACGAGATTTTACCTAACGCTTTTGCGGTGGTGCGTGAAGCCGCATCTAGATCATTAAAGCAAAGACACTTTGATGTTCAGCTTATTGGTGGCGTGGCCCTTCATGAAGGTAGTGTAGCTGAAATGCGAACCGGAGAAGGAAAGACATTAGTTGCTACAGCTCCAGTTTATCTAAATGCGCTTACCGGTAAGGGTGTTCACGTAGTTACCGTGAATGATTACTTAGCACAACGAGATGCTGGTTGGATGGGACAGGTTTATGACTTTCTTGGATTAACCACAGGTGTAATTATTGCCGACCAAAGCTATATTTTTGATAAAAAATTCACAAATAATGACCATGAAGATGAAAGATTTAAGCACTTACGACCATGTACTAGAAAAGAAGCTTACGATGCAGACATTACATATGGAACAAACAATGAATTTGGTTTCGATTATCTTAGAGATAACATGGTTCGAGAAGTGGATCAAATTAGACAGAGAGATTTAAACTTTGCAATAGTTGACGAGGTAGACTCTATTTTAATCGATGAAGCCCGAACACCTTTGATTATTAGTGCGCCGAGCGTTACTTCTGGTGTTGCATATACTCAATTTTCTAAGGTTGTTAGACAGCTTGAGAAGAATAAACACTTCGAAACTGATGAAAAGAGAAAAACAGTTATTCTAACCGATAAGGGTATAAATAAGATTGAAAAAATTCTTGGTATTAAGAATCTATATGGTTCTGAGCATATCAGAACTATTTATCACTTACAGCAGGCTTTAAGAGCTGAAGCGCTTTTCCATCGAGACAAAGACTATGTAGTAACCAAAGAAGGTGAAGTTGTTATTGTGGACGAATTTACAGGAAGATTGCTTGCTGGACGACGATACAATGAAGGATTGCATCAAGCTATAGAAGCAAAAGAAGGAGTAGAAGTTCAACAGGAAAGTATGACTCTTGCAACAATTTCATTCCAGAATTACTTCAGACTTTATGAAAAACTATCTGGAATGACTGGAACAGCAATGACAGAAGCGGAAGAATTCCACCAAATTTACAAACTAGACGTAATAGATATTCCGTCAAATCGAAAGATTGCCAGATTAGACAGATCTGACAGAATTTATAGAACTGAAAAAGGTAAATTTAATGCAATCGTTAAAGAAGTTAAGAGATTGAATACAAAAGGGCAGCCAGTACTACTAGGAACTGTATCTATTGAAAAGAATGAATACTTAGGCGCACTTCTTAATAAAGCCGGTATTCCTCACCAAGTTTTAAATGCTAAAAATAATGAAAGAGAAGCTAGTATTGTTGCAAAAGCTGGACAGAAGGGTGCAGTTACTCTTGCAACAAACATTGCAGGTCGTGGTACAGACATTGTGTTAAGCGATGACGTGAAAGAATTAGGAGGTTTGTTCGTTCTTGGTACTGAAAGACATGAATCAAGAAGAATAGACAATCAGCTTCGAGGACGTTCTGGAAGACAGGGAGATCCTGGTGAATCACAATTCTTCGTAAGTACTGAAGATGACTTAATGAGAATATTCGGTGGTGAAAGAATTGCTGGAGTAATGACTAGGCTTAATGTGAATGATGACGTTCCAATTGAGAATAGAATTATCTCAAAATCCCTAGAGGGCGCTCAAAAGAAAGTTGAAGGCTTTCATTTTGATCAAAGAAAAAATGTCGTTCAGTATGACGACGTAATGAACAGGCACCGTAAAGCTATCTATGCGATGCGAAAAGAAATTCTTCGATCTGAAGATATCTCTAAGCGAATTAAAATATTTATTGATGAAGAAATTAAAGCCTTGATGTCTTCTCCAGAATTAACTACTGATGCTTTTGAAGATATTGTTAAGAATAGTTTTCCATTTGACGACAAAACTTTGGATAAAATATTCGATTCAGAAGCAGACAATTTCGAGAATATACTTCACGATGAAGCTACTAAATTATATGAGACAAGGATTGAATTATTCGGTAGAGATATCATGCACAAAGTGGAAAGAGAAATCTATCTACAGGTATTAGATAATCTATGGATGCAGCACCTTGAGAACATGGATCACCTTAGAGAGGGTATTCACTGGATAAGTGTTGGACAACAGGATCCACTAGTAGAATACAGAAGACGTGGTCAAATTTTATTCGACCAAATGCAGGCAAACTTAAGACAAGAAGTTGTTAAGTCTCTATACTTTGCAGAACCAGTAGGCGAAGATGAGCTAAATAAAGCTATGGAAACCGAGCTAACTCTAGCAGCTAGGTCTTCAGTTGAGAATGCTAACAAGATTATTGATAATCAAAAAGAATTTGATGAAGGCGATTTTAAGAGGAAGAATAATGCTGCCGCAAAAAAGAAGACAGATAATCTTAGAAAAGCTAGAAAGAACGAGAGAAATAGAAAAAAACAAGCTAAAAGAAGAAAGAAGTAATGAAGCATACCGTAGAGAAGATTACTCTTAAAAATGGAGCTGAAGGTTTATTTATTCATGTGCCAGATGCAATGGTATTTGATTATGATATTTATTTTAGGGCAGGTGAATATTTAGTAAATCCTGAACAATGGGAAGTTCCGCATTTGATGGAGCATGTACTGCTAGGTGCAAATGAGTTATTTCCAAGCTCAAGAGATTTTCATGCCGAGATGGAAAAGAATGGAGCATATTCTAATGCCTCCACTGGAATCTATGACATAACTTACGAAGTTGAATGTGCTGACTTTGAGTGGGATAGAGTTTTTGAATTATTGCTTCAAGCAATAACTAAGCCTTTATTTCTTAAGGATGAATTTGCATCTGAATATGGAAATGTAGAAGAAGAATTAAGTGCTAGATCAAACAATCATTTTAGAAGATTAAGTATTGAAGTTAGAAAAGCTGTAGGTTATTTAGCTATGGCAGATCAGGATAGACTAAAAAGAATAAAGAATGTATCACTAGAAGACATCAGGGATCATTTTAATCGAACTCATTTTACAAAAAATATGCGCTTCGCGATTGCAGGTAATATAACTCCAGGAAGGAAGAAACAGCTTATTGAAATGCTCGAAGGTATGGATTTGCCTACTGGAAAGAAAATGTTTGATCTTCCCAATGAAAAGCCAGTTAAGCCAGAAGGACCAATATATATTAAAAATGATTCTGTAGAAAACATATATATGTATCTAGACACATATATCAATTCCAGGCTTGATGATAAAGAGACTGAAGCTCTGATTCTTTTGAATACCTATCTGTCAGAAACAATTTATTCTAAGATACTAGGCACTGCTAGGGAGCGAGGAATACTTTACGATATGAGCAGTGCATATACATATAATAAGAATTCTTCTAATTGGTGGTTTGGTGCTCAGGTTTCTGAAAAGAATGCTGTTGAATATCTTAATATAATTATTAGTGAAATATCCAAAGTTAAACGCGGAGACATTACAGAACAAGATATTGAAGCCACAAAGCAATATGCACTAGGTAGATATCAGCGTTCAGATCAAACCGTTGATGCTACTCTTGATGGTTATTCTGGAAAGTTTTTTTTCGATAAAATCGTAAATGATAGCTATTCAATTCCCGACAGAATCAAGGGTGTGAAGAAAGAAGAAATAATTGATGTCTGTAATAAAATGTTCTCAGAAGATATTTGGAGCCTTGGTGTTTTAGGAAATTGTGGCAAAGATTTTGTTGATCAATTATATGAACAGATTTCTGTTCTTTGGGTGTAGAAATGTCCGATCTAAAAAATAAATACTTAGAAATTCAAAAGGAAATCAATGACGTTAAAACTGCTCTTAGAATTGATGATTTAAATCATAAGTTAGAAACTCTAGACAAAGATTCTCAAGATCAAGACTTCTGGAAAGACAATGAAAAGGCCAGGGGCGTAATGCAAGAAATAAGTAAATTAAAAAGTACTGTTGAGCCATGGAATGAGCTAGTTAACGAAACCAATGATCTACTTGAATTAGCTAATATTTCCGATGAAGAAATGAACGAGAGCTTAAATGGTTCATATGATGAATTATTGAAAAAATTTAATTTATTAAAATCTGACCTTAGATATAGTGGGGAATACGATAGCTCTGATGTAATTATGAGTATTTATGCTGGAGCGGGTGGAACCGATGCCCAGGATTGGGCCGAGATGTTAATGAGAATGTATTTAAGATTTTTAGAAAAGAAAAAATATGAAGTCGTAATGATTGATCAGAGTAAAGGCGATGAAGCTGGAATTAAGTCTGTGAGTTTTAGTGTTTCTGGAAAATACGCATTTGGTAATTTGAAAAGTGAAGACGGAGTTCACAGGCTTGTAAGGCTTAGTCCTTTTAATTCAGATAATTTAAGACAGACTAGTTTTGCAAAAGTAGAAGTTCTTCCAAAAATAGATTTACCAAAAGAATTACAATTGGATGAAAATGAATTAAAGATTGATTATTATAGGGCAGGTGGACATGGCGGCCAAAGTGTTAATACTACTGATTCAGCTGTTCGAATTACTCATATTCCGACGGGGCTTAGTGTATCTATACAGAATGAAAGATCTCAAGTTCAGAATAAGGAACTAGCTATGAATATATTGAAAGCTAAGTTAGCTCATCTGCAAAAAGAGCAGCATGTTGAAAAACTATCCGAATTAAAAGGACCAAATTTATCTGCGGAATGGGGAAATCAAATTAGATCTTATGTGCTACATCCTTATAAGCAAGTTAAGGATTTAAGAACCGGTTATGAAACATCTGACCCTGAAAGTATTCTTGATGGAAACCTAGATGACTTAATCGATTCTTTCCTCGAAAAGAATATCAGTCTTAAAGATAAGCATTAATCTGATATAATAATTTCTGATGATATTGTTAGACAGGGTTACCAAAACATATCCAAAGACATCAGCTCCTGCTTTAGATAAGATTAGTCTTCATGTAGAGCCTAAGGAGTTTGTTATTATTGTTGGTCAAAGTGGTGCAGGTAAAACTACGCTTCTAAAATTATTAACAAGGGAAGAGAAGCCAACCAGCGGTAAAATAGTTGTCGGTGGAATAGATTACGATAAATTAAAAGATCGAAAAATACCTTTACTTAGAAGAAAGATTGGAGTTGTTTTTCAAGATTTTAAATTACTTCCAAATAAAAATGTTTTTGAAAATGTAGCTTTTGCTCTAGAAATAGTTGGAGCTTCGAATGAAGAGATCAGAAAAACAGTACCTAAAGTTCTTGCAATTGTTAATCTTGTTGATAAGGAAAAAAGTATGCCTAGCCAACTAAGTGGTGGTGAGCGTCAAAGAGTTGCTATTGCTAGGGCGCTTGTTAGACAGCCTAAAATTTTGATTGCCGACGAGCCAACCGGAAACCTCGACCCAATTAATGCTTGGGATGTTATTAAGGTATTAGAAAAAATTAATCGCTTTGGAACAACTGTGCTACTAACTACTCATAATGCTGAGATTGTAGATAAATTAAAGCGACGTGTGGTGATGATCAAGGACGGTAAGATATATAGCGATAAGGCTAAGTCGGGATATAAGATATGAGTATAAGAGCTAATACTTTAGGAAGAATTGTTAAGAGTGGACTTATCGGTTTTACCAGAAACCTGTCATTAGCAGCAGCTGCTATTGCTGTAATGACTATAACTCTAACAATTATATTGTTTTCATTACTAGCTAGCGCGACACTCGATAATACTATTTCTCAAATACGCGCCAAAGTTAATATTTCTATTTATCTTAAGGATGGAGTTAGTCAAAATACTGTAGATGATTTTATCTCTCATCTAAGAGGACGAGCAAATGTAAAGAATGTTAAGTATATATCTAAAGCTCAAGCCCTCGCACAATATAAGCAAGACAATGCCGGAAATCAGACACTAATAAATGCGGCCAACCTAACCAACAATCCATTGCCTGCAAGTATTGAAATTATTCCTAACGATATAAATAATATTCAGCAGATTAAAGATTTTATAGATCAGCCACAATATGTAGCACTACAAGATCCTCAGTCCGGAACATCATATTCTGGAGATAGGAAGCAGGCAATAGATAAAATTGCTAAAGCAACCAAAGTTATAAAAGAATCTGGTGTAGCAGCAGTTTTAATATTCTCTTTTGTGTCCGTAATAATAATCTTTAATACAATCAGAATGGCAATCTTCAATAGAAGAGAAGAGATTAAGATTATGCGCTTACTTGGTGCATATAAGTCATACATTCATGGACCATTCGTTGTAGAAGGAGTGGTTTATGGAATACTCTCTGCATTACTTTCAATCTCAGCAATCTATATATTATTTATTGGATCGTCTAATACGCTTCAAGCTTCAAGTTTTGGATTATTCGATATTTCTTATACTGATAAATTCTACAAATCTCATTTCTGGGTAATACTATTAGCTCAATTAACTATAGGTATTTTGATAGGTTCAATTAGCTCGGCAGTTGCTACTCGTAGATATCTCAAAAATAAAGTAAAATAAGCTTAAGAATTATTGCAATTCAGGGGTGTATATTATATGATTATCTATATAAATATAAAATAAAAATTATGAATATATTTAAATTAAACATTCGAAAAACTAAAAGAATTCAGTTGATTGCAATTGTTTTTACTTTTGTTTTTTCAACTTTTTCTTTTTATTTTATTAAGACAATGGCCGCAACTTGCTCTACGGTTTCAGATTGTCAGGCGCAAATTAACAACCTAAATTCTCAGAATGCACAGAACAGTAGTAGTGTAAGTTCACTTCAAATGCAGGCACAAAATTATCAGCAGGCACTTGCAATACTTCAGCAGCAAATTACTGGAATACAAACTCAAATCAATGCGAATCTTGCCACTCAAGCCAGCATACAAAGTCAAATGACTCAGAATCAAAATAAGCTTGATCAGCAAAAAACTGTTCTAGCGAGTGATGTTAAGAGTACTTACGTTAATGGCAGCATGACAACGTTGGAGCAATTAGCTAGCAGTAAAGATTTAAGTGATTACGTAAATGCTGCTACTTATAGAAATGCAATTAGTGATTCAATTCAGAAAACATTAGACGAGATAAATGCCTTACAGGCTAAATTAAAAACTCAGAAGTCACAGGTAGATCAACTTCTTGCTATACAGACTACTCAGCAAAATCAATTAACTGCATCAAGAAATCAGCAAACAGAATTATTATCATATAATCAGCAGCAACAGGACCAATACAATCAACAATTGGCTTCAAATAATGCTTCAATAGCTCAACTTAGAAGTCAATTAGCCGCACTTAACACGCCTGCAGGTTCAATTGTAAGTTATAGCGGTGTATGTGGTGGTGGATATCCTGGACAAGCTCAAGGTCCACAAGGAATATGGGGATGTGAAATGCCTCAGGATAATACGTTCGACAATTGGGGATTATTTAACCGGGAATGTGTAAGTTATGCGGCATTTAAAGTACACCAAGAATATATGGAAGGAAAAGTTAAATACGATATGCCATATTGGGGTGGTGTTGGTAATGCATACCAATGGATAGATGATGCTAGTAACTATGGAATTCCAGTAGATCAAACTCCTCACGTTGGAGATATTGCAATTAGGCCTAGAACATATAGATATGCTGGTGACGTTGGACATGCAATGTATGTTGAGTCTGTTAATGGTGACGGTACTATTACAGTTAGTCAGTATAATGCAAATCTAACCGGCCAATATAGTGTAGCTACAAGATCAACCAGCGGTTTGTACTTTATACATTTCCAACAATGGCAATAATCTATTAGTAAGATCTTCATATTTTTAGTAAAATAAATCTAATGTTTAAGGGTTTTGAAATTAAAATAAAAAAGTTTCTACATAACAAAAGAAACGCAAAATACGCTGTATTCTTAGTTATTGGAGTATTTATTTTTTATCTAGGAGTTCTTTTCGGAAACGGTACTATTAATATTGGAGGGAAGAGTGCTACTACTGGACTTCCAAGTCATCTAGACTACAGCAGTTTAGACCAAGTTTACCAAGCTCTAAAAAATAATTATTATAATAATCTAACATCAACACAAATTCTCGATGGACTAAAGCATGGATTAGCAGAATCAACTGGAGACCCATATACAGCTTACTTCACACCTAAAGAGGCTGCGGATTTCAATAATGAACTCAATCAATCCATAAGTGGTGTTGGAATTGAATTAGGTAAAGACGCATCTGGAAACGTTCAAGTAATTTCTCCTATCGATGGCGCTCCAGCTGCAACAGCTGGAATAAAATCACTAGACATAATCGCTAGTGTAGATTCTAAGAGCACTTCAGGTATGAGTATAGATGCAGTGGTTAATGAAATTAGAGGAACAGCAGGTACTAAAGTAACTCTTGGTATAGTTAGGGGCAATAATAATCTGAGCTTCACTCTAACTAGACAGCAAATTTCTATACCAACTGTCACATATAAGATTCTAGACGGAAATATAGGATACTTGAAGATAACTACATTTGGAAACAATACTACTGAGTTAGCTAATAAAGCGGCTAATTATTTTGCAGACAATAAGGTAAGTAAAATAATATTAGATCTAAGAGATAATCCAGGTGGTCTTCTCGATGCAGCCGTTAATGTAGCGAGCCTATGGCTGCCAGAAAATGATTTGGTGCTTCAAGAAAAACGCGGAGATGTAGTTTTAAATAGCTACTATTCAAATGGCAATCAAACGCTCAAAGGAATACCTACTGCTATTCTAATAAACGGTGGTAGTGCCTCGGCTAGTGAAATTCTTACTGGTGCACTTAAAGATAATAATGCCGCATATGTTATAGGAGAAAAATCCTATGGTAAGGGAGTCGTGCAGCAATTAATTAATTTCCCAGACGGATCACAACTTAAGGTTACCGTTGCTAGTTGGTACAGGCCTAATGGTAAGAACATTAATAAATTAGGAATAACGCCAGACAAGACTGTTACTCTTAGCGATACGGATGTGCAAAACAACAACGATACACAACTTAATTCAGCTATAGATTATTTGACTACAAAATAAACTTGTCAAAAACGCTAATACTAATGTAGGATTAAGGAATACAAAAAGGGGATTAGTTTGGGTAAACAACCAACAAAATTTATTTTTGTTACTGGTGGGGTAATATCCGGGCTCGGTAAAGGTATCACCGCCGCCTCAATTGCTAACCTCCTAAAATCTCGTGGATTCAAAGTAAATCTACAAAAATGTGATCCTTATTTAAATGTTGATGCAGGCACTCTGAATCCTAGAGAGCATGGCGAATGTTTTGTAACTAAAGACGGCGCCGAGACTGACTTGGATTTAGGACATTACGAAAGATTTATTGATCAGGAACTTACTCAAAAGAGTTCACTAATGTCTGGTCGTGTGCTCAGAAGGGTAATAGAGGACGAAAGAGCCGGTAAATACAAAGGTGATGATGTTCAGATCATTCCACATCTAACTCGCGCCATACAAGAGTATATTGAAGAAGCAGGTAAAGGCTTTGATGTTCATATTGTCGAAATTGGTGGTACGGTTGGAGATTATGAGTCACTTAGTTTTATTGAAGCTATTAGAGAACTCGGTCTTAGAGTCGGTAAGAGTAACTGCCTATATGTTCATTTGGTCTATTTGCCATACTTAGAGGCTTCGAATGAAACTAAAACTAAACCAGCTCAAAACTCTGTCCGAGAATTAAGAGGCCTAGGCATCCAACCAGATATTCTAGTTGCTAGAAGCGAGAGGCCAGCAAATGAATCTGTTAAAGAAAAGCTCAGTTTATTCACTGGAGTAGAGCCAAAGGCGATAGCTCTTTTACCAAACGCAAAGAGTATTTATCAGGTTCCTTTAACTCTAGAAGAAACTGGTATAGCTAATGTTATTTCTAGGAAATTAAAATTAAAATCTGCTAAGCCAAATCTAAAAATTTGGAAAGAGATGGTGAAGAAAGCTACAAATTCAGATTACAAAGAAATTAACCTAGCCTTTATAGCTAAATATTTAGATAATTCAGATACTTACATGTCTGTATTTGAGGCGTTGCGTTCTGCGGCTATGTGGAATGATGTAAAGGTAAATATTTCTTGGATTGATGCTTCAAAATATGACGGAAAGAAAGATTTAGATAAAGAGTTAGATGAATATGACGGCGTATTGGTTCCTGGAGGTTTTGGACAGCGAGGTCTTGAAGGTAAGATAAAGGCTGCAACTTATGCGTTCAATCAAAAGAAACCATTCCTAGGTATATGTCTTGGCTTACAGATGGCGGTTATTGCAGTTGCTAGAGAAAAAGGAGTTAAGAATGCTACTACTTTTGAGTTAGATCCAAACAGTAGAAGCCAAGTTATTATTACGATGCAAGGTCAAGAAAATATGGAAATGACCGGAGGAACTATGCGACTAGGTGATTATCCTTGTGACCTAGCAAAAGGCAGTCTTGCTCAAAAACTTTATAAAAAGAGTTCAATAATTGAAAGACATCGACATAGGGGTGAATGTAATCCTAAGTATGTTGAAAGATTTGAGAAGTGGGGAATAAGAGCTTCAGGAATTAATCCAGATAATGGTCTAGTGGAAGTCATTGAGGGAATTGATCACCCATTCTTTATAGCAAGTCAGTATCATCCTGAATTTAAGAGCAGGCCAACTAGGCCCCATCCATTGTTTGATGGCTTCATTAGAGCCATGATTGAATCTAAATAGTTTGTTTTTAGTTCAATCTAGAGTTAATATAGTGCTTATGGATACTAATACAAATTCTAAATACAAAGTGTTATTAGTTGAAGACGATGAATCATTGTCTAATGTCTATGTGACTAGATTTGAAGCCGAAGGTTTTGATATTAGAAGAGTTGGAAATGGTGAGGATGCCTTAACTGCAGCCCTGAATTACAAGCCAGATATTATATTGCTAGACATTATGATGCCTAAAGTTGATGGGTTTAATGTTCTAGATATATTAAGAAATACTCCCCAGACAAAGGACTTAAAAATTATAGTACTATCTGCACTGAGTCAGGAAATTGATATGGATAAAGCTATGAAGCTAGGAGCTGACGACTATCTTATAAAGTCCGAAATTACAATTGCTGACGTGGTTCAAAAAGTTAAGCAAGAGCTTAATTAGATCTTCCAATCTCCTATAGCCATTAGGGCACCGGCACGGTGTTGTCCGCTAATAACTTTTCCGGTTGGTCCTATATCTATAGGTCCGTCACCATGATATTCATCATCGAATGACCCATCTAACATACTAAGAGCTAGCTGGGCAGAGTATTCTTGGCTTCTAAGACCAAAGACTTCATTGGTTTTTTTAAGTCTTGGATTTTTTTCACTATTTAGCATTAATCTTTCAGGTAATTTGTTTTCGGTCCATAGATTAGAAATAGAATCTTGAATAATTAGTCCTATTTCAGTACGAAATTCGTCATTTTCTCTAATAATTTCTAATAATTTACTTTGATCGATTCCTGGATTGGTGCTTTCAACTTGAGACAATAGGGTATTGAACTTTTCGGATGAATTTCTGAATATGGATATTCTATCTAGTGCCTTAGTCTCAGTTTTATCGGTGATCTTAGGATAAGTATTTTTTGATTCTTCGTTGTGTTTGAATAATTCCGCAGCACGTTCTAATTTATTAGATTCAACTTCTGAAAGGGAATTAGATTCAATTTTTCTATAAAGCTCAGTTTGAGGATAAACAAACTCAGGTTGTGTAGGGTTTTCTTGAATTTCTATATTTTGTTCTAACATTTTTGTTTTAATTTATTAACAATAATATATCACAAAAATGATATTTTTTCAATAGTAGAGTGTAATTATTTTACAGTAACGAAAGTTCTTCGTACGCTTCGGCCGCTGAAAGTTCGAACTTTTCTTTTTTCGAAAGCAACTACGCCATCTTTAGCAGCGTGAATTGTAAAGTTTTTGCTTAATGAAGTACCTTCACCAGCTCTTTTGGTCATACCGACTTGTCTTACGATAACTTGGCCGTTATTAACTTTTGATCCAGCATAAACTTTAACACCTAATCGTTGACCAGGTGAGTCGTGAACATTCTTGGCGGTACCGCCGGCTTTGACGTGTGACATATCTTTCTTACTTCCTTTTAATTACTAACAGTTGTCTTACAACAATTTGATCTTCTCTTGAGTAAAATAACTGCTTTGCACTTATGTGCTTTAAATTAACAAAATTATACCCCATATCTTCAATTTGGTCAATAAGGGGTAGGGAAATAAATTTATCTCTATCATTCCATGCAGGAACTGCAATACAAATTCCGGTATTTTCATCAATTTGTTCATGTAGATTCTTAAGAAATTTCTTTAGTAGCATATTTACGTTAGATATTTCTTGCTCTAATACGTCTCTGCTTGGCGCATAGCTAAAAGGTTGTCCTAGGTAGGTTTCAGCCGCTAAAAAATTAAAATTAGACCATTTTGCTATTGTCGCATCTTCGACTTTTACTAAGAGCGGCGACTTAATATTTGGGTATTTTTCCTTAAGCCATTTTAAGTTATTGGTTGAGAAGTCTACCATTTTAGGGTTTAAGTCAGTGCCCATGACATTTAGCCCCATTAAACTTGCTTCTTGAAGAACTACTCCACTCCCACAAAAAGGATCTAGTAGGGTAGATGAGTCGCTGATTGGTTGTTGTCCTCTAGCTAGATTAATTATTATTTGAGCTAATTTAGGAGGCAACATTCCTATCTTAGAGTCTCGGAATGGTCTTTCTTGATCTCTTTCTCTATAAGCTTCTATATTTTGGACGTTAGTGGTTCGTGCTATTACGAATTTATTGCCGATTTTAGCAACTATTAATTCTAGTCCGTGAACTGAGGTTAGTTTATTGTGAAATACAGATGCGCTGTTTAAGAATGCTTTTTGGTTAGGAATAAGTCTTACTGATCTTTCGGATTTCTTTAGAGTTTTCTTAATAAGCATTCCGTGTTTAGTAATATCTCTAGATTGAATTGAGATATTGTAGAAGGAAAGACCTAAGATAATTTTTCCTTCAGGCATTTCTGATGCAATTTCTTCGGCTGTATTCTGAATAGTTTTATATAGATTGTTTTTACCATATTCAAATTCGCCGTAAATTTTAGCTAGCTTGATGCTGCCGCCTAAATTTTCAAATTTTATAGACTCGGTTTCAATATTCAAGGTTGCTACATTGCTTTCAGTTTCACTTACTGAGTCATTGCCGTATAGACTTTCTAGCTCTGCAATTGCTAAATCTGTTTGTCTTCCTAGTATTATTAAAGAATTCATTATAAAACTACTATACCATTAGATACATAAGAACTTGTATAATATAGAATATATTTATGAAGAAAAAAACAATGTTGCCGAAGAACTGGAAATTGATAATAAATATATTGTCCATTCTGGCGCTTTTTTCATTGATATATTTCCTTCGTGATCAGATTGCTACAACAATTGAAAATCTTAAAAATGTAAATTCGTGGGCGCTGCTATTAATTATTCCGATTGAGATTCTTAATTACCATGCACAAACTAAAATGTATCAAAATCTATTTAAGATTGTTGGCAATAAATTGAGTTATGGTTATTTATTTAAGGCTTCACTGGAATTAAATTTAATAAATCATCTTTTTCCAAGCGGGGGAGTAACTGGAATATCTTATTTCGGCGTTAAGGTAAGTGAGAATGAAGAGGTTTCCGGAGCGAAGGCTACATTAATTCAGTTAATGAAGCTAATATTAACTCTTTTATCTTTCGAGGTATTATTGTTTGTTGGAATATTCTTATTGGCTGCTTTTGGTAAAGTTAGCAATCTAACAATTCTAGTAGCAGGATCATTATCTATGGTCTTATTTATTCTTACAGTTTTATTTGGATATATAGTTGGAAGCCAAAGTAGAATTAATTCTTTCTTTACCTACCTAACTAAGGTTCTTAATTGGCTGTTTGAGAAGATATTTAGAAGAAAGAAAGGCCTAATTAGTATTAACAAGGCAAAGAAAATATTTAATGATTTTCATGAAAACTATCAAGTTATTACAAGTGAGCTTAAAAGATTAAGAAATCCCTTCTGGTACGCCTTGCTTGCAAACCTAACCGAAATATTAGTAATTTATGTCGTCTATCTGGCTTTTGGTAAAGTTGTTAATCTAGGTGCGATTATATTGGCTTACGGTGTGGCTAACTTTGCTGGCCTAATATCTGTACTTCCTGGAGGAATTGGTATTTACGAAGCTTTAATGACTGCAGTTCTTGCATCAACTGGAATACCTGCAAGCGTATCTTTGCCAGTAACAATTATGTACAGAGTACTAAATACATTAGTTCAGCTACCTCCTGGATTCTATTATTACCACAAGAGCATAAACGAAAAACGTGCAAGAATTTAGTATGGATTTCACTCCTCAAGTAATCCAAGTATCTGAATTAGTCGGACTAATTAACCAGACCTTTGATTACAATTTTGGAAAAGTTTTAGTGGAAGGTGAATTAGCTAATTTTAAAATTAGTAAAAATCAGTGGGTATATTTTGATCTTAAAGATGATAATTCTACAGTGAGATTTTTTGGAACAGTAAGACAGCTTAATTTTCCCGTAGAAGATGGAATGTTGCTAAGAGTATTTTGTTATCCGCATCTACATCAGACTTATGGAATGAGCATGCAAGTCGAGGCTGTGGAGCTAGTAGGCGAGGGAAGTATTAAAAGAGCTACGATGCTACTAAAAGCCAAGCTAGAAAAAGAAGGCTTATTTGATGTTAATAGAAAAAGACAGATCCCATATCCCCCAAAAAGAATTGGCTTAATTTCTTCTACTCAGTCGGCTGCTTATCATGATTTTATAAAAGTCCTAGGGAATAGATATAAAGGAATTGAGATTGATGTAATAGATGTTCAAGTGCAAGGCTATTTAGCAGTAAGTCAAATAGTTGCTGCTATAAAGAAATTTAATTCAAATATTTCTGATAAACTAGATTGCCTAGTTTTAATTAGGGGAGGGGGTAGTCCCGAAGATCTAGCGGCATTTAATGAAGAAATATTAGTTAGGGCAGTAGCTGACAGTAAAATTCCTACAGTTGTTGCCATTGGGCACGAGATAGACGTTTCGTTAGCCGAATTAGTCGCTGATTTAAGAGGATCGACTCCTTCTAATGCTGCAGAGTTAATGGTGCCTGAAAGTAAAGTTTTATTAGAAAATTTAAAAAACTCTAAACAGAACTTACTTCATTTAATCGTAAATGATTTAGAAAAGAAAAAAGATTATATAGCAGAATCCAAGATCGAAATTAATAATTTATTAAAAGAACAATTTAGTAGAATGAAAAATGATCTTGATTCTAAGAACGATTTATTAAAAGCATATAATCCCACAAATATTCTAAAAAGAGGCTTTGCGCTCGTAACTTCAGAGGGTAAACTAGTTAAGAATTCTGATGATTTAGAGAAAGATGATGTTTTAAAGATTAAATTTTATAAAGGTAAAGTTATAACAAGGGTAATGGAGGTAGAGGAATAGTATGAAAAGCAAAGATATTGATTACAAGAAATTAAATCAGGAACTTGAAGATATTTTAGATAAACTTCGAGAGGGAAATCTAGATATCGACGAATCCATAAAGCTTTATGATAGGGGCTCTGTGATTATTGCAGAATTAGAAGATTATCTAAAAAATGCAGAAAATAAGATTAAGAAAATAACTAAGTAATTTGAAATTTTAGAAAATATCGTTTAGGATTAAAGGTGATGAAGCATAACCAAGATGGTGCAGCAGTAACTCTAGTTTTATTGATAGTCTCTATGGCATTACTAGTGTTCGTAAGTATATTTGCTGTTATGCAGACTAGTAATGCGTCCAATGCTAAAAGTACCTTAAATCAGCAGATAGCTGCTGCAGTAACTAAGGCTCAAACTGCTCAGCAAACAATAGATACCGCTAATTTCCAGAAGCAATCTGAATCACCATACCTAAGCTATAATGGACCAGCCATTTTCGGAAGTCTTAGTTTTAATTATCCAAGGAATTGGAGTGGTTATGTTCTTGGAGCATCTGATTCAACCCAGACTTCTTTACTAGATGGTTATTTTTATCCTGGAATATTAACTAGCGTTGACGACACTAGCGCTACTAATTTTGCATTCAGAGTTAATATTTCATCATCAGATTACGCTACTACTCTTGGAGGGTTAACCACTGATCCAACAACAGTAAAGATTGTGCCTTATAGTCTTCCCAATGTACCTAGCGTAATAGGCACAAAATTAACTGGACAATTAGGCAACAATAAAACTGGCACCATGATAGTTCTTCCTCTTAGAGGTCAAACATTAGAATTATTCACTGAAGGCGGTAGTTATGGCGCTGAATTTGATAAAATTCTATCTTCCGTAAAATTCACTCCTTAATGTATAATTAACTCTAATAAGTGGTGGATAAATTAGTGAGGGTATTTCGTTGGAATTCGAGGCGAGCAAATTAGAAGATTCTTATCAGCTACTTTTAAAAGTCGCTGAAAATATCCGCCTTCCATTATTACAAATATTACTTAATACACAACTAAGTCTTGCTTCAAAAGAAGGTGATCTAAAGCAGGTTGAGGATCTAGCAAAATTTTCTATTAGAATGATAGATAATTTCATTTTAAGCTCAGTTACTGCTAATAATCATCCGATATTGGAACCACTATCACTTTCCTCAGTGCTCTATGATTCTGCGCACGAACTAGAGCAATTAGCTAAATATTACGACGTTAAATTAAAAGTAATTTCAAATAATAATTTTGGTCCTGTGCTTTCAAATAGAGTTGCACTCGAAAGTTCATTAATCAGCGTAGGATGGGCAATGATTGAGTCTATGTCGTCACTAGATAAAAGTAAGACTATAACTCTAGCTTCACATAGATCTAGATATGGACTTGTTGCTGGAGTGTATTCTGAGGACGTAAATATTAATTCGAACATACTAAATCAGGGCCTTAGAAACATGAATTCGTCAAAGAGGCCAATGCCTGATTTTTCTCATACCAATAGTGCAGGGATATTCATAGCAAAACAACTTCTAAGCAATATGGATATGCGCCTACTTGCATCAAAACATCACAATTTAAGAGGCATCGGAACTTTAATGAATCCTTCAAAGCAATTACAATTGATTGAGGTATGAGAATTTTAATAGTAGAGCCCGACAATGTACTTAGGGCAATTTATGCAAAAATTTTTTTAAGCTCTGGCTATGAAGTAAATTCTGTAAGTGGAGCACAGGGTGCGCTGAATAGTATTAATGATAATATTCCAGACGTAATATTAATGGACATAGAAATTCCTAAGAATTCAGGTTTCGAATTGATCTATGAAATCAGATCATATTCGGATTTAGATAAATCCAAAATTTATATTATCAGTATGGTTAGGGAAGAGCACTTGATTAAGAGATTTGGTAACTTCAAAAAAGATCTTATGATCTCTAAGATATTTTACAAGCCAGATATCTCAGCAAATAAATTAGTGAGTCAGATTATATGAGGAATCAAGTAACGTTCGCAATTGTCTTATCTAGAATTAATTACTCTGAAAGCGACCGAATAGTTAACGTTATTACAAAAGATGATGGAAAATTAACGCTAATGGCCAAAGGTTCTAGGAAGATTAAGTCTAAACTTGCAGCTGGCATAGAACTTTTATCTGTAAACGAAATCGTATTTATTAAAGGGAAGAGTGATATTAGTACTTTGGTTTCTTCCAGGCCAATAGAATTTTTCAGTGAAATATCCAAGGATTTAAATAGGATTAACGTTGCTTATAAATATTTACAAATTATAGATAAAAATACTGAAGATAATGCTGACGACGATTACTATGAACTCCTAAAAGAATCTCTAACTTTCTTAAATTCAAACGATAATGATCCAGATCAATGTTATCAATATTTTTTATCTAAATTAATAAATATTAGTGGTTTTAGTCCAAACTTATTAACAGATTCAAATTTAAATAAATTAGACCAAAATAAAAAATATAATTTTGATGTATCTGAAATGAATTTCATTGAAAGTGCCAGTGGTAGATTCAATGTAAAGAGCATTAAATATTTAAGATTATTATTTTCTAATTCCCCTGAAAGTGTTTTTAAGATATCTGATGAATTGGACACAAAACTAATCAATAATTTACTTGAATCTATATTTAAGCGTTATCTTTCGCTATAATCTAATCATATGAGCAAAGTCACATTAGAAGATATAGTTAGTTTAGCCAAAAGACGTGGCTTTATTTTCCCTGGATCTGAAATTTACGGTGGTCTAAGTGGTACTTGGGATTACGGACCTTTGGGCGTGGCACTAAAAAATAATGTGAAAGATTTATGGTGGGATTTTTTCGTTAAAAAAAGACACAACGCTTATGGGCTAGATTCATCTATTCTAATGAATCAGAAAGTTTGGCAGGCTAGTGGACACGTCGATACATTTACGGATCCATTAATTGAAGACGTTGTAAGTAAGAAGAGATACAGATTAGATCATTTGCTTGAAGATAAGAATATTCAAGCTGAAGGTTTAAGTTTAGAAGAAATGGAAAAATTAATTAGGGATAATAAAATTAAAAGCCCTGATGGTAATGAACTTGGTAAGGCTGAGGTTTTCAATTTAATGTTTGAAACAAATGCAGGACCTGTTGCCAGTGATGATTCAAAAGTATATTTAAGACCAGAAACTGCACAAGGTATGTTTGTTAACTTCAAGAATATTCTAGACACTTTTTACCCAGATTTACCATTTTCAATAGCACAAATCGGTAGAAACTTTAGAAATGAAATATCTCCTAGAGACTTTATTTTTAGAGCAAGAGAATTTGAAATTATGGAGTACGAGTTATTTATAGATCCAACTACTTGGGAAGAAGAGTTTGAGAAGCAGAGAAAATTAATGAGAGAATTTTTTATTGATGTGGTTGGTCTTGATGAAAGTAAATTGCACGAAAAAGAAATTTCCGAAGCAGATAGAGCTCACTATTCAAAAAGAACAATAGATTTCGAGTATGAATTCCCAATAGGAGTTAAAGAAATTGCTGGATTAGCATATAGAACAGATTATGATCTCACCAAACACCAAGAGAAATCTGGTAAAAATCTAGAATACCCAGTAAAAGGTGAATCTAGGAAATTCGTTCCTCACGTCATAGAGCCATCATTTGGTTTAGATAGAATTGTGCTTGCTGCAATGTCTACGGCTTATAAAAAAGATGAAGTGAATAACGAACAAAGAGTCTATTTAGATCTGAACTCAAAGCTAGCTCCCTACAAGGCTATGGTAAGTCCGCTGCTTAAAAACAAAGAAGAATTAGTTAAAAAGGCACAGGAAATATTTAATAATCTCACTAGAGAAGTTGGAGAAATTGCTTGGGACGATAATGGTAATATCGGTAAGCGATATCGAAAGCAGGATGAAATCGGTACTCCTATCTGTATTACTGTAGATTTCGATAGCTTAGAAGACGACAGTGTTACCGTGCGTGACCGCAATACTACTGAGCAAAAACGAGTTAAGATTTCTGAACTTAAGAACTTATTTCATTAAAATTTAATAATTAGATTTAGTAATTAAACACAAAGTAGTTCTATCATGCCTCTATGAGGCAAGTTAGGGCTCTAGAATTAATGCAGTCTGGTAGAAATATATTCCTTACAGGACCTCCTGGAAGTGGTAAGACATATGTATTAAACAAATATATCAATTACGCCCATAAAAATGGCCTAAGAGTAGCTACAACAGCTTCTACTGGCATTGCCGCAACACATGTAAATGGTCAGACTATACATTCATGGTCGGGTTTTGCAAATAAGTATATTAGCGAAGATCAAAAATTAGCCATAAAGAGTGCTGACATATTAATAATTGATGAAGTATCTATGCTTAGTGCAGAAGATTTTGAAAAGATTAATAATTCAATTAAAAAATTCTCACACAAAGAAGAAGTATTTGGCGGCAAGCAAATAATTCTAGTAGGGGATTTTTTTCAGCTTCCACCAGTAGTTAAGCGGGGCAGGCCTAAATTTATTTTTGAATCAAAAAGCTTCAAGCAATTAAATCTAAGTGTGTGTTACTTAAACGAACAGCATCGCCAAAAAGAATCTGATCAACTCATTAATATTTTAATGGCAATTAGAACTAGGAACGTGCAACTAAGCACAATTAATACTCTGAATAAAAAAGTTGTTCATTATTTTCCTAATGATTTTATAAAATTATACTCTCACAACTATGACGTTAACAGATTGAATATGCTCAAAAATGATCAAATTGATTCTAGATGGTTAAGGTATAGCAAGAGTTATGTAGGAGAACATAGACTTATAGACAACTATAAGAACGAGGTGAATAGCCCAGAATCAATTACTCTTAAAGTAGGATCGAGAGTAATGTTCTGCGTTAATAGTCCTAAGTCAGGATATTTTAATGGCACTACCGGGGTAGTTGTGGATTTCAAGAACTTTATGCCTGTAGTTAGAACTGATGACCTAAAATATATATTTGTTAATTGGCATGAAAGTGAATTTGAAAATGGAAAACTTAAGATAAAATACATGCCCATAAAACATTCATGGGCTTTATCTATTCATAAGAGCCAAGGAATGAGTTTAGATAGGGCTGAAATCGATCTTAGTAATGCGTTTACTCCAGGAATGGGATATGTTGCCTTATCTAGACTTAGAAGTTTCGATGGTTTAGTTCTAAAGGGTTTTAATAAGATGAGTTTAGAGGTGAGTGATGAGGCTTTTAATTTTGATACTGAGCTTAAAAGATTAAGTAACCTTAATAATTAAGCTCATACTGGTATAATAGATATATTAATGAAGAAATTTAAAAGATTTAATAAAAAACAAAAAGTATACGCCTTTATAGATAGTCAAAATCTTAATCTTGGAACTCAAAGGATGGGTTGGAAGATGGACTGGAAGAAATTTAGGCAATTTCTTACAGATAAATATGGCGTTGAAAAAGCCATAATGTTTATTGGATATATGCCCGAAAATGAATCCTTATATGAGTTTATGCATAGTCTAGGATTTTTGGTTTACCTTAAGCCGACAGTTGAATCAGTTAACGTTATAAAGAATCCAGCTGGAGATCCAAATGGAGATACTACTACTAAAACTGTAGTAAAAGGAAATGTCGATACAGACATAGTTCTAACTGTTATGAAGGAAATGCCAAATTACAATAAAGCAATAATAGTTAGTGGAGACGGAGATTTTTACAGTTTAATAGAATACTTGTCGGAGAAAAATAAGTTACTTCATATTATTTCTCCAAACTGGAAGTATTCAACTCTACTGAAGCCTTTTGAAAAATACATAGTTAATTTAGATAACTTTAAAAAAGAGCTTAGATATAGATCAAACAACCATAGATAAACATAAGCATTATTGACATTTTGTCTATTTTCTGCTAATATAATGCTTAATATGATAGAAACAAAAAATAAAATTAAAAATAGCTTCATCAAAAACGAAATCGGTTTTTATGCAATGGCAGCAGCCTCATTATTTGGTGTAATGGAAATGCCAGCTCATTATCTAAGAGATAATTTATTACCAGTTGCAAAGATCGCAGTTGCAGAAACGGTTACTCATAGAGATTCAGTTCCTACTCCAATTCAAAGAGAGAAGGCGGAAACTGGGGCGGAATTCGTTAGTTATTCCGAAAGTCAGAGAACTCCAGGTAGAACCGGAAACGTCTAAACTTTATCCACATAGTATGATCGCAATAAAAACGTCTTTAACAGATTAGAAAGAGGCGTTTTTTTATTTTTCTGTGGAAAAGTACCGTAAGCGATATCTTAATATTAGATATATTGCTATTGCAGTGGGTAATCGTGGGTAGTATGCTCTATGTAGTGGGTAAAAGTGGGTAACACAAATAAGTTACTCCTTAAGTAAAATAAAAACCACTATTAAAAAGGGATGGCAACAATAGATTACTTCGAAAGGAAGCTTGACGACAAAAGGCGGTTAACCATACCGACCGAGTTGAGAGCAGAATTCGCAAGTGGCGTAGTTGTCACAAGAGGTTTTAAAAACTATCTTCACGTATATCCAAAATCGATATGGGAAAGAGAAGTTGAACCTCAACTGATTGGCAATATTCTCGATGAGAGAACTGCTGATCTAAACGTACAATTTCGAAGCGGCAAGATAGAAGGCCAGATCGATATGAAGCAAGGACGTTTCAGTATCGAGCAGCACTTACTTGATTACGCAGAGATAAAAAAAGACGTTATAGCGATTAGGGCCGGTAGATACTGGCGTGTAATGGCTAAGTAAAAGTACATTAACAAAATAATTTGAGAAAACGGTTAGTTATATCCCTCGAGATTAGCTAACTGGCGGTCAGCAAGTGGAACCGGATAGGATACCACTCTAAAAAACCTAGTACATTTTTAAAAACACCTCCCAAAACTCCACCTCACACATAAGTCTCTCAAATAAGTAGATCGAAGTTTAAAGATTTCTCCCCGATTTCTTTATCGAACTTCATTAGATTTATTTATTTAAACAAAAACAAAAACAACAAAAAAACAAAAAGCTGATTGCTAGTTAGGTGACCTTGAAAAAACAAAAACAAGAAAATATGCACCAAAACAAAAACACAAATCAAATTCATCAACCAGTACTATTAAATGAAGTTCTAGAAGTGCTCGCACCTCAAAAAGGTGAGAACTACCTAGATCTTACTGCTGGATATGGTGGGCACGCATCCAAAGTATTAAGTCTTACAGGTAATATCGAAGATTCAGTATTAGTAGATCGTGACTCAACATCTATTAAAGAGTTAAACGAAATCTTTAAGGGTGAGAAAGTTAAAATCGTAAATAACGATTTTTATAATGCGAGTAAAGATTTGTTAGCTGAGAATCAGAAATTCGATCTGATATTAGCAGATTTAGGCGTATCGTCACTGCACCTTAACGAGGTAAACCGCGGGTTTTCTATTCAGCAAAATGGTCCACTTGATATGAGAATGGATCAGAGCCAAAAACTTACAGCTGAATATATATTAAATAATTACTCTGAGCATGAGATTTCTAAAATCTTAAGCGAATATGGAGAAGAGCCTAAAGCCAAACAAATAGCGAGAGTTATTGTTGAGAGTAGGCCTCTAGAAAACACAGAGCAATTAGCTGAAATTGCTAAGAAGGTATGGCGTGGATACAGTAAAACGCATCCAGCGACCAGAACTTTCCAGGCAATAAGAATCGCTGTAAATGACGAACTGACTTTAGTGAAAGAAAGTTTGCCTTTATGGATGAGTCTATTAAAACCCGGAGGAAGATTGGCGATTATATCTTTCCATAGTTTGGAAGATCGCTTAGTAAAGAATTTCTTTCAAGAACATGGAGGAGATAATTACGATAGTGAACTTAGATTAATTTCCAAAAAACCAATAATTCCTTCAACCGATGAAATAGTTAATAATCCGCGAGCAAGAAGTGCTAAACTTCGAGCCGCAGTGAAAATAAAAATAAAGGAAGGGAACTAATATGCCAATACAGGTAAAAGATAGATCCCGAGCGTATAAGGTTACCGTAAGGGTAAAATAACCTTATAAAAAAACAAAAGCTTAGCCCATTCATTTGGGCTAAGCACCAAAAATAAAAAGGAAATAAAAATAAATGACATACTCAAGCAGTATAGCCGCAAACCGAAACAGATACAGTGCGAAGAATCAGAACTCCGTTAGTTTTGCAGTAGCAAGACCTAAGACCGGTCCAATCAGTAACACAATCATTCTAATAGTATTAGCTTGTCTACTTGGACTTTTATATTTAACTCAAGTAACTAAAACTAACTCTTATGGTTATCAAATTAATAGTCTGCAAAATAGCCAATCAAAGCTTCAGTCTCAGAAAGAAGACTTAGAGGTAGCTTCAGCAAGACTACAGTCTCTTAAGAGAGTTCAGGATAGTAGTAATTCTAAAAATATGGTTGCGGTAACTCCAACTGCGACAGTAACTCAGTAGTCCAAAAAATAAACAGATTAGCGTATAATTAAGCTAATGTTTGATTCCGACCTAAAAAAACAAATAGTTTCCAATAAAAGAATCAATGTAACCTATGGTCTTATTATTGTCCTTTTTAGTATTTTTCTTCTAAGACTTTTTTATATACAAGTTATTCAATATAGCAACTACAAAGCTGCAGCATTAGATGATCAACTAAAACAATATGATATTCCGGCCCGTAGAGGACAGATTAATATTATGGACGGTAGCTCCGTTGTTCCTTTAGTTCTAAATCAAACTCTATACACGGTTTATGCGGATCCAACATTCATTAAGAATTCTTCGGATGTTTCATCTAAAATTGCCCCAATTCTAAACAAGAATCAAGCAGATATTAATGATCTTTTACAGACCAAAAATACTAGATATGTAGTACTTGCTAAGAAGGTTTCAGCAGATCAGAATAAAAGTCTATTAGACCTTAAGATTCCTGGAGTAGGCTCAACTGCACAATCTTATAGAATTTATCCGCAGGGAAGTCTTGCCTCACAATTACTTGGCTTCGTTGATGATAACGGCGTCGGTCAATATGGAATAGAGCAGGCTCTGAATCCTCAGCTAAATGGCAAGGACGGAAAGTTTAAGGCAGTTACAGATATTAACGGAGTTCCATTAGCTTCATCAAGTTCGAATGTCTTATCTCCACCTCAAAATGGTGATACCGTAAATCTTTCTATTGATCTTGGAATGCAATCTCAAATGGAGCAAATCTTGGCAAATGAATACAAGAAAACAAACTCGAAGGGAATTAGTGCAATAATTATGGATCCATACAATGGGCAAATTAAGGCAATGGCTAATTTCCCAACTTATGATCCTACTAATATTCAAAATACTGATCCTTCATTATTCCAGAATGCAGCAGTAGCTAATGCTATTGAGCCAGGCTCTACCATGAAGCTCCTTACAGCGGCTTCAGCTCTTGATCAAGGTATTGTTACTCCTGATACGACTTATTATGACCCCGCCCAATGGAATGTTGACGGAAGTATTATTAAAAACGTTGAAGTTGATGGTGGCGCAAGACAACAAAGTGTTGCTACGATTTTGTCTTTATCTTTAAATACTGGAGCTGTGTGGCTTCTCATGCAGATGGGTGGAGGTCAATTGAGCGATAAGTCTATTACGGCTTGGCACGATTACCTAGTTAAGCATTATCATTTTGGTCAATATACAAACATAGAACAGGGATATGAATCTACGGGGTATATTCCAGCCGAAAACTTTTCAGATTCTTCAATAATGCTGACTTATGCAACTACATCATTCGGTCAGTCTTTGACAGTTACAGATCTACAAATGGCCGATGCTGTTTCCAGCTTAGTTAACGGTGGAACTATTTATCAACCTACTTTAGTAGATAGCTTAAAGGACTCCAATGGTAATGTAACTAAAAATAAGCCAAAGATTATTCAGAAAAATGCAGTAAGTAAAAAAGTGTCTGACGAGATGATTCCATTGATGGAAAATATTACAAAGACTGCCGCTTTGTCTTATTCGTTCGTAAACTTCAGCTCGGATTATTCAGTAGGTGGAAAAACTGGAACGGCTCAGGTATCTGAAAACGGTAGTTATCTATCTAATATTTACAATGGTACATATATGGGATTTGTGGGCGGAGATAAGCCCCAGTATGTTATTGCAATATTTAATATTAAACCAGTTGTTCCAGGATTTGCTGGTCCGCTTGGAGGAATGCCTGTTTTCGCTGATTTAGCTCACATGTTAATAAATGAAGGGTATGTACAACCTAAAACAAAATAGTAGTATAATTAAAAAAGATTTTTAAAATGCAAAACACAATACACATTTCAGTCCCATATGATTCTCTGGTAAAAATTTTACTACTCGGTTTAGTTTCATTTGTTCTAAGTATGGCTATAACCCCAATATTTACTTATTTGGCGTATAGATATAAATGGTGGAAGAAGCCAAGAACCGATGCTTGGTCTGGCGGAAAAGCAACAGTATATGCGAGTCTGCATGCAGAGAAGCATAAAAATAATATTCCAAACATGGCTGGATTAATTTTCGTTCTTAGTACTCTTATTGTTACCTTGGCCGTTAACTTACAACGAAGTCAGACTTGGCTGCCACTTGCTGGTATGGTTGGAGCTGCACTAATTGGCCTAGCTGATGATGTTATGAATATAAGAGGATTAAATAAGAAGATTGCAGGAATGCAGGCCTTTGCTAAATTCTTCCTTTACTCAATGGTTGCAGTAGTAGGTGGATGGTGGTTCTATTCAAAGCTAGGAGTTCATACAATATATCTGCCTTACTTCCATAATATAAGTGTCGGATGGGCTATTATTCCAATTTTCTGGTTGGTAGTTGTTTCTACTGCTAACTCTGTAAACATTACTGATGGATTAGACGGTCTAGCCGGTGGATTATTATCTATATCGTTCATTTCATACACATTCATTTCAATAGTTGAATCTAAGTACGCCTTAGCTGCATTTTGTATAACAATCGTAGGTGCTTTGATGAGTTACACCTGGTTTAATATTCACCCGGCAAGATTCTTTATGGGTGACGTAGGTGCATTTGCTATGGGTACAGCCTTAGGTTTTGTGGCAATGCAGACAAACACTATTTATGTTCTACCATTCATTGGATTAGTTTATATTTTCGAAACAGGATCTGTAATTATTAATAGACTTTCTAAGAAGTTAAGAAATGGTAAAAAAGTATTTCTTTCTTCTCCAATACACCATCATTTTGAAGCAAAAGGTTGGCCTGAGACTAAAGTTACTATGCGTTTTTGGATTTTAGGACAAGCTGCAAGTATTCTTGGTCTGATGATATTTCTTCTCGGTAAAGGATTTTAACCGTGCAGCCGGAACGCAGAAGGTTACATAGGGCGTACATTAAAGATGAACCTCAGCTTGGTAGGCGACATAAACCTGACTATTGGCTTGTTGTTATATGCGCATTTTTATTGGTAATAGGTTTAACCGTACTTTATGCTATTGGTCCTGCCTTGAGCATTCTGAATAATGTAAGCACCTCATACTATACAAATAGGCAATTGATAGCAATTGTGTTGAGCGTGGTGGTTTTTTTAATTTTTTCATCAGTCCCTCTTCATATCTGGAAGCAACACTACAAGATAATTTTAGGTGTGGCTCTAATGGGAACATTGCTGGCGATTGTTCTTCCTGTAAACCCTCAATATCCCGCACACAGATGGGTTAGACTTGGGGGTTTATCTTTTCAGTCCGTTGAGTTGCTTAAGTTTGCAATTATTATATGGTTCGCCAGTTTCATGGCGGCTATAGTTAGAAATAATCAGATTAATGATACTAACAAAACATTTAAACCTATTATTATTGCTTTATTGGTAATAGGAGCCCTTGTGGCCTTTATTCAAAGTGATTTAGGTTCAATGGCCGTTATAGTCGCAATACTTGGTTCTATGGCCTTTGTAGCGGGTCTGCCGCTTCAAAAAGTAGGAATTATTTCAGGCATTATAGTAGCTGGAGTTATAGTGATGGTTTTGGCTTTTCCTTATAGAATCGCTAGATTCCAAACTTTTCTACATCCTCAAGCAAATTGCCGATCATCTGGATATCAGGTATGTCAGGGATTGATAGCAGTTGGTTCAGGAGGATTTTTAGGTCTTGGGTTAGGTAAAAGTGTACAGGCATATGGTTATGAGCCGGAAGCAGGTAATGACTCAATATTTGCTATCTATGCAGAAACTTTTGGTTTTATAGGTTGTTTGGTCCTGATTTTTATATATCTGGCGCTATTTAATAAATTACGATCAATAGCCGAACGCACATCGGATGATTTTTCCAGGCTGGTTATTATAGGAATAATGGCATGGATTAGTGTGCAGGCAGCTATTAATATTGGAGCGATGATAGGTATTTTCCCACTAAAGGGTATTACTTTGCCGTTCATTAGTTATGGAGGAACTTCGGTTATCTTTGTTTCTGGTTTAATAGGTGTAGCATTTCAAATATCAAGGTATACTAGTTATCAGAAAATAAGCATAAAAACTGGTATAGATAGGAGTAATAATAATGAAAATATTGCTAGTAGGGGGCGGATCGGGGGGTCATATAACTCCGGTTCTCGCGGTAGCCTCTGAACTTAAAAATATAGATCCTAAAATAACCACTATTTATGTAGGTCAAAAAGGTGATCATTTAAATGATGTAATAAAAAAGGACACTTCTATTGATAAAAATTATACTGTTATGGCAGGAAAGTATAGGAGATATAACGGTGGTTTATTGAGTCAGCTTTTAGATGTGCCAACATTATTAAAAAATGCTCGAGACGTTATCTATTTAGGTATCGGGTTAATTCAAAGCTCAATTCTTATAGCTAAATTAAGACCAGACGTAGTATTTTCTAGAGGTAGTTTCGTGGCAGTCCCAGTTTCTCTTGCTGCAAAAATTTTCAGAGTACCTTATGTAACACATGATTCAGATCCCGTTCCTAGCTTATCAAACAGGATGCTTTCTAAATGGGCGGCATATCATCTGACTGCTTTGGATGAAGAAAACTATCCTTACCCCAGAGAAAATACAATCAACACAGGCATACCATTGAGCAATAAATTTGTACAAGTTGATGAAAAATTGAAGAATAAATACCGAAAAGAATTAGACATTCCTGAGAAATCTAAGGTGTTATTAGTGACTGGTGGAGGACTTGGAGCTGAAGAGATTAACCAGGCAATGTCCGAAATAGAAGGTCATTTACTGGAGCAATTTCGAGATTTACACATAATTAATATAGTAGGTCAGAAAAACTTGGAAAAGTACCAAGATTTTTACACAGAATTAAAGCGAGATTTCAATGAAAGATTGAAAGTAATAGGTTTTACAGATCAGGTTTACTTATATTCTGGCGCTGCTGACCTTATTATTGCTAGAGCGGGGGCTACAAATCTTGCTGAATTTGCCGTTCAAAATAAGGCCTGCATTATCATACCTGGAAGCCATTTAACGGGTGGACATCAGATAGAAAATGCTAAAATTTTAGCTGAAAAAGAGGCAATTGTTCCAATTTATAGTAAAGGTATGAAATTGGACTCAAATAAACTTGCACAAAAAATTGTCGATTTACTTAAAGATTCGAAGGGCAGGGGGGTGCTTGAGAAGAATATATCCATGTTTGCCAAACCAAATGCCGGAAATACGATAGCCAAATTATTAATTAAAATAGGTGAAAATGAGGCCTAGAAAAAGATTCTCAGATGTAAAAAAGAATTTAGAGACCAACAGGGGAGGGGTTTCTGATCAATTTATTCCAAGAAATAATAATGCAGCCGTAAGAAATCGTAGAGATCCTAGAATTTTAGATAACGCTCCAATTCAAAAAAGTTATTTTGCTCAGAGAGCTGGTTTCATAATCTTATTAATTACAGTTTTAGTTTCCTTTATTTATGTAATTCGACTAAGCGATAAACCTATTGTTAAATTCGTTGGAAGTAAATTAAACCAGAAAATAACAGATCAGACTCAATCCAATCTATATTCATATGCAAAGAAAATAATAGATTCATCACTCTTAAATAATAATAAAATTACAATTAATATGAGTTCTATTCAGGCTAGCTTACTTAATAATTATCCAGAATTTAGTGATATAAAAATTGATCTACCCCTAATCGATAACCGCCCAGTAATTACCTTAATTGGATCTGACCCTATATTTATTCTTGCCAACAATAATGCGCAATACCTTATTAATTCTCGGGGAGCAGCTATAATGCAGCAAGATCTGAAAGCCAACTTGTCTTATCTCAATTTAGTAACAATAAATGATCAGACCGGTTTTAATGTCCAATTGGGTAAACTAGCTCTTAGCAATAGCGATGTTAGCTTTATGCAAGAAGTTGTTTATCAACTGAGGGCTAAGGATTACTCAGTAGCAAAAATAGTATTACCTCAATCCTCTAGAGAAGCCGATGTATATATAAAGAATGCAAACTACTATGTTAAGTTTAATTTACAGAGTAATAAACCCAAGGAGCAGGTAGGTGGATTCCTAGCTACAATAAACTATCTTAAACAGAAGAATATTACAGTTTCTCAATATGTTGATGTTAGGGTAGAAAACAGAGTCTATTACAAATAGCTCTTCTCTTACTCCCTATTATGTTCGTATTTTGTTCTGTGTATGATTTTATAGTAAATTCTAAAAAATATATATAACAATATTTTAGTAGGCAAAAGTCAAATAATTAATAAAAAAATAGAGAAGTAGGGGGCAGAGAGAAAAATTGTGAAAATTGATGAAAAAGTATATTTTCACAACTAAACTGTGGATAAGTCAAATAGCGTTGACTAACTAATTCGGGACCATATAGAGGCTATATAAGGTATTTATATGAGTCATATATATGAGGTAGATCTAATGATATTTTATATAAATAAAATTTATATTTTTTAAATAAATATAGATATTTAATAGAATAATTAACCTGTGATGCCCTACACTTAATCATCTTAATATAATATATTAATGTCGTAAAAGATATATTGTGCGACGTTATATCTATGACTTGATTTAGCGCTCTATTCCAACTGCCCCGAATGTATTTTTCTAATGATTTTTCAAATTTTTATTTTTTTCTAATCACCCACTATCATTACTTAGTAAAAAATAATTATAATTCTCTATTTATGACCTTTTGCCTATTTTTTGAATTTATATATATAATGTTCGTATTTTGTTCAGAGCTTGATTAAAACCTTATTCAGCCTGTCTAACAACGGCTGCTAGTGCTAGTCCGCATATCTTTGCTGGCTCTAGGCATCCACCTAATAGCAATTCTCTTTGTGTATCTGCTTTGGAGCTTAATTGTGTAGTAAATGCTTCAGAGTTGTGTTCTTCTACTCTTTCTAGCTCCCATAATGTATTTAGATATGATTGGTGTATGATTTTTCTATAAATACAATCATTGCCAGTTGATGGACATTTTGTCGGATCAATACCGCCAAGTATCTCAGTCATATTATTCAGATAATGCGTATGTAGCCTTTGCTACACGCTTAAATTGATTTTTGCCTTGTAGGTTAAGCAATATAGTAGTTTCTTTTACAAAACGGCTCTTTAGTACTCGTTTAACGATCTCATCTCTATGTAATGGTTCTTTGGCTTCTTTGAGTACTTCAGTAATAATATCTGCAACTGTACCTTGTTTATAACCCCATTCTTTAAGTGCGTAAATTCCACGTCCGATTAGAACGAATCTGTTATCTTTAATAAGTTCGTTGTGGATTGCTTGAGTTGTGACATTCTTTCGCTTGAATTCACTACCTTTAATTGATTCTGAGATCTGATTAAAGTGCATGTGGGCACCATTTTCTTTAAGAACTACGTATATCTTATCTCTAATGTTCTTAGGGTTTACTGTGGGCCATTTTACAAGTCCCCAGAGTCCATTTAGATAAGCTAATTTTCTTGATACTGAAGCTAAGCTTTCTGCTACTTCTTTAGGGGCTACTTTAGCCTTTTCTGAAATATCTGCAATACTTTTAGGTTCTTTAAAAGTTTTAATGCAATCTACTATTGCGGCAATGTCTGATTTGATTTTAGGAAGAGCTAATTCTTTCTTAACACTAACTGCCATGAAATAGTCGTCATCGTCTTCTAGAAGCTCTAATTTAGGGCTTAAAAGGGCTAGGAATGCAGTTCTTGACTGCTCTACTTTGTCCAGGCTGCCTATAAGATTATTTGTAAGAGTGCTTACTCTACAGATAAACCCTTTTGAGTTAATTTCCGTAAGAACTGCTTCTTCAAATTTATCTAATCCAACTAGAGAGCCCTTCTCTGCACTGGTAATAAGGTTAGCTAAAACAGCTTTTTCTAGCTGTCTTACTCTTTCTCTTGTAATGCCAAGATTTTCACCAATTTGTTCTAGAGTCTCTCGTCGGTCAAATAGGCCGAATCGCTTAGATATGATTTCGATTTCTCGGTCTTTTTTGATAGTTTTTAGAACATCTTTCACGATGTTTTCTAGGGATAATTTTGAGTCCTGAGTTTTAGTCATAAAGTTTGAATAATCTATATAGTATACAATAATTGATAGAAATCGTCAATTATGTGAACTAGTAAATATATTTTAGCACAATAATGACGGACTTACATATATTGTGGTATAGAAAGTTATGAAAAAAGTTTATTTACTCTATTGCTAGTAAGTTGTATTATTTACTTTTTCGTCTTCGGAACTTTTTCTTAACTGGAGCCTTCTCTAAAATGTCTTTAGCTTCAGCTTCTGTAATCTTTTTAGGGTCTAAATCTTTCTCGATCTTAGCGTTCTTTTTGCCATCTGTTATGTAAGGTCCGTAAGGGCCATTTAAGATTTTTATTCCACTATCGAATATTTGAATGTTCTTCTCTTTATCTTTAGCTTCTTTTTCGGCAATTTTCTCTAGAGCTTGTTCTAGCGAAATGGTATTAGGATCAAGTGGTTTTATGGAAACATAAGTTTTTCCGTATTGTATATATGGTCCGAATCTACCGATGTTTGCTTTAATATCTTCTCCATCTTTAGTTTGACCAAGAGTTCTAGGAAGTCTAAACATTTCTAGAGCTTGTTCTAGGGTGACATTTTCCATAGTAGTGTTTGCTGGAAGTGATGTGAATACCGGATCTTTACCTTCGACGTCGTTTTCTCCCATTTGAAGCATGGGTCCATATCTTCCGAATCTAGCATAAATAGGTTCACCGGATTTAGGATCTTTACCAACTAATCTAGCTTGAGAAACTTCTTTTCTAGATACTTTTTCAGATTCGACAATTAGTTTATGGAAGTCCTTGTAGAAATCTCCAATAGCTTCTGTCCATTTTTCTTTACCGTCAGCTATAAGGTCGAATTGCTGTTCTACTTTAGCTGTAAAATCGTAGTCAACGATACTTGGGAAATACTTAATTAGAAAGTCTGTGGTCACTTCTCCAACTGGAGTAGGTATAAGTTTATTGGTGTCTGCGCCAATAATTAAGAGTTCTTCTAGTTCTTCAATTTTTCCATTCTTAAGCATGTAAGAAACTTCTTTAAGTTCTTCTCCTATAAGGTCTTTCTTTTCTGCGTATCCTCTCACTTGAACTACGTTAATAGTGCTGGCGTAAGTACTTGGACGACCAATACCTAATTCTTCTAACTTCTTAACTAATGATGCTTCTGAGTATCTAGCAGCTGCTCTAGAGTAGGTTATTGTAGCTTTGATTTCATTAACATCTAATACGTCGCCCTTATTTAGTATTGGAAGTAATGTATCTTCACCTTTACCCTTATAGACCTTCATGAATCCTGGGAATATTAAAATTTCACCTTTAGCTAAAAAGATATCCCTATTCTTGTCGTTATCTATACTTACTTCTGTTTTTTCAGTACTAGCTTTACTCATCTGAGAAGCTAAGGCTCTTTGCCAGATAAGTTTATACAACTTAACCTGTTGAGCGTCTAAGCCAGCTTCAAGCTCTGTAAAGTTGGTAGGACGAATAGCTTCGTGGGCTTCTTGAGCTGAAGCATTCTTGGTGTGGAATTGTTTTCTTTCATAGAATTCTTCGCCGTAGTTTTTAATAATAAAATCTTTAGCGTTATTAAGCGCTAGATCAGATAGAGTCGTGCTATCTGTTCGCATGTAGGTAATCTTACCTTCTTCATAAAGTCTTTGAGCTAGTGTCATTGTTTGTCTTACTGAGAATCCAAGCTTCCTAGCCGCTTCTTGTTGAAGAGTTGATGTTGTGAACGGTGCACTAGGGCTCTTGAATGAAGGCTTCTTGGTAATGTCTTTTATCTTAAAAGTAGCATCTTTAAATGCTTCTAGGGATTTAAGAACTGTTTCTTTTTCCTTAATCTTATTGGCAAGTTCGGCTGGAATTAAATCAGAGCCTTTCTTAAATACTGCCTGCATTCTATAGGACTTCTCTGGTTTGTGTTCTCTAATTTCTTTTTCTCTATCTACTAATAGTCTTGTTGCTACCGATTGAACTCTACCAGCAGATAATCCTACTCGAATTTTCTTCCATAAAACTGGAGAAAGTTCATAACCTACTAATCGATCTAGAACTCTCCTAGCCTGCTGTGCATCTACAAGGTTTAAATCTATCTTTCTAGGATGTTCTATAGCGGCTTCTAAGGCCGTTTTAGTGATTTCATGAAAAATTATACGGTTCGTAGTTTTATCGTCTAATCCAAGGGCTTTAGTGAGGTGCCAAGCAATAGCTTCCCCTTCGCGGTCTTCATCGGAAGCTAGCCATACTGTTTTACCTTTAGCGGACTTCTTCAGTTCACTAACTACCTTTTTCTTATCTGGACTAATCTGATACTTGGGCTCAAAGTTGTGTTCTATATCTATATTCATGTCCTTTGCAGGTAAATCACGAATATGACCAAAACTACTCTTAACTTCAAAGTCTGATCCTAAGAACTTAGAGATTGTTTTGGCTTTTGCCGGTGACTCAACTATTACAAGGTTTTTGGCCATAGTACTTAAATTAAACTCATTTTACATAATAATGCAAGTTATACATAAGAATTTATTATGCTTAAGGTGTTAATATTTGACAAATGAAAAAATAGTTAAGTAGTATTGACATTAAGTAATGTTTTTGCTAAAATAGCAATTCGTGGGTCTTATTACATAGGATCCAAGTACATTTACCCCTCTAACAACATTGTTAGATTGTTTTAGAGAGATTAAACCTTAAATAAGTTGTTACCCTCCACTTATTTCTAAAAGTCTATCTTTATAGATAGTCGTTGTTCTCTAAAACAAACTAATCCCTTTAACTACAAGCCGAAATTTGTAGGTTCCCCAATTGAACGAGCCTAAATGGTGAAGATCCTTTTGGATCTCCGACACGAGCATTTTTAATATATGTATCTCGATGTTTCGTTGGGGTGGGTTGAAGGGCCGGAAGACAATTTTATATTGTCTTCTGAAAGAGACTCTGGCGGTGCCCACCCCCTCCAGAGTCTCTTTTAGTTTAGAGGCATTAGAATATGAAGTTTCTAGTTTCTTCTCTTAATAAATCATTAGAGTAGATATGTTCACTGAGTAGTGCGTTAACTTCTTTTTCCAAGTCCTTTAGATTAGTCTTCTCTTCTTTATTGAAATCTTGCAGTACAAAATCTGCAGTATCCATCTGTTCTGGTTTCTTTGGTCCTATTCCTATTCGGATTCGACCGTAGTTTTCAGTTCCTAGATGCTTAGTTACAGATTTAACTCCGTTATGGCCTGCACTGCTACCACCATTTCTGATTCGAATTTGGCCAAAATTTATGTCTAATTCATCGTGAAGCACTACAATATTAGATTCAGGAATTTTATAGAAATTTTTAACGTTAGCTACTGCTTCACCGCTGTTATTCATAAGTGTAGTCGGTTTTATTATTATAATTCGTTTATCTCCTAAATTGCCTGTGCTGATGTGCGCTTTAAAATCTGGCTTATTAATCCATTTAGACATCTCATCGAATGTATCTACAAAGAAATCTGCACATAAAAATCCAATATTATGTCTGTTGTTTGTATATTCGTCACCCACATTTCCAAGACCAACTATTAGAATAGTCTTATTAATGCCCATAGAGTCTATTTTGTAGTTATTAACAATTGGTGCGCGTCTTTGAAATAGTGCCATTTTATAAAGTATCTAGTAACCTGTTGTAGCTAGTCAAGTTTATCGAGGGGCTTTGGTTGGAGAATTGCCGTGTTTGTGGGCAATATGTTTTTCAATAAACCATAATTGTACAGGAGTTCCATTGAAGCCATATTCTTCTCTTAGGCCTCTTTCTAGGTACCTTCTGTAGCTCCAGTGAAGGAACTTGGTGTTTGATCCAAATATCTTGAAAGCTGGAATAGGGTTATCTGTTTCTTGTGTAATGTAATTTAGTTTAGGAGATCTGTTTTTAAGACCTGCTGGAGGATGTTTGAAAGTAGCTTTTTCAAGGTATTTGTTAAGTTCTCTTGTTGGAATTCGCTTCTTTCTTTCTTCCATAATTTCAGTAACAATTTCGAAAATCTTAGTTACGTTTTGTCCTGTAACTGATGAAGTGAAAATTAATGGAGCCCAAGGTACGAATTCAAAATTATAGGCGATTCGCTTAGCGAGAGTGTCTCTAAGGTATGGGTCTTTGTCTTCAGCGCTATCCCATTTAGAAACAACTAGAACTAGCCCCTTACCAGCTTCTTTAATTAATCCGGCAAGTTTCTGATCTAGCTGAACATTAAGTTCGTTTACATCCATAAGAAGTAGACACACATCAGCCTGTTCGATAGCACTTAGAGAACGAATAACACTAAAGTGTTCTATTCCCTTTTCAACTTTACCCGCTCTTCTAATTCCAGCGGTGTCCATAATCTCAACATCTTGCTTCTGATATTTAATATATGTTCTGTTGATGTCTCTAGTGGTCCCTGCTCTATCTGATACAATAGCCTGTTGTTTCTTAGCTAGAGTGTTAAATAGGTAGGATTTACCAACATTTGGTCTACCAATTAAAGCGATTTTAATAGTGTTAGGATCGAATTCTTTGTATTCAATTTTAGGAATAACATTAGATAATTTTTGAAGTAGTTCTTCGATTCCTTTGTTTTGTTTTACTGAAGTATAGATAAAATCTTTAATTCCGAATTTAGTATGATGGTCAGCTTGAGAGACGTTTTTAACCTGATCTACTTTGTTTATAACTAGAAACACTGGCTTTTTGCTCTTTAAGGCTAAATTAGCAAGTTTTCTATCTTCATCGTTAACAGGAACATTAGCTTCAACCATTAACCAGATTACGTCTGCACTTTCCGTTGCCTGATAAATTTGTTCCTGAATGGTAAACTCGAAGTCGTCTTCTGGGTTCTTGACTCCGGCAGTATCCACCAACCAAAATTCTTGGTCATTAAATCTTGCCTTTGCCATTAAAGAATCTCTTGTAGTACCCGCTTCTCTGGCTACAATAGCTTCTCTTCTTGAGAGGATAGCATTAAATAGAGAAGATTTACCTACATTGGCTCTTCCTACTATAGCTACTATTGGAGTTCTGTTTTTAGACATATTAGATATATTTTAACATAAAAATTATGTTTTCGCTAGTCTTCTAACTCCTTATATTCACCTTCTTTTAGGTCTCCCAGTATGTAGTCTCCAAATACTGTTCTATGGAGATCAACTACTTCATAGCCTAGCGCCTTGAAAGTCCTGCGTATCTGTCTATTTCTACCTTCGCTCATTTGTACTTCAAAATGTTTAGGATCTTGAAGTTTGGTAAGTCTTAGTCTGGATGGGCCATCACTCAAAGCTACACCATAATCTGAGATCATTTGCTGATGAAGAGGCTCTAAATCTTTGTCTAATTCGATATTATAGATCTTCATCTTTTTAAAAGATGGATGAGTTAATTTGTATGATAAATCCCCATCGTTGGTTAGCAGTAATAGCCCACTAGAATCTTTATCTAGTCTGCCTACTGGTTTTAGGTCAGAATATTTTTTATCGATAATATCGTAAATAGTTTTATCTATTCCTTGAGCTTTCTTGCTTACAACATAACCTCTTGGTTTATTAAATAGTATTGTAGTGAAGCTTGCGGGTAGAGATTGCAATTCGCCGTTTAGTTTAATTTGATCTGTTTCTTCAACTTGTTGACCTAATTGAGCAGTTTTTCCATTAACGGTAATTTTACCGTTTTGTATTAGGCTATCTACGCTTCTTCTACTTAATCCGCTTGAAAGCGCTAAGTACTTATTTATTCTCATATTATTGCAATGGAGGTGTGTTTGGTGGGTTTACTGGTGGCTGCGGAGGATTTGTTTGTTCGCTTGTATCTGGCATAACTGGAGGTGTAATTGGTTCCGTTGTTGAACTAACGGGCATCTCAGGACTTGGCATGGTTGGCTCGCTCATACTTGGAGCTGGCATAGCAGGTTCCATTGTAGGTTGAACCTCTGGAGTAGAAGACATTGTTGGTTCTGGCATAGTACTTGTAGGCATTTCAACAGACGTAGTTTCACTAACTGGACTAAGGGGCATCTCAGGACTTGGCATGGTTGGCTCGCTCATACTTGGAGCTGGCATTTCAGGTGCTGGTGCTGGCATAGCAGGTTCAATTGTAGGTTGAACCTCTGGAGTAGAAGACATTGTTGGTTCTGGCATTACGTTTGCATTCATGTCTAATGATGCTGAATTTGAATCATCGTGATTAATTCTTCCGCCTAAATCAGTAGGAGCGTCAGTTGCAACTTCAGGAGCCGATGCCGGCATGGTTGGCTCGCTCATACTTGGAGCTGGCATAGCAGGTTCCATTGTAGGTTGAACCTCTGGAGCTGCCGCTGGCATTTCAGGTGCTGGACTTGTAGCTGGTGCAGCAGTAGTTTCTACTGCGGCAGATGTTCCCTTGTCTCCAAGAAGATCATGTACTGATTGAACTATATCTTCTAGAGTTACTTGGGATTTAACAAGATACTTATCCGCTCCTAGGCCTTTAGCTCTTTCTTCGTCTGTATCTTGGTTTAGTGCAGTCAACATGATAACCTTCATGTTTTTTAGGTAATTGGATGACTTAATTATTTCCAACATTTCCATGCCGCTAACTCGTGGCATCATAACGTCAGATATTAATAGGTCTGGTTGATTAGCTTTAGCAACCAATAGACCTTCTTCCCCATCTTTTGCAACTAGCACTTGAAAGCCTTCTGCTTCAAGTCGTGCCTTATATATTTCTGATAAATTTGTGTCATCTTCGACTAGTAGTACTTTGATCATATTTTTTTCTCTTTAAATTAATAATGCTTATCTTAATATTAACATATTATGCAAAGTTACTATTTAGCTACTTGAGCATTGGCGAATTGCTTGGCTTGCTCATCTGTTAATTTAGGTATAGTGAAGTAGAATGTACTTCCCTGTCCTAAGACACTCTCTGCCCAAATCTTGCCCTTGTAGAATTCAATAACTTTTTTGCAGGTATAGAGTCCTAATCCACTACCACCTATAGTCCGAGTTGGTGAATTGTCTACTCGATAGAACTTCTGGAAGATGTGTGGAAGATTTTCTGCAGATATACCAATACCTGAATCTTTTATGTAAACCTGAACGAAATTATCGTCACTGCTTATCCCTACCAATATTTTTCCGCTTTTAGAAAACTTCATAGCATTATCAAAAAGTTTGCCCAATACGTCACTCAATTTATTCGGATCTACAAATGTGTAGTAATTAGGAATAAGTTGTTTTGCCGCACCGCCAACTGGAACAATATCTCCGGGATTTTTAGAACCTATATGATATTCGACTGTCATACCTTTCTTACCGGCTATAGGAATAAGTGCGTCCGTATAAGCTTTAAGTGCTTTTCCTAATTCAATAACTTTTGGAGCTGAAGTTATTACTCCATCATCGGCACTTGTTGCAGTTAATAGCTCATCAAACAACACCCCAAGCCTTTTTAGGGCCTCTTTAGACTTTAATAAGTAGTCTTTTGCTCTATTATCTATTGTGGCGGTTTTAGGGTTAAGAGCAAGCTCTAGGAACCCATCGGTAGATGCAATTGGTGTTCTCATTTCATGAGACGCTGTTGATATAAAGTCTTTTAGTCTATTTTCCTCATTTTGCATGGTAGTGACATCTTTAATTACTGCTACTGCATCAACGGCATAACCATTTACTAATATTGGGGTGATACTTAAATCCACTGGGATGCCCTGATTATTTTTATTTAAAATAGACAAACTATTTATTTTAAATTCTTTTCGTTGAAGAATTACATTTCTAAAGGGATTGCTCTCAGCTGGTATTTCAATCATTTTAGGATCCACCAACTTAAATACGTACCCAACGTCAATACCCATGGCATCTTGGGCAGTCCATCCTGCAAGTCTTGCAGCAGATTCATTTATTAGTTTAATAACGCCTTTTTGGTCGAAATAAATTAAACCTTCACCAATAGCATTGAAAACACCCTGCAGAGTTTGCATCTCAGTATTATTGGAAACTGGACTCACTACTTTTGTTGCCGTAGTTTTTTTATTTAGCGAAAACAAGATTTCCCCACTCTTTTAATGTTTATGTTTATATTATGATGTTATTTTTGGTTTATTTCAACAACATTTTAGATAATCTGTTATAATCTGTATCTGTAAATAGTTTGGCCCCTTCGTCTAGCGGTTCAGGATATCTGGTTCTCATCCAGAAGATCGCGGGTTCGAATCCCGCAGGGGTCACCACTTTTTGTTAATTATCGTTATTGTTACTATTATTTTCTGTTTCCACTTGGCGACTAGTTGATGTGGTTGTTCTTGTCGGGGTTGTAGAACTCCTTGTAGTTGTATTTTGAGTGGTGTTATTAACTGGTGTCTTGGTATCTACTTTTGGTGGAATTACTACATTTGAATTAGACGTGTTGGCGCTAGAATTTGAAGTTGTAGCCTGAGAATTAAGCCCGGATTTATTAATTATTAGAAGATAAGCTAATAAGGATCCTAGAAGCACCACTAGTGTCACTAGAAAAAGTATTAAACCTAGCGGGAATTTACTTTCTATTCTTCTGTGTAACATATAAATATATTCTACTAAAAAACTAACTATTTATTAATGAGGTAAAAATAACTAATCTTTGATCGAATTCACTTGTATTGGGCATTACATTTCCGGTGCATGTCATTAAATTGAGTCCGGAGGCAACTTTATTGATCGGGCTTAGGACCTTATTCATGTCTACTTTGTTATATGGATATTTCATAGTTGCTATAACCTGGTAGGTTAAAACGCTATTGTCCCCTTTTGTTACGTAAATTAGATCACCTGGTTTTAAGTATTTTAGGCCGTAGAAAAGACCTTTGGCTGTCCAACTCGATACGTGGGCATATATGAAAGTCGCTCCGCTTTGACCGGGCTTAGCGCTTCCTGTATACCAACCAGCTTCGTAAATATTATTAGGAGTTGCTATTTCATTGCTTGGTAATAACCCAAGAGGTAGCACAATAGATTTATCTAGTTTAATGTCCGGAGCTTCAATATATTTCGGATTGTCTGCAGGAACTTTGTATTCTGCAACGGCTTTGGTTGAAGGTTTATCTTCACTAATTTTAACTGGAGAATTTTGAATTAATTTCTTAATTGTGATGTCTCTATTGTTGTTAAAGATTAAGAAAATACCTAGAATTAATCCGGTAACTCCAAGATTAATAATTAGATTTAATACAAGACTTCTTTTTCTGTAAGTACTCACTATTCTTTTATTATATTTTAACTAGAGATTAACTGCTAGTTACATCCGAATCATTTGCTATTGCGGTAATCCAGACTTGTCCGGCGTTTAAGTTTAGTTGCTTACCATTACTGTCAGTGAATAAGATCTGATCTGAGTTGTTATTTTTTGTCCAAGTTCCTTTAGTCATTACTCCATCTTGAAACACATATGCATTTCCTGTGCCAAGATATTGATAGTCTGAATAATATGCACCTGAAGCATCCAAAGCCCCCTGGCCTAGTGGTAATACTATGCCAATAACAACTTTAGGACTGAGTTGTACTTTGGTATTTGCATCTATCTGTGGTGCGCTATCTTCACTTCTCAAATAAGAGTTTGACTTAGCATCATAGGTATAAATTGGGTCATATGTAGGGCCAGATAATGAGAAGCTAATTTTAGTTGCAGAAGCTTTTGCTGGTGGAGAATCGCTTTTTCTGGACCAAGAAGTAAAGCTTGAGCTTGTGTATCCTTTAGAATTCTCTAAGCTGTTCATCTCAGCTAGGGTTGTGTATACGTTATGAGGGGCATCCCTGAAGCTTACCCTTTGGAAATAGTTGCCGTTATAGAATTGATTCATATCTTTAACATTCCAGTTATTAATGTCATCTAGCGCATCTGGACTTCCTCCAACGTGTGCATAGGCAGCGTCAAATCCCATCGCCCATGATACGTAATATGGTCTAGCGCTTCTAATTGGACCTAGTGATGTTGCGTCATTACTCTGGAATAGAGCCATAAATCTAGTTACTCCACCTTCTGCAATTGCTTCAAATACTACTCCTGCACTGCTCAGTCCAGATTGTGGTCTGGCATCAATAGAGTTTTCTATCATAACTCCAGTGATTGGGAGTTTATTAATAGCGGGTTTAACTTGAAGTCCAGTTAATGTTGAGGCTACTGTAGTAGGAGCTTTGGTGGTTGAGCTGCTAACAGATGTAGTGTTGATGCTTTTTTTATTATTTAAAACTAAATAAGTTCCGCCCCCAGCTAGTATTAAAATAACTAAGATTAATGGTATAAAAACTTTCTTTTCTTTAAGAATGCTTAGATCGAATTTTTTCTTAGAAATAATTTTAGGATATTCTCTTTTGGTTAAAATTGGATCTGCACTTGGCTTATTGTCTTTAGATGATGTTTCTTCAGGGGTTTTGAATTTTATATCTTCCAGATTATCTTCATTTTTAAAGAAGTCTTCTTCAGATTTTGTATCTTCTTTTTCTATATCTTCGTGTTTAACTTCTATTTTTTCTTTATCTAAAATTTCTTTAACTTTAATATGATTTGGTTTTTTTGAATTTTTTCTAACAAATTGATCATCCATAAATATAATTCTAAAGCTTATTGTTTATATGACCAAAAAATTTAAAGAGACTGAATAGTTTTCTCTATTCTTGAAAGAGATTTTTCTTTACCTATTAATTCTAGAGTATCGAAGAGTCCTGGGCTTTGCGGTGAATGAGTTGTAGCTATTCTTATTAAACTAAATAGCACAACTGGCTTAGTATTTGTTTCTTCTAAAAGTTCATTTAATTTATTAGTAATGTCTTCAACATCAAAGGTGCTAGATTCAAGTTTTTTATGAGTAAGTTCTAACCATTTTTTAAGAGTTGAATATTCTTCTTTAGAAAGTTGCTTGTGTTCATTAATTAGTTCTAAATTAATTTTTGGCTCTTCAAAGAAGAAAGTAGATAATTCACTAACTTCATTCAATGTTTTAAGTCTTTCTTGAAGTAGGCCTACTACTTTCTTGCTGTAATCTTCGTCAAAGTTTTTAGACTGTTCAGGTAGCTTATATTTAACTAATTCAAAAAGCTCATCTAGGCTTAGATTCCTGATGTGTGCACCATTCATCCAGTTGAGCCTTTTTTCATCGAAATTTGCGCCAGATTTTTGAACATGAGATAAATCGAATTTTTCTATTAATTCTTTTACTGAGAATATTTCCTGAGTAGTGCCATCATTCCATCCTAGGCTGGCCATGAAATTTATTAGGGTTTCTACTAAATAACCATCCTTGATGTAATCTAGGACGTCTTTAGCGCCATCTCTTTTAGATAATTTCTTTTTGCCGTCTGGGCCAAGCACTGGTGGTACTGTAGCTAGGAGTGGAGGCGTCAATTCCATAGCTTCGTATAGATTTAGGAATCTAGGAACGGATGCAATAAATTCTTGAGCTCTAATAATATGAGTAACGTTCATTAGCATGTCATCAACTATGTGTGCAAAGTTATATGTTGGATAGCCATCGGCTTTAATTAAAATAAAGTCATCAACAGCTTCACTTCCAGCACTTAGCTCTCCCATAATCTCATCATGCCATTTATATGGTTTTGGATCAGATTTGAATCTAAGGGCAGTTTTACCATCCCATTTCGGTGGATTTTCCGGTCGGTAATTTCTAAATAGAAAAGGTTGCTTGTTGGCTTTCGCTTCTTCTCTGAATTCTTCTACTTGTTCAGAAGTATAAGGATCGGCGTAAGCTCTGCCCTTTTCGATTAAAACATTTGCCCACTTCAAATAAATATCTAATCTTTCACTTTGAAGATACGGCGCATTAGGTCCAGGTTTGTTTGGACCTTCATCAAAATTAATATCTAGTGTTTCTAGAGTTTTAATAATATGAGCAATTGAACCTTCGACTTCCCTGTTTTTATCCGTGTCTTCAATTCTTAAAATAAAGGTTCCATTATTCTTTCTTGCGACTAGCCATGCAAAAAGAGCGGTTCTAAGACCGCCTACATGCATGTATCCCGTTGGACTAGGAGCAAACCTAGTAACTGTTTTCATGCCTATATTTTACATCGTAGAGACTATATTCTCCAACTGATTATTAGAGATGATTGAATTTCCTCGAACTACGTACCAGATTCCGCCGTTTACCCAAGTAAATCCTGGGTTATTAGCCGTTCCAAAACTATAAATAGTAATTCCCTTGTAGGTCCAGTTCGTTGAACTTACATAACCATTTGGAACCAAGAAGCTTTGTATTAAAGTTTGGTTGTCCCATTTTGAAGGTTTTTCAGTGATAGATAATGTTGCTTTAGAGCTGTTTGAATTGTAATTAATAACAATTTGAGCAGACTTAGCATTTATATCTCCTAGACTGTAGCCTGCTGGAGTGGTCTCTGGTATTGTCGCACTAAAACCTGCCGTGTGATTAGCTAGTGAGATTTGAATTTTAGGATAAAGAAAATCTATTACCTGAATTAGAATAAATAAAGTTAATGCCAAAACGAAAGAGATAATTAACCAACGTAAACTCTTATTTTCTTTAGGTAGTAATGGCATCTCTTGGCTGTCTGCGTAGTTTATAGATTTTTCTATTAGTTTCTTTGTTGGATTAGTAATTTTCTCGTCAATGATTGGTTTCATTGTTTTAGAAATCTCTATCCCTTTTCTGACTGGCTTGGAAGTAATTATTGGTTCAATATTTACTTTGTCTTGAAACTTAGTAATTAAATGACTTTTAGGAATTTTTTTTGCCATTTCATCAATAGCTTTAATATTTGCCAGCGGTTTTGTTGTGACTTTTTTAATCTTAATGAGATCTGTTCTTGTAATTTTGGGAGTGAGTTTAGTGCTGGCTTTTTTATCAGGTTTTTCAACATAGCGCCGCATAAGAGTTTCAGATTTGTTAACTCTTCTACTTAATGTGTTTGGATGTTTAATATCCATCACTGTTTTTTTGTTGTTATTTTTTGGCATAAATTTTATATAAGCATAAACACTTTACTTATACTTATATTACTCTTATTGAGGCTTAATCTTCAATACCCTTTAAAACATATATATTAATTAATAAATCTAATATAATGAGTGGTAATGGATTTTCTAGACCCAGAAAAAATTAAACATCATAAGATAATTCTATTCACCGGATACTTCTTTATATCTGTATTGGTAGGCTTGGTTTCCTTAATGATGTATTACCTTGTTTATGATGGATACAGTATTAATGGTGGCGGAAAATTAATTAGAAATGGCCTAGTCTTTATCTCTTCTCAGCCTCATCCTGCCAACCTGTATCTAAATGGTGTGTTAAATTCGGCTCAGACCAATAAACATATCTTTATTCCTGAAGGAATCTATAACGTAAGTCTTCAGCGAGATGGCTATAGGACATGGAATAGATCAATTGAGGTTGATGGTGGCCAAATTGCACATTTTGATTACCCTCTTTTAATTCCAGTTAATTTAAATTCCACTAAGGTTAATTCATATACAGCTAACCCTACTCTATTCTCTGAGAGTAACGATTCGAAAACTTTATTAATAGGGTCCGGAAGTAATCTGGATCAATTTGATCAATATGATTTATCTAATAAGCAAACCCCATTAGTTAAACAAGTGACAGTTCCTTCAAGTGTATTAAATAAGAAAACTTCAACTTCCTATTCTGTGATTGCCTGGGCGAATGATAATTCGCATGTTCTACTTAAAAGGAACTACGTCGGTGGAAGTGATTTTATAGTGCTCAATATTTCTGACGCAGCTACTAGCTTTAATTTAAGTAGTTATTTAAGTAATACTAAATTTACGGACATTTCATTTAACGGCGGAAATTACAATCAATTCTACGTATACGACTCTAGCTCTTTAAATCTTTATACTCTTAGCTATGATTCTGCGAACACCAATCAAACTGTTCAGTATTTGAGTGGAGTTCTAGCATATAAAGATTACACGGGTGCAGGAGTGGTTTATGTAACTAAGGACAAAAGTAGTTCTGCTTTAGTCGATGTAAATATAAGATTCTCAGGCGTGGATTATTTAGTGAAAAAATTACCTGCTGGATCTAATTATCTATTGAGCGATGGATACAGTGATGGTGTGCCTTACGTTGCGTTAGGTGTTAATAATTTAAATAAGGTCTATGTATATAAAGATCCTATTGCTCAAGATAAATCTAATCCATTTAATGATCCAACGCCTTCACAGGTGCTTTCGATTAAGAATCCTAACTACTTAAGTTTCTCAAAAAATAATCAATACGTGATGGCTGAAAATGGGAATCAGTTTGGTGTATATGATATATATAATGACCATGGATATAACTACACTACAAACTACGCTATTGATGACTCCCAAGGACATGCTGAATGGATGGATAATAATAGAATTAGCTATGTCTCTGGTGGTAAGGTAGTTATATTTGATTACGACAATAACTATGCGCAGCTACTTAATAAGGCCGACTCAGATTTCCAAACCGCCTTTGATAACACTGACACTTATTTCTATAAGATTGTAAAAGATGGTGACGTTTACGACTTTTATAAGACTTCTTTCTACGCCCCTAACGATCAACCTTAAATAGATCTAAAGAATTTTACTAAGACTCTTAAAATATAGAATATAAATATTGTTGCCACTAAAGCTAAAACTGGTCTTCCATAAGACGTACTAAGGAATTTAGTAAATAAACTAGGTCCATTGCCCGGCAATGTACTTACGCTACTGCTGGTGCTTTGAGGTACCGATGAGGCCACATTCGTACTTGGATTAGGGCTTATCTGCTGACCTACAACTACTAATCTGTGCAAACTAGTTCCAGGTGGATCGCAAGTAATTAGAGTGGCTGTAGCTGTTTGGCCTGGGACCGCATCTAGCACCGAAACATTGCTTGGATCTACCACTTGCCTATTAATAACTTTGTAGACATAAATTTTTTGATTGTAGGTTAAATAGAAAGTGTCTCCAATTGTAAGTTGATGAAGCAGTACAAAAGCAAACTTATATTTTCCTGGGTTTAGAATATTGTTTGAGGAATGTCCAAAGAAAGCGGCGTTACCAATCTCGCCAGGATTAACTGTGGTAGGATAATGCACTACTCCGTTTTCAAGGTTGTTTTCAATTTGTTTTTCATCTGTAGTGCTAAGAGAAAAGTCTGTAGGTATTTCTAGGTTTATTTTTGGAATAATTACCTGATTTGTAGCAGTTGCCGCAAAGTCATTAGATCCAATTATTAAAGGAATATTTTTTGATGAACTAGAAGGTTGTATGAAGGGAGTAATAAAATATTCATTGAAAAATCCGAACATAAAAATGAAGACTACTAGTGCCCCAAATCCTAAGCCAAAAAGTAATGATTGAATTTGTTGTTTAATTCCTAGTCTGCCGTTTGAAGTTATACTTCTGGATATTTTTTTAGAAAATTTAGGTCCAGAATTTTCTTTGAATTTATTTCTTCCAGGAATCTGATTTTTTAGTTCAGTTATTTCAAGGGGCTTCACTTTTGTATTGGTGAATTTTAGATTTGTATTACTCTCATAAAACTCCGCCCATACTCTGCTCTTTTCTTGTTCATTTAGGCCTAGGTAGTATTGATGCCAAAGAGTTTGTATTTCCTCAATCGACTTTCCGGATTCCATTAAGTTTCTTAAGTACTGTTGATGAGGACTACCTGGATATATTCTCTCAGCTTCAATTTCTTCAATCTTAACATCAGGCTCTTTATCCAAGATTCCCTTTATTTTTTGTCTTATAAAATTATTTTGATTTTCGTTATCCATGCTTTATAGATTAGTTTACCTAATTATAGTACAATGACCTCATTAAAGTTAAAACTTTATAGGGGCGAGTGGCGGAATGGTATACGCGCACGACTCAAAATCGTGTTCCTTACGGATTGAGGGTTCAAGTCCCTCCTCGCCCACCATTATATTTGGACAAACATAAGCGTGTTGTTATAATAAAACATTATGAACAACGACCATTTAAATAATCAAAATACTAGTCCTGTGCCTACTCCACCTCAAGGACCAATGCCTATGAATAGCTTAGACGGAATCACTCCTCGTCCAGTAGCTCAGGCGCCTCAGCAACCAGTACCTCAACCTACTGCTGCTCCAACTCCTCAGACCGTTGCTGTGAATGACTTTGTTAATAGACCTAGACCAGCGGTTCCACGAAATCCTAATTTTGAAAATGCAAGACAAGCAGCACAAGATGCAGGAATGCCTATGGGTGGCGTTCAGCCTACTGTGATGGTGGCCAAGAAATCTAAAACCAAACTAATATTAATTATATTGTTGGTTCTAGTCTTATTGGGTGGAGGCGCTGCCGGATATGTTCTATTAACCAAGAAGAAAACTACAACAACTTCTACTTCCACGACTAAGACAAGCAGCCAAACAGTTACATTTAATACCTGGACAGGAAAAGGTTCTTCTAATAATTTTTCTGACGCTGCAAACTGGTCGAACGGAACTCCAGTGAATGGTCAAAATATTGAAATTAACCTTTCCACCATAGGAACAACTACCTCAACTAGTGCCAATACTGCTTCGTCTGCGGTGGTAGTATCTAGTACTCCTCAGATTAAGAATGATATAAATAATCTTTCTGTAGGACAAATTAAAATTGACGGAACTTCCAAGCTAGCTTCATTCCAGTTAACTGGTAATGCACTTACTATAAATAGTAGTCTTCAAGTTACCGCTACATCATCAACTCCTGACATGAAAATTAATATTAATGTTCCAATTAATCTTGGAGGTAACACTAATTTCCAAATTAGCGGCAATTCAATGGTTACATTCGTTGGATCGGCAGCAAATATGATTGATCTAAGTAGCTATAATATAAGCTTTAATGTTTCTAATACTGCTACAGTTCTTGAGAATATGACTTTGAGCGGTAAGGGTAATCTATCTATGGCTGCTAGTTCAGTAAGCCCTACTGCGTCACTTAAATTTATGGCTTCTAGTCCAAATTATTCCGGCAAAGTTGAAATTGGCGCAAATAACTTAGTTGCACTTGGTTACTCTACACCTTCAAATGCATTCGGTACTGGCGCTATAACTGTAGATAATGGAGGAGCCCTTGAGTTAGTTCTTACTTCCGGTAATGCATTTAATCTTGGAAATGATTTAAACCTTAGCGGCAATGGTGTTAAGAATGGTAGTCCTAATGCACTAGGAGCATACACAGGTGCTCTTACTGGTTGTATAGTAAATGCTGCTGGACTTTGTGCTGCTGGTCTAAACGTAACTTTAAGTGGAATGGATATGTTGAATGCAAACACTCAGTTGGGTGCACTTTATCTTCCTAGCGTTAGTGCTATCTTAAAAACAGCTAGTGTTACTTACCATTTCACTAATCTAATGAAGAATAACTTCACTGTTACTCCAGTTGCTAGTTCGCAAGCTGTAATTAACTAAATTAATTCGTAGGTTGCTGAAGCTAATGCTTCAAATACTTTACTAGGATTTTGCATAATCCATACTGAGCTTTTAACGGCTATAGCTTCATAATCTTCAGTAATTGGTGTGGACCCTACTTTGCCTATATGCGCATAGATACACTTACCTAAGTGATAGGTAACCAGACTCACGTTATATTTAGTTGTAATACTTATTAATATCTCAGCTAAAGAATTAATGCTGATGTCTGATGTGATGGCCTTTTCTAGTCCAAGTTTTATTCCCAGTTTCTGTAATTTAGAAAACTCAATAACGAGGTTTATATTTCCTCTTTCAAATACTTTTTTATATATATTACTAAGAAGATTAATAGCATCTCCATTTACAGTAATATTTCCATTAAATTCTTCTAGGAATCTTTCAAGAACAATTTCCGTTTCACTATTAGCTCCCATCTCTCCTACGAACAAGGTATGATCAACCGAATTTGAAATTTCTAGCATTTGCCCAAGAGCTAATTTAGAGAAACCACCACTAGGATTGCTGGGTAGATAATGTCCTTCAGGAAGTAGCCCTTTTAATTTTTTAAACAGTGCGTCCGGTAGCTCAATTACAACGGCTCCAACAACTTCTTTATTAAGAAGCGTATAAGCTTTAGATAAGCTGTTAAACCCGTTTAGATTACCTCCAATTAGCGCCATATGGCCAGCTTGAGTTCTGTTTTCTGGTTTACTCCATATTAGGTCGGGAAAAGCAGGATTATCCTTAGTCTGATTAAGTATGTTAACTAGGCTCATAAGTCCATGTTTATACTAACCGGACAGTGGTCAGAACCGAGAACGTCCGGATGTATTTCAGCTCCTTTAAGTTTCTTCTTGAGAGATTTATCTATAAAGAAATAGTCTATTCTCCAGCCAACATTTCTTTCTCTTGCTTTAGCAAAATATGACCACCATGTATAAAAACCATTTCCCTTTTTGAATTCTCTAAATGTATCTATAAAGCCACTATCTACAATTTTATCTAGACCTTCAATTTCTTCTTTAGTGAATCCTTTCTTTCCCTTATTAGCTTTAGGATTAGCTAAATCATCTTCACTGTGTGCAGTATTCAGGTCCCCGCAGAAAATTACTGGCTTAGTCTTATTTAACCTATTCATAAATTCAAGAAATGCAGGATCCCATTCCTTATATCTTAGATCTAGTCTATCTAGACCGTCTTTTGCATTAGGAGTATATACGGTGCTTAAGTAGAAATCTTCAAATTCTAAAGTAAGTACTCTTCCCTCTTTGTTAGGATGTCCAAAGCCATCATGATTTAAATATTTATCTTCAATATCTTTTGGAATATCCTTAATTACATCTATTGGTTTAATTTTTGTTAGGATGGCTGTACCTGAATACCCTGCTCTTTCAGCTGGGTTGTAGTATTCTAAATAATCTTTTGTTGGAAGCTCAATTTGATCTTCCTTAGCTTTAACTTCCTGCAAACAAATAATGTCAGGATTTTCTTTTTCAATAAATTCAGTAAATTTACCTTTATTTATTACTGCCCTGATTCCATTTATGTTCCAACAATATATCTTCATAATCTTAATTATAGCGCAAGAGAAGTTTTAATCTTATTTCTTGGGTAAGGTTTAGTAGTAAAAATAATGGCGGAGGGAGAGGGATTCGAACCCTCGAGAGCTGTAACACTCAACACGCTTTCCAAGCGTGCGCCATAGGCCACTAGGCGACCCCTCCACGATTAAACTCGCGGTAATGTAAAATATTATACCCTATCTAAAAAAGATGTTTACCGAAATAGTACCAGAAATGTTGAAGTATAAATAAAGCTAGCAGCAAGAAAAATATTAAAATTATATCTAAGTGATATTTTCTAACGACTGGGTAATATTTTTTAAGATCCTTATTTAGTTTAATGAAGCCATGATCGATGTTATATAGAGTTGTGTACCAAAGCAGTACTATAACTACTACCCAAACAGCCATACAGTAAGGACATAACGCGTGAATTATATATAAACTTTGATAGAATAGCCAAGAAATAAAGAATAGGCCTAGGATACTTCCAAATTGTATTCCGAGATGGAACCATCTTTTGTATTTAGCCCCTGCAATAATTCCCATACCAACAGTTACTAATACTGCAAAAGCAGCTAGACCGATGAATGGATTAGGAAATCCAAATGCAGAACCTTGGTGAGTTTTAAGAACGTCTCCACAAGCTAGGATTGGATTAAGATTACAACTTGGTTTATATGCTGGATTTTGTAATATTTTAATTTTATCTAAAGACAGAATAAAAGATGCAAGCATCCCTACGAAGCCAGTTACTATTAAGATGTATGGATAGCTTTTATCTAAAGTTAGTTTTTTAAACATTCCCTAAAGATTTCCTCTAATAAATCCAACTAATAATACGAATACTCCAACTCCCATACAGTAGAATGCAAATGGTTTGTATGAGTTTCTCTTAAAGTACTTATCTAGGAATCTTACGGCTAGATAAGCGGCAATACCGCTAGCTAATGCACCTATTAACATTTGAGTGTGTAGTCCATTAGATTTAGCGCTAAATACTGAAGGAAGTTTATATAGACCAGCTCCGAAGATAATTGGAGTAGCTAATAGGAATGAAAATTCAGCTGCTTCATCACGGTTAAGACCGCTTAGTATTCCTCCAACCATTGTTATTCCGGATCTAGATATACCAGCTAAGAGTGCAAATATTTGAGAAAGTCCAATTATGAAACTTCTCTTAGCGGTAAGCCTGTCTGATATAACATCTTCCCTGCTTAAATCTAGAGCGTGATCAGTTCTTTTTCTCTTAGAATTAATTCTTTTATCCGCAAAGTAAAGGATTAGTCCGTTTATGAAGATAAAGATTATTGCACCTAAGGGTTTTGCGAATTGCTCTTGAAGCAGGCTCTGAAATACTAGCCCAACTGCTCCAGCAGGAATTGTAGCTAGAATTAATAGCCACATTAATTTAGCATCTTTTTTATCATGATCTTTTTTAAATAGTGAGAAAATAAAAGCTTTTATAATTCTGATCCAGGTTTTCCTGTAGTAGAAAAGTAGTGCTGTTGCGGTAGCTAGATGTAAAACAACTAAGAATAAAAGAAAGCTTGATGCTTTATTGGTAGTTCCGTTTAGTACAGATGTCCAATTAAGCACATAAGCAACTAGTACGGAGTGCCCTAGTGAAGATATTGGAAAAAGTTCTGTGACACCTTGTAGTAATCCGAGTATTAATGCCTGAAAAATGGAAATCATTACTACTTAGTCTAGAGAATTATCTGGTTTTTTTCAATCTTTCGTTAGTTGATAAAATATGTTTTAATAATACTTAAGTTAATAATATAAAAATAGGAAATTGAAAATGTCTATAAAAAGTTTTTTGTCTCATAGGAAATTTATATGGTTAGTTACTCTACTTGCAGTTGTTTTGTGGATGGGTATTGGTTCAGTCGGTGGTCCAACTTTCGGTAAATTGTCCGATGTTGCAGATAATAATCAGGCTAATTACCTTCCGCCTAAAGCAGATTCAACAAAAGTTATTAATCTTGAATCTAATTTTCTAAATACTAAATCATTCCCTGCGGTATTGATTATTACTTCTAATAATAAATTCACCCCAAATGATATTAGTAAGCTAGGAGGGCTTAATTCTGATCTAGCTAAAATTCAAGGCGTCTCTACTTCTCCGAAAAGCGTAGTGGGCCCTATTCCATCAAAGGATGGTAAAGCTCTAGAGTATATTGTTTCAATTAGTTCTTTAACCAAAGTGCAAAATACTGTAGCTGACATGAAGGCGGCTCTTAATAAGAACACCACGACTTCTGAGCAGTCTTATGTTGCTGGACCCGTTGGACTTGCTGCCGATTTATTTAAGGCATTCTCTGGAATCGATGGAAAACTTATATATGTAACCTTAATTGCGGTATTTGTGATCTTACTACTTGTTTATAGAGCGGTAATACTTCCTTTTGCAGTTCTTGGAACAGCTATGTTTGCATTAAGCGCGGCTGGTCTAGTTGTTTACCATGGAGTTCTTTGGAATTGGTTTAAGTTAAACGGACAGAGCCAAGGAATATTATCCATACTAGTTATTGGTGCATGTACAGATTATTCCCTTCTTCTAACTTCAAGGTTCCGGGAAGCGTTAACTCATCATGAATCAAAATTTGAAGCAATGCTTTACGCTCTAAAGAGATCATTCGAGCCTATCTTAGCTTCAGGTATGACTGTTATTTTAGGATTACTATGTTTAATTTTCTCAGATCTAAACTCTAATAAGGGACTGGGCCCTGTCGGAGCGACTGGAATTATCTTTGCAGTTCTAAGTGCACTTACCTTCCTGCCCGCTCTACTTGCCTTGCTTGGAAGATATGCTTTCTGGCCTTTTATTCCTAAGTACATTGGTGACGAAGATAGAATCGAGCTAAAGACTGGGCTAGAAGACCGTTCTGGTTTTTGGAAGAGTGTTTCCGTATTTGTGTCTAAAAGAGCTAGACTTCTATGGATCGCAATCTTCGTATTATTAGTTGCATCAGCATTTAATATTGGCAGCTTTAAAGCTTCGGGTGTTACTCAAGTCCAATCTATTCTAGGAAAATCTGATGCAGTTGCTGGTCAAAATGCTATTTCTGCTCATTTCCCTGCGGGTTCTGGTAGCCCATTGGTTATTATTACTTCAAGTGATAAATATAAGGAAATAATATCTGAAGTACTAAAGGAGAAAGGTGTAATAACAGTAGTTCCAATTACGGATAGTCTTAACAAGGTTAAAATTGCCAATAATCAGGTCATGATAAACGCAACAATAGATTATGTCTCAGGGTCAACTGAAGCTAAGCAAGTAGTTAAAGATCTAAGAAGTAATTTACCTAAGGTTGATTCGGGGGTATTAGTTGGTGGAGACACCGCAGTTTACTATGATACTAATAACACCGCTGCAAGAGATATTAGAGTTATAACACCACTTATCTTAGCTGTAATTCTTGTTATTCTTGTAGTCTTGCTAAGGTCACTAGTTGCACCAGTAATATTAATTCTAAGCGTGATTATTAGCTTTACGGCGACTATTGGTATTTCTAGTTTGTTATTTAATCACGTATTCCACTTCCCTGGTTCAGATGCTTCAATTCCATTATTCGGATTCGTATTCCTTGTAGCGTTAGGAGTAGACTACAACATCTTCCTTATGACTCGAGTTCGAGAAGAGTCTATAAAGCTCGGCACTCACGCCGGAATACTAAGAGGGCTTTCCGTGACTGGTAGCGTCATTACTTCAGCTGGAGTTGTATTAGCGAGCACCTTCGCAGCGCTAAGCGTAATACCTATTCTATTCCTTGTAGAAATTGCATTCATTGTTGCATTCGGAGTTTTACTCGATACGATTATTGTAAGAACCTTATTGGTTCCTGCGGTGTCTTATGACTTAGGGAAATATATTTGGTGGCCTAGGATTCTTAAGAAGGATCGATAGAATTCTTGCTTTTAAGTATTTGATCCATTGTCTTAAATTCAATTAGTCCCCAACTAGTATTTCTGAACATCTTAACAATATTGCTAATTTCTCTTTCCCATAGATTTCGATGCTTGTCGTGACTAAATACTAATCCTTGAGATTTCATCATTAAGAAGTTAAATCCTAAAAATTCAAGATGAATGTAAGAGCTGTTTCCTTCACTGCCCCATTGGATGCTTGCAGGGTGTATATTTTCACTTTCTGGCTGGCAGGTTTGACCTTCGATGCACATGAATATGTCGTTCGGAAGATTTTCTTCTTTTAAAGAAGTTCCTAGTTCGCTAGGAATCTCTCCTTTAATGCTTAAATTTGAAACTAATTTATCTAACATATTCATGTCTTGAAAAGATATAGCAAATTCTTTTGCTCTCGTTTCTGCGAGTGCGTCAATAATTTCAACTAGGTTATTGAATTCTGGCCTGTTTCTTTCGTACATATGGAAAGATATAATACAATAAATTAGATTTTAATTCAAAGATACTAGAAAATTTTAGGTATGATTGGCGGGGTTTTACTGCTATATTCTGCCCATCCGGGTTTTTGAGAGGTTCTTTTCTCTGACAATGGAACACCAGATACTTTGTTAATTAGAAAAGTAATAGTGATCGCTCCAATAATTCCGATATAGCCATAACTTACAAATAGACTCATGATTGTTATTCCCCACCACTGAGATAGTTCACCGAAGTAATTAGGATGCCTAGAAAGCTTAAATAATCCTGTTTCCATTATCTTTCCACTATTCTCTGGATTGGTTACAAATTTCTTGAGTTGCATATCTGCAGTACTTTCATAAATAAAGCCAAATAGCCAAAGTATGGCCCCTAGAAATGCGTATACATTTGGTTTAACTGCGTATGTGTTAATAAGTATCACAGGGATAGAGACGAGCAGGGCTAAAATTGCTTGTAGTAAGAATACGAAAAAGAAAGTTTTAATTTCTTCGTTATGTTTCCAGCTAGCTCGCATATCTGCATACCTTCGCTCTTCTTCTTTAAATCTAAACCAACGCCTAGCTATATGATAACTAAGTCTTAGGCCCCATATTGAGACTAGTATGTTAACTACTAGGGCTAGATGAGATTTATTGTGATTGTAATAAAAAGTAGACCATCCGATTGCTATAAAACTGAGTCCCCACATAACGTCTGCAACATCATTTCGTTTTTTGAATAAAGCAAAATTAAGGAAAGGTAACATTAAAATTAGGACTACGATTAATCCTACTACTAAGCTACTTATAAACTGTAAGAAATATATTTTATCCATATTATCTTGCGAATAAGAATAAGGACGCTAGTGTAGTAAGTGAAGTAACTGCTCCACCCCATACAAGGTCAATGAGTGTTATTTTAACTGGCCAGTCTTTAGCAACTGCTAGGTTAGTAAGATCATAAGTAGCATATGACACTACTCCAAATACTAAACCTTTCCACCATGTTGCTAGTCCACTCTTATCTTGAACTGCTGGATAAATAACTAATAGGAATAATCCTAGGATGTATATTGCGTAAAAAATAAATGCTGCGGTCCAATTTGGTTTTTTGGCCATTAATTTACCGATTTGTTTTCTGTAGAGATCTTTAGCTAAAATTCCAAGCCATACCATATCTATAGCTAAGAAGACTGCTAATGTAATTAAATAAATTGTTAAGTTATGCATAAGCTTTATTATACACCACGTTTGTTGGATAGTATTGGATACTTATGAATAAATGAGTTGTCCTCTAAAACTTCGAGTGCGGCTCTGGCTACTTCTTCTCTGCTTACATATAGTTTAGTTGGTCCATTTTCTTTTAGAGTAAAAGGTTTTGGTTTTACATTCTGCATTTTAAGAACTCTTAAAATAGTCCAATCCAGTCCACTATCTTTTAAAACTTTAGCGTGTTCAATTCCGTCTTTTAGTCTAGTGGGATCAAATACTGATAAGCCAAAGTTCAGTATTCTATCTATTAAAGGTATTTTGTCGCCTTTTTGTCGGACGCCTGTGCCGGTAATACTGACTAGTCTTTTTATTTTTAATTCCTTCATTACTTCAACTAGCGCCTTCATTGCTTCTGTCTGTACGAAATCTGGAGATTTCTTAACATGGCCAATGAAGCTGACTACTGCATCTTGATCTTTAAGTAAGTGTTTTAGCTGCTCTTTATTAGTAGCATCACATTTAATTACTCTAAGATCCGCATTCTCAAGTAAGGTGTTACGGTTATGAACACCTGCGTTAACTTTATGCCCCCGTGCAATTGCATAGTCTATAAATATTCTTCCGGATCGTCCATTTGCGCCAACAACTGCTATTTTCATATTAACCCTTTCTTTGTCTTTTAATAGTTATCGAACCAAGTATGAGTGCGAATATTGAAAAGGATAAAACTATCAATAAGTCCTTAGTGTGAGTAAAAGTCCATTTGGAAGAAAGCGTAACTTGCTTCATAGCATCTACGCTGTAAGTAAGTGGCATTATATCGGCGAACCATTGAAGTATTTTCGACATTTGATCTCTGGGTACAAATAGCCCACAAACTAAAAATTGTGGGAAGATAACTGCCGGCATAAATTGAATCGCTTGAAATTCAGTATTGGCAAAAGCACTTAAGAATAGTCCTAATGAAGTGCCCAGTAAAGCTGATATTACAGCTCCTATTAGAGTTGCGACCGTTCCTCCCAAGACTGTAACTTTAAGAATTACTAACATCGTAGTAGATGTTATAAGCGCTTGTAGAAATGCAAGAAATGAGAATGCTATAGCGTAGCCAAAAATGAAATCTGTTTTATCTAATGGCGTGGACATTAGTCTTTCAAGCGTTCCGCTTCTACGTTCTCTTAGTGTTGTAATTGAGGTTATTAAGAACATCATTACCATCGGAAATATTCCAAGTAGCATAGGCGCTATGGAAGAAAATACAGAGTTTTGTTTTTCAAAAACATATTTTAGGATAGTTATTAAAATTGATGGAACAACGAATAATAAAACTAAAGTTCTTGGGTCATGAAGTAATTGTCTTAATACTCGATTAGTTGTAGATAAAGTTCTAGATATGCTCATTATTTTGTTTCCGTTAATTTTAAAAATGCTTCTTCTATATCTTTGGAATTAGTTTTATCTAATATGTATTTTGGGGATCCTTGTATTAAAACCCTTCCCTCCCTTATCAGTATCAGATCATCGCATCTTCTTGCCTCATCCATTGAATGGCTGGTAAGAATTATAGTTTTATTATTTTGATCAACTAATTCCCTAAATAATTTCCATAATTTATTTCTAAGTGTAGGATCTAGGCCTATGGTTGGTTCATCTAGAATCAGCAGTTCTGGATCTGGAAGCATAGCTAAGCCTAATGAGACTCTTTGCTTTTGGCCTCCTGACAAGTTAGAGACTAAAACGTTCTTCTTTTCTGTTAATTCTATTTTTTCCAGAAGTTTTTCGATCTCAGAATTTAAAGTATTTCTTTTCATGCCGTAAGTTCTACCGAAATATTTTAAATTCTCTTTGATACTTAGATCTGAATAAACAGATAGTTCCTGTGTCATATATCCAATATTCTTACGCAGTTCTTTGCTGGCGGGCTTATTTCCGAAGACTAAAATTTCTCCAGCAGTTAATTTCAAAGACCCTACTATGCTCTTAACTAGAGTACTTTTCCCTGCTCCAGATGGTCCAATTAAGCCTGTGATTAATCCTTTTTTAATTTCTAGATTAATTTTATCTAATGCTTTTACATTTCCTCCTAGAACTACGGAAACATTATTTATTTTTATTTTTTGATTATTCATTACCTAAATTATATAGTATTTTGCTATTAAATATTTTTAGTAAATATTTACTTAGAGTGTTCGAATATCCAATTTTCTTTTTCGCTTTTTAATGCAAGTGGCTTTAGGGCGATTTCACCGATATCTTTGAAGTGTTGGTGTAGTTCTTTTTCTATCTCTTGGACACAACTAATTTCTCTAATTTCTCCTATGAAATATGCAACAGAAATATGTGGCCTATATTCTTTATCTGCAAAATTTATATTCTCGCTCTGTATATTTGATACTCTTAAGATCCTTCTTCTCTCATTAACTAGCCAATTAGGTAAATTAGTTTTGATGGCTAGAGTGTATTTAAGCATTTCGGTTCCGGCATATTCAAGTCTAGCTTCACTCCATGGTACAGGAGTATTTTGGCCTCGTACAAATATAGATCGATTTGCTTCAAATTCCTTGTATGAAGCATTGAATCTTTTAGGAGTTTTTCTATTTTTTAGCATACTCTGATGGGCGATGCTTAAATGCATGTCCTCAGGTAATACTAGGCTAAAGCAATCTAATTCTGCTGTCACATTATCTGTGATGTAGTGAATTTCTTTTGCTAGTAATGGATCTAGGTCTCTTTTGAATATAAAATCTCTATCGCGCATATTTATTTAAATTGCTAATTTAATCAAATCTTTAGGTACGGGCTGTGTGTAATTGATCTGAATAGTTTTTAGTGTCGTCTTGTAGCCCTGCTCTTCAAAAGCTTTCTTAATTTCTTCATTAACTTGCTTAGTAAATCCGAAACTTATGTAATTCTTAAAATAAGTGAAGCCAACAATATATGTTTTATCTATTTTATAAAATGGAATTCCCCAAGCTATTGTTTCGGTTGCTTCGGGTAATAGTTCCTTTAATGCATTTCTAAGTTCAGTCATTTTCTTTCGGGAAAAATCTGGACTTTGTTCAATGTATTCGTCGACTGACTTAGCAATGTAGTTTCGCATTTATTTTTTTAGTTTATACTTCTTAACCTCTGGTGTAACTATGTATTTTATAACAAAAGCTATTATTAGCAATATTACAGATGCTAATACAACACCGAAGAATATTTTCCCTTTTAGGGTATTTAAATGTAAGTACTGATTCACTATATCTATTTTAATTTATTTATCGGCTAAATAAAAAATATTGTTATATAATATTTATATCTAAAGGAATAATGACTAATGTCAAATGAAACTCATTCCCACCAACATTCTCACTCTCATATTGATGAGACTTTATCGCAAGAACAAAGAGTTAAGAGATTTTCTACTTCGGCAGTATTGAGATTATCTTCAGCAGCCATTGAGGCTTGGGGTGGTATCACTGCTAATCAACCTGCACTGCTTATTGAGTCAGCTGAAGAAATTACAGACGCGATGACTTTTGGGGCTGCGGCTATAGAAGCTGGTTCTAATAAAAAAGGTTTAATATCTAAAGCTAGAAAATGGGCCATAGGTTTCGCAATTACTGCATCTACAATAGCAACTGCAGACTTTGTGAATGAAATGGTCTCAGATAAATTTACATTTTTAAAACCTACTGAAGGATTAGATTTTGCACATAACGATATTAAAGCGGCAGCTAGCGCAGTGGCTTTGAACGGACTAGTGCTATTTATAAATAGAAAAGGAAAAGCTTCTAAGAAGACTAGCGATAAGTATGCATATCGTGATTCTTTGAGAGATTTTGTTATTCCTGGATCAATACTTGGAATTGCGGCCATTAAAGCGCCACATATAGCTGAATATATGTTTGAGGCGGGTGGGATTAGTTATGGTTGGTATAATACCAAGCAACTATATAACGGCTGGAAGCCGTCTAAAAAAGATCCTAAATCTAATTAATTATTCTCTTTAAATAAATCTGGCAAAGGATCATTAAATCTGACTGCTTTTATGTTTGCGACAGTATCAGTTCTTTTTAGATGTTTGTATTGATCTCTATATGCAACCATCACATCTCCGTATTTGACTTCGATCCAATCTAGTCCTATTTTAGCTGTTGTATCTTTTATTTCCTCTTCGTTATTTCCTTCAATTTCTATATATGGGTTTAGCCATGGCCAAATATCTATTACTATTTCAGTATTATTAAGCGTCCATGTTTCTCGCTTGCTTTCCTGGACAGATTTAAGGGGAATGTTAATTGCATTTATGATGCCTACTGCATTATCGAAATCAGATACATTTATCTCTATTTCTTTAGCTCCATCTATTGCTTCGCTTTGATGCATCTTATAAGTTAGAGTTACTTTATCTCCTTCATCACGAACTCGTATAAATGAATCTTTTTGTTTCATTTCGGGAGTTTCAAAAATAGCTCTCTTCATCATTCTCATTGGATTAATAAGCTTTGCATTTTGTTGATTTAATTTTTCCCTTATTTTATCTATGTCGATATTTAGAAATTTAACTTCAAATTCTGTCTGCATATTTTTCCTTTTCTAATTAAATTTTATTGTTAATTTATCGCTAAGTAAAAAGTGGCTCATGCATACCGCCCTATAGCCACGATCTGGATCGTCCCCTTCTGGGAGTAAGTCTGGAAGACTTGAACGACTATATGCTTTTCCTTCTGATTTAGAATATATCTGAGTATTTCTAGCGGCTTTTCGGCAAGTTGGTCCACCGTCTTCACTTGGATATTCACACTTTGATTCAAAAAGAACTACTTTCGCGCCTATTTCATGAGCTTGTTTGAATAATGGGAATGTATTGCCAGATGCTGCCAGATCTAATCCGGCGGCGTAAACGTGAGTTATTTCATTTAATGCCCAATTTTGAAGTAATTCAGCGAAATTTACGTCACCGGGAGAGCGATCATTGTTGTATCCAAACATCATGAATTCTTCTAGTAAAATTCTAGATATCCCTTTTAAGCTTAGTGCACCAGAATCTATTTTATTTAATGAATCAACTACTTCACATTGACGGGCATCATTTTCAGATATTCCTCTGGGTTGTAGTCCATTATTTCGAATTTCAAGTCTCGGCTTATATACAGCAAAAGGAGTGTTAGTTGCTTCAAATTCGCCAATAAGGTTGTGTAGTGCCGTTGTTTTACCAGAGGCCATTGGTCCAGCAAAAACAGTAAACTGCGGATATTCCCTCATAATTTATTTAGATTATATCAGAACTAAGCACCAAATCTTCGTTGACGATTAGAGTAATCTAATAATGCTTTATCTAAATCGTGAAGGTTAAATGCGGGCCAATGTTTTTTTACGAACTTAAGTTCAGAGTATGCGGATTCCCATAATTGAAAGCCACTTAGTCTTTGTTCTCCTGAAGTTCTAATTATTAAATCTACATCAGGAATGTTGGGTTCGTATAAGTATTTACTAATTAATTCTGGAGTAATTTCCTCGGAGTCTACTCCATCTTTAATGATATTTTTAACGGCATCTGCAATCTCTTGTTTTCCGCCGTAGTTTAGGCATAGCACCAAAGTCCCACCATCATTATTTGTGGTTCGTTTTTCGGCGTCATCCATGGCTTTTAATATTTCATCACTAAGGCCTTTTTTGCTTCCACTGAAAACTACCTTGATATTCTTTTTGGCTAATTTTTTAGTTTCTACTTTTGAGACCCATAAAAGAAGATTCATAAGATAAGATACTTCTTCTTTACTTCTATTCCAGTTCTCCACTGAAAATACATATGCTGATACATATTTGATTCCCTTTTCAAATGCAGCTTCAGCAATTTTCTTTAATCTCTGATAACCTTTTTTATGCCCTTCGAGTGTTGGAATTCCGTGCTCTTGCGCCCATCTTCTATTTCCGTCCAATATTAATCCCAGATGTGTAGGTAAATTTAGTATATCTTCGTTTTTTGACATAGTAGTAGTTATACCAGAAAATCTCTGTTTAGTAACCAAAAGAACTAGAAATACTTTCTTCTAACTTGATCAGCGTTAATTCCATTTACTAGATTAGTATATCCAAGACTACTTAGAATATTGATAGAAGACCTAGAGCGTGCGCCAGTTTTACAGTAAAGTACAATTTCTATATCCTTAGGTATTTTAGATAATTTATTAGCTCCGGCTAGTAATTCATCCGGTGGTAGATTAATGGCTCCATCTACATGACCCATTTCATATTCATAGGGTTCTCTAACATCAACAAAAATTCTATTACTCATCTTTAACTACTATACCAAATTCATAAAAAAGATATATTATATGTTCATGGAAGAACGAGAATATACAACTCCTTACACATGGGATATTTTAGCTATTGATGCAAGTGAAGCAAAAAGACAAGAATTTATTGAAGAATTCACTGAACTTATTGGAGGAAAAATGTTATTTATACCTCCAAATATTATCCGTGGTGAGAAGTAGGAATTATTTAAAATATTTCTCTAGGCCTGAATTTATACTTCTTTTTAAATTACCTAGACTTATTAAGTTAGTTGCTCGAAATTGTGTCTTATATTTTTTAGCCAAATTTAGTTTATTCGTAGTCTCAGATTTATTTAGTCTTAATGTTTCTTCGTCGGTATGTTTAGCCCTAGGGTTCATGTATGGAACATCAAGATAATATTTAACTTTAAAATCTTTAGATAGATTTTTAGCTACCGAGTTAATTAATACATGATCCGGATGTCTGAAAATTCTACTCTTAGCTACTGGCGCATAGACTATGTCGCCTGCATTTAAATTACGTCTTATGGCCTGTTCAATTTCTAGGATATTTCTATTTTTTTGATATTGGTTTTCTTGAAAACCTAAATCTAAGAAATTAATACCTAGTTCATTAAATACTGATTCATTCTCTGCTTTTCGTCTGACCATCATCTTAGTTGAGTTAATCTCACCACAAATGAGGTCCCATAGCTTATATTGAGCTTTTTTAGGGTGTCCGGTGAAGATATTTATAACTAGACTATTATCGTTTTTAATAAGGCCATAACAGCTAAAAACCGCATCATCATAATGTGGAGATAGTATAACGTTTCTCATTTATACATATTTTATATGAGTATTTCGTAAAATATGGCATAATTTTAATAAATGAAATCCAGTAAAATACGGTTTAGTATCGTTGTTCCCTGTTATAACGAAGCAAAATATATTGAAAAAACGCTGAAGTCTTTGAAAGATCAGGACTTTGATGGAGAATACGAGATTATTATTGTGGATAATAACTGCACGGATAAGACTGCAGAAATTGCCAAGAAGTATGATGTTCGAGTTATTGCTGAATCTAAGCCTGGAACATGCTTCGCTAGAGATACTGGAACAAAACAAGCTAAAGGTGAAATCGTAGTATCTACAGATGCCGATACAACACATTCTGTAAATTGGTTAAGTAGAATTGATGCTAACTTTAAGATAAATTCTGGTGTAGTAGCCGTGACTGGCCCTTGTAAATATTTTGATGGACCTTGGTGGGGTAAAGTTTATCCTTATCTGTTATTCTACCCAGACTATATTTACTCTCGAATTCGAAGAAGACCTTTTTACATTACTGCTACAAATACGGCTTTTTATAGATCTAAATTTGATGGTTATAAGACTAATTTAACTCAAGGCGGCGATGAACTTGAGGTTCTTCATGATTTAAAGAAAAAAGGAAAAATAATTTTTGATTATTCTAACCCTGTATATACTTCTGCAAGAAGACTTAATAGCGGTCTTTTTTATAACCTATTTGTTTCTTTCTTTTTGTATTATCTTTTAGCGTATAAGATCAATAAACTATTTAAGAAAACTATTATTGGTATGGCTCCGGCATTTAGAGACGGTAAAAAGATTTTTAAATAGAATCAATATATCTAAGTACTACTTCGCTTACTTCTTTTTCTTTAGAAGTAAAACCATGATCGGCTTCACTTATTACTGAAGTAGCGTCGTTGTTTTTAAGATATTTCTTAAACCAATCCATAAGATCGTATGCTGATCTATCTAAGAACTGATCTTGTTCTCCTACTATCGCTATGATTGGTAATTTAACTTTCATTAAAGTTTCAGGTTTTTTATCTTGTGAGTAGCAAAATATTTCTTCTTCACTGTTTGGATCATTCAAGCTTATGAAGCGCTGAGCGTCATGAAGGCCATCCCAGATCTTAGTTGGAAGCATTTCGTGCCCTTTGCCTTTTTTTATTTTCTTTAGAGAATATTTATATGCCTTAGTTATCTTATTTTTTGGTTCAAGATGTTTAATCGCGGCGTAATCACTAATCGGAGCCAGCAGCATCAGACCTTTTAGCTGTTTGTATTTATCTTGAAGAATTGAAGCTGAATAGACTATTTTTTGACAACCCGTAGAATGACCAACAAGATAAATATTTTTAAATTTATTTTCTAAAGCATAATTAATTGCGCCTTCGATGTCGCATACGCAGTCGGTAAATATTTCGTGAGCTGAGCCAATAAGTTCAGAATCATAGCCTTTTTTGCTTTCTGGGTTCAATTTCCTAATTTTGGAAATTATGCCATTGCCCCGATTATTAAATGTAAGTACTCCATATTTATCTGTTTTTAAGTATTTGCTTAAGTTTTCAATTCCAAACATTGATGAACTTAGTCCGTGAACGAAAATGAATATTGAATCAGTTTTCTCCGGACCTAAATAATATGCGTTAAGGATGTAATTATCTGGGGTTATAAATGTAAGCATATTTTCCATAGCAATATTATCTTATATTTTCTAGAATTTGTTTAAGAACTTCGTTTTTATCTAAATTAGAATTTATGATAATTTCATTGTCTAAATTTTGCATCGGAGAGTCTTTTATATATTTACTTAAGGATTCTTTTTCATTTACTGGGTTGAATCCTGATTTTCTATTGGGATCTAGTACTCTATTCTCAAGATTACTTATATCTGCATCTAGTCGGAAGATGTAAATCTTAGAATTATTTTTTGTTCCTACATTAATATATTTTTGAATTGAATCTAAGGAGCTGAACCCTCTAGCTACTATTACATCATTGTTCTCTTCTAGTAATTTATTGATCATAGCTAATTCCAGATTATTGATATCTTCGTAGATGCCATCATCATTTTTAGTGTAAGAAGAAATAAAATTTAAAATATCATTGTGATCAATAAAGGTGCCCTTGCCTTCTTGTTGAAGTAATTTGCCCTGAGTAGATTTACCGCTAGCCGGATATCCCCTTATTAAAATTAAATTACTCATGTTCTTTATATTATGCATCATATTTATTTAATATATACTTTAGAATATGAAACCAATATCTTTTGCGACCGGTAATGTAGAAAAAATAGCTATGGCTAAAACTATCTGTGAAGAAGTAGGTATCTCTATAGAGCCTATACAAATTGAAATAGATGAAATACAAGGCGAAGACCCAGAGCTAATTATTCGAGACAAAGCTATTAAGGCATATGAGGTAGCTAAAAGGCCAGTAATTGTATCAGATGATAGTTGGAGCTTTAATGCTCTTAATGGGTTCCCTGGGGCCTATATGAAGTCTATAAATGAATGGTTTGAGCCAGAAGATTTCCTAAATCTCATGAAAGATAAGACTGATCGTGGGGTTGTTTATAAGCAGTATCTTGCCTATATGGATGATAGCCAGATTAAGATATTTAAAAATGAAATGCCAGGAGTACTTATTGATCAGCCCAGAGGAGTTAATAAGAAATCTCCAAACATGACAGTTATAGTACTAGACGCAGATAACGGTAAGACTGTAGCTGAAGTATTTGAACAAGGACGAGATATTATCGCTGAGAGATACAAGAATACCAAAGACGCATGGCATATGTTTGCCGAATGGTACAAAAACGAAAAGTAGTTGTTCTAATTTTTAATTAGAAATTTATTTCTAAAAATATAACCAACTGAAACAATTGTAGAGATCAATATTATAGAGATAATTACCAATTTTGAATTGCTCATATTCCCCGCCCCTGTATTAGGCGCATTCACTGCAGCTGTAACATTGAGAGATAGGGTAATAGTAGAACATACATCATGATTGTATGAAGCACATATTTGATAAACAAGACTGTCTGATCCTACATATCCATTCGTAGATGTATATGTAATACCACTAGAGCTAACACTAGCAGTTCCATGAGATGGTTGAGTTAATATACTTAACGTTGTGTTATCTTGGGAGTCTATGACATTAGAGAGTGGTGACACTACCGAACTTTTGCCGCTTAATGAATTAGAAGTTTGAGAAAGTGTGCCATTTAATGGTGCTGAAAATACAGTATTATAAAAACCACCGTCAAAACCTCCTGCTATGTAAACGTGACTTTTGTATACTACTCCAGTTGCATAACCCAAAGCGTTTGGTAATGAATTTGTTTCTGTTTCCCATGGTCCGATCGAGCCATCATGATTAATAGATGATGAATACACATTACTTGAAAAATTTTGGCCACCATTAAATCCACCAAATGTGTAAATGCGTCCATTGAATACCACTGAGGTCGCACTGTCTACAAGATCAGGTAATGAATTGGCTTCAGTAGTCCAGGCTCCAATAGATCCATCATTGTTGATTGGTGCTGAAAATACAGTATTTAATCCCGTATTAATATCTACTCCACCTAATACGTAGACATGTCCGTTGTATGCAACCGTAGTTGCAAATTCTATTTGGTCAGGTAATGAATTGGCTTCAGTAGTCCAGGCTCCAATAGATCCATCATTATTAATAGGAGCTGAGTATACAGTGTCTACGGCATTGCCGTAAGAACTGCCAACATTAGCTCCACCCATGTAATAAACTCTTCCGGAATAAACAAATGCCATTCCTCCAGAAAGTGCCTGTGGTAAAGAATTTATTTCCGTAGTCCAGGCGCCAATAGATCCATCACTATTAATAGTAGACGAATATACTGTGTCTACAACTCCACTGAAGGAATTATCTTGACCTCCTAATACGTAGATGTGGTTGTTGTATGTTACTGAAGCCGAAAAATCTAGATAATTAGGAAGCTGATTTTCTTCTGCAACCCAAGGGCCAACGGATCCATCATTATTTATCTGACTAGAAAATACCGTATTTGAATTACCTCCTATACCATAGCCTAGGAATCCTCCAATTACATACATTCTTCCATTGACCACTGAAGTTGCAGCAGCCATTTCAATTGGAAGAGAATTTGCTTCAGTTGTCCAACTTCCTACATTGTTTGAAGTTGTAGCACTCGCAGGAAGTGCTCCAACAAAACTAAATAATCCTGATCCTAAAATTACTGCACTAATAATAGATAATTTTTTTTGTAAATATTTCTCAACATAAATTTTTCTCTTTTAATAATTCCACTTATGGTTAATATTATATATTGTTTTGCTGGAAATGAAATTAAATATTTTTAATGTGTTTGTATTTCAGTTCATGCAGCGGTAATTTGTATAACTTTATTGGTTGAGGGTCTATATAGTAAGGCCTGATTGGCGTTAATGTAGATTATAATTTTATCGCCTTTTTGAGATCCTCTGAATGATGGAGTATTCTTAAAGTCATCGGATGAGAAGACTGTACTTATGATTGGTTTTTCTGTAGGAAGATTTAAGACTTTACTTAGCTTATTAAGTAAGGCACTGTTTTCACTGTTCTGTTTCTTTTCAATATTGTGTTGTTGGTATTTATATAGAGCTCCTAGAGAAAATATTACTAATAATACAAATAATGCCCCTGTTATTATCCATTGTTTTTTCATACTCTTTTTATTGGAATTCATTTGAGAATCTAATGAGGTATTTACACTAGGATTGGTGGGCATTGAAGAATCTGGAGCACTAACAGTGTAAACTGTCGGCTGATTAGCAGCGGGAGGCGTTGGATTTATTAGTGGTTGAGGTGATGAATTAATGCTCTCAGGTGGTGTTGAGTTAATTGATAATTGAGGGTTGGGATTAATATTCTCTGGTTGTGTTGGATTATTATTTGTTAAGTTGTTTTGATCTTGTTGATTATCCATATTTTTTATTTTTAATTTTTAAGTTATATTTAATTTAAGATTAAAACATAATAAGAATAATTACAAAGCTTTAATATTTAGCTTTAAATATTAATCATATTTTATATTCTATGCATACTTTCATGCAGCTTTACTTGTCAAATACCACAAGCACTTTATAATTCATAGTATGAGAATACTTGTAACTAGAAAATTAGCACCTAATGTTATCGAAATATTAAAACAACAAAATGAATTAGATATATGGGACTTTGATGAACCTATTCCTAGAGAAGAATTATTAAAACGTATTGCTAATGTAGATGGACTACTTTGTTTACTAACAGACAAAATAGATAAAGAAGTTTTAGATGCGGCTAAAAATCTTAAAGTAATTAGTACTATGTCGGTTGGATATGATCACATAGATCTTCAGGAATGTAAGAATAGATCTATTAAAGTCGGGTTTACTCCTGATGTGCTTACCGACAGCGTAGCTGATTTAACTGTAGGACTTATGCTGAGTGCCGGAAGACGTATGAAAGAAGCATCCAATGCTGCAATTAATGGTCAGTGGACTTATTGGAAGCCTTATTGGATGACAGGGCATGATTTAAATAATGCAACTGTGGGTATTATTGGATTCGGAAGAATTGGAAAATCTGTAGCTACTAGACTTAATGGATTTAAATGTAAGCTTATCTATTTTGATATTAGACGAGATGAAAATGCCGAGAAAGAACTAGGTGTTGAATTTAAGAGTTTAGATGAAGTACTGCAAATGAGCGACTTCCTTACCCTTCATGTAGCCCCATCTAAAGAAACTAATAATATGATTAATAAAGATACCTTATCTAAAATGAAAAGTAGTGCTGTTTTAGTAAATACCAGTCGTGGATCATTAGTAAATACTGATGATTTAGCCGAAGCTCTAAAAAATAAGGTCATTTTTGCGGCCGGCATTGATACCGTTACTCCTGAACCCTTGCCTGTCGATCACCCTCTCTTCAAGCTAGATAACTGTATAGTTCTACCGCACATAGCCAGTGCTACAAATGATACTAGAGATAAGATGGGACTGCTTGCAGCGGATAACCTAATTAAGGGTCTAAGTGGTCACCCTATGCCAAAAGAGATTCGAATATAAAAATATAATAACTACGTTATTATCTTATTAATAAATATATTTCTACGAAACAGCTTTTCTTAGGATTCTTGAAGACCACCACAAAGAAACAATTGCAAGAAACGGCACTACAGTAAATGCCATCATCACTTGATGTGTAGATATCTTGCCGACAGTCAAATCTCGTCCGGCATTAACAACGTAATAAAGAGGATTGAAATGAGCTACAAATCTCATCCATGATGGAGCTAAGGAAAGCGGCAACATTACTCCTGCTAATAATATTAGTGGTAAGTTTACGCCATTAACTATTGCAGCAAAGGTACTAATTTGTTTAGTTAAAAGAGCTATAGTTGTAGAAAGTGAGGCAAATAAAACTATTAGAAGCATTAGTAAAATGTAATAGATCAGAAGTCCGCCTAGGTAGATATGAAATCCGAAAGGAACACAAATAGCTACGATTACTGATGCAAAGATTAATGACCAACAAATTGAAGCAATTATTGGCCCTATTAAAATAGCGAATCTACTTGCTGGAGTTACTCTTATTCTTTCTATAAATCCATTCCTGAGTAGAAAGATTGTATCAAAACCTGCAAAGTTGCCTGTTCCAAAAGCTAGAAGACCTATAATTCCAGGAAGGAATACCTGAATAACATTATTAGATTCTGCTCCAATTCCAGGCCCTAAGTGTTTTAGAAGTGGCATGAATAAAACTAAATAAAGTAACGGAGTTGATCCACTTACAAGTAGCCAGGTAGGATCTCTAAAGTCTTGCAAAAAAGGTCTTTTAAAAAGTAAAACTATATCGCTAAGTAATTTCATTTTATTTACCCTCTTTCTGGTTATCTCGAAGTGATCTGCCGGTTTCCTTAAGGAATACATCATCTAGTGAAGGTTCAGATAGAGAAACAGATTCAACGGTTATCTTTTTAGATTCTAAGAAATCGAATATCTTAGGTAGGCTTTTTGCTCCGTCTTCAACATAAAGATGCAAATTAATATCTTCAATTTTAGATTCTTTTACATAATCTTGTTTATTTAAAAGATCATTTATGTTTTTTAGTGAAGAATTATTATCTATTTTAGGTTTAATAATAATTGAATCTCCAGCAATTCTCTTTTTTAGTTCTCTAGGTGTACCTTCAGCCACTATTTTTCCATTATCCATAATAGAAATATAGTCAGATAATTCATCGGCTTCTTCAAGATAGTGAGTAGTAAGAAAAATAGTCGTTCCATTATCTCTAAGTTTTCTAATTTGACCCCATAGGTTTGCCCTATTTTGTGGATCAAGACCTGTAGTTGGCTCATCAAGAAAAAGTAAAGCAGGTGCGTGCATAATGCCGATTGCGATATCTAATCTTCGTCTTTGACCACCGGAATAGGTTACAACCTTTCTATTTATAAAATCTCCTAGGGACAGTAGTTTAATTAGCTCTTTAGCTCTTTGAATAGATTTTGTTCTACTCATTCCATAGAGCCTTCCTTGAAGTATCATGTCATCTAGTCCAATAGCATTGTCATCTGATCCGCCACTTTGACTTACGTAACCAATATGCTTTCGTACTTGTTTAGCATTATTTTTAACATTAACTCCATTTATTGTTGCATCACCTTCATCAATAGGTAGAAGTGTGGCAAGCATTCTAAGTGTAGTAGTTTTCCCTGCTCCATTTGGGCCTAGGAAGCCGTAAATCTGTCCCGTCTTAATCTTTAGATTAACACCATTAACCGCATTCACAGTTCTATCTTTACTCTTAAAAACTTTTTTTAGATCTTTTGTTTCTACAATGTATTCAACACTCATTTATATTAATGATAGCACGCCGATTAATTTTAAAATACCAAAAGCAGTACACTATTGAATGACTTAATTTCTTTAAAGTTTTAATTAATAATTTATTTTTTAAAATTGGATATATTATTAATAATATAAAAGTTTAAAAATATATGACAGATTTTCTTCTTCTAATAATAATCTTCATGCTATTTAAGTATCATAAGAAAGATAAGAAATAATTATTAACTTTAAAGAGTAATAAATTTTATCTCATATTTTGAATTGGAATTCCTCATTATTTCAAATAAGACTAAAGCAAATTGGTTAAACTTATCAAATGTGGTATAATATGCATCAAGATAGGGGCAATCATATATTGCTAACAAAACTCTACCTAGGAAGATCGAAGCCTGAATAAAACTGAAATTTTCTCAAAATATATAAACTAAAATAATTAATTAAATATTTACTAGGTTCATTTGTCGTCAATCTAGTTTAGATTGGAGCATTAAGTTGGACAAAAAGAATCTACACGTTGAGATAGTTCGTTCTAACACTCCCTCGCTTAGTTCTATGAGCCAGGAGTCTGCTGACGCTATATTAGAAGTATTATCTCGAAATTATACTAAAGTAGGAATTACCTACGTTAATAAGCTTTCAGATTTAGAATCACTTGCTTCAAATAAGCCTGATCTTGTTTTCTTAGGAATGGAATTTGTTCCTAGAGATTTAAGATTAGGAATAGATGATCCTAATAAAGTTTGGATAACAGACTTCCTTGATTCTTTGGGTGTTCCCTACACTGGATCTAGTTCTAGTGCTCATAAACTACAAAGAAATAAAGGAATGGCTAAGAAACAAGTTCTAGACTCAGGACTCAGTAGTTCTAAATACTTTATAGCTAAAAGAAATGAATCATTTGAAGATAAAGATTTTTATCTTAACTTCCCTGTTTTTGTTAAGCCATTAGATCGTGGTGGTGGATATGGTATAGACAATGGCTCTATAATTCATAACCTAGATAAACTTAGAGAAAGAATAGATTTTATAGCTAGTGAAGTTGGATCAGATTCTTTAGTTGAAGAATACCTAACTGGAAGAGAGTTTAGTGTAGCTGTTATTAAAAATAGTTTAACTAATGAATATGTGGCTATGCCTATAGAATTAATAGCTCCAATGAATAATGAAGGACACAGACTACTTGGTAGTGAGGTTAAGTCATCAAACACTGAAGAAGTAAGTCTGGTTAGTGATGATGAGTTAAATAAGGTTGTGAGTGAATTAGCACTGGGGGTGTTCTCTGCACTTGGAGCTAAGGATTATGGAAGAATAGATATTAGACAAGATTCAAAAGGTAATGCTCAGTTTCTTGAAGCTAATTTAATACCTAGTTTAATTACTAATTATGGTTCTTTTCCAAAAGCCTGTGTTATTAATTTAGATTTAAATTATGAGGATATGATAGTTAGGATTGTTGAGCTGGGTATATTAGCAAATTAATTAGTATGTATTTAAAAATAAAAAAACCTGCAATAATGCAGGGTTAAATCTTGGCTCCGGAGGCCGGGCTCGAACCGGCAACCTCGAAGTTAACAGCTTCTTGCTCCACCATTGAGCTACTCCGGAATATGCTTGCTTGCCTATATAAATATACTAAGCGATATAACAGATTATATCTGATAAAGTACTATTTTTGCAACAGTTATATATGTCTACTTACTTCAATATTAATTCTTTTATTTTCATCTTTAGCTTTTAAGGTTTGTCTTTTATCGTATTTCTTCTTACCTTTACCAATTGCTATTCTTACTTTAATGAATCTACCTTGAGTTAGTATTTCTGTTGGAAGTATTGCTCTTCCCTGTTTTTTAACTTCAATTAGAGCATCTATTTCTTTTCTTTTAGCTAGAAGTTTACGATCTCTAGTTTGTTCATTTTCAGGAATCTGCATTGTATTGGATGTAGAGATAAGGCAGTTAACTAAATATAGTTCATTGTTTCTGATATTTACGTATGATCCAACAAGTTGACCATGTCCTAGTCTTAGGGCTTTAGTTTCTCTTCCGTTTAGTTCTATGCCTACTACTAAAGAATCCTCCAGATGATAATCATAGGCGGCTCTTTTATTTCGAATAGTCTTAGTCCGTGGCATCTTCTTTTTCATACCTAGCTCTATTTTACTTTACTTATCTGTTAATAGGAATTATTTATATTCCTGCTTAGCTACGTTCCATAGGCTTGGATCATTTAGCACCTTGTCTCTGTAGTACCAATATTCACCGCCCCATAGAATAATATTATCCATGCCTGTAGCTTTGCCGTATTTAAATCTATCTTTTAGTCTTTTGGCGTCAAGTGACTTATTCTGCTCGGCAATAGATATTTGAGTTACGGACTTATCGTCTGGAGCCCAAGCTTCTGCTTGAAGTTCTCCGACTATCATATTCTTGTGTAGGAATATTTTTTGAACGCCCGCCAGGAAGCCATAAAACCAGGCTGGAAATGGGTATTCAAAATATCTATGAGTTAAAGTCTTATCCCATACTCTTTTGTATATAGAAATGCTGTATTCATCGCCCTTAGGATTACCTATAGGTATTCCTAGTGCGTTATTGCTTCTAGCAAGTATTATGGGCTTGTTTGGAGCTAGAGATTTAACAAGATTGTATTCTTCAACTAGTCTATCTCTACTAAAATCTGTACAGGTTCCGAATCCTTTTAGGAAGTACTCATTCTCTACCTGAAAAGATCGAAGATTAGAATAATCCTTGTATCTATTTACTACTGCCTTAATCTGATCCATGAGTTGTGGTTGCCAAAAGTCTTTTGGTTCGTTTGTCGCCCAGGAAGGTATATGACATTCAGGCCATCTAGGCTGCCTAAGTCCTACTACTAAAATTATCTTAGCGTTAGCTTGCTTAGCTAGATTAAATTCCCAATCTAGAGTTGAAAAATCGTAAGTTCCTTTAGTACTTTCTATGTCATTCCAATAGCTGGTAAGTCTAAATTCTTTAATATTTAATCCAAGCAGTGCTTGGTAAGTTTCTTTGGGGTCTAATCCAAGATATGTTGCATAGTCTGGCACAAAACTTACTCCTAGAGTTTTTGTGTCATTCTTTTGAGAATATATATACCATTCTCCAATAGCGTACATAGAAGAAAATAGGACAACTAGGATTATAGAAAATATGAAGATAACTTTATGAAATGGACTTTTGATCCAGGTTTTAAATTTATCTTTAAATATTTTTAGGTATTTTTTCATATTAGCTATTT
>DAIOGF010000003.1:0-122967 GCA_036745415.1 Candidatus Saccharimonadota bacterium
GCTTTCTTAGCTTCTAATTCTTCTTTTTCTCGGAGAGATTTAGCGCTTCTTTTTCCAGCCTTAGCTATAACAACTTCTTCTTCGGGAACTTCAATAATTGCAGTTTCTTTAGAGTTATTAATTAGTTCATTAATTTCAGCAATCTTCATAGAATCAGAAACTTCTAGTCCTAGAGATTTAGCTTTTTCGATTAGTTCAGATTTAGTAGCCATTATTGTACCTCTACTCCCATACTTCGAGCTGTACCTTTAATCATTCGCTTAACGGATTCAACATCTTCAGTATTCATGTCTTTAGCTTTAACTTCTGCAATTTCTGTAAGTTGTGCGTCAGTTAGTTTTTTGGCAATTTTTTCAGAGTTAGGTCGTCCCGAACCCTTATCAATTCCTAATTTAGCTCTAATAAGATCGTCAGCTGGTGCGCCAACAACTCTAAAGCTCATAGAACGGTCGTCATAAATAACGATGTGAGCAGTAACTGTAGCTCCCATCATATCCTTAGTTTGTTCGTTGAATGGAGTAACGAAGTCCATCATATTAACACCGTACTGTCCAAGAGTAGATCCTACTGGAGGTCCTGCACTTGCTTGGCCGGCTTTAATCTTTAATTTAAGATTGGCTTTAACTTGTTTAGCCATAAGTCTCCTTTCGAAAGATTAATAATCTTTCTCCTTCATTTTATAGAAGTATTAGTTTATTACGTAAGGGATATTATACCCTTTTAAGCTTAAAATGTCTATACTCGCTTAACCTGTAAGCTATCTAGTTCTACCGGTGTTTCACGACCGAACATGTTAACTAGTACTTTTAGCTTACCTTTTTGAACATCAATTTCATTAATAGATCCGTCAAATCCTTTGAATGGTCCATCAATAATGTTAACAATTTCACCAACTTTGAAGTCGATTTTGTGTTTAGGTTGTTCAAGACCCATTCTCTTTTGAATTTTTTCAATTTCTTCATCAGAAACTGGAGTTGGTTCAGTACCTGTTCCTACGAATCCAGTAACACTTGGAGTGTTTCGAACGATGTACCAAGCGTCTTCTGTTAATTTCATTTCTACTAGAACGTATCCTTGGAAGATTTTCTTCTCAACAACTTTTCTTTTACCGTTCTTAATTTCAATCATTTTTTCTTTAGGTACTAATACCTGGAAGATTTTATTCTTCATATCTAGAGATTCAGCACGCTGACGAATACTTTCAGCTACCTTTTCTTCATAACCGGCATATGTATGAATCGCATACCATAATTTGGTTTCGTCATATCTATTGTTCTTTGACATAAGCTTTCCTTTTCTTAATCCTTATCTTAATAATATATTTTTGAATACTTTGCTTAGACCCCAGTCAAGTGCAGCTACAGATAGTCCGAAGATTACTGCGAATACTATTACTGCCCAAGTTAATTTGAGTCCATTTCTAAATGTTGGCCAATTTACTTGTTTTAATTCAATATATGAATTTCTAAAGTATCTTGGGAATAAAATTCTTCCAATTCGATTTAGAACTTTAAATATAGGTTGCATAGATTCGAATGATCTAAATTTCCTATAACCCTCAGATATTGGAGAAAATGCTTTTTTGACTGGTGAAGTTAGTCTAGATTTTTTAGACTGTTTTGGTTCACTAGCTTTTAGGGCTTTCTCTCTAAATGTTTCAGGATTTTTTACCCGTCTTACTTTGTTTTGAGCCACTTGATCTCCTTATCCTCTTTTTAAATTAAAAAAGACTAAACATATTAGTTTAGTCTGCTTTTCATCAAGTCAATGGTAATTATACTCTAGAACAAGGCTAAAAAGCAAGATTGAATGAATATATTCATTTTATTGCTAGAATATGTGTATATGATTACGATTATTTTAGGATTATTGCTATTTGAACTAATTTGTATCAGATTAGGCAGACTTATTTATCTGACGCCTTTTATTAACATGGGCTTAATCGTAGTTTCTTTTCTAGAACTAATATTAAATTACCCGAATGTATTTTCTATAGTTGTAATGTATTTCCTATTGTTTAAGCTCTTTAGTTCAGCGAGAGTATTCAAAAAAGGAAAGAACATTATATTTTTAAAACAAGTAACTTTTAAATCTGCTTTATTCTTAGATTTATTCTTAATTGTTAGTAGTGCGCTATTGTATTTCTTTAGAGACGATTCAGTTCTAACTTATTATTATTTCTTCTTAAGTCTTGCGGCAGTTTTCGCAATATACATTCTGGCTAAAACATTCAACTCTAAAACATTAATTCTTAAAACTAATAATAAGCATAAATATACTGAGAAAGAACTTCCTACAATTAGTGTTCTTATACCTGCTAGGAATGAGACAGATGATCTTATTAGGTGTCTTAATTCTATACTAGCTAGTGATTACCCTAAGATGGAAGTTATCGTCCTAGATGACTGTTCTACTGAAAAAAGAACACCTCAGATTATTCGATCTTTTGCTCATTCAGGAGTTAAGTTTATTGCTGGAAGTGAACCTAAAATTACCTGGACTGCAAAAAACTGGGCTTACCAACAACTTGCCGATGCTTCGAGTGGTGATTACCTAATATTCCTAGGTGTTGATGTATTTGTTAATGAAGATACCTTTACTAAATTAATTTCTAATCTTATTGCATCGAATAAGAAGATGGCTAGTATATTGCCAATAAATGTATATAAGGGTTTTAGTCTTTATTATTACTTCCTCCAACCCATGAGATACCTACTTGAGTTAATACTTCCAAATAAGCTAATTCATTCAGCTCCGGCAGTCTCTACACTTTGGACGATAGATAAGAAGGCGTTTTCGGCACTAGGTGGCTTAAGAGCAGTAGAAAACAGTGTGATGCCCGAAAAATATTTTGCTCGTGAACTACAAAAAGAAGATAAATATATCTTTTATGCATCAGATAAAGAACTTGGAATCTATTCAGATAAACCTATTTCAGATCAGCTTGAGACAAGTATTCGTCTTACCTACCCCACCTTAAAGAAGCGTGTTGAGATTGTAAGTATGTCTATGTTATTTAATTTCTTGGCTGCTACTATGCCACTGCTCGGAATAATTAAAGGAACTATTAGCCATGAATATCTGCTTCTAGTACTGAGCTCGATTACTATAATTACTGTTACTCTAAGCGCCACAAAAGCTAGTTATTTAGCTTACAGGAAGCGAAACCCAATACATTACATTATTGTGCCTATAAGCCTTCTATATACCCTTAGAATTGAATTTGATTCGATGTATAAGTATGAGTTCTCTGAAGTAATTTGGAAAGAACGAAACGTTTGTATTCCAGTTATGATGCAATACGAAAATCTCTAAGATAATTTAGGCAATATTACTTTAAATACAGAACCTTTATTAAGTTCACTGTCAAGTGTTATTTTAGCTCCGATTAATTTAGCTAGTTTATTAGATACATATAGACCTAAACCAGTTCCTTTGGTTTGAGCAGTTCTAAAGTCTTCACTTCGATAGAATTTATTAAATACCTTAGCCTGATCACTGTGACTAATACCTATTCCGCTATCTGATACGCTTATTGTTAGCCCGTGAGCTGAATGCTTAGCCTCAACAGAAATAAATCCAGCGTTAGTGTATTTCAACGCATTAGAAATAAGATTTTGTAGTATTTCCTTCAAATATAACCTAGAAGATCTAACTAGCTCTAAATGGGGGTCAGCCTTGAACCTAAGAGTTAAATGTTTCTCGAGAGCTTGATCTTTGAATTCCGACCCCAGCTCTTTAAAAAGATTAGATATATTAATATCTTCAACCTTTTCTGTTAATTTGCCACTTTCGGCTCTGGAGAGGCTGGATAAGTCATTTATTAGATCTCCTAAATACATTATTTGTTTATGAGCTTGCTTTAAGGCTTTTTCTATTTCCGTATGTGAGGATGATTTATTAACTAAGAATATGGAATTAGAAATTGCACCTTCACTTACGGCTATTGGGGTTCTTAGTTCATGGGATACAACAGAAATAAACTCATCTCTTTCTTCTTCGAGGCTTTTTTCTTTAGTAATATCTCTTAGGACTAGAATGAATCCTTTTTTATCCTTAGAACCATAACTTAATTTAACAGGTGAAATAGAAATATATAGATATATTTTGCTGCCGTCCTTATATTGCAGTAATAAATCCCTATTTATAGTTGGAAATTTAACTTTACTAAGTAAACTTTCTATATCAATTTGATCACCCTTCTTGTTTATTGGTTTAAATACTTTTAATAAACTTTCTTTTTGTTTGATTATATTAAGATCTAGTAAATTAAGTGCGCTTGCGTTAAATAAATCTACATTAAATGAGTCATCAATAGCAATAACTCCATCGCCCATGCTATTAATTAGACCTACCAGGCGTTGCTCGCTGATATTGTTTAGGTTATTGGTGTTATCTTTAAAATTATTTTTCATAAGTTATTAAATTAATCTAGAAGAAAAAATTATCTTCTCTTTTTGGTGGCATCTTTTCTACTGCAACGCCAATTTTTGCAAGATGTCTTCTCGCTTTTCGATTGCTTACGACTGCATGCACATATTCAAGACTTTTCTCCAATCTTGATTCACTTTGATTCGAATGTAGCCCTATTCTTATGCCAATTTCTCTAGCTAATTGAGTTATTCTACTATCAAAACCTTCCGTTTCAATATATGCCGAGATACCATCGGAACTAACAATTTGTCCACCGTATTTGATAATTGTTCTATCTACGATCAATTTTCTGACAAATTCTTGAATTTCTTCTTTAAGGGATTCAATTCTATAGCTTATTTGGTATTTAGTATCCTCGTAAATTTTACTAGGATAATTGTCTAATTTTATAGTTCCATCAAGGATGGATGCTACTATTTCAGATGATGCTTTCCAAGATTCTATTCCTTCATTCTGATATTTTTGTTTGACTAGGAATTGTAATGGAGTATCAGATTCTTCAATTTCGTTTTTTGAATTATATAATGTTCTTTTGTATATCAGGTATCCAAGGCTTTCTATAGCATCAAAATTTTCCAAATTTAACTCATCCAATATATTTTTTAATCCATCTCCCTCTAATTTTTCTTTGTTAATAGTTAATATGTTTCCATTATAAGTAAATGGGCGCGCATCATTCATTGAGTCAACAAAGGATATAATTAGCGACTCGTCTATATCCTTACTAACTACAAGTTCTTCTTTAGGATTCATCGTGAAATATGTGTCTACCCCATACATAACTGCCGGGCTTCCATTGTCTCTAACTAGTGATTCCAATCTTGAAACAACAGTAGTATCACGTCCTTCAAAATTTCCTCCTAGATGACTAATAACAGAATGATTTAATGAACAGTGTATAGTTGATCTGATAGTATCTTTTCTATGTGCCGATGTGCTTTGTAGAGCAAAATCTTCACCATTTACATCAGTATAGGTTGTGTGGACGGCTACGAGGTGTTCGTTAGCTATTTTTTCTAATTGTTCCTTGGTTAATTTTGTTCCGGGCTCCAATCCTGATTCATATTGTATCGCGTGTTCTTCTAAGTTAATTTCTCTACGTCTAATTTCAGATATCGCCTTCTCATCTCCACACAAAGACATTGCTAAGAGAATTAAGCCATCATGAGAATAATTTATGGGGTATTTGTTTTGTTCCGGCGCAAATCCTGCTGCGAGATAATTGTCGTATAAATCAAGAACCTGGTTGTCTATTTTATCTTCAGCAATCTTAGTTCTTAATTCTGCAATTGACCGAGCAGCTTCAGGATTCAGTTCTCCTTTTTTAATTAGAGTCATTGCTAGATCTAGAGATCCTAGTACAGTGTTATTTACTATAATATTTTTAGATTCCTCTAATTCAGTAGAGGTATTTGTTCTAATCCATGAATCATAATCTTCATGATTGATTCCTGGCGGCAATTCTTCTGGAGTTAAAACAAAACTATTTCCATCTATTTTTATGGAAGGAATTTCACCGGGGTCTTTTATGAATATCCTGGTTCCATCATTTAATTCATACACATATCTACCCAGCCCTTTTTCATCTTCAATAATATCGCACCTAAACGGAACAATTTCTTGGGTATTTTGTTTTTCTAATTCTGTCATTTTTTTATAAATTTATAAATTTAATATATCATAAGCTTTATCTGATTGCATATAGATTAAAGATTAAAATTGTGAGTAAATATAAATATGGAAAAAGCAAAAATAATACATATTGAAGACGATCCATTCTTTTCAAATATAGTTAGAATGTCACTAGAGCTGGATGATAGTGGTCATATGGTTGTAGAAAGAGCCTTCACAATGGAGGAAGCTATTAAATCTTTATATTCAAAAGCTCGAAATGAATCGGTTTTTAATGTTGTACTTCTGGATGGAAATTTAAGTCATGATAGTCACAATGGTTCTGACGCTATGAAAATTATAAATATAATTAAAGATCTAAAATTAGATGTCATAACCATTGGATGTTCGGGAAGCATACTAAGGGATAATTTTATAGAAGTAGATTATGAGATTAATAAAACTGATTTTACTGTAGATAAATTAGTTAAATTAATAGACGAAATATAGATTAAGCATATTGTAAAATCATAGTACTTATGTTATAATATGCCTCTATGAAAAGAGAACTTGATGTATTTCCTTCTGTTTCTTATGATGTAAATCTAGGAAAAGAAGTAGACTATATTGATATAGATTTGGAATTACTTTCTTACGTTCTTAAAGCTAATGGTCTTTCAAAGCAAGAAATATTAGATACTGAGATTTTAATAAGTAATGATTCTAATGTATATGAAAAAAATGGTAAAACATACTATAGATCTGGACATTATGACTCTAGAGATGGAGGAATAGTTGTTTTCTTAAAAGATAATATGGATCTCGCTAGAAGCGACGTTGAAAAATATAGAAGTGAATATACAAGTGAAGACAAAGTTTCTGATGAGATTCTTGGCTATGTTCTTGATGATTTAATATCTGAAGATATAGCTGGTACTCTTTTTCACGAGCTTATGCATCGTATTGACTACATGGTTAAGGGTAGTGAGGTTGTCAACAAAGAGCAGACTCTACAATTAGAAGAAAAATTCGGTAATCCAGATAAGAAATATAAAAAATCTATGATTTATTTATTTGCTGGCACTATAGCTTCATTGGCTTCGATGAAATTTATGCCTCAGAATGATAGAGTTTTCGTTCAAGCACCTGCAAGCGTATTTGAATTTATGGGAATGATTGGAGTAGGAAGTTCTCTAATTAAGACTATAAAGTCTTATAAATACGTTAAGAGTCATGAAGGATATCTTGATCAGCCTCATGAAGTTAGAGCAAGAGAGTTTTCAGCTAAAATGCTAGAACTTCTAAAAGAAGAAGGCATATTTCCAGTTAAAATATTTGTTAAATCTGATATATAGTACCAGATTTGCGATTTTTACTCTGTTGGACTATTATAAATATACAGTGGAACGTAATAAAAATACAGAAATAGACCAAAAACGTGATGCAATTTTAGTTAGTGAATTAAGAGAAACTGCTGAACTGCTTATAAATCAGCATTTATCTGTTGCTAGAACTTGGGATCCTAGCGATTTGGTTCCTTGGGATAATGCAGTTAATTACAATCCAGCAATGGAATGGAACGAGGAAGTATATCCCTTGTCAGATGGAGTAAGATCTGCACTTTATGTTAATGAGCTAACTGAGATCAATCTGCCCTACTATACAAGTACGCTACTTTCTAATGCGCCTAAAGACCATCCGCTTACTGATTGGAGTAGAATATGGACTTCTGAAGAATGGAGGCATTCAGATGCAATGCTTAATTTTATTAGACTTACAGGAGCATTTAATCCTGCTGAGCTAGAAAAAGGTAGAGTTGCGCAGATGCGTAGTGGTGATGTTCCAATTCCAAATTCAACAGCAGAACTAATTTCTTACGTTATTATGCAAGAGTTAGCAACGGCAGTTGCTCATAGAAATACAGCAAAACAAATTCCTAAAGAATTCGGTGGTAAGAAGATGCTCGGAATTGTTGCCGGTGATGAAATGTTGCATCATAAATTTTATTTAGAATTAGGAAAAGCTGCACTGCAAATTGATCCAGATTTAATGATGATTGCGTTTAAGAACCAATACATTAATTTCGATATGCCAGGACAATCTATTCCAGATTTTAATAAGCATGCTTTGGCTATTGCAGAAGCCGACATCTATAGCGAAAAACATTTCCATGAAGAAGTAGTAAAACCGGTTCTTAATGCGCTAGGACTACTTGCTATTGAGGGATTAAGTGATGAGGCTAGATTAGCTCAGGATAGAATAGCCAGTAGATATAATAGGTTTGCCAGAAGACTAGCAAAGCAGCAAGTATCAGAGATTTAATTATTATAAATTATCTCTAACTAATTTTAGTTCTTTTCGTAAACTTTTATAGTTAGGCATTACTGATTCCACCTCGGTCCAGAAATCTGGTTGATGGTGCATTTTTCTGGTGTGAGATAGTTCATGAATAATTACGTAATCTATTAATTCCCAAGTTAGATTCATAAGATTTGGATTAAAAGTTAAATTCTTTTTATTATCGCACGATCCCCATCTGCTTTTGGTAAATTTTACAGAAGTTGAACTATATTCGAATCCATGTTTATTTGCTAAATATTCAACTCTTTGAGGAATTAGATTTATAGCTTCTTTAACTAGCGCTTTCTTTGCGGCTTTCTTCGCGGCAGTTTGAACGAGAGGGTTAGTTTCATTCATGGTTTGAGGTACAAAAATCTTTATTTCCTGATTGATTATTTTGGTTGTTACTCTGTCCGCATCGGTTTTAATAAAAGATAATCTGTGGCTTTTCCCTATTTGTTCAAATTCATTAACGACCTTGGGTATAACTCTTTTTTCTATAATCCAATCTATTTTAGATTTAGCAAAAGCTAGTCCAGCTTGATATGGAACGAAATAAGGGATAGAGACTCTTACTCCCCCATTGTTTTCTAGGGTAATTTTAAGTCTTCTTGCTTTCTTACGCTTAACTACTTTTACTACTATTTCTGGAGTAAGTTGAAACTCTTTAGAATTCATTTAGTTTATAGATATATTGCGTTTTGTGTAATCTACTCTATTAAAGCTTGAGCTAACTAAATTAACCATTCCTGGTTTCGCGATATTGCGATTAGCGTCTTGTTCAATAATGATTCCATTATCTCTAAGGGTCTTAAATACCGCATTTCTCTGAGTTGTATAAAGATGTTTTCCTGAAATAACAACAGGATTTTCTTTAGCATCTGGTTTTTGCATACTGGCAACTATTTGATCAAAAGATTTTCGGTCCCATACTGCAACGTATTTGTCATCTGCCTTTCTTCTGTCTCTTCTAATACTTCTGTCATAACTTGATTCGGGATCAAGTTGTAACCAAACAGTTATAACAGGAACCTTGTATTTATTTGCTAGAGCGTGAAGCATTTTTCGTTGTCCTGCTCTTAGGGCATTTACATCGAAAATTACACTCAGTCCAGCTGATAAGAACTCCTCAGTCATGTAGGTCATAATCTGACTTGTGATCATATTTTCTTGTTGGTCGTATCTTGGTTTTTCAAATAATTCCATTCTAATTCGGTCTGATTCAAGATGCGCAGCTTGTACGTTCTCGCAGAATTGACGCGCAAAATATGTTTTACCTGAACCCGGAAATCCATAAAAAATCATAAGGAATGGTTTTGATGGAATTATCTTACTCATATGAATCTATTTTATATCATATGATATCTGTTTTGTATAGTTATAAATCTCAATAGAATGCTATAATATATTTTAATCATCAGCTTATAGGGGAGTAGCTCAGCTGGTAGAGTACTGGTCTCCAAAACCAGGTGTCGCAGGTTCGAATCCTGTCTCCCCTGCCATTTTATTTTAGGAAAATCATAATTTATTAAAATTTGAACATTTAATTCTGTATGAATTTTCTAAAATTAGAATTCACTAAACTTAAAATAAATGAGATTTTTAGACATTATTTTTAAAAGATTATTTATAATTCTTGTTGATCGATATTTATGAAAATACATAATATTTTTTATGTTTAAATTGTATACTTTTCACATTACTTGTACTATATCATAAAGGGAAAGATGGGGGTTTATGTATGCCGGTTATTTCTAAATTTAAAAAAATTATAAGTTTATGTATGGTTCTGTTATTGTTGGTAGCTATTACTGCACCTAGGAGCTATGCTGCAGTTAATGGCTATACTGCAAGTGATGTAGTGGGTCAGCCAGATTTTAGTAGTACAGATTGTGCTTCAGGACTCACTGGATATTGTTCTAGTTGGGCATCGGATACGGCAGTTGATACTGTACATCACAGATTATTCATGGGTGATTATAGTAATAGTAGAGTGCTCGTTTATCAGCTAGATAGCTCTGATCGATTTACTGATTCTGTACCTCACACACCTACTTACGTATTAGGCCAACCAGATTTAGTCTCAAATTTTTATAATAACAACTGTTCTCAGGCAGATACTAATCAGGCAACCACCTGTGAGCCATATGGTATAGTTTATGATTCGAAAAATAATAGATTATTTGTCGAAAACATCAGTAGAATTTCTGTATTTGATTTAAGTAGTGGCATCTCTAACGGAATGGACGCTAGCTATGTTATTGGACAGCCAGATTTTACTACTGATGATTATGGTCTTACTCAAAATAGGTTTTGCAGTGTATATGGAGGTATAGCATTAGACGAACAAGGAGGTTTCTTATATGTTAATGATCCGGGATGTTACAGGGTTTTGGTTTTTAATGTAAACCCCGGTTATATTAGTAATGGCATGGATGCCAGTAATGTAATTGGTCAAAGTACATTCACGTCAAATGATCTACCAATTGGAAATGCTACTTCATCTATAGATTCATACTACGGAGGAATCGTTTTCGATAATGTGCAAAAGAGATTATTTGCAGTAGATGGAAATGCTTACGATAGGATTATGGTCTACGACATGAGTCATGGGGTGACTGATAATATGCCTGCCAGCTATGTGATAGGTCAACCAGACTTCTCTGCATATAACAGTGGTTGTTCGGCTAATAGTTTTGGATACCTTTCAGGAATTGGCTACGATCAGAAAAACCAAGAATTATTTGGTCAAGATCCACAATGCAGACGTGTACTTATATTCGATTTAAGTAATGGCATCACTAACGGAATGGATGCTTCTATGGTCATCGGACAGACAGATTTTAATTCTGGCGAAAATCTTGATCCTTCACAAACTAGATTCGGTGGTCCCTGGGATGCTAACTTAGCTTTTAGTAATAACAGTAATACATTTTATTTTGTAGATGGTGATCTGAACAGAACATTACTATTTAATTTCGTAAAAATAAATCAAGATTCATTACCGAACTTTTCTTTAAATCAACACTATTCACAGAATATAACTACTTCATATTCACAAGGAGCAGTAACCTACTCTGTTTCGTCCGGCGCGCTACCTCCTGGATTGACGCTAGATAGTACAACTGGATTAATCTCTGGTACTCCCAATGTTGCTGGAAGTTATACATTCTCTATAACTGCCAAGGATGATAATGGTTCAATCGGATACTACAAAGATACCAATACTTATACTCTAAGTTTGGCAATTAATTCTCCAAACACAGGATTCGGTAGTAAAGATAATAATCCTATAATCTTAACTGCTATATACATAATTTCCGGAGTGTATTTATTATCTACTTTGGTTATATATATGATAAAAAAGCGAATTTTCTATATTGGATAAGTAGTTTTATATCAAAAATAACTAGTTTAACTTAAGAAGTGAGTCTAAATTAGTCTGTAGCTAATTTATATCTTGAAAGGTCTGTAGGTATTATAAGCTCAGGCTTAACTGCTCCTTTGTGTGCAATAGAAAGGTTTAATATTTCTAGTGTAGGTAGGTCGAATATTAGGGAGTCGGAATTTCTGCTTCCCATGTGTAATTCTAGCTTACTTTCAGAAAAATCTTCAACTAGTTCAGTCCAAGAATTGAATCCAGTTCTACCTCCTAATATTGATGCTGCTGTAGCTCCTGTTGCTTTAATGATTTCATCCATAGTTTGTTCTACTACGAAGATACCTAATAATGATGCTCTTTCATAAGGTTTAGCAGAATCCAGTAGATAATTGTAAAATCTAGATGCTCTTTCGATAGGTTTTTCTTTATATGCTCTCTGTAGTGGCTTATTTGAATTTGTCATGAATAGTATTATATAACATAAGCATGTAAAAAGCAATAGTAATAACTACCCTACTCTCTTGATTAAGCATAACCTAAGTGGTATAATATGCTTCTTATGAAACCAAATAAAATTGATCACAGTATTGTTTTTGAGAATTACATTGAAGCTAGAGTTGCTTCTGATATATTCGTAAAATTAGGTAGAAATGATTTAGCTGAGTCCATAGAGCCTAGTGTGCCTGCGGAAAGACTAGGCCTTATAGAGTTTATTACTTTATATAGCCCATACAGGAGAAAGAACCAGGAATTTACTACCCCTGCAGAACTATCTTCGGACATATTAATTGCACTAGGAAGTTTAGCTATACCTTCAGATGTATTTACTCAGAAGATTTCTCCTGAGCATGCAGCTGGTAAGATGTTGAATGATTTCATTCCTCAAGTATCCGAAGATGCTCCATACTCTATAAAAATAGTGCCTAAATTATAATATTATTTAGTAATTACTGTTTGAATAATTGCACGCTTATTATACATATGAGTGCTGTCCTGGTATTTACCGGTACATGTAATTAGGTTTGACTCACTTGATGTTCCTGGAATGTTAAATAATCTGTAGGTTGCTGGGTGTCTAATGTAATACCTGTTGTGTCTGCCAGGAATAAATACCCTGTATTTCTAGGTATGTATATTTGCACAGGAACGTCAGTAGATGGGTCGCTTACCCCAGATACCTGAATACCCGTCACATCGACATCTTGGTATGGTGCTCCAGTAGCTTCGTTGCCACTAGAAATAGTAGCACTAGCTAATGGATCTGTAGTGGCTTTAACCTTACTATTATTTGTATGAGTATACCCTATTAGCACCATGGCAATTAACCCTAATACTAAACCTGTTATTTTTATAATATTTCTTTTATATATTAAAAAACCTCGCATTTAGAATTCCCTCTATTAAACTGCTTATTCTAATTAAAATTTATAAACTTTACAACAAATTTTTTATAATCATGTTGAAATCTTACTGTATAATCTTGTTTGTTATGCCACTTACAGTAGTACTAGGAGAACAACGAGGTGATGAAGGAAAAGGTCGCTTTGTAGACATGCTTTCTGAAGATCAGGAAGTGGTTGCTAGATTTAATGGTGGCTCTAATGCTGGCCATACTGTAGTAACTCCTACCGGTGAAGAATTCGATTTTCATTTACTTCCTTCTGGAATGGTGCGTCCTAATGTGGTTAACGTAATAGGAAATGGTACAGTCATTAATCCTATAAAACTTGTTGAAGAAATTGAGACTAGTAGGGCTAAAGGACTTAGAATTTCCGGAGATAATCTATTGATTAGCTCAGCGGCGCATTTAGTTCTTCCCCATCACATACTATTCGATGAGCTTAGAGAGTCTACTGAAAAAGCTCAAGGATCTACTAAATCTGGTATTGCCCAGAGTTATGCGGATAAATATAACCGTAGTGGCATTAGGATTGAGTCTATTAATAATGATATTGGTGTCTTGGAAGATTTGGTTGTTGAAGGATTAGCCCGAGTTAATGAAGCAAGAGCTAAGATTGGTTTATGGGAAGGTAATTTTGATTATCTTACCTATCAATTTATGGAGAATGCTAGAAAGTTGGGTGTTTTTGTTACTGATACTGTTCTCTATGTTAATAAAATGCTAGAAAATGGAGCTAATGTTCTCGCGGAAGGTGCGCAGGCTTTTCAGCTAGATATTGATCATGGTCAATATCCTTTTGTTACTTCTTCATCAACCACAAGTGCTGGAGCGTTAAGTGGTCTAGGAGTTCCATATAAGTACATAGATAGAGTTATAGGAGTAGCTAAAGCTGTTCCCTCTCATGTTGGTGGAGGTCCTTTTGTGACTGAAATTAGGAATCAGGCAGTACTTGAAGGCATACACGGTGATATGACAACTGTAGATGCCGAAGTAGGAACTACTACCGGAAGAGTTAGAAGATTAGGTCATCTAGATTTAGCGCTAATAAAGAGATCTCAGATGATAAATGGTTCTACTGAAATGGCTATTACTAAACTAGATTGGGTTAGAAGATACGGTAAGACTGCATTAATTTGTGTTGCTTACGAACGAAAAGGTAAAAGACTTTCAGTTTCTCCTGATGCTGCATACAAAATGGAGCAATCAAGCCCTATATATGAAGAATTAAGTGTTTGGGATGAAGATATTTCTAATGTTCGAAATTTTGATGACCTTCCAAATGAGGCCATAAAATATATACAATTCATTGAAGAACAAACAAATGTTCCTATAACTATGATTGGTGTTGGCCCTAAGAGGGATCAAGTTATTATTAGGTAAATTTCTAATTGATCACTAACATTTATTAACACATTAATAAATACTCATCAGATTTATTGAATGATCAATTTTGTAAAATTGACCGATGTTACATCTGATGTTATAATATTGTTCTATTTATGGAAAAAAATAACAACGGTGATGAAAGCAGAATAAACGATCAAGAACTTGAGAAATTTATTTTTGAAATTAACGCTGAAAACAGTGGCATTATAATCCCTACAGATATTCAATTTCTAGATGAAGATGAGGAATATATTGCTTATATGAGTGAGTATATTGAGGGTAATATTCCGGAAATACTAGATATTCTTGAGGCTTTCCCTTCTCTTATTCCTGAAGATATAGATATTAGTAATATAGTTAATGAGTTAATAAAATTTGTAAAAGATACAGATTCAGATATGGAAGTATCATACCCTCCATCAAAGAAGGAGATGTATTTTGATAATATAATGTCTATATTAAAAGCACGTGATTTCTTAAGAAATGATTATAACGATAAAGAACAGAATATAGTTTTTGCCAGAGAATCACTTTCAGATTTAATATCTAATAAAGTTTATACTGCTAAAGAAAAATTGGAATGGTTAGATATGGCTGAATATATTACTGACTTTAATCCAATGAGTCTTGGCCCTACCCTATTTGAGCAGGAATTAGATTTTCTGAGTGAGATGCATTCTAAATTAAGTGAAGATTACTACTTTATACATACATATTTACAAGATTTAGAAAGAGAAACTCTACAATTCCTAAATTATAAATATGGTGATTCTGTTATGGCGGAAGAAATAGCTGAAGAATTAATCGATCTTATTAGGCCTCTTGAAGATATTTTTAGAGTTTATAATGCAATAAAGAATAACCCTAAAGAATTCAAGGTTCTAAGATATAAATTTTATGATGATTTAAATGATCTAGAGCTAGATATATATGAGCTAGCCGAAAATTATATTCCAGAAGATGAACTAAGTATGCTGATCATGAAAATTGGAGATCAGTACCTTTCGTTTCTTAAAGAGTTGAGTGAATTAGATATAGAATACGAAAGTCCTAACGAAGATCCTCTTGAAGATTAATTTTTGTATTAGCAAGATAGTATAATCATTAAGTATTATATACATATACTTATGACTAAAAAACAAACAGCAATATTAGTAGCTATAGTTGAATCTCTATTTTTTGTAATTCTTAGTGTTACTGTAAGAATTATGGGGGAGACTTTTTCTATACCTCAACAAATGTTTGTAAGATTATTCGGTGCTTTCTTATTATCTCTGATAATATTCTATCCAAAAATAAGATTAATTAAGTTTAGTAAAATAACAACAAAGGAATGGTTTGTGTATATATCCAGATCATTTATATATTATGGGCTCAGTGTATCCTTGATAACTTACGCCTTGCTTCACACTACCCTAGGAATAGTCTCTTTTGCTTCATCTCTACCTATTATGGGCATACTTGCTTATCTTTACTTTAGGGAGAAATTTGATCTTAAAATTATCCCCATTATTTTATTCTCTATAGTTGGTTTAGGATTACTATCTAAATTTAATTTAACGGATTTTAAGCCTAACTTAGGATTATTGGCGGCTCTAGCTTCTCTAATCTTATTCGATACGGCATTTCTTATGGTGAGATTACATAATAAGAAATATTCTAATTATCAGAATACTACTATTGTTCTAGCATTTTCTTGGATTGTTCCTTTAGTTATATTACTAGTTCAACATAAGAGTATTTGGCCTAACCATGTGACTTTAAGTATGTATATAGCGTTAGCTACAGCTATTATTCTAAATGTTCTTAACCTAGTATTTCTTAATTATATATTCACAAACCTTAAAGCATTCGTCGCAGGTAATATATTATTGCTTGAAGGAGTGTTCGCACTCATTATTGGATATATTTTCTATAAAGAGAAAGTTAATTTAATGCAACTAATCGGTGTTGGAATAATTCTAGGTTCTGCAGTTGCAGTAGCTTTTCTTGAAGAAAAAAGTTCTAAAGATTAAATTTATTTCTTATCTGAGCAATAAGGTAGAATGATCCAGTTATAATTAGATTCTTGTTCTTAGATTCATCCATTGCTTTTATGAATGCTTCTTCATAGTTATCTATTATTTCAAAGTTTTTAAAATTTAATTCTACAAGTTCCTTAGCTATTAAGCTTGGCTCTATGGATTTAGCCGGCAGATCTTTACTGGATACAAATTTAGTTAAGTAGATTTTATCGGAAATCTTGGTTATATACTTCAAAGTATCTGGATAATCTTTGCCATCCTTAAAGGATAAGATAATATTAGCTTTTGCTCGGTATTTATTAATAAAACTTTTTACGAAAGATTCCATTTTCTGTGGATTATGTGCTCCGTCCATGATTATATTTACGTTATCTATTTTCTTGCTTTGCATCCTAGCCGGTATTTTAGTTCTAAGGGATTGATTTATCTCTTTAATATCTATTTTTGATAGATTATCTCTAGTAGATATATAGTCATAAGTTTTTTTGGCTAGTAGCCAATTTCTAATTTGGTAGTCAGGTAAATCATTTATTTCTGTTTTTTTATAATACTTTCTATATTCTTTTTCTTGATCTATGGTTTCTATGGATGCATCATGTTCGATTATCCATTTTTCTATTACTTTCATAATCTTATCGTTTTGTTTGTACATTATTAATTTATTTCCTGGGTGAACGATTCCTACTTTTTGATAAGTAATTTCTTCAATTGTGTTTCCTAGTATATTAGTATGATCAAAACCCAAATCTGTTATTACACAAACTTTATTTGAAATAGTTATTATATTAGTTGCATCATGTAATCCCCCCATTCCAGTTTCAACCACGGCGTAATCCACTCCGTATTTATTGAATATCCATATGGCGAATATATATAACAGTTCAAAATATGATGGTCTAATTTTAGATTCTTCTACTAAATCAAGAAATAATCCTATTTCTTTTAAGAATAATTCATCTTTAAGGGGACTTAAATTAATTTGAACTCTTTCATTAATTTTATCTATGTGTGGTGATACAGTTAGGCCCACTTTTAAATTATTTTGTTGAAGAAGTGAAGCTATGTAATAGCTGGTAGATGTTTTACCGCTAGTACCTGCAATATGAATAACATTTAATTTTTTCTCCGGGTTCCCAAGAAATTTCATAAGAGGTTTAACTCTTTCAATGACGGTATTTTGACCAGTTAATTCTTTAACTAGAGATACATAAGGTTGTAGAGCAGTATTTAATTCTTCGAAATTTGTAATATTCATATTTAATCTGTTTCTAATATATAATAGATATAAATATTAGGTTATATAATGCTAAAAAACAAATATAAAAATTTAAGTATTGAACAAACCCTGCAATCTCTTAATAGCTCAAGGCTTGGTCTAGCTAGTGATGACGCTAAAGATAGACTGTTAAATTTTGGAGAAAATGTATTTATAAACGATAACAAATTCTCTACACTCAAATTATTCCTAAAACAATTCAATAGTCCTCTGATGTATCTTTTGATCCTTGCATCATTATTGTCTTTTTCTCTTAAAGACATTTCCGATGGTGGAGTAATACTATTCATCCTATTAATAAATGGTCTTCTAGGTTTCCTTCAGGAGTATAGAAGTGATAAATCTATATCTAAACTAGAGAGATTTATTAACCGAGAAATCGTCTGTCTGCGTGATGGAAAAGAAGAATTAATCAAGGAAAAAGATGTGGTACCAGGCGATATCATAACTTTGAAGGAAGGCGACATAGTCCCTGCGGACAGTAAGCTTCTTTATGTCGAAGATTTTATTGTCAATGAATCCCAGTTAACTGGAGAATCGGATGGTGTTCTTAAGCACTTGGACATTAAAAATTCTATTATATACTCTGGTAGTATCGTAGAAGAAGGCGAAGCAAGAGCTGTTGTTTATGCTACGGGAAATAGTACCGAGCTTGGTAGAATTGCACGACTTAGTACTGATACCAAAAGAGTTACTAAGTTCGAAAAATCCTTAGGTGATTTTTCTAAATTTTTAATAAGAAGTGTATTTGTGGCTATATTTATTGTATTAATATCTAAGATTGTATTAGTTCATTCTATTGGTAATGTACCGGATTATCTTCTTTATCTAATAGCTCTTTCTGTAGCAGTGGTACCAGAAGCAATGCCCATTATTATCACTGTTACACTATCGAGAGGTGCTATGTTATTAGCCAAAAAGCACGTTATTGTAAGAACCTTATCCGCAGTTGAGGACTTAGGTGACATAAATATACTCTGTACAGATAAAACCGGAACTCTTACCATGAATAAGCAAAAAATTAAGTACGTGTACACTAAAGATCAGGAATTATTTTACTGTTTAGCAATAGCTACATTAGAAAATCTAGATATTAAACGAAAAAGTAATTTAAACCCATTTGATAAGGCGTTTATTGAATATATTGATGAATCAATCAAAATCAAGACTTTAAAACACTCCAAACAATTAAAAGAATTGCCATTCGATCCTAAATCTAGACGACGTAGAATGTTAATTGAATTAGAAGGACAACATTATTTAGTAGTAATAGGGTCAGTAGAAACATTGTTAAATCTAAGTAAAGCTCCAAATAAAAATAAATATATGAATATATTTAGGAAGGATGGCTTGTTGGGACTCAGGCATATAGCTATTGCATATAAGAAATTTAATAGTATTAATATCGAAAAATTCGATATTCTAAAAAATGAAAAAGACTTAGAATTTCTTGGTTTTGTTTCTTTGGAAGATCCATTAAGACCAAGTACAAAACAAACGGTAAGCTTAGCTAGTGATCTAGGAATTAGTATTAAAATTTTATCTGGTGATTCTAGAGAAGTAACCAAATATGTCGCGGAAAATATTGGACTCATCTCTAGTTCTCAAAAAGTATACATAGGAGATGAGCTAGATTTACTTGACGATAAAGAATTAGAGACTTTGCTAAAAAATAACAATGCTTTCGCTAAAATGAATCCAGAACAAAAATACAGAGTGATATCAGTACTTAAAAAAGAGGGCAATGTCGTAGGATATCAAGGTGACGGTATTAATGACGCCCCATCACTTAAATTAGCTGATGTTTCTATTGCCGTTAACAATGCTACAGACGTAGCTAAAAACAGTTCAGATATTATACTTTTAAAGCAGGGTCTCGGAGTAATGATAGATGGAGTCAAGTCTGGAAGAGAAATATTCATTAATATAAATAAATATATTAGATTTACTTTTGTTTCTAATTGGGGAAATTTCTTTGCTCTTTCAACATTATTCTTAAGCATAAGTAAATCCTTGCCTATCTTCCCTGTTCAGGTATTACTTACTAGCTTAATTACAGATCTTCCATGTATTGCAGTTGGCACGGATAATGTATTAATCGATGATCTTAAAAGACCCTCTAAGTTAAATATTAGAAATATACTAATAGGATCAATGTTGTTGGGATGTATCACTGCATTCTTCGAGGTTATTTTCTATAACGTTATACGTAATCAGAATTCTAATATTAAATCTACTGCCCTTTACTTATTCTTAAGTCTAACTGCTCTGATTGTAATCTTTACTATTAGGAATCGTAGTTTCTTCTTTAGGGCTCCAAAACTATCTCGCCCATTATTTATTGGTTTCATAATTAGTCTTATATTCAGTGTAGTGGTCATATATATACCTAAAGTTAATGATGCTTTTAAATTGGTTAGAATACCTGTAAGTATTCTTATTGAAATACTAATATTTACATTAGTGTATTTTGTATTATTAGATTCTATTAAGGTTGTTTTATATAAAAATAAAGGATTCGAAGATTAGTTTTTTTTCATCCATTCATGCGGATACGCTTCGGCAATATCATTAATTATTGAATCAATTATAAGGTTTACTATAATTTCAACATTATCTTTAGATTCATCAGTATATCCACCTTTCCCGTATGCATCTAATTCCGTAATTAAATTTCCTTTATATTTATGATCGTTAAAAGACGTATTAGTTTTAAATGGATATACAGTATTTATTTGTATTCCAGTACCCCGTAATTCTTCTCTAGCCGTAAGTGATATGTCTGATAATGCTGACTTGGTCGCCATAAATGCGCCTTTATTCTTTTCGTGATTTTGAGGTACTCCTGAAGCTATATTTACTATTACACCACTATTTGTACTGCGCATAATTGGGATGACCTTAGACATTAGATATGAAGGTCCTAGAAGGTTCGTTCGTGTGATATCTTCAAATAATTTGTAATCAATAAATTCAATAGCCGATTCGTACCCGACTCCGGCGTTATTAATGATTCCATCAATCCTACCAAATTTCTTTATGGTTGCATCAATCAATTTGTCTATATCTTTGTAATCTCTAATATCAGTTTTATGAGGGTATGAATTAATTATGCTTTTAGACATGATTTCTAATTTGTTCTTGTTTCTAGATGCCAATACAACGGTAGCTCCTAATTTAGAGAGTTTCTTTGCGGTTTCTAATCCTATTCCAGAACTTGCACCTGTTACGATATATATTTTGTTTTTAAAATCCAAGATTTCCCCTATCTTTCTATTCGAATACTATCAATATTATATAATTCTAAGTTTCCCTGATTGGAATCGGGCTGCCTGATCATCTCTTAGAATAATAGTGCTATCACTACTAGATCTAAAGCTATTTATATATCTATTTATATCTTCTTGATTTGTAATGCAATTCTTAAGGACTATTTCGGCAATTTTTCCTATAACCGGTATGGTTGATGTAGATGAACTACCTTCTGCGTGAACTATTACATTAGAATCAATAAGCTTCAGAGATTCGGTTAGGTCAACACCCGAAGGACAAATATCTGCAGGTGGTATAAGGGCTGGAAAGGTGTGTCTTCCTGCTAAAATACTACCCGCACTTTCACCAATATATGAAATATTTCCAGATTCTACAGAATTTTGAATAATATCTTTGTGTTGCTTAATCCCTTTATATAGCTGGAAGGTATTTCCGCCTGGAAGAATTAGGGAATCGTAAACATCTATCATTAATTTAAAATCTGTTCTAGCTAGTGAACTCATATTGACCATGGATATAACTGCATTCCTGCCTAGTATGTATCTAAGCCATGATTTAGTCCAAATATGTTCTCCAGGACGCTGTAATCTTTGATATGCTCTATCCCTAAAGCTAACATCTGAAAAATTATTAAATCTATTCCATCCATCTTTAGCTACAATAACCCTTGGAAATCTATCTTTCTTGGTATCAATTATTGTTTCATTAACGTGTTGGTTGATTGTATCTGTAGTTCCAGCTACTGAAAGTAGAGTAATTCTAGACTTAAGGTTTGCTGTAGGAGTTCTTCCTAGTATAGATTCCATATATTAGAAAAATATTATACAAGATTATTAATGGTAAATCTAATTACCTTCAGTGCCGTTTTCGTTGAACGATTTAATAATCTGAATAAGATCTGTTAATTGTATGGCAGCCTTTAAAGCATACCCATCGACATCGTTTTCTATTTCTTCTGGAACTTGATCTTTGCCAAGATTCGTTAGTAAGACAATTTTAATGTGAGTACATCCATATTCTTCTTTATGTCTGAGGTTTTTAACTAATTCAAAACCACCCATTCCTGGCATCATTACATCAACAAAAGCCATATCGGGTTTGTTCTCCCTGACTAGCTCAAGAGCTTTAAAGCCGTTTTCTGCAACCCTTACCTCATAACCATTCTTAATAAGGTATTCTGAATATAGTTTGCTTAGAGCTATATTATCTTCAGCGATTAATATTTTTTGTATTCCAGGCACGGTTGGCGTCCTCTTTATTTTTATTGTTGTCACCTTTAGTTAATATACTCATTAATGTATCTGAATAGTGTGGAAGCGTTATTATGAATGAAGTACCTTGGCCAACTTCTGAATGAACTTCAATTGTGCCTCGGTGTTGTTCTATAATTTGTTTTGCAAGATATAGACCAATTCCAGTACCAGTACTTCCTGATTCTAGTCCACCATGAACTCTGTAGAATTTAGTAAATAAGTAAGGAATTGCGTTCTTTGGTATTCCGATTCCTGTATCCTTAACTGTAATTATATAGTTACTATTATCATCAAATAAAGTAACATTTACATCGCCACCTTCATGGTTGTACTTGATGGAGTTATCTATAAGATTATTTATAACCTCTTGAATAGAATATCTATCTCCTACTATAAATTCGTCGTGTATATTACCATTCATAGACAGAGTAACTTTCTTTTCTTTAGCGTTGAATTGAAGTGAGTCTACTGCTTCTTTTACGCGAGCTGCTATATCTACCTTATCCCAGTTTAATTTGAAATTACCGTGTTCAATTCTAGATACGCTAAGTAGCTTAGTAATAAGTTCTGAAAGTTCCTTAGTACTTACTCTAGCTTGTTCAATATATCTTTTATTGTTGTCACTGAAGTTAGCGGCATTATCTCCAAACATCATCAATTCTAGATAGCCTTGAATAGCGGTTAGTGGAGTTCTTAGTTCATGCGCGGCCATGGAGACGAAGTCTAGCTTCATTTCATCGAGTTCTACTGATTTAGTTTTATCTGTAATAGTTAAGATATATTTAGTTATCACAAAACCATTAGTAGGTAATTTAATGATAGATATATCTAGTTGATGTTTTTGGTTAGTTGGAGATATGTATGTTTGATTTTCAAGTAGCTTGGAGCTTTCAGTCATGTTCTTAAGATCTAAGGTGTTAATTTTGTCGACAATAGTGAGTCTTAATATTTCTTCTAATTTCATTCCATGTAGCTTGTTTCGTTCAACTTCAAGTAGATCAACAGCAGCTTTGTTTGAGATCAATATCCCACCATCACTATCTAATGAGATAATAGGGTTTTTTGAGTTGTCAATAATTGCATTTAGCTCACCACTTTGTTCGCTGGTGGTTGATATTAGGGTTTTTAGGCTCTGAGAAGTTTCAATAAGTGAATTATTTAATTTTCCAAATTCATCTTTTCTTTTAGTATCAAGATCAACATCGAAATTACCAATTCCTATACTTTGTGCTGCTTTAACTAATTTTTTAATTGGTTTACCTATTAGATTACTAATATAGAATGCAATAATTATAATAATTAAGATAGATACAAATAATATTGCCCCGTTTATAAGAGCAAATTTAATTACTGGTTTAATAATTGTACTTCTTGGAGTTTCCGATATTACTCCCCAATTTCCATAGCCACTGAGTGTGGATACGGTCGTGTAGGTGTTAATATTCTTATTATTGGTGTAGTAACCTTCAAAAACATTAAGATTTCCTCCGTAGGTGGATGAACTGGTACTGATACTGAGTGATTTTATATATGTTTTAATAGCAGATATATTTGAAAGATTTTTTCCTATCATACTTGAATCGTAAGAAGCTATTACAGTACCACTATTATCAACAAGGAAATTATGTTGATCTGGAAGCTGACTCTGAGTGTTAACTGAATTAGTATTATTACTAGAAGTCATAGTCATTCCAGGCATACTAATACTATTCGTAGTTCCTATATTTGATTGATTAGTTATGCTATTTAATGTAGATTGCAGATCTACTTTAATAAGTATCATTCCATTAGCTTTAGATGTAGTTACAGTCCGATTATTGTTATTAAGAAGATCAATATAAGCCAGGGAGTTTGGGTTAGTGTTGAGTGGAACAGCCAGTTCAACTATAGGTATGCCGTTTTGGTAAGACACAGAACCAGAAAAGGTATTTACGTTTGCTACGTTAGTTTGTTTGAAAGCGTTAGTGTTAGAAATATTATCTAGTTTTAATGGATTAAGTTTGTTGTCTACCGACAATACCTTATTTCCAAACGGGTCTGTAATATCTAATTCCTTAATAGTGTTGTCATTAGAGAGTATGTCTTTAATTTGAGGTAATATGTTACTGGTATCTTCATGGTTAGAGTAATCGAAAGATAATGCAGTCAAACTATTGAATTTACTGTCTAGGAAATTCTGAAGATTAAAAGCGCTGCCGTAATTCGACATATATTGGTTCATATATTGGTTGTATAAAACGATGTTTGAATACTTATAACCCCAATATATAGAAATAATTAATAATGGTGCTAGCATTATAACTAGCATAATTAATAGTATTTTTTGACTTATATTTTTTAACATATTTACCATAAGTATTATAAATTGTTTAAACTAAAATTAAAACCTATAATTAGTTCATGCAAACAATAATTACATTAATATTAGTTTCTCTTTCTGTTGGACTAGATAATTTTGCAACTTCTATAGCTATTGGTATTTCTGGAATAAATAAATCTAAAAGAATTAAGATAGCTGCATTCTTTGGATTTTTTGAAACCTTAATGGCAGTAATAGGTATACTACTAGGAAAACAAACACTTTCATTATTGGGTAATAATGCTCATATTATTGGCGGAGTTCTACTTGTATTAACTGGTTTATACCAGATATATTCTTCCTACAAAGAAGAAGATGAAAAAGAAGCTATTAAAGCTATTTCGGGTGATTGGAACTTAATACTACCCGCCCTAGCATTAAGTATAGATAACCTAATAGTCGGTTTCTCTCTAGGAGCTAGGCATTTAAATGTATTTCAAGCTACTTTAGCTATATGTGCAGCAAGTTTAATATTAAGTTCATTAGGTCTTGAGATTGGTAACAGAATCGGAAAAGTAATAGAAGAATATTCACAGATAATAGCTGGTACTATTTTAATTCTAGTAGGTGTACTAGTTTTCACTAAGATTTTATAGAATTATTAATTTACTTTTAACTATTTTCTCCCACGGTAAATCTTTCTTACCAAAATGGCCATAATTGGTTGTCTGAGAATATATTGGTTTTTTGAGTCCAAGGTCCCTGATGATTCCATTTACACTGAGGTCAATTATTGAATCAACGAACGTTTGTAGGACTAATCTACTTACTTTTTCAGTTCCAAATGTTTCAATTGATACCATTATGGGCTCCTTATGCCCTATGGCATATGCCAGACCTATTTCGCATTTATCCGCGTATTTATTGGCAACTATATTTTTAGCTACGAACCTAGCTGCATAAGCACCAGAGCGATCTACTTTGGTTGCATCTTTACCACTAAATGCTCCTCCTCCCACTTTTACGTATCCTCCATAGCCATCTACTACTATTTTTCTACCTGTTAGACCTGCATCTGTGAATGGTCCTGGTATATACCATGCTCCTGTACCATTTATTATGATTTCATTATCTGATGGTAACTTGTATCCGTGAGATTTTAAAATTGGCTCTAAAACATCATTAATTATGTGTTTCCGTACTTTATCTAATTTAGTATTCTCATCATGTGCTACTGCTACAACAATTCTATTGACTTCAACTGGTTTGCCGTCATCATAAAGAACTGTTACTTGAGATTTACCATCAGGTCTTAGCCAATTGAATATACCTTTTTCTCTAAATTCATCTAATTTTGAAGTGATCTCATGAGCTATAACTATAGGCATGGGCATTAATTCATTGGTTTCATTGCATGCATATCCAAACATCATTCCTTGATCGCCTGCACCTTCATTGTCTACTCCTATAGATATTTCATTGGATTGTTGATGTATAAAATTTGTGAAATTTGATTTATCAGAAAATCCCCAATCTGGATTCGTGTATCCAAGTGACTTTATAGTATTTCTGGTAATTTTTTCGTAATCTATTTTTGCTTTAGATTTTACTTCTCCAAAAATACTTACATGGTTATTTCCTACCACAGTTTCAATACCCGCTCTAGTACTTGGATCTTTTTCTATAAGAGCATCTAGTAATGCATCCGATATATTATCCGCTATCTTATCTGGGTGACCGGAGCATACGGACTCACTTGTAAATATTGTTTTTGACATAAATATCCTTTCTTCGTAGATAAAATAAAGGATATAAGAGATTTATATACTTCCTAAGAATCTACATAGGCTAGGTGGAGCACCTAATTAAAGTAGGTTGCTATTGGTTCGTAGAGCTAGTACTCTCCCCAATTCTTTATATTAAATTGTTAATGATTATTATATTACTGTTCTTGTTCTTCAAAGTCAATTTCGTTAGTAACTTTAGTTATAAATTTACTAAATAAATCGAGATCTAATTCAGAAATTATTTTTCTAATTATTTCTTTGTTCAATTTATCATTCCATACTAAAACATCTAGAATTTTAGCGGTTATATCGTTATTTAGAAAAATGAACTCATTCTTGTTTTCTAATTCAGCAGAGATTTTTCTCAGATATTCATCGATTGAATTTATAGTGAGAGTGTATTGTTCCCGATTCTTCTGATCTAGAAAGAAGACTTCAGCTTCTTGAATATCGTTATCTTCTCCTATCAATAGTGGTATTTCTATCGATTCAGGTACTGCCTTATTGTTCTCCATTATTTAGTTCCTTGTTTTGATTTAGTTACATGTGTCATAAATTTTTTCTCTCCAGGGACTGTAAATGTTGACCCTATTCTAACGAACGTTGGTAAGCCATCAATATTACCTAGAGATGCAAAGAACAGTCTAGCTTTAGTGGAATCATCTTTCACATAATATGAAGGAATAGAACAATCTACAAATCTTCCTACTCTCTGAGCTTTTCCATCGATAATATTTGTAATACTAGTCCATAGTCCTCTATTCATTCTATCTTCTATATTTTCACGATTACTATCCTCTATTTGAACTCCATCTCTAAATTTAATCTTCCAATCGTCCTCAAGAATCTTGGTTGCTCTTTCAGTCATGGCACTTCCATACCGAACTACTTGACCGGATACTAGTTTTACTTCAACAGTATTTATATCCATATCTTCCTCAAGCCAAGGAATCATTTCTGTAGTTATGGTAAGGCTTGTATTTTTAAGTGTTTCAATACCGGCTTCTCTAGCTATATCTTTTCTGCCTATATTTTCTGTTTTATTCATTACTGATTAATTCTTCTTAGTATATATTCCTTAAGGTCTGGTCCAAGTTTAGGGTCTGCTAAAGCGTGATCTACTACAGCTTTTAGATAGCTAGCTTTATCTCCAGCGTCATGGTAAACCCCTTCAATAAATTTACCTACTACCATACCCATTTTAGCTAGATCACTAACAGATTCAGATATTCCAATTTCTCCACTGTGTCCAATTTTTTCTTCTCTTACAATCGGCATTATGTCTGGCGTTAAAAGATATCCACCTGTTACTGCATAATTCGAAGGAGTTTTTTCTGGTCCTGGTTTTTCTATGATTTCATCAACCTTAAAAATTTTATCTTGAATATTATCAGATATTTTAGCCATTCCATATTTATTTGAATCCTTGGGGTCGATTTCGATTAGAGAAATTACACTTTTACCAGTTTGATTGTAAACATCTAGCATTTGTTTGGCATGAGGCACTTCTGACCTAAAGAAATCATCTGCGAAATACATAAAGAATGGCTCATCGTCTGCTAATAAGTGTGAAGCATTTAGCAGTGGTCTAGCATTACCTTTTGGAGTTCCTTTTTGTCGAATGTAAATGAAATTAGCTAATTCTGCTATCTTTTTAATCTCTTCAGCTAATTCGTTTTTACCTTTTTCTCTTAGTTCTTGTTCTAATTCGTCCGATCTATCGAAGTGATCTTCGATAGCACGTTTGGTGCTTCCTGTGACTATTATTATGTCAGTAACTCCACTTGCCACTAATTGTTCTACTATAATTTGAATTACTGGTTTATCTATAATGGGTAGCATTTCTTTCGGCATAGCTTTAGTTTGTGGTAGAAAACGAGTTCCTAATCCTGCAGCCGCAATTATTGCTTTAGTTGGTTGTTTCATTATTGCCTTCCTATCCTATTACTGTTCCAACAGAATTTTCTTTAACAACGTTAAGTAAATTATTTTCTCCAAAACTATCAAAGACAACTACTTTCATTTTATGATCCATAGCTAGTCCTAATGCTGCTTTATCCATAACTTGAATTTCATTATCTGAAAGGGCTCTTTGATAATCTAATGATTCTATTTTTTTAGCATCATTAAATTTAGTGGGATCTTTATCGTATACCCCATCAACTTTTGTGGCTTTTAGAACCGCATCACAATCTAATTCGAGAGCTAAGCTTACTGCGGCAGTGTCTGTTGTAAGATATGGTCTTCCGATACCTCCAGCTACTATAACAACCCTTCCCCTTTCGAGGTGCTTATTCGCTAATCTGTGATTAAAAGGTTCTGCTACTTGAGCGGCAAAGATATTACTCATACATCTTGTTGGTATGTCTCTAGATTCAAAAATATCTGTAAGAGCAAGAGCATTAATCATAGTTCCAAGCATGCCCATGTGGTCTGCCGTAACTCTTTTTACTCCATCTCCAGCAACATTCTTGCCTCTAACTATGTTACCAGCACCTACTACTATAATTATTTGTGTGTTGGTTTGTTCTAGAGCTTTCTTAATATTTTCGGATAATTTAACAGCTATTTTTGTATCTATTCCGGATGAATTAGTGCCAGAAAGTTGTTCGCCAGAGATTTTTAGTAAAATTCTTTTGTACATTAATTAGTAGTTTAAAACGATTCTTTAAAAATATCTACTTATATATTGCTACAAAGTTTTTATCTTCAGGATTAATTAAGGAAGATTTCTGATAGTTTCTAGTAACATTCGCTGCTATTTCTTCTCCAAGTTCATGACATTGTTTTTCGTTGGTTACTCGCATAGGCTCTAGGAATTCCAGATGAGAATTCTTAGGTGCATATTTGGCGACAAGAGGTACTATTATTGCACCATTACTGCATGCTTCGATGAGCATTCTGCATGTACCTTCAGAAAATTTTCGTAGAAATACTTGTTTTTTCTCATGATCAACAATATCTTCTTCGCCACTAGCAGATTCTATTATCATCCTAGCTGAAGATTGATTCATTAATTCATGTGAGTGTATTAGTCTAGTTCTTCTATTAGAATAGCTTCGGTATAGCCCTAATTCAGCGGATTGTTTTTTAGTTAGTCCTTGTCCTCCACCACTAGGGAATGTTTTAAGCACGCTACCAGCTTTTCGTAAAATACCATCTATTACGTTTGGTTCTTCAAGATTGAAAGCTTCTCTTAATGCAAAATAACCTATAACTCTACCTACTAGAACTGTAAGGAAGTTTTCTAAATTTTCAATTCCTTCTTTTTCTGCAGCGAAATGCATTCCTGCGGCATGGAAACCTAGGTCTGCAAGCTCAGCATGATTACTAAGTAGAATTAATTTAGGACCTTTTCTACCTTTCCTAGGATTAATATCTCTGAAGAAATCTAACCCATCAGCCATATCAGCAAATTTATTGGTTACCATAGTCTTAGTTTCTTCATCGCCAAGCATTAAAGCCGCCATTCCTAGTACTTGTTCTTTCTCGGCTCTTCTGACCATATTAGGTTGTAGGAATACTTGAGAATGATTAATTGAATCAGGTCTTCGTGCGGTTCTTAAATAGTCTGAATCTATAACTTCAAAAAAAGGATTCTCTTTATATTCGTTCTCTAGATTGCCGTACACCACTTTTGCAGCAATATTCATAAAATGGGTATCTAGACCCTCATAGTGGCCTTGAAGTGCTTCTACTGTTAGTCCTATTTCATTAGCTAATGTTTCTATAGTTGTTTGGGCTTGTTCTTTAATATTCATAGATTCTTATTATATATAAAATATGCCATTAAAGTATAATGGTTACGTATATGGCTTATATTGTAGATTTAGTAGATTGGACCAAGAAAACTAAGAATAAGATGCTTAAAATAGATTTTGTTAGGTTTGGATTAGTTGGATCTATTGGTTTTAGTGTTAATTATATATTCTTAACAATATTTTTTAGAATTCTTAAGATTGAAATTATTATAGCTCAAATTTTATCAGGAGAAATAGCCCTTCTGACTAATTTTATGTTTCATAATTATTGGACATACAAAGGACATAAACATATTCCAATTAGCAAGAAATTACTGAATTTTCATCTTACAAGTTTTGCTGGCCAATTAATAATCCTAGCAATTGAAACGATTGGCGTTAAGACTTTTAAGATTAACTACGGTCTAACACTAATTATGGCTAGTGCAGTTGTTATGGTTTGGAATTTTGTCTGGACTAAATATTACGTATTTAAATCGAAAAAATAATTATTTCTCAAATATAAATATTGAAGGTGTTAATCTTATTATTTTCTTTTTGAATATATCTTTGTATGAAATGCCTTTACTGGCTTGACTTGATGTAAGTACATTAGTATCCACAGCTATGAAACTACCTTCAGGAAGATTATTGTCATACCACTTAACATAGTTATTCTTATCTTTACCGAAGTAATATTCAGCTACACCGTCAGCTGCAAATAAATCGTAATATAGATGTTTATCATGATTTGAATCTTTCCAGTTCCTAAGAGCTATATAATCTTGTCCCCAATCATAGTTAGAGTCTTGAGCAATTGTGAAAGCGTTCTTGCTTCCGCCAACAGCGTAATTGAAGTAGCTTAAGAAGTGAGGATAGCTAACGAGGGTTGAAATGATACTTAAGACAATTAGGGTATATGTTATTGAAGATACTTTAATTTTAAAAAATATATTATCCCAATTACGTTCAATTATTATTGCGGTGATTAAACTAATAGTACCAACGAACGGCAATAAATGCCTTTCACCTAATTTGAGCATTGAATACATTGCGAATATAAAATAAATTGCGCTGTATACAATTGTTATAGTTTCTGGTCTTAAGCTAACGGTAGCCCGTTTAATCTTTGATTTAAAGAGAATCCATATACTTACTAACAATAAGATAATGCTTGGTAGAGGGTTCTTTGTAAGCCAGATCACTGGAAAATAGCCTAAGCGCATAATCCAGTCCGGCTGATTGTATACGTGATTCATGAAATATATTCCTGGCCTAAAAACACCGACCTCCAGATTTGTAATAAATAATCCATTAATCCAAGTACCTAAAGCTTTAGTTGGAGAGGATAAATTATTAAGAAATGTAAGTAGTGGTTTGGAGAATAAGTTTAAGTGTCCATACCAGGTATTGAACATTTGATAATATTGATCCTTGGCGCTAATCCCATATGTAAATGGTAGATATATAATTGTAATTACAGAAACTAAGACTATCGAATAGATTGCTAATTGCTTAATTCTAAATGATAATAACTTATCTTGTTTTCTTTTATATAACGCATAAATTAAATAGTAAATTGGAATAAATAGTATTAGAGCTATTGATGAATATTTTGTTATAGCCGCTACTCCTGATGCCAATCCAAGATATATAGCCCATTTATAGTTATTGTATTTAATTAGTCCGAAGAAGCACAAAAGAGTTATGAGTGTTGTTAATAGCGATGGTACGTCAAAAGTAACTAAAGTCGCGTGACCTAGGATTGATGGATTGAATACAATAAGCGACAGTAATATAATTGCTACTTTTTTATTGAAGATCTTAAGCGCCAATATGGTTACGACTACAAGTAGAATTGTGTTAACGGTTAGAATTGCTGTTCTAGCTACCGAAATTATGTGATGACTTATACTGGGGTTATGGCCAAAGATTAATTGTTGGCCATAGTCCCATTGATGATCGGCATTCGTAGATAGAAGATAATCGTACGTGAAGTCTGATTGATTTAATTTTATGAATTGCAAAGGTAGCCCTACTAGAACTTTCATTAATATTGGATGTTCTGGATTTAATACTGCCCTCATATCATGATCATACTGATATGAGCTAGCAATATGGGCAACTTCATCATAAGTTATTGATTCCGGAGTTACCTTAATGCCAAATAGATTCATGCCATGAGAAGATGTATAAGATAAAGAAAAGAACAGAAATATGAGCAATCCAAACAATAGTTGGAATGAATACTTATTTATAAAACTCTTTATGTTCATGCTTTTATATTATATACAAAATTACATACGACTATAATTTTTGTTAAGTATTTAAAATTAATATAGTATATACATAAGAATCATGGAAAAGCTTTCTATTGTTATACCTGCCTTAAATGAAGAACATCGTTTACCCGGTACTCTTAATACTCTCGCTGTATATATAAAAGATAATTTAAAACAATACGATAATGAAGTTGTTATTGTCGTTCCCGAGGGCACAGACCAAACTCTTGAAGTTGCTAAAAAGCATAAAGATTTATTTAATTGTGGATATAAAATTGTAGAACCTGGAAGAAAAGTCGGTAAAGGTAGAGATGTACGCGCTGGCGTACTTGAGGCTAGTGGCGACAAAATTATATTTATGGACGCAGATTTAGCTACCCCACTACATCATATTCCGGAGATGTTAAATAAGCTTAATGATAGAACCCAGGTTTCTATCGGTGTAAGAAGAATAGAGAAGATTCATCATTCCAAGCTTAGATCTATGGTGTCCCAATTAGGCAATATTGCATCTAAACTATTCGTAGGTATTTATTATGAAGATACTCAGTGTGGATTTAAAGGTTTCACTAAAGAAGCTGCTGAAGTTATATTTAAGAAACAAACAATCATGGGTTGGGCTTTTGATATAGAACTTTTAGCAATAGCTAAGATTGAAGGATATAAAGTTTCGACAGTGATTATCAATGATTGGATAGATGTTGAAGGTGGTAATTTGGTGGATAATGTACTTAGATCTAGCGTTAATACTCTTAGAGAATTATTCAAGATAAGAATGAATATGATTAGACGTAAATACTAATGAGTTACAAATCCTGCAGCAAATAATATAACGCTATACGTCCACATGCTACTAAGTGCCACTAATGAAACAACCTGTGCATGTATTTTATTTTTAAAATAATCAAAAAGCATAATCTGAACAGGAAATGCCATTAATGTATATCTAGCGAAACCATCGAATTGACCTCCTATGAAAGGTATAGCCAAGAAAAATAGTGAATATAGAGCGAAGCTTTTCCTTCTTTTGTTCCAGTAGATGACTGAAATTATTAGTGTAATAACTAAAGCTAAATCAAGAAGTGATGCGCCACCAAAATTAGACCATATTCTTGCTTTGAGCCAATGATGTACAGTTTGTGATTGAGCAAACTCTATAGGATTACTAAATTTAATTTGTAGGAAGATCATATAAGCAATAAGTCCAATAGATCCTATGATTCCTGTTATGAATGATTTAATAACTGTAAATTTTTCTTCTATAAGTATTAAGACTATTAAAGGTATTAGGAAAAACCCTGTGACCCTAGTAATAACTGAAAGTGCTAGAAATGCCGTTGCTGGAACAATTCTCCTACTTAAAGCGAAATATATACTAGCAAGTGCTGTTAAGGCATAAAAACTTTCCGTATAGACACACATAAGATAGATTCCACTTGGGAATAAAACGAAATATAATGAAGCTTTTAATAGGGTTAAATTATTCTTAATAGTATCACCTATACTTTCTAGGTATTTTTTAATGACTTTCATGTAGAAGTAAATTGCGCCCCAGAGAGATAGCCAACTAATTATGATTCCTGATATTAAATACGAATCTACAAAAATATGGACGAATTTAATCAATAAAGCATAAAAAGGAAAGAAACCTGTAAAGAATTTATCATCATATCCAGAGCTGGCAATATGTATGTAGTCTACCCCATCCCAGTTGGCTAGATATTTAATAGGGATATTATTTTCAAGTAAGTAATGTGAGCCTGATTCGCCATTAGGTGCAACTAGCCTATTGCTTTCAGTACTAATTAATAGGCCGGCTATAATAACAGTTATAGCTATAACTAAGCTTAATAACCATAGGTTATTTTTTGTATAGTTAATAATATTTGAAATGTACTTCTTTATCTTAGATTTCATGATTTTATATATTATATTATAATAACTTTAGATAAGCTTAATAATAATGAAAATTAACATCTTAAAAAATATAAAGCATACTCTGTCTTTATTATTAATTATATTAATAACTCTATTTATCCTTCCTTTAAATAAATTATCTGCTATTCAATATTGTGGAGCTGCTCCGTTCATGAGCTGTGGAGTACAAGCAACTAAAGTTACCAATAGTACAACTACAACATGGACTATGAGTACGGGTGGAGATTATGGTTTTCAGGTTCCTGCTTGTACGAGCTCCATAACTGTGCAATTATGGGGCGCAGGAGGAGGTGGAGGTAGTTCCGCCCAAGCTGGCGGTGGAGGCGGTCAATTCGTTCAATCTACCATATCAGTAACTGCTGGAGTTATATATCCTATTACTGTTGGTGCTAAAGGTTTGGGTGGTGCAGCCCCTGATTTTGCAGGTACCTTTAATAATGGATCTTCCGGTGGAAACAGTACATTCAATAATACAGTGATAGTTGCTAGTGGCGGAGGTGGAGGAACTAATAGCTCTGGTGCTGGTGGTAACAGTGGTACGGGAACTATTAAGTACTCTGGCGGAAATGGTGGAACTGGTAGCGGTTCTTATGGAGGTGGTGGTGGTAGCTCTGCAGGAACTTCTAGCAATGGAAACAATGGAGCTAACGCTATTTCAGGAAACGCTCCTGGCACAGGTGGCACAGCGGTCACTGGTGGGGGTGCTGGTGGTAATGGTGGAGGCTCTGGTGGCAATGGTAGTACTCCAGGTGGTGGAGGTGGTGGAGGCGGCACTATTGTCGGTGTCCACGGTGCGCTTTTTGGTCAAGGAGGTGGTGATGGTGCTAATGGTCAAATAGTAATCACTTACAATAATCCTGGACTATGTTCTCAAGCTTTCGCATCGGTTGGTATGACAACTAACATAAATCCAATCATATCTATCTCTAGCAGCGGAAGTATCTTATTTTCACTAACACCATTACCTTCTGGATATGTTCAAGGTATCAATCACGATACAGTTCAGGTAACTACCAATGATGTTTCTGGTTATACATTAACAATCAGTATGAATGGAGCTTCGAATAGCTTAATTAGTGGGTCTAATTATATTCCATCAACATCTGCTACATATTTTTCCCCAACAGCTCTTTCTGCAAATTCCTGGGGCTATAGAATTGATGGAACGGGAAGTTTTACGGGCACTCTAGGCAGTACATATGATACGGGCAGTAATACGTCACCATCCCCAAGTGCACTTACCTTTTCATCCGTTCCGGTAGTGTCAAGTCCTCAAACAATTAAAACTACATCATCAAATGCTAGTAACGATCAAACAATTATTAATTACAGCGTAGCCTTGAACACTACACAATCTAGTGGAAACGGTACTCAAGGTGCTAGCTATACAGGTACTATATTATATACAGCAATTACTAATTAAATGTTTAAATAATTAAAATTTTAATCTATAATTAAAGAGGTAATGCTTTATTAATCGTAAAGGGGTATAGGAATCAATAATAGATGAAAGTATTTATGCTAGGATGGGAACTACCACCTCACAACAGTGGAGGTTTAGGGCGTGCATGTTACGACCTTTGTAAATCCATGGCTAATAATAATCTAGATATTGAGTTTATACTTCCTTATGATGCAGATCATGATATTGACTTCATGACAGTAACTCCTGCCACTACACTAGATATTAAAGATTTTAATAGTTTCTTTAGCGTGTACGATAGTTCAAAATTCAGTTCTAATATTAATACTCATGAATTTTTCGATCAATATAGGATGTATGAAATGGCAGTATCTGAACTTATTGAGAATAAAGAATTCGATATAGTACACGCTCATGACTGGCTGACATTTAGAGCCGCTATTCGAATTAAAGAAAAACGAAATGTTCCTATCATATTGCATGTTCACTCAATTGAATCAGATAGATCCGGAGGAAACAAAGGTAATCCCCTAGTTAGAGAAATAGAAGAATATTGTCTAAATTTAGCCGATAAGGTTATAGCTGTTAGTGAACTAACTAAACAGGCCATAATTAAGGAATATGGTGTACCTGAGGAGAATATTGAGGTTGTACATAATTCTATGAATTTAGAAGATATTATTCCTCTTTCTGGAAATAATTCGTACAGATATATTGAACTACTAAAGAGTCAAGGATACAGAATTGTAGTTAACTTTGGAAGATTAACTATTCAAAAAGGTTTACCAGGATTAATCCAAGCATTTAGTAAGGTAGTTAAGGTACACCCTAAAGCCATTCTTCTTATAATAGGTAGCGGTGAACAATACTTTGAACTTATTAAATTATCTACTGATCTAGGAGTAGGGCATAATGTTCTATTTACGGAATTCCAACGTGGAAAGCAGCTTCGAGATGGTATAGCAATAGGAGATTTATTCGTGATGCCGTCTATCTCCGAGCCTTTTGGTCTAACAGCACTTGAAGCTATTGGATATGGCACCCCTGCCCTAGTCTCTAAACAATCTGGTGTTAGTGAAATTATGAATAATATATTAAAAGTAGATTTCTGGGATATTGATGAAATGGCAAATATTATAGCCTCAGCTTTAGAAAATCCAGCTTTATTAGATAATCTTAAAGAAAATTCAATGAAAGAACTTAACCATATTTCTTGGAATGATTCTGTTCAAAAGATTAAGAATCTTTATGATCTTCAATTGGGGGCAACAGTATAGTATGGGTAAAGCTATAATATTCTATTTGCACGCTCATCAGCCCTACAGGCTAAGGCATTACACTGTATTTGATACAGCTGTTAATCATGATTATTTCGATGCTAAACCTAACTCTAGAGAAAATAACGAAGAAGTACTATTAAAAGTTGCGCATAAATCTTACTTGCCCACTAATCAAATGCTAATTGAATTAATAGAAAAACACCCTAATTTTAAAGTGAATCTTTCCATAACAGGAACTTTGATTGAGCAACTAGAAAAATATTCACCCGATGTACTCGAATCGTTCAAAAAACTTGTAGCTACTGGAAAAGTTGAGATTGTTGGCGAAACATACCATCATAGTCTTGCTTTCTTCTATTCAATAAAGGAATTTGAAGAACAAGTCAAAATGCATGAACGAAAAATTAAAGAAGTATTTCGTAAGATTCCTAGAGTTTTTAGGAATACAGAATTATCCTACAACAATGAATTAGCAAGGTGGGCCGACGATAAGGGATACAACGCTATTATTACTGAAGGTTGGGATCCAATACTTGGATGGAGGAGTCCTAATTATGTATATAGACCCGTCGGAACTTCGAATATCAAACTACTTATGAAGAATTACAAACTAAGTGATGATATAGCATTTAGGTTCGGAGATAGGAACTGGAGTGAATGGCCACTAACCTCAGATAAATACTCACATTGGATTAATGAAACCAGTGACGCAACCAATATTAATCTATTTATGGATTACGAAACTTTTGGAGAGCACCAATGGAAAGAGTCCGGTATATTCGAATTTCTTAAGACTTTTCCAAATGAATGGTTAAAGCATGAAGGTAATACATTTATGACTATTTCTGAAGCTTCAAGGCATTTTAAGCCAGTTGATGAAATAGATATTCCGCATACTATTACTTGGGCCGATACCGAAAGAGATCTAAGTGCATGGGTTGGTAATTCTATGCAGCAAAGTGCAATATCTGCTATATATTCTCTAGAGAAAATTATTTTAAAAACTAAAGATAAATATCTGATTGATGATTTTAGAAAACTTCAGACATCTGACCATTTTTACTATATGTGTACTAAATACTTCAATGATGGAGATATACATGCTTATTTCTCCCCTTACGATAGTCCTTATGAAGCTTATATGAATTTTATGAATGCCTATCATGATATGAGGGCACGAATTATAGAAAAAGGTTTTAAAATATGAGTAGGACGGGTGGGATATGGGAAGACCTATAGTATTAAGTAACGGAGAAATGTTCGTAGGACTAAACGAATATGGTCTTGTTAATGATTTCTACTATCCTTATGTTGGACTAGAAAATCTTAATAACGCAAGAATGTCAGCTCATAGAATTGGTGTTTGGGTGGATAATGTATTCTCTTGGATTGATGATGGGTCATGGGAAATTAGTTTAGATTTTGAAACTGATGCATTAATTACTAAGATAGATTTCATAAATAAAAATCTTAACATCTCAATTCATTCTCAAGATTTTATTGATTGTAACAAAAATATATTTATTAGACACCTGAAAGTGACGAATGATAGTGATGAATCAAGGGATGTGAGAATATTCCTTCATCAGGTATTTGAGCTATCTGCATTTGGTAGAGGTGATACAGCCCTTTATGTTCCTGAAGATAATTACATACTAGATTATAAGGGTAGATATTCACTAGCCATATCTGGAAAATATTCGAATGGTGATGGTTTTGATCAATGGGCAGTCGGTAATTACGCCGTTGAAAATAAACAAGGTACTTTTATAGATGCCCTAGATGGCGAATTGTCGTTGAACGCAGTCGAACATGGTGGAGTTGATAGTGTAATTAGATTCCAAAGAAAGATGGATCCTAGAGCCGTTGAGCATTTTGATTATTGGGTTATTGCTACATCTTCACAGTATGATGCAATGAATCTAAACGAAGAACTCATGAAGATGAACATCGAGAAGAAATTATTTGAAACAAGGGAGTATTGGCACAAATGGGTTCACGAAGGAGATAATTTAAAACCTTTAGCGAATAGAAGAAGTGTTGACCACAGTTTAATGGTTATTAAGGCTCATATCGACGATAGAGGTTCAGTTCTTGCTAGTGGTGACTCTTCTATATTTAATTATGGCAGGGACTATTATTGTTATTGTTGGCCTAGAGATGCAGCATATGCCTTATGGCCATTAATTAGATTAGGACATTTCCAAGAAGCAAGACATTTCTTTGATTTCGCTAGAGACATTATGCATAGAGATGGATATTTAATGCATAAGTATCAGCCAGATAGGACTATTGGGAGCACTTGGCATCCTCTCATACATGGAAGACAGAAAGAACTTGCAATTCAAGAAGATGAAACCGCTAGCGTCGTATTTATGCTTGGAGAATATTATAAAGCTTCACAGGATAAGAAATTTATTGAAAGTATGTATCATAGCTTTATATATCCTGCTTCGGAATTCATGATTAAATTCATTGATTCACAAACTGGGCTTCCTCATGCATCATATGACTTATGGGAGGAGAAATTCCTTACCAATACATATACTGTCAGTACTGTTATAGCGGCACTAAGAACAGCTTCTACTATAGCTAACGTTCTAGATTTAGCCGACGACTCAATAAAGTATTCTAGGGCAGCAGAATCTATTGTAGAAAATCTAGATAAATTAGTTCATAAAGATGGATATTTCGTAAAAGGATTCCTTCTTCAACCAGACGGAACACTGCTTTACGACAATAAGATAGATATATCTAATCTATATGGACCTGTTGCTTATTCGGGATTGGATATTAAGGATTACAGAATTCAAAATACTCTTAAAGAAGTAGAAAAAAGAATATTGAATAGATCACCAAGTGGAGGTGTAATTCGATATGAATACGATGGATATTATCAGTCTAAGAACCAATACCCAGGTAACCCATGGATAGTAACTACATTGTGGCTTGCACAGGTTTATATAGCCAATCATCAATTAGATAAAGCTAAGGAGCTTCTAAATTGGTCTCTAGAAAGAGAATTATCTACAGGTATATTAAGTGAGCAATTTGACCCTGAAACAAAAACCTCACTAGGGGTTACACCGCTAGTGTGGTCTCATGCTGAACTAATAAATACGATATTAGATCTAGAAAATAAATAAAAAGATTATTTTTTAGGTTTAACTTCGTTTCGTCCTAAGTTCTTCTTTGTTTCAGTAAAAACAACTCTTTTTCGAAGTTTTGGACTGTATTTCTTTAAAGTAAGTTTATCTGGAGTGTTCATAGTATTCTTAGTAGTGTAATAAATTCTTTCACCACTTTCTTCAGAAACCATTCCGATAATCTTTCTCTTGTCGCCTTTTTTAGCCATTATATTCCTTGATATTTAGTTATTAGGTTATTTTAACAGATTAGATGTATATTTTCAATATGGAGCCGCGATCGGGATTTGAACCCGAGACCTCTTCCTTACCAAGGAAGTGCTCTACCCCTGAGCTACCGTGGCTTAAACACTTAACTAAATAATGGTAGCAAAAAAACATAAAATTTACTAGAATTAACAGTGTAAAAGATATATAATAACAGATATACTTTTTTGGGCCACCTTAGCTCAGTGGTAGAGCAACGGTTTTGTAAACCGTCGGTCGTCGGTTCAAGTCCGACAGGTGGCTCCATTTTATTAAGTATTATGCAGGGATAGTGAAGCGGTCAAACACGGGTGACTGTAAATCATCTGGCTCAGCCTTCGGGGGTTCGAATCCCTCTCCCTGCACCAAATTTTTTTGTTACATTATTACGCGCTTAGGGCGCATTATTTTTTTAGGGATATTTTCTTTTTTGGATACTCTCTTAAGTTTAGGAGCAATTTCATTAGCTTCGTTTATCATATCGTGGGATAGATATGTGTTATATAGAAGAGTATATGTTTCAATGTTAGGTTCTAATTCTATTGCTTTCTTTAGTTCATTAATAACAGATTTAATATTGCCAAGCTTTTCTTGTACCTTAGCATATGCTACATGTCTAGCAGCTAGATTATCTTCTAGTCTAATTGCGCCTTCAAAAGCTATTGCAGCTTTTTCATAGTTTTCTGTTTCATAATAAATAAGACCAAGGTTATGTAGGCTTGAAGGAGTTGGTTCAATTGATGAAGCAATTTCAAAACAGTCTATAGCGTCTTTATATTCTTTTTGTTTGGCGTATAGGATTCCAAGACGGTTGTAAGCTGCTACGTTCTTTTGATCTATCTTAAGAATAGTAAGTAGGGCTTTTTCTGCTCTAAGATATCTTTGTTGCTTAATCCCGATATGAGCAATATCCCAAAGTTTTCCTACTTTATCGCCAATTTTTCGAGAAGCATTCGCTATATCATCATCATGCACTACACTGTTTCTGAGAGCTAATACTGCGAATATTATGATTATTGAAAGTTCAAACATCAGTAACTTATATTATATCAAATTTAAAATGCTAAGAGAAAATCTAGTAGAGCTAGCTTATTGTAGGAATTAGCAGTTAGCCGATCGATTAGTTTAATTGATTCTTCTAGTATTATCATCCAGTGTTTGGCTTGTGCTTTATTATCTGAATTAATTCCTATCTTAGCCATTTGTTTAACTATATTTATAGTTTCTATTAATTTAGTTTTATCTTCTACGAGGTCATTAATTAGACTGATTCTATCAATTTTTTCCATTGATACTATCTGTTTTGCTAATTTTAGCTGATCATTAACTGCTACATTAGTTTTATTTAGTAATGCATCTAATACTAATGGATTACCTTCAGAAATTAAATAATTCTGTTCTACTTCCTTCTTATCAAAATTAGAGTAATAGGACACCGCTTCGTCAATATTGGGTTTAAGTATCTCTATATTACGTGTTCGTGATCTTATAGTAGGTAGTAATTTATTTAATGAAGATATTAGAATAATAATTAAGGTTCCCTTAGGTGTTTCCTCAATAATTTTTAATAAAGATTGCTGTGCGGATACAGTAATAATATTTCCCTGCTCTATAATTACTATTCGATTTATTAACTTCTTAGATGAAATAGCTAAGGATAATTTAGATTCCAAATTTCTTACTTCGTCTACCCCTAAACTACTCTTAGTAGTTTCTATTTTTATAATATAAGGATAATCTCGGAGTTTATCGACGCTTATTTCAAGTGCTCTTGATGCAACATCTTTATATATAGATTTAAGGTATTCTATATCATCATTAACTAGAACAATTGCTTGGTTAGATTTTAGGTCTATATTATCTAGTAATATTTTAGATCTACCTGATAATAACATCTTAATTTAGATTAATTCCTTAAATGATTTAGGTAATGGAACAGTGAATACTTTCCTTTCTGAGTTAGGTAAAGTAATTTCTAATTCTTTAGCATGTAGATACATACGCTTCTGTTTGGTACCACCATAAATAAAATCTCCTGCAATAGGATGCTTAAGATAGGTTAAGTGCACTCTTAATTGATGAGTTCTACCTGTTGTTGGTTTTAGTTCTAACAGTGAATATTTATCGTTTGTTTTTAATACTTTATAACTTGTTTGAGAAGCTTTACCATTAACACCTACTTTGAATGAATTAGGATGTTTAGGATTTCTTTGAATGGGAAGATCTATCAGTGCTTCGCTTTCTTTTAGCTCTCCATCGACAATAGCAATATATGTTTTCTTAACTTTTCTATCTGCAAATTGTTTGGTTAATTTTTTATAGGCTAAATTAGTTTTAGCTAATATCATAACTCCAGAAGTTGCTCGGTCTAATCTATGTACTATTCCAGCTCTTGGTCCCTTAATATCTACTATTTGAGGCGCTAGCCAAGTTTCTACGGTCTGTTCCGGATTAAAATTACCTTTAGAATGTGTAAGAAGACCTTCTGGTTTATTTATAACTATTACGTTATCGTCCTCGTAGACTACAGGAATTTCAATTCTTTCTTGCGTAGAGAAATCTTCTTCGACGTAATTGACTACAACTTTATCTCCTACTCTAATTTTCGAGGAAGGTTTTTCTATTTTCTTACCGTTAACTGTAACTAAACCCATTTTAATAATTTTCGTGGCCATAGAACGAGTAAGCTCTGGTCTAATAGAGTTTACGGCTATGTCTAATCTGATTGGTTTGGGTTCTTCCACTCTTTAATTATATCAATAAGGAGTGGATATAGATATTTAACTAATTAGTTTTTCCTTAGACCAACAAGAGCTTGAATTTCAACAAGCTTCTTATTAGCAATTTCATTCATCTTTATTTCGCTAGATTTTAATTTATCTTCTAGTTGTTTTGATTCAACTTTATGATATTTTTCTTGGAAATCGAGCAGGAATTCATACATTGAATTAGCTACAGCTTCTTTAAGATCCTTATAGCTAGTTTGACCCTTCCATTGCCCTATAACATCATCTAGAGGTTGTTTAGTAAGTAGGCTGTGCAAGGTTAATAAATTAGAAATACCCGGTTGGTTTATTGGATCAAAGTTAATATTAGCTAGGTTATCTGTAGTTGCACTTAATATCTTCTTTTTAGCACTATTAGGATCTTCATCCATGAATATAATACCTTTTTCAGAAATATCACTTTTACTCATTTTCTTAGTGGGATCTGCTAGATCTTTAATTCTTAGACCCTGATCCCTATTAAAGAAAGCATGCTGTTTGCTTACCTCATAAGGCACTTTAAAGACTTCAGTTCTAAATCTCGAATTAAACCTCATTGCTAAGTCTCTTGCGAATTCAAGATGCTGAGTCTGATCATCACCAACTGGAACATAACTAGCGTCATATAGAAGTATGTCTGCAGCCATTAAAATAGGGTAATTAAATAGCCCCGCTGATATATTTTGTTCTTTCGCGCTCTTATCTTTAAACTGTGTCATTCTGCTTAATTCACCGAAGCCAGTAAAACAAGACAAAATCCACATGAGTTCGCTGTGAGCAGGAATAAAACTTTGTCTGTATAAATTAACGTTATCTTTGTTTAAATCTAACCCAGAGGCTACAAATAGCTTCAAATGGTTAATAGTATTGTCGTAAAGGTCTCTATGATCAATAGGAGTAGTAAAACTATGTAGATCAGGAACAAATAGATTGATCTGATATTCGTCTGTAGTTCTATTGGCTAAATCTACGGTAGGTAGAAGCGCACCAAAGAAATTGCCTATAGTAATCCTGTTATTGGATCTAATTCCTGTTAAGATAACTGGTTTATTCATATATAAAATTATACCACTCTTATCATTAGAGGAATTCCTTTAAATTTAAGTAGTGGTATAAAATGTTTAACGCTTTGAGAACTGTCGTTGCTTTCGAGCTGATCGTAGACCGAATTTTTTTCGTTCCTTATCTCTAGAGTCACGACCTAGTAGGTCAGCTTTTCTAAGAGTTGAACGATAATCTTCGTTTAGTTCTACTAGAGCTTTAGCAATTCCAAGACGAATAGCTTCGATTTGGCCAGTAGTTCCACCGCCGTTAACTCTCACGCTAATGTCATACTTGTTTTCTTGATCTAGAGCGATGAATGGTTCATTTAGCTTACTAAGTAAGTACTTAGATTGATCAACGTATTCAGTAGCTGGTTTTGAGTTAATGGTGATTTCACCTTTACCAGATTGAAGTCTTACTCGAGCAGTTGAGCTCTTTCGTCTTCCTAATGCGTAGAAATAGTTCTTAGTCATTATTTATTATCCTTTATTGAGTAACTAACAGGACTTTGAGCTGTGTTAGAGTGTTCGCTAGTTAAGTAAACCTTAAGTCTCTTCATTCGAAGTGGTCTTAGTTTATTAACTGGAAGCATTCCGTATACTGCTTTTTCAATTACTTTAGTTTGGTCCATGTCTCTTAATCTTGTTTCTCGAAGACCACCTGGGAAGTCTGAGTGTTTGTAATACATCTTCTTATCCCATTTGTCTCCAGTAACTTTAATGCTATTAGCATTTACTACTACAACATAATCACCACAATCGATGTGACGAGTATATTGAGGCTTTCTTTTACCCATTAGTAGTTCTGCGATAACGGTAGCTACTCTACCTAGGTTATCTTCAGAAGCATCAACTAAGTACCATTTTCGAGTAACGTCTGTAGGTTTAGCGCTATAAGTTTTCATTACTTAGCCTCCTTTTCTACTGTAGTTTTCTTTGTAGCTGGTTTCTTAGCTGCAGTTTTAACTACTTTAGCTTCTTTTACTTCTTCAACTTTAACTTCTTCTTTAGCAGGTTTGCTAGCTGCTACGATTTCATCGAAAATGAATGAAACTTTAGCTTGCATAGCGTTATCTCCGCGTCTAGTTGTAGTTTTAGTGATTCTTAAGTGACCACTATTTCTTCCTTTAAGTTTAGGAGCTAGTTCATCAACAAGCTTGTTTGCACTTTGTAAAGTTTGCAGTGCAGAAATAACTTGTCTTCGGTTATGTAGATCAGCTTTCTTAGCTTTAGTAATTAAGCGTTCTACGTAAGGGACTAATTCCTTAGCCTTAGGAAGAGTGGTTTCGATTACTTCATATTTAACCAATGAATCAGCTAAGCCCTTCATAAGAGCAGTTCTCTGATCGGTTTCTCTATGAAATTTTCTTCCTTTATATCCGTGTCTGTGCATATTAAAGCTCCAACTCTGCGAGTTTTTCCTTTACTTCATCAAGTGCCTTAGATCCAAAGCCTTTTAGGTCTCTTAGATCAGCATCATTTAGAGCAAATAAATCTTTAATTGTATGAATTTCATTATTAATTAAAGCATTTGTAGTTCTAGCAGATAGGTTTAAATCTTCAATAGGTGTGTTTAGTGAAGAAACATCTTCGTTTGTTGATGGTTCATCATAGCTATTAGTAGGTTCAACTACTGGTGCGCTTACTTCAACTCTTGTTTTACCAGCTAGTGCTGAGTATTGATTAACTAGGATTGCTGAAGCTTCTTCAAAAGCATCTCGTGGAGAAATAGATCCATCTGTATCAACTGTAATAATTAGTCGATCTAGATCAGTTACTTGTCCAACACGAGTGTTTTCTACTTTGTATCTAACTCTTAGAACAGGTGAGAATACTGCGTCTAGGGCAATCATATCACTTGGTTTTTTGTTAGTACTTTCTTCAATAGTTCGGTACCCACGTCCTACTTCAACAGTAATATCTGCTGTAAATTTACCTTTTTCAGAATCTACAGTAGCAATTACATGTTCAGGGTTAACAATTTCAACATCGGCATTAGTTTGGATGTCTTTAGCTGTTACATTGCCCTTACCACTTTTAACGATTCTTAAAGTCTGTACGTCAGATCCGTATACTCGGAACTTAACGCCTTTTAGATTTAGCATGATATCTACTAGATCTTCTTTTACGCCATCAACTCCAGTAAATTCGTGTGTAGCACCTTCAACTTTGAAAGATGTAATTGCTGCACCTGAGATTGATGATAGAAGGACTCGTCTAAGGGAATTTCCTAGTGTCATTCCGTATCCACTGTGAAGTGGTTCTACTGAGAAAGTTGCACTATTTTTATCTAAATCTTCTACCTTAACGATACCTGGTGTGTGAATTGTATTTGACATATTTTGTCCTCCTTATTTTTTACCTAGAATAGTATTCTACTATTAATTGTTCATTGATTGCTTCTTCAGCGTCGTCTCTAGTAGGTAATCCAGAAACTTCGATTTCGAATTTTTTCCTATCAACCTTAAGCCATGCTGGAATTGCAGATGGTTTAGGGCTAACGTCATCAATGTTTTTAAAATATCCACTTGATAAACTACCAGTTTTAAGAGTAATTTTATCGCCGACCTTTACTCTAAGTGATGGAATATCTACTCTTCGTCCATTAAGTACGAAGTGACCGTGTGTTACTAATTGACGAGCAGCTCTTCTACTTGGAGCTAAACCTGCTCGGTATACAGTATTGTCTAATCTTTGTTCAAGGAATCTAAGTAGTGTTTCACCACTTAATCCGCCAGTTCGACTAGCTTCTTTCATTAGATTAGAAAACTGTTTTTCTAAAAGACCATAAAGTCTTTTAACTTTTTGCTTTTCTCTTAACTGAATAGCGTATTGACTTGGTTTTGCTGGTGGTCTAGCACCTGCTTTCTGACCTGGTAATACACTTCTCTTAATTAGAGCTTTGTGAGCTTTAGGGTGAAGAGCATAGCCTTCACGTCGGCTCATCTTAACAATAGAACCTCTATCTCTAGCCATTACATTCTCCTCGCTTTTCTAGGTCTCACTCCACCGTGTGGAACTCCTGTTACATCAGTTAGGCTAGAAATGTCGATACCTTGAGCTATAAATGCTCTAACGGCTGCATCTCGGCCAAGACCGATACCTTTTACAAATATATCTACTTTATTTAATCCAAAGGACTGCTTAGCTTGTTGTGCTACTTTTTCAGCAGCTACTTGTGATGCATATGCAGTACCTTTTTTAGATCCTCTGAATCCACAAGCTCCAGCACTTGAAGTAACTAAAACGTTACCTTTTGAATCTGTTGCCGAAACAATAGTATTGTTGAAAGTTGCTTGGATGTGGACTTGTCCTGTTGGAATACTCCGTTTAGTCTTCTTTCGACTGACTTTAGGAGCTTCTTCATTAACAACTGTGTTTTCAATTTTTTCTTCTGCCATATTACTCCTTAAGTCTTAGTTGCTGACTTCTTAGCTGTTCCACCAACAGTGACCTTCTTACCTCTCCTGGTTCGAGCATTAGTCTTAGTTCGCTGTCCTCTTGTAGGAAGATTAGCTGAATGTCTAAGACCTCGGTAAGCTTTGATGTCTTTTAGTCTCTTAATATTTCCTGAAACGATTCTTTGTAGTTCACCTTCTACAACGTAGTCGGCATTAATGATGTCTTGTATCTTAGATACTTCATCGTCGTTAAGATTCTTAACCCTGATTGTAGGTTCAATCTTAGCTCTAGTAAGAATATCGTAACTGGTCTTTTCACCAATTCCGTGAACGTAAGTTAAAGCAACCCAGACCTGCTTATCATTAGGAATTGTAACTCCTGAAATTCTAGCCATATCTAACCTTGCCTCTGCTTATGTTTAGGTTTTAGTTTGTTGATAACGTAAATTCTACCCTTACGACGTACAATCTTATCGTCAGGGCTTATTTTTTTTACACTTGCACGCACCTTCATGCGGATCATTTCTCCTTTATTAGCAAAATGACACTCTGCTATTTAGTTAGTAAAATACCCGGTTAATTTTTGCGGTAGGTTATGCGACCCTTCGTAAGATCGTAAGGAGTCAATTCAACCGTTACGCTGTCACCAGGGACGATTCGGATGTAATTCTTCCTCATCTTACCAGCAACGTGAGCTATAATGTGATGGCCGTTTTCAAGCTCTACCTTAAATTGAGTTCCGGGTAAGGTCTCAATTATGGTACCTGTAAGCTCGATTACTTCTTTTGAATTAGCCATATATATAACAGGTGTTAATTATACATCAAATAGTTATCCGTGTAAAGTGTTTTTATCTGTTATATGATTTGGTCATCAATTGCTAGTTTACCAATCACGTTTTCAAATCTGCTTAGCCTATAATCTATGTCTAAATATTCATAGTTAGTTACTTTATCTCTTAGTCTATCCATTAGCCTGACATCTGTGATTGTGGCGTTAGAAATGTCCATAACTGTTGGTAAATGAATGCTTTGCGACTGAATAAGATTATTTTTGTCTGACTGAATAAGGCTAACTAGCTGGAGCGTATTAGCGCCAAGATCTTGTATTACTTCATTGTGCACGCTTGCGCTAGTTAATTTAGCGTCAAAAGTAGTGGTATGTGAAGAATCTTGGAGGTATGAATCTATATCTAGAGTTCTATATTCCATATATCCTAGAAATTCGAGTGTTGTGAATCTAGTCTGAATCCTATTCTTATCAATATTGGTAACCTTGAATCCATATAGATTTTTATCATCAATAAGTATTCTGGAGTACTTAGCAAGATTACGTATAACCTCAACTCTTCTATTAGAGTATTCTACGTATCTATTATTCTTATACGTTGTTTCTGAGTATTTCATTTCAATCTACTTTTTAAATCGTGGAAGGAATTTTAGCTTCTTAATAGCTAGGGCTCCATTGGCTCCATCTTCACTGTCATGGAAGAAATCTGGTTCAGAGTACTGATCATAAGTGATCATAAGAGCTCTAGATTCAACGGATCTTAGAGTTTGCAGTGCAACAGACACAAGAATTAGAACGCTAGTACCACCAATAGTTACGCTAATCGGTAAGAATATCTGAGCGATAATTGGCATTAGGGCTAGTATACCTAATGCGCTAGCTCCGAAAAATGTTAGTCTATTAACAATTTTAGATAGATATTTTTCAGTTTCCTTACCACCTCTAACACCTTCTATGAAACCACCTTGTTTATGTAGGTTTTCAGAGATTTCTTTTGCATTGAATGTTATAGATGTATAGAAGTAAGTAAATACGAACACTAGAACGAAATAGGTAATTGGATAAATATAAGCTTTTAGGCCTTCTCTAGCGAACGTAGTTGCGCTAGGAGTTTGGAACCAAGTAGATAGAGTTGTACCAAAATTATGCCAACTGGCGTTATGAACACCGGAAAGTATTTGACCAGCGAAACTAGGAACACTTAAGAAGGCTACTGCGAATATAATAGGAACAACTCCAGCTGTTATTAATTTGATAGGCAGAACTGTGGTAACACCACCATAGGTTCTATTACCTTGTACTCTTTTAGCATAATTAACGGTTAGATTCCTAGCTCCTTCATTAAGAAGTACTACCAACCACGTAACAATAGCTATGGATGCTAAGGTTATAACAGCGTAGTAAAATGTAGTTCTTGAAAAAGGTAGATGTATACCAAATAACTTCCAGTGAGCAATTTTAGAAGATGATGAGTTTATAATGCTAGAAATATTTGCTGGAAGCCTAGATACAATTCCAACTGTAATTAGTAAAGATATACCGTTTCCAATTGATTGTTCAGTAACTAATTCTCCCAACCACATAAGTAGCATTGATCCACCGCTAAGCGCTGCAACCATCAACACCCACTGCATCATTGATGTATGTGCGGTAATATCTCCGATTCCACCAATTGAAGATGCAGCTTGTCTAATTAAATAAATAGATCCAATAGCCTGAATTATGGAAAGTGGGAAAGCAAGAATTCTTGTATATTGGTTAATCTTCTTTTGTCCGAATTCACCTTCTTTTTGTAGGTTCTCTAGCTTAGGAATAGCCTTAGTTAAAAGCTGCATGATTATGGATGCATTAATATATGGACCTAGTCCAGCAATCATAATTGAGAAGTTAGCTAATGCCCCACCGCTAAGTACGTTAACGAAGCTTAAGAACTGTGAGCTACTAGATGAATTGAATAAATTCTGTAATACCTGATGAAGCGTGTGTGAATTAGCAATAGGAACTGGGATCTGAGCTAGAAGTCTGAATATTACCAATATTCCAATAACGGCAATTATTCTTTTTTGCATGTCTTTGTGAGACAGTGACTTTAGAATGATCTTCCAATTCATATGTTTCTAATTTATTTGCTCCCTTAGCAATTTTATATATTTAAAATTATACAGTATTTATTTTTAAAAGATGTAACTAATTACTAGTTTTTAGCTTCTTTTTTAACAGCTCTTTGTGGAATGCTAGTTTTAGCAAATGATCCACTATTTTTTTCTAGTAAAGCAACAGCACTCTTAGAAGCGCCTTGTAGTTTTACATCAAAAGCTTTCTTTAGTTCGCCACGTGTAAGTAGTTTAACTTTTACGAATGGTGAAGAAATTAATCCTTTATCAAAAAGATTGTGATTAGTTACTTCTTTAGCGCCAACTAGTTCTAGTTGATCCGTAAATACATTTTCAGCCTTAGCGTGATGGCTTTTGAATCCAGGTAGCTTAGGTAATTGTTGCATTAGAGGGTTTTGACCACCAGCGAATCCTGGGTTCTTAGTATAACCAGTTCTTGCGTGCTGACCTTTAGTACCACGTCCAGAAGTTTTACCTAGACCTGATCCAATACCTCTACCAACTCTAGTCTTAGAAAGATTCTTAGGATGAGATAATTCGTTGTACTTCATTATTTTTCTCCTTCTTTCTTAGAATTTTTCTTAGCATTAATTGTAGTAGTCCAAGTATTATAACTTTCTAATTTGCTTAGCGCATCCATAGTTGCGTAAGCTACGTTAGTTTTATTGCTAGAACCAAGTGACTTAGATAGAACGTTCTTAACACCGGCAACTTCTAGAATACTTCTAGTAACTCCACCAGCAATAAGACCTGTACCGGCACTAGCTGGCTTAATTAAAAGCTTAGCGCCAGAAACTTTACCGTTTACTTCGTGAGGAATAGTACCCTTGTAAGTTTTAACTTTAATGAAGTTCTTCTTGGCAATTTCTGTAGCTTTAGTAATAGCAGCAGTAACGTCAGCACCTTTAGCACTTCCTACTCCTACTCTACCTTTCTTGTCTCCAACAGCTACTAGAGCTCGGAATCTAAATCTTCGTCCACCTTTAACTACACGAGCAACTCGGTCGATTTGTAGAGTTCTCTCGTCGTATTGCTTTTCTTCGAATTCAAGATTAGCTTTAGGATTTCTTCTTTGATTTTCCATCTATAACTCCAATCCTGCTTTACGAGCACTATCTGCAAGGGCTGCAACTCTACCGTGATAAAGTTTTCCGTTACGATCTAGTACTACTTTAGTTACTTTCTTAGCTTTGGCTTTCTTAGCGATATCTTCGCCAATCCAAGTAGCTTTTTCAGTCATGGTCTTACCAGCGCTCTTGTTTGATACTGTAGTTGAGCTAGCAAGTGTAACTCCTTTTTCGTCATCAATAATTTGAGCACTTACATTTAAGTTAGAAATAAATACAGTAAGTCTTGGTCGTTCGCTTGTGCCACTAACCTTGCTTCTAATTTTATTCTTTCTTAGTAATTTGTGGGATCTTTTAATACTTATACTCATATTCTATTCCTTACCGCTCTTTCCGCTCTTTCGAATAATACGTTCTTCAACATATTTAATACCTTTACCTTTATATGGTTCAGGCTTCTTCAAAGCTCGGATTTCACTCGCAACTTGTCCAACTTGCTGCTTGCTTGCACCACTTACTGTGATTATATTTTGTTCAATTGTAATTGTAATTCCTTGTGGAATTGGGAAAATTACATCGTGTGAAAAACCTAGATTTAATTTTAGGCTTGTTCCAGCCATGGCAACTCGGAATCCTACTCCATTAATTTCTAATTTCTTAGAAAATCCTTGAGTAACTCCTACTACCTGGTTGTTTAATAGGCTTCGCATTAATCCATGCTTAGCTTTGTGCGTTTTCTCATCAGAAGCTCTAGTTACGATTAACTGATCTCCTTCTTGAGTAACTGTAATACCTTCTTGCAGTTGTTCAACAAGTGTGCCCTTAGGTCCGGTAACTGTTATGTGGTTACCGTCGTTAGTGATTGTCACACCTGCTGGAACTGTGATAGGTAGTTTTCCTATACGACTCATGTTTTAACCTTTCTTTAAAATACCTTTAATAATAATTCACCGCCGACGTTTGCTTTTCGAGCTTGGTCGCCGCTCATAAGACCTTTAGAAGTAGATAATACTACTATTCCACGTCCTTGTCTTATAACTGGAATTTCTCTTGCGTTAACGTATGATCGTTGTCCAGGCTTAGAAACTTTAGAAATCTCATTGATTCTAGCGTTCTTATCGCTTGAATTAATAACGATGTGTAAAGTTTTAGTAGTTTTTTCACCACTTGTCTTAACAGAGTCAAGGAAGTGATTTTCTACTAGAATCTTTGCTACGTTCTCTTTCAAATTGCTGTGAGGAAGAGAAATTTCGTTCTTATTCACGTTAATAGCGTTACGAATTCTCGTAAGCATATCTGATATTGGATCTGTTGATGTAATCATATATTATTCTCTCCTTTCTTTACCAACTTGATTTAGTTACACCTGGGATTTCGCCTTTTGAAGCGTGTTCCCTGAAAGCTATTCTGCTTAGACCGAACTGTCGCATGTATGCACGTGGTCGACCAGTTTCTGAGCAGCGATTCTTTCTTCTTGTAGGTGAGGAATTTCTAGGTAATTTAGCTAGTCCTTCAAGGTCACCTAGAGCTTTCAGTTCAGCTCGCTTCGCAGCGTACTTGTCAATCATCTGAGTTCTCTTAAGGTCTCGAGCGATAATAGATTTTTTAGCCATTATTTACTCTCCTTTGTAAAAGGCATTCCTAGCTTCTCTAATAGAGCTCTAGAATGTTCCTTATTCTTTGATTTAATTACTATAACAATCTGTAATCCATGTGCTGGATTTGTTTCTTCGAATGTTAATTCAGGAAATACTGATTGATCAGTTAATCCAATAGAGTAGTTACCTTGAGCATCAAATGCCTTAGATGGTACTCCATGGAAGTCTCTAAGTCTAGGTAGAACAATGTTGATGATTCGGTCTAGGAATTCATACATGTATATGCCTCTTAGAGTTACTTTCATACCAATCTTTGTGCCTTCTCTTAATTTGAAAGCAGCAATAGATTTTCTAGAAGTAGTTTGAATTGGGTTCATTCCAGTAATCTTCTTTAGGGTATTAGTAGCTGTTTCAAACATTTTCTTATCATCTTTAGCTTTACCAAGACCAACGTTTACTATAATTTTCTCAATTTTTGGTACTTCATGGATATTAGCAAGACCAAGTTCAGTCTTAAGTTCTGCATAAATCTTAGAGGTAAGCTCTTTTTTAAGAGCTGGTACGTAGTTACTCATTACTTGATCTCCTTTCCACTTACTTTAGAAATTCTAGTTTTGTTACCATCTTTGTCTACTGTGTAGCCAATTTTAGATGCTTTCTTCTTATCTGCATCATAGTAAGCTACTTTAGAAACATTAATAGGTTTAACAATTTCTTTAATGCTACCAACTGATTCTCTAGTAGGTTTAATGTGTTTCTTAACAATATTAATACCTTCTACAGTTACAGTGTTATCTTTAGGATGTACTCTTAGTACTTTTCCTGTTTTACCCTTATATTTACCAGCAAGTACAATTACCTTATCTCCAGCTTTTAATTTAATCTTAAATAATTTCATATTAAAGTACCTCTGGCGCTAAGCTTATAATCTTAGCGTATCCTTTATCTCTTAATTCTCTTGGAACTGGTCCGAAAATACGTGTAGCTTTAGGGTTCTTATCGTCTCCAATAATTACCGCAGCGTTATCATCGAAACAAATTGTTGATCCATCTGGACGGTGAATTTGATCCTTAGTTCTAACTACTACAGCTCTAACTACAGTCTTTTTCTTAACAGTACCATTTGGAGCTGCTTGTTTAACTGTTGCAACGATAATATCTCCAACTCGAGCGTATCTTCGTCTTGTTCCACCTAGCACACGAATACAAAGTATTTCTTTAGCACCGGAATTATCTGCTACAACTAGTCTTGATTCCTGTTGTATCATTTTACTTCTCCTCCTTAGCAACTTTGGATTTGCTCTCAGGTAGTTTTTCAGCTTCTACATCTTTAGTTACTGATAGATCTTCGTTAGTTAACTGAGTCTTAGTAACTATTTGTGCTAACACAAACTTCTTTCTCTTAGAAATTGGTCGTGTTTCAGCAATAACTACCTTGTCTCCAGCTTTAGCTTCATTCTTTTCATCATGAGCCATAAACTTCTTAGAGACCGTGAATTGCTTCTTGTAAATTGGGTGAGTTTTTCGAGTTTCAACTAAAACAACGATAGACTTATCGCCCTTATCTGAAACAACTACACCTTGGAAATTCTTAGCCATTATTTAGTCTCCTTCATTAGTTCTTCGCCTAGTACTGTTAGTACTCGAGCTAGATCTTTTCTCTTCTGTCTTACTATTCTTACGTTTGTAATTTCGCCTAATCTGACTCTTCTTTTTAGGTCAGCGATTTCTGTTCGAAGTTCATTACTTTTCTTAGTTAGGTCTTCTACAGACATCTTCCTGATTTCTAGTACTTTCATATCTATGCATCCTCCCTAACTAGGAATTTAGTCTTAACTGGTAATTTGTTACTAGCAAGTCTCATTGCTTCCTTGGCTACGTCTACTGAAACACCTTGCATTTCAAATAGCACTGTTCCAGGTTTAACTTTCGCTACGAAAAATTCTGGGTTACCTTTTCCGCTGCCCATCTTAACGTCTTGAGGTTTTCGAGTAACTGCAGTGTGAGGGAAGATTCTGATCCAGATCTTACCACCACGCTTAATGTGACGAGTCATAGCTTGTCGAGCAGCTTCGATTTGTCTTGCTGTAATTCTTTCGTGGTTCATTGATACTAATCCGTAATCTCCGTAAGCTATGTAGTTACCAGAAGTAGCTACACCCTTGATTACGCCTTTTCGTATCTTTCTAAATTTGGTTTTCTTAGGAGCTAACATTTTATAGTACCTCTCCCTTATAAATCCAAACCTTAACACCGATAACACCTGCAGGAGTATTAGCATTTGCTTTCGCAAAGTCTATATCTGCTCTAATAGTGTGAAGTGGAACTGATCCAGCAACTTCCTTTTCTCTTCGGGACATTTCTGCACCGTTAAGTCGTCCTGAAACCTCAATTCTTATTCCTTTAGCACCATTTCGCATAGTGTTAGCTGCGGCACTCTTAATAGCTCTTCTGAAACTGATTCTTCGTTCTAATTGGTGCGCAATGTTTTCCGCTACTAATTTAGCGTACATATCTGGTTTCTTAATTTCTTCAATATTGATTCTTACTGCAGAATTGTAGATTTTCTCTACAGCTGCTTTAAGTTCATTTGCTCCAGATCCACCCTTACCAATAACAACACCAGCTTTAGCAGTGCTAATAGTAACTGTTACTAGGTTAGGTGTTCGAGTAATTTCAACACGATTGATTGAAGCTCTTGAGCCTAATTTCTTATCAATAAGTCTTCTTACAGCTAGATCTTCGCCTAAGAATTTAGCGTAGTCCTTTTTAGGAGCGAACCATTTAGAACTCCAGTTCTTGTTCACTTGAAGACGCATTGAAACTGGATTTACTTTTTGTCCCATTATTTGTCCTCCTTCTTAGCTGTCTTTACTTCTTTACTTCTAACTTCACCATCAACTACAACTCGGATATTAGCAGTCTTAAGTTGGAATGGGTGTGCCATACCTCTCGCAACTGGTCTAAATCTCTTGTACCTAGTTCCGTTAGTTACTGAAATTTCACTAATGAATAATCCTGTAGATTTGTAATTGTGATTGTGTACTGCGTTAGCTTGTGCTGATTTAATAGCTTTAGTTACTGCAGTAGCACTATTTCTTGGTGTGTGGCTTAAGATAACTAATGCATCCGCAACAGTTCTTCCTCGAACTAATGAAGCTACAACAGCTACTTTTCTAGGAGAAATTCTTACAGCCTTAGCATATGATATTGCTGCCATAATCTTAAGCTCCCTTCTTTGTTCCGTGACCACGGAATTTACGTGTTGGTGCGAATTCACCTAGCTTGTGTCCAACCATGTTTTCAGTAACAAATACTGGTACGTGTACACGTCCATTGTGTACAGCAATAGTCTTTCCTACAAATTCTGGTGGAATAACGCTAGCTCGCGCCCAAGTTTTAATAATTGTTCGGTCTTCATTGCCTAGAGCAGCTACCTTCTTTGATAGCTTGAAATCTATGTATGGGCCTTTTTTAAGTGATCTACTCATCTTACTTCCTCTTTCCTTGGTGTCTTGACCTTACTATAAATTTATTTGAAGCTCGTTTACTTCTAGTCTTGTATCCAAGAGTCTTTTGACCCCATGGAGTCTTAGGAGAAGTTCCGTGATTCTTACCACCACCAATATTGTGTCTACCACCGTCTCCACCACCGTGAGGGTGATCTACTGCGTTCTGTACAACTCCACGAACAGTTGGTCTAATACCCATGTGTCTTTTACGACCGGCTTTACCAATCTTAATGTTCTGGTGTTGTTCATTACTTACAACTCCAATACTTGCAGTACAAATTTCATTTATTAGTCTAATTTCACCACTAGGTAATTTAATTTGTGCGTATCCGTTGTCTCGTCCCATAAGTTGAGCTGAGTTTCCTGCACTTCTTACCATTTGTGCGCCACGTCCTGGAACCATTTCAATAGCGTGAATAGTTGAACCAATTGGCATGTTCTTAAGTGGAAGTCTGTTTCCTTCTTCAATTGGCACTTCAGTACCTACAGAAAGTTTAACTCCAGGTTTCATGTTAGCTGTAGCGATAACATAGTGATATTCACCAGTAATACTCTTAATTAAAGCGATTCGAGCGCTTCTGTTTGGATCGTATTCGATTTGTTCAACCATACCTACGAATCCATCAGGAAGACGGAAGCTTACATTTCTATAGAAACGCTTAGCACCACCACCTTTGTGTCTAGTAGTAATTCGTCCTTGGTTGTTTCTAGCTGATCCACGCTTTTTAGCAGTTAAAAGGCTCTTTACAGGTTTCTTTGCAGTAATCTGATCGAAATCCTGTGTAGTCATTCCTCTTAGACCAGGAGTAGTTGGGTTGTAAGTCTTAATAGCCATTATTTGCTCTCCTTGTCTTTCTTAGTCTTTTTAGCTTCTTTAGCATTCTGCTTTTCTGCAGCTTTATCGATTTGCTTCTGATTTTCTTCTACTCTTTTTTCTTCATCTTCAATAGCTTGGAAGAAAGGTAGTGAACCTTCTACTAGAGTTACATAAGCTTTCTTGTAGTCAGATCGCTTACCGTTCTTGTTGTCAGCTCTTTTACCGAAAATTGAAACAGTTCTCTTGTTCTTACCTAATTGGTTAAGAATATTTACAGTTTTAACTTTTACTTCAAAAGTTTCTTCAATAGTTCTAGCCACGGAATGCTTGTTAGCATCTTTAGGTACCATTACTGCGTAAACCTTATTTGTGCTCTGGGAATAAGTCTTTTCACTAAGTACAGGGTGAATAGTGTGTAATTTACTCATATTATTTAACTCCTAACCTAGTGTTAACAATTTCTAATCCACTTGTAGTAAATAGAATATTGTCAGCATTAATAGCGTCATATACGTTTAATGAACTTGGTAATACAATCTTTACATTAGATAAGTTTCTACTTGCTAGATCTAATTCATCAGAAATCTTGTCAGTTACAACAAGAATGTTTCTAGTAAGGTTTAACTTATTAAGTAATCTAGCTAGGTCTGTAGTTTTGTGATTCTTTAATTTGATTTCATCAATTACAGAAATAGTCTTTGCTTCAGCTTTTACAGTTAAAGCTTGTCTTAAAGCTACTTTCTTAGCCTTAGCGTGAAGGTTGATTGTGTGGTTTTCATTTCCAGTAGGTCCAAATACGATACCACCAGTTCGCCAGATTGGGTTTCTTGTAGAACCGAATCGAGCTCGTCCAGTACCTTTTTGTCTCCAAGGCTTCTTACCACCACCACGAACTTCACCTCTTGTTAGTGTAGTTGCAGTAGATACTCTTCGATTAGCTAAGTAAGCATTGTAAGCAGTAGATAATAGATCGTGATTCTTTACTTCTACAGCAAAGATAGCAGCGTCTAACTTAACGGCCTTATCGCTTTTTGTTCCAGTTGATGTAAATGTAGTAGCGTTCATTATTTAGCTCCCTTTACTATAAGAATAGTCTTCTTAGGACCTGGAACAGCACCATAAACACCTAGAACTTTTAGTTCTGGATCATATAGAGCTACTTTAAGGTTCTTTACAGTTACTTGTTTGTGTCCCATTTGACCAGGCATTTTCTTGCCCTTAAACACGTGCTGAGGATACATTGAACCAATTGAACCAACTCGTCTGTAAGAACGACCACCGTGTGTTTTTCGTCCTCTCTTGAAGTTGTGTCTCTTGATTGTACCAGCCCAACCTTTACCTTTGTTTAATCCAGTAACATCTACTAGATCTCCAATATTAAAAATGTCGGTAGATAGTTTATCTCCGACAGTTGATTGGCTTTCTGAATCGTCCTTCAGTCTAAATTCTCGAATAATCTTAGGCATAACCTTAGCATTCTTGACGTGACCCATCACGCTCTTAGACAGCTTCTTAGCTTCTTCAGTACCAACTTGTATAGCTGCATAACCATCTTTTTCAGTGTTCTTAACAGCTAGAACTGTGTGATCATTGAAGGATAGTAATGTAACAGCCTTAACAACACCATTTTCATCAATAGTGCTTGTCATTCCAACTTTTCTTGTGATTAAAGTATTTAAGGCCATATTTTCCTGATTTTTAGTTAATAAAATATTGGTGACTTACGGTTTCTATCTGATAGATAGACCTATAAAATGCACCAAACATTAATACTGATTAAGATTATCATATAGACGATTAGATGTCAATATGTAGATTATTATACTACGTATATTTAAAACCAAATATCTATCTGTACTATAATATAAGCATAATCAAAAATATATAAGAGGAATAATATGGAAAATAAACCAACTATTACAAATGAGGAGCTACTGAGGATGCTTGATGGTATGCCGCAAAGTCTACCAGAAAATAACACCTCTAGAGGCACAGGCATAGCTCATGAAGCCGCACCCGTACCACCAAATGTAGTATCTACTGACTCTACACCTAATGTAGACGGAGTTAATGCGATGAGGAACGTCATTCCTGATGAAGAAGGCGCTCGACCAGCCAGAACAGAAAGTAGTGAAACTGGATCAAATGCTTCAAGTTCTAATGAATCATCTGAATCTAGTTCAACTTCAGGAGCTAGCGGAAATGGAGGAAATGGGGGCACACCTCCTAGGGGACCTGTCGATGGTGGTTCTGAAGATTCCCCAGAAGATTCAAGCGATAATTCTGCTCATAGCGAGTCTTCCAATGAATCAGCTCCAGAAAGAACTCCTGAGCAGATTGAATCTGAAGAAATTAAAGGTAGTCTAGAGAGAAGAAAACAAGAACTCGAAGATAAAATTACTTCTGAAACAAGGCTTAACGGTAGAGCTACAGCATCTGACGTTAAGAAATTAGCTCAAACTAAAGATCTTCTAGATCTATACGATAAGATAGTTAATCCTGTTAATCCTGAATCATTACATGACAAGTCTCTTACTGAAATGAACAAGGATGAACTAAGAGCAAAATGGTTAGAAGCCGAAGAGCATGGTGATGAAACTACAAAGGACGATATAAGCGATACAATCTTTAATAAATATATAGATACGGTTGGTCTTACTGAAGATCAAAAACAATCAGCGATGAGCCGATTAGATAGCTTTGTTAGGACAGGTGAATTTGCTGCCGACTATCCTAGTACTTTAAGTAATGCCAATGATGGATCCGAAGAATCTCATGTTACCGACGAAAGTACTGGGAATCCAGTTACATCATCAGAAACCGGTGATCATGATAATGATAATCCAAATGTTGATACATTTAATGAAGATCTAGGTAATGGTGAAAATCCAATACCTGATGCTGAGAATACGAACAATATTGAGGAACCTGAAACTCCACAGGAACCTGAATCACCTAATGCACCTGAAGGACCAGATGAACCAGAGAGAACAGAAGGCCCCGAGAGACCTGAAAGTTTTCCTCCAGTAGATCCGACCGAGATTACGCAAATTATTGAAAATGATCCAACAGAAAGAGAACCTGAAGCAACTACTCAACCAAGACCACCATTGGAAGGTTTAATAGCAGAGTATGATGCTGCGCTAGATGATTTCGCTAAACAACAGAACATCCAAGAATCACTATTCAAAAGATTTTGGAATAAAGCTGAGAAGCGACAAGATTATTTTGATGCCAGAGAAAGATTAAGAACAGCTCGAGAAAGATTATGGAGCTTTAGAAGCGAACAGATACTACTCTCAGATAATATGAGAGCCGAACTAATTGATGATATTCAAGCTGGTCTAGGAATGATTGATAGCCAACTTAGACCTATGTTTAATAACATCCTACAAAGTGAAGGACTAAATCCAGATCAATCTAATAGAATTGATTGGACTAAATACCCGGCAGATTACGAGAGAATTATGAGTCTTAAGAATCAACGAGATCAGCTAACACTAGCTAGCGATACGGTAGCTGAACAAATTCGAGACCGAGAAGCAGAAAGAGAAGCCTTCCGCATGGATACAGTTACTGAAGTAGCAGCAGCTGTCACTAAGAAGCAACTTGAACTAAGAATAGAAAAGCATCCTAAATTAGCAAAAATGGCAGATTGGATCCAGAAACATCCTAAGACTAGAATTGGTGTTGGACTTGGTTTAACAGCCATTGGAATAGCTGGAGCTGCAACATTCAATGCTCCAATAGTATCCGCCGCTATAGCTGGTAAGGCTGCATTAAGAGCCTATGGTAGCTACAACCTTACTAGGGCAGCTGGTGAAGCAATAGTTTCGAGGAGAAGAAATAGAACAGATCTAGGAGATACTGAGTTAGCTAACCAAGATATGGACTCGGAACTCATGAATAGGTTCTTTGGATTGTTTGAAGCTAACGCTGGAACGCAATCTAGAAATAAGGCTACTGGAACGGCAATTGCTACTGTTCTGTCCCTTACACCTTTCATGACTCACGTTACACAAGCTACACCAACGCACGTAATATCTAAACCAATAGTTCCTACAACATCACTAACTCACGTAGCTAGTCTTAAACCATTAGGAAATGGAGTATTGCCTTGGACATACTTCTGGGACGGCGGTAAAGGTGTAAATATATCAGGTCCTCCTTACTTTGACAGAATAATTAACAATGGCCTTGGCTTTAGATTTACAGGTAATGGACTTGGTAATGGCCAAGGTGCAATCGAATCAGTAATCTATAACGGACACCAATACACTGATCTAGGACATATTAATGGTGCAATTGCACAGATATTAGGAGCTAAATAATGTTTACACGTGAAGAATTAATCCAAAAACTAAATATAAGTAATGTAAATAAAGTTGATCAAGACAGAATATTATCTAACGTCTCACAAGTAGTGAGCGATAGATTATTCGTTGAAATAGCAGATAAGCTCTCTGATGAAGACTTAGACAAATTAAATGCCTTAATCGATCAGAATAAGGACGGAGAAGTTGAATGGTTCATAAAAGGTAAATTCGATCACTACGACGAATTTGCTAATAAAATCGAAATGGACGTAATAAATGAAATGGCCGAAATGAATAATCAATTCGGCCAAACTCTAGATGCTGCAGATAAGTCAGTGCAAGATGCACTAGCTTCAGAAGCTACATCTTAATTTCAACATCACAACCAGCAGGAAGTGATAGGTTCATAAGACTATCAATTGTCTTTGGTGTTGGTTCAAACACATCTATAAGTCGCTTGTGAACTCTCATTTCGAATTGTTCTCGTCCCTTCTTGTATACGTGTGGACTTTTTACAACTGTGAATACACTCTTCTTAGTAGGAAGAGGGATTGGGCCGGCTAAACTAGCTCCTGTTCTTAAAGCAGTATCTATAATCTGCTTACAAGCTTGATCAATTACTCTATGATCATAAGCCTTAAGTCTAATTCTTATTCTTTGTTTAGTATTTGGGGCAACATCTGCCATATAAAATATTCCTTTCTTGTTAATTAAATGGTGCTGTAACATCTCTTAAGTTGCATATTTTAGAACAAAGTAAGTGACTTTTAGTCAGCACAATATTTTATGTTGTAAATTATATACTGAAATGATATTTTTTGCAAAAACTAATCTTCTGAGTTCTTATCGAATTTAGCTTCGGAGAAAGCCAAAATTGGCAAGAATATGTATGGGAATAAGGCTGTAAGTAGTGAGAAAACTCTAGATTTGTCGAATTTTCGTCCTAGCTTATATAGGCTTATAATAGCGGCAAAGAAAGCTAGAATATCTATACCTGGAACAATTATAGCTGGAGCCCACCATGGGGACATATTAACTATTTTATAAAGATTCCATAGATTATATACAGGGATTATAGATAGAACACCTTTTAATTTAGCTTTTTCAAAAATAACCCATAAAGATATTGTTTCTATGGCGGCTATCATTAAAGTAATAAATGTTCCTACTGTTAGTACTAAGATTAGCTTTGCATTGCTCTTTTTGGCACTAAGCGTATTATTCTTTGAATTATTACTAGCAGAAGAAGCAGAATGACAGGTAGTACTAGCGATCTTTATTGAATCCCCTTTTTGATTAGCATTATATAGAGAATATATTTGATCTTGACCAGTATCTGGGATTGTAACGTCACTTACTCCGTTACCCTTATCATTTCCAACATAGTACTGTGCTTTAGGATCACTTGGTGAATAAAAATAACTAGTTTTAGGAATTAAACCAGCATATGTAAAACGTATGTCGAAATTATGCGCATTAGTTTCACAATTTAAATCGCTGACAAGAGTACCTGGATATACATTTACTGATGACCTATATACTTCATTGGCACATGAACCTATATGCGGCATTGAAGATACATTTAAAGTACTCTGGGTTAATACATCAGCTTTAGATGGAAAAGTGAGAGATTTACCAGGCTCAATAATAAATGAACGCACGCTATCAGCTACAACTATTCTACAATCTGTTGAATTAGTGAAACTAGCCGTCCAACTATCTCCATATATTATTGGGTAGTTAGAATTAATGACATTATCTGTAAGTAAGTTGCTGTTAGAAAATGAAACTACACTAGATGTATTTAATGCAAAAGCACTACTGGTGAGAACAAAAGAAAATAGTAGCGTAAGCAAAGCAAACGCTACTTTATTTCCCACCGTTTTCATGGTTTTAGTGTTACTTATCTATCTTAGTTACAACACCAGCACCAACTGTTCGACCACCTTCTCGGATAGCGAATCTTAGACCCTGTTCCATTGCGATAGGGTTTAGAAGCTTAACTTTGAATGTAATAGTGTCACCTGGCATAACCATTTCTTTATCTGCTGGAAGTTCAACTTCTCCAGTTACGTCTGTAGTTCTAAAGTAGAACTGAGGCTTGTAACCCTTGAAGAATGGAGTGTGTCGTCCACCTTCTTCTTTTGTAAGAATATAAACTTCTGAATCAAATTCTGTGTGTGGAGTAATAGTACCTGGCTTAGCAAGAACTTGTCCTCTTTCGATATCTTCACGTTCAATTCCTCTTAGAAGAACGCCGGCGTTGTCACCTGCTTGTCCTTGGTCTAGAGACTTCTTGAATGCTTCGATTCCAGTTACAACGCTCTTAACTGTAGGTCTAATACCAACGATTTCAACTTCGTCGTTAACTTTAACGATTCCAGATTCAATTCTACCTGTAGCAACTGTACCACGTCCCTTAATAGAGAACACGTCTTCAATTGGCATTAGGAATGGCTTGTCTAGATCTCGTACTGGTTCTGGGATGTAGTCATCCATAGCCTTAACAAGTTCCATAACTGCATCTTCGTTAGCAGCATCACCTTCTAGGGCTTTAGTAGCAGATCCTCGGATAATTGGACAATCTTTGTCGAAACCGTTCTTTTCTAGTAATTCACGAACTTCTTCTTCAACTAGATCTACTAGATCAGGATCAGCTAAGTCCATCTTGTTTAGGAAAACAAGAATCTTTGGAACTCCAACCTGTCGAGCAAGTAGAACGTGTTCTCGTGTTTGAGGCATAGGGCCGTCAGCAGCTGATACAACCAAAATAGCTCCATCAATCTGTGCAGCACCAGTAATCATGTTCTTAACGTAGTCGGCGTGACCTGGCATGTCTACGTGTGCGTAGTGTCGCTTTTCACTTTCGTACTCTTGGTGTGAAGTAGCGATGGTTATACCACGAGCCTTTTCTTCCGGCGCATTATCGATATCTTCGTAATTTCGTGGCTTGTTAGTTTCACTTGGTAATTTCTTAGCTAGTACGTGAGTAATAGCTGCAGTTAGTGTAGTTTTACCGTGGTCAACGTGGCCCATAGTACCAACGTTTACGTGAGGTTTGCTACGATCAAATTGTCCTGCCATAGTTGTTATATCTCCTTGTTATTAATAATTAAAGCGTCATGAAAATATAACGCATTTATACCTGATCTATTATATATATGTTTACCCTGTTTTGTAAAGAGTTAGATAGTAGAAATTTGGTTGTAATATTTTTACTTAATTAATGATTTAACTATTTCATGAATTGCATTAACTTGTTCTGTATATCGAGAACTATTTAATGAATCCGTATAAATTGTAAGTACTATGGTTTGTTTATTGTAAATAATGATTGCAGTATCGTTTAACACATTATGATTATTCTCATTATTCAGCCATCCATACTTATGATAAACAACACTTCCTTTAGGAAGCATTGGGGGTATTAGCGATTCATCATTAGTATTTTGCATAAATTCAAGTAATTTAGCTGTATTGGGTGCATTTAGTAATTTTCCTGAATATAACTGTTGAAGCATAATAGCGTCATCCTTAGCACTGACTAGATTTCCATTACAGTTGTAATTAACCATACCTATAGATTTAGCTTGGGCAATTATAGCGCTCCAACCAACAAATGTATTTAGTACATCCCATGAATCATTATTGGATCTATTCACCATTTGTTCTAGCTCATATTGAAGACTTGGTCCATTTTTATAAGCTGGCGAACTATAGCTAGCCCTACCACTTTCTATGAACTTTATGACAGTAATTGCTGTTAGTATCTTGGTTGTTGAAGCTCCTACGAACTGCTTATTTGGGAGATTAGATATAACCGTATTGGTAGATACATTATCGTAATAAATTCCTAGAGAAAGATTAGTGTGCTTATTAATAACTTGAGTAAGTGTTGTATCAGCTAGAGTGTTAGTCCAAAGTAATGGCGCAACAAAAAAACTAAGTATTACAGATTTAAGGTATTTCATAATTCAGCTAAAGAATTTAGTAAACCTGCTTGTTTATTAATTTCTTTTTCCATACTCCTAATAAAAGAAGGAGTTTCAAAATTACGATTGAATGCTTCGAGATCACTTCCATGGAATCCGCGTCCTATGGACTTTATGTAACCTACTAATCTACTTGGAAGATCTAGTAGTTTTCCATTTACGTAAACATAGCCTAATTCTTCAGAAATATTATCTAGGTTATACCAAGTACTTGGATATCCGCTGTTTCGATTAGCATTATCTCTATTAACTTCATATGTAGTTTTAAATAACTCTTGAGATATTATTCCACTGATTAGGAAATGACCAATAGGATGCACAGATAGATCATGGAATCTCCAAGGCTCTTTAGATGAAACAGGTATAATTCTATCTTCAAAATATAATTCTTCGGCAATAGCATTAGAAAACTGTGAATCATCAACATCTTCTAGATAGAATGGCGTTTTGAATTTTTCAAATATAGAATTCCATTTTTTTAACGATGGGATTGATTGAGTATTAGAACGAATTCTACTTCCGTTAGCTTCTGTTATTACGGAATGAGAATGAAATCCTAGTTCAATTAATACAGCTCTTGTTAAAGGCTCGGCAATTTCTAGTAAATAATTAATTTCTGGTTCATATCCTCTTTGGAAATAAAACATTGATGTTTCATCATCAGTGTCAAAGAGACCTAAATAAGATACTCCATCAACTGGAGTAATTAATTTTGACTTATATAAAACAGTGCCGCCAATTTGTTCGACTGGATCATCTATTTTTAATATAGATTTCCCTTGTTGGTCGATAAAATTGACGGACACCTGATTTAGTTCCTTAAGATTTACCTATTTAGCGTTCTTAGCAATAATAGCTTCAGATACGTTATTAGGAACATCTGCATAGTGATCTAGCTCCATTGATGAACTAGCTCTACCTTGAGTCATGCTTCTTAGGTTAGTAGTGTATCCAAACATTTCACCAAGTGGCACGAATGCAGTAATTTCTTTAATTCCAGAAGGAAGATCTTCCATAGATTCAATTCTTCCACGCTTAGAGTTAAGGTCACCGATTACGTCACCCATGAAACTGTCTGGAGTAACAACAACTACCTTCATAACAGGTTCTAGTAGGGTTGGAGATGCTTTTCGAACACCTTCCTGAAGTCCCATAGATCCAGCAATAGAGAATGCCATTTCAGAGGAGTCAACGTCGTGGTAAGAACCATCGTATAGTTCAACCTTAATGTCTACAACTGGGTATCCAGCCATAACACCGTTACGCATCGCCTCTTCAATACCTTTACGTACTGCAGGGATATATTCACTAGGAACAACACCACCTTTAATTGAGTTAATGAATTCAAAGCCTTTACCTTGTTCATTCTGAGAGATTCTAAGCCATACGTCACCATATTGACCCTTACCACCGGATTGTCGAACGAATTTACCTTCAATTTCAACACCATCCTTACGTACAGTTTCTCGGTAGGCTACCTGTGGTTGTCCAATATTAGCTTCAACATTGAATTCTCGCTTCATTCGGTCAACGATGATTTCTAGGTGAAGCTCACCCATTCCGGAAATAATAGTCTGACCAGTTTCATCATTAACGTTAATTCTGAATGTAGGATCTTCTTCAGCTAATCTTTGAAGGGCAATACTCATCTTCTCTTGGTCTGCTTTAGTCTTAGGTTCAATAGCAATAGACACAGGAGGTTCTGGGAAAGTAATGCTCTCTAGGATAATTGGGTTATTTACATCTGCTAGAGTGTTTCCAGTAGTAGTTCCTTTAAGACCTACGATAGCAGCAATGTCACCAGCAGATACTTCAGTTACGTCTTCACGCTTATCTGCTTGCATTCTAACGATACGTCCAACTCGTTCTTTAGTTCCAGTTGAAGTGTTAAGAATGTATGAACCAGCTTCAAGCTTACCTGAGTAAACTCTAAAGTATGCTAACTTACCAACAAATGGGTCAGTAGCGATTTTGAAAGCTAGACCTGCAAAAGGTTGAGCAACATCTGGTTTTCGTTCAATTTCTTCGTCAGTCTTAGGGTGTTTACCCCATGTGCTACCACGGTCAATAGGGCTAGGTAGTAGTTCAACAACTGCGTCTAGAACTTTTTCTACGATAACACCACGTCCATCACCACCTGTAACAGCGTAGAATCTACCAGTAAGAACTGCAGTTCTAATAGCTTGCTTAATTTCTTCAGGAGTTAAACCTTCTTCACCAACTTCTAGATACTTTTCTAGTAATGTTTCATCTTCAGCTACTGCATTTTCAACAAGTAGACTTCGGTATTTATTTACTTGGTCCATCATGTCAGCAGGAATTTCAGATTCAACAAGTTCGTGATCTGTAAATTCTTTGTATGTGTAGGCCTTCATGTTAACGAGGTCAACAATACCGTTTATAGATTGTTCGAATCCAATAGGAAGGTGGATAGGAAAAGCTCTCTTAGAAAGTCTATTGTGAATAGATTCTAGAGATTTGTAGAAGTCACCACCAGTTTGGTTAATCTTGTTAATAAAACAGATTCGTGGAACTCCGTACTTGTCAGCTTGTCGCCATACAGTTTCAGATTGGCTTTCTACACCCATCTTACCGTCGAATACAACACATGCACCATCTAGAACTCTTAAAGATCGTTCAACCTCTACAGTAAAGTCGATGTGTCCTGGTGTATCGATAATGTTAATTTGGTGATCTTTCCAATAACAAGTAACAGCAGCGGAAACGATAGTGATTCCTCTTTCTCGTTCTTGAGCCATCCAGTCAGTTGTAGTTTCACCTTCGTGCACAGCACCAATTTTGTGCTTAAGTCCTGTTCGGTAAAGAATACCTTCAGTAGTAGTAGTTTTACCGGCATCGATGTGCGCGATAATACCAATGTTTCTTAATTTATCAATTGAATATTTCTTTTCAGCCATATATTACCCTTCCTAGTAAATAGATTAATATCTCGCGAAGTGGGCAAAAGCTCTGTTGGATTCTGCCATCTTGTGAGTGTCTTCTTTTTTCTTAACTGCCCCACCTTGGTTATTGTAGGCTTCTTCAAGTTCTGCAGCGATTCGATTAGCCATGCTAATACCTTTTTTAGATCTAGCAGCTTGTACGAACCACATGATTGTTAAGTGCTGTTGTCTTTGACCTTTAACTTCAAAAGGAATTTGGTAGTTAGCTCCACCAACTCTTCTTGAACGAGTTTCAACTTGTGGTGAAATGTTCTTCATTGCTTGGTCGAAAACTTCTAAAGGGTTTTGTACTTTAAGCTTGTTAGCAGCAATTTGCATACCATCGTAAACTAATTTTTCAGCGATTTGCTTCTTACCGTCAAGCATAACTCGGTTAATAACCTTTTGTACTTGAACAGAATTATATAGTCGGTCTGGTTGTACTTCTCGTACTAGTGATTTAGTCTTTTTTCGTGGCATTATTTGCTCGCTTTCTTGGTACCGTACTTAGAACGTCCATTCTTACGATCAGTAACGCCTTGTAGGTCTAGAGAACCTCTAACAATGTGGTAACGCACACCTGGAAGGTCTTTTACTCTACCACCTCTTACTAGAACGGCTGCGTGTTCCTGTAGGTTGTGGCCTTCTCCACCAATATATGCCCAAACTTCTTGTCCATTAGAAAGTCGTACACGTGCTACTTTTCTTAGAGCTGAGTTAGGCTTCTTTGGAGTCTTAGTTGTTACCTTAATACATACACCTCTTTTGAATGGTGCATTCTTTTCATAGATTTTAGTCTTTAGGTTGTTTGTAACCTTCTGTAGTGCTGGAGACTTACTTTTAGTAGTCACCTTTACTCGAGGCTTACGAACCAATTGATTAATTGATGGCAATTTGTTCTCCTTGCTTCTTTAAATCTACTGCCCATGTATTTCTCTTGAGGTTGCCTACCTAACTAAAGAGACGGCTCGGATTTAAAGAGTTATATTTAATATTATTTAACAATACCTATTTTAACATCTTGTTGCCTAATTAGCAACGGCTTCAACTATGTCATCGACTAGTTGATCTTCAGTTTCTTCTTCCTCTACGGCAAAACCTGTTCCAACTGGAATCTTTCGTCCTAGGATCACGTTTTCTTTTAGACCGTATAGGTGATCTAACTTACCACTTGTTGCAGCGGCTATTAGAACTCTAGTTGTGTCCTGGAATGAAGCAGCAGATAGGAATGAATCAGTAGATAGAGATGCTTTAGTAATACCAAGAAGTAATTGGTTATACTTCGCAGGTTGTTTACCTTCAGCAATTAGTCTTTCGTTTTGTTCAACAACAGCTAACTTAGAAACTACGTCACCAGTAATGAATTCACTATCGCCAGATTCTTCAACCTGAACTCTAGAGAACATCTGTCGTACGATGATTTCAAGGTGCTTATCTGAAATGTTTTGTCCCTGACCACCGAAGATACGTAGAATTTCATTCATGATGTATCTTTGAGTAGGTTCAACACCTTGCAGCCTCATTAGATCCTGTAGGTTAATAGAACCACTAGTTAGTCTTTGACCAGCAACAATGTTGTCACCATCAGTAACAGCTAGCGCCTTGAATCCTGGGATTTCGTATTTAACTACAGATTGGCTAGTTGGATTAATTAGTACTTGTTTACCCTTAACTTCTAGTTTTCCTGAAATTGTAGCAACTAATGGTTCGCTTCCATCTTCTTGTGATGCAATAACATCCCCGATAGTAACGTCGCTTCCACTAGATACCTTAACTTGTCGTCCGTTTAGAGAAAGTTTTACAGATTCTTTAGGATCCGCATTAACTTGGATTACGTAGTGATCACCTTCTTCCCATACATTTACAGTACCAGCGATTTCACTTAAGTAAGCTTGACCTTTTGGAGTTCTTACTTCGAATAGCTCTTCAGCTCTAGATAGACCTTGAGAAGCTTCATCCGCAAGAACTGCTCCACCACGGTGCTTAGAGTCTAGAGATAGCTGAGTACCAGGTTCACCGATACTTTGTGCAGCAATAACACCAATTGGGTGGTGATCGGCTACTAATTCACCAGTAGCAGGGTCCACACCATAAGACTTACGTCCCACACCACGAACATCTGTTGAAGATAGTGCAGATAGAATCTTAATTCCATCCAATTTAGCATCTTCTTCAATCTTTTTAGCAATTTCTTCAGTAATTAGTTCACCCTTAGCAACATAACCCTTAACATCTTCAGCAGCAAATCTACCAGTAAGTCTTGTAGCATAAGTTGTACCGATGTGTTCAGCGTCAGCTCGAAGCATCGCATATCCTGGATCTGTATTAGTATCGTCAATTGTAAATACATCTTGAGATACGTCTACAAGTCTTCGAGTTAAGTAACCAGCATCAGCAGTCTTAAGTGCAATATCGATCATGGCCTTTCTAGCACCACGAGTAGATACGAAGTATTCTAGTGGGTCTAGACCATTGAAGTAACCAGACTTAATAGGAAGCTCAATAGCTTTACCTGAAGCATCTGAAAGCACTCCAACAAGTCCAACAGAAGATTTCATCTGACCTACGTTACCTCTAGCACCTGAAGTAATAGCGATAGACATAGTAGAATCTTCGTCTTTAATCTGAGCAGACAACATATCTTGAACAGTTGAATCGATCTTAAGCCAGCTATCTACAACTAGTCTTACTCTTTCTTCTTCGTTAATGAATCCATTAGCGAATTGTTCAGCAATTTGCTTAGCTTTATCTTCACCACCTTGAATTACATCTTCTAGGCCAATTACTGGCTTGAAGTCACCCATTCCTATAGAAATACCGCTCTTAGTAGCATATTGGAAACCAAGGTCTTTAACATGGTCAGCAATGCTTGCAGTAATATCTATTCCGTACTGTGCGTAAGCCTTAGCTAGCACAGCTTGTAGTTTCTTCTTATTCATTACATCGTTAACGAATTCAAAGTCTTCTGGGAATGCTTCGTTGAATAAGAATCTTCCTAGTGTAGAAACAGTTTCTTTTCCTCTGAAGTTAATTCTAATTGTGCTTTGAAGTCCGATCTTGAATGCATCGAATGCCATAATAGCTTCATCAAGTGAAGTGAATGGAGTAGCTTCGTCTTTAGTTACACCTGGCTTGTCATAAGTTAGGTAGTAAAGACCAAGCACGATGTCCTGCTCGATGTAAAGAATTGGGGTACCATCAGCTGGCTTAAGAAGGTTCTTGTTAGCAGCCATGATTTCTCTAGCTTCTTTTTGAGCATCATCACTAAGTGGAAGGTGAACAGCCATCTGGTCACCGTCGAAGTCAGCGTTGAAACCTTTACAAACTAGAGGGTGAAGCTGGATAGCTCGTCCTTCAATAAGTACAGGTTGGAAAGCTTGTACAGAAAGTCTGTGAAGTGAAGGAGCACGGTTTAGTAGTACGTACTTACCTTTAATTACTTCGTCTAATGCATCCCATACAATTGTTTCACCTAATTCAATTAGTCTAGAAGCACTTCTAATGTTGTGGGCTTGATCTCTAGCGATTAGTTCTCCAATTACGAAAGGCTTGAATAGCTCTAGGGCCATCATCTTAGGAAGACCACATTGGCTAATCTTAAGCTCAGGACCAGACACAATTACAGATCGTCCAGAGTAGTCTACTCTTTTACCTAGTAGGTTCTGTCGGAATCGTCCTTGCTTACCCTTTAGAAGATCAGAAAGGCTCTTAAGTCGTCGTCTTTGTCCAGTAGAAGCAACTGCACGTCCACTTCTAGCGTTGTTGTTGTCTATTAGAGCATCAACAGCTTCTTGAAGCATTCTTTGTTCATTTCGCTTAATTACTTCAGGAGCATTAAGTTCAATAAGCTTCTTAAGACGGTTATTTCGGTTAATTACTCTTCGGTAAAGGTCGTTCATGTCGCTAGTTGCGAAACGTCCACCTGTAAGTTGAACCATAGGTCTAAGGTCTGGTGGAATAACAGGAAGAACTGAGATACATGTAGAAGATGGATTAATTCCTGCTTTTTCCATAGATTCTAGAAGTCGAAGTCTCTTTAGAAGTTTCTTCTTTCTCTGACCCTTAGCAGCTTCAGCTTCTTCGTTTAGTTCAGAAATTAGCTTCTTTAAATCAATGTCATCTAGTAGATCTTTTAGTGCTGCTGCACCCATTCCTACTGTAATTAGAGCCCTAAGTTCACTTGGAAGGTCTCTGTAGTCTGCTTCAGAAATAAGATTGAATTTAGCTAGAGAAGTTAGTTGATCTCGAACAACTTCAAAATCTTTTTGTAGTTCTTCAATTTCTTTACTTCGCATTTCAGCAAGTGCTTTAATGTTAGCTTCTTCATTCTTAGCTTCTTCTTCATATCTGTGATTAATAGCTTCATTAGCAGCTGCAAATTCAGCTTCTTTGTCTTGAAGCATTTGATCTCGCTTATCTACATCTAAACTCTTGATGATGTAGCTAGCAAAATATGTAACTCTTTCTAGATTCTTAACAGTAAGACCTAGTAGAAGTCCCATAGCTGATGGAGTTCCTCTTAGGAACCAGATGTGAGAAACAGGAACAGCCAAAGAAATGTGTCCCATTCTTTCTCTTCGAACGATACTCTTTGTTACAAGGTCACCATTCTTATCTACTGCAGCTTCTCGGCTTCTTACACCCTTGAATTTAGCATCATGAGGGTTAATATCTTTAACTGGTCCGAAAATTCTTTCACAGAATAAACCATCACGTTCTGGTTTTTGAGTTCGGTAGTTAATAGTTTCTGGCTTAGTTACTTCTCCGTAACTCCATTCTAGGATATCTGCAGGGCTAGCAACTGAAAGTCTAACTGCGTCAAAGTCTGCAATATTAATTCCATTGTTTGAGAATTTATATGGATTCATTATTTGTCACCTCCTTCTTCTTCAGAAAGTGCTTGAACTTTGTCACTTTCATTAATTTGGTCATCTAGTTCTAAAATTTCAAATTCATCTAGAGCAACGTCTTCACTTACATCAACGTCTGATGCTCTTTCTTGTGGTACTTCGATGTCGCTTTGGTGCTCACCCTCATCCTTAATGTTTGAAGATAGAACGTTTTCAGCATCAACAACTTTGTCTGATGCAACTAGATCAACTTTAAGACCTAGACCTTGAAGTTCTTTAACAAGAACGTTGAAGGATTCAGGAATCTTAGGACCAACAATTGGCATCTTCTTAATGATTGATTCGTAAGCTTTGCTTCTTCCGTAAACATCGTCGGATTTGATAGTTAGCATTTCTTGAAGTGTAGCTGCTGCACCATATGCTTCTAGTGCCCACACCTCCATTTCTCCGAATCTTTGTCCACCGTTCTGAGCCTTACCACCTAATGGTTGTTGTGTAACCATAGTGTATGGACCAGTTGAACGTGCGTGAATCTTATCTGCAACCATATGGATCATCTTAATCATGTACATGTTTCCAACAGTAGTCTTTTCGATGAATGGTTCACCAGTTCGTCCATCATAAAGTTGCTGCTTACCATCTTCAGGTAGTTTAGCTTCCTTAAGAAGTTCTTTAATCTTATCTTCGCTTATTCCATTGAATGATGGAGAAGCAACCTTAAATCCTAAAGTTTTCGCTGCAATACCTAGGTATGTTTCGAATAACTGTCCTAGGTTCATTCTTGAAGGAACACCTAGTGGGTTTAAGATAATGTCTACTGGAGTACCGTCTTCTAAGAATGGCATGTCTTCAACAGGAAGGATTCTTGCGATAACACCCTTGTTACCGTGTCGTCCTCCAAGCTTATCTCCAACAGAAATCTTTCGCATTTGAGCTACGAATACCTGGATTTGTTTAATAACACCAGCTTTAAGTTCGTGACCGTTTTCTCTTGAGAATACTTTAATGCCAACAACTTTACCGTGTTTACCATTACTCATTCTTTGTGAAGTATCTCTAACTTCCTTAGCTTTTTCACCGAATATAGCTCTTAGTAGTCTTTCTTCACTTGAAAGTTCTTGTTCACCTTTAGGTGTAATCTTTCCAACTAAGATATCTCCAGGATGTACTTCAGCACCGATTCGAACGATACCTTCTTCGTCTAGGTGTCTTAGGGATTCTTCAGAAACGTTTGGAATATCGCTAGTGACAAGCTCAGGGCCAAGCTTAGTTTCACGTACTTCAATCATGAAGTCAGTAATGTGAACGCTTGTTAGAGTGTCGTCTTCAACTAGTTTTCGAGAAATAATGATCGCATCTTCGAAGTTGTAACCATTCCATGGCATAAATGCTACGGTAAGGTCTTTTCCAAGAGCTAATTCACCATCTTGTACGCTCATACCTTCAATAAGAACGTCGCCCTTCTTAACCTTATCGCCAGAATTTACTCTAACTTTTTGGTTAATAGATGTACCTTCGTTACTTCGAATGAATCTTAGTGGTGTGTAAGTTTTCTTACCACCCTTATATTCAACTACAACTTCTTTAGATGTAGCCGTAAGAACTGTACCAGCATCTTCAGCAACAACTAACTGTCCTGAGTTGCTAGCAACTTCTGCTTCTAGTCCAGTACCTACTATAGGGGACTTAGGAACAATTAGAGGCACTGCCTGTCTTTGCTGGTTGGAACCCATCAAACTTCGTGCAACTAAGTTCTTTTCAATAAATGGAATAAGACCAGCACTTGATCCAATAACTTGGTTCATGGCTGCGTCCATGTAATTAACATCATTAGCGTCTACTTGACCTGAGTTTAGGTTAAATCTTGCACTAACTCTTTCATCAACGAAGTATCCATTTTCATCAATTTCAGAACCAGCACCAGCAATAATAGCGTTTTCTTCCTCATTTGCATCTAGGTAGATAATTTCATTAGTTACCTTAGCTTTAACTGGCCATGTAATTTGTTTCTTAATTTTTTCTAATTTAGCTACATCTGCAGCTTTAAGTACTGTTCCAGCCTTAACTAGAACTTTACCATCCTCATCTTCGTAATCTACTGCAGCGATGTGACCAACTAAATCCTTAGCGCTAGCAGCATTTACTACTTTTCTGTATGGAGTTTCTAGGAAACCGTAGTCGTTAACTCGTGCATAGTTAGCTAAGTTAAGAACTAGACCAATGTTTGCACCTTCAGGAGTTTCAACTGCACAGATTCTACCATAGTGAGTAGCATGAGCGTCACGTACTTCAAGTCCAGCTCTTTCTCTTGAAAGACCACCAGGTCCCATTGAAGAAAGTCGTCTCTTTAGAGCTAACTCACTTAGAGGGTTAATTTGGTCCATGAACTGAGATAGCTGAGATGATGCAAAGAATTCTCTTACAGCAGCAACAATAGGACGTGCGTTAATAAGCTGTGAAGGAGTAACAGTTTCAATTTCACTCATACTCATTCGGTCCTTAGTATTTCGTTCCATTCTAAGCAGACCGATTCTGAATTGCCTTTGTACCTGTTCGCCAACCATTTTAACTCTTCGGTTTGCTAGTGAGTCGATATCGTCAGCTGGTTCTTGTGTGTTATTTAGTCTAATAATTTCAGCAATAATTGCTTCTAGATCTTCAAGACGCATTACTCTGTTTTTAGCAGTATTAGGAACATCTAGATTTAGTCTCTTATTAATTTTGTATCGTCCAACTCTAGAGAAGTCGAATCTCTTGTAGTTAAAGAACATATTTTCAATTAGGCTCTTAGCATTTTCAACAGTAGCTAAGTCACCTGGACGTAATCGTCTATATAGTTCGATTAACGCTTCGTTCTGTCCACGAGCAGTATCTTTGTCTAAAGTAGCCTTAAGGTGGCTTACTTTACCGCTATCTACATGCTTGAACATTTCCTTCATTGCGGATTCAGAAACACCTAATGCCTTAAGAAGAGTAGTAACTGGTAATTTTCTCTTCCGGTCAATCTTTACATAAATAGCACCATTAGCTGCGGTTTCAAATTCTAACCAAGCTCCTCGACCTGGTATAACCTTTGCACCGTATACTTTAGAGATTCCTGAAGTTTCTGATGTAAAGAATACTCCAGCAGATCTAACTAATTGGCTAACAACAACTCTTTCAGAGCCGTTAATAACAAAAGTACCTCGGTCTGTCATCCATGGATAGTCCCCGAGGTAGATTTCTTGTTCTTTAACAACTCCAGTAATCTTGTTAATCAGCTCAACCTTAGCCATAAGAGGCGCATCATAAGATACGTTGTTTTCTCTAGCTTCTAGTTCAGTAATTTTTGGTTCTTCAAAATGATAATCTAGGAACTTTAATGTAAGTTTAGTTCCAGTGTAGTCATCAATTGGACTAATTTCTTGTAGTAATTCGCCAAGACCTTCTTCTACGAACCACTTAAATGATTTATTTTGGTGGTCTACTAGGTTAGGAAGATTTACAACTTCTTTACCTTCGTTAAAGTAGACTCTTTTAGTGCTAGATGTTTTAGCCATATATTTAAAAGCCCCCTTTCAAGTGAGGAGTTAATTTGTATTAATTTATTGTGTGATTGATTTTAATAATGATTATTACCAGTTATAAGTAGTAATTGATATATTTTTTTAGGTGTTTTCAACGTTGAAGAAAACTAAGCGTTATCTGTTATGGTCTTCTAATTTTGGAAGAACACTAAAAATAGGCTTACACAACTTCTGATTAATATCTTAGAGTTTTTATAAATATTTGTCAAGAATATTTACATCTTAGAAATAATGTCGTCTACAAGTCCATATTTCTTAGCTTCATCTGCATTCAGCCACTTATCTCGCTCCATGTCGTCATGTACTCTAGACTGTTTCTGTCCGGTATTCTTGATCATAATATCTTCGATAACTTTCTTAATCCTTAGCGACTCTTTAAGATCAATTTCTTGATCAGTTACTTTACCCCTAGTTCCGCTTGATGGTTGGTGAATCATTACAGTTGAATTAGGAAGAAGGAATCTTTTACCTTTAGTACCAGAACTAAGTAAAAGGGCTGCAGCAGAAGCCTGAACTCCAATGCCTACGGTCATAACATCATTACTTAAGTAATTCATAGTGTCATAGATAGCGAGAGCGTCATACACGCTTCCACCCGGGCTATTTATATATAACTTAATATCTTTCTTGGGATCTTCTGCGTTAAGAAATAACAGCTGAGCTACAACTAGATTAGCAGTAACTTGATTAATCTCTTCACCTAGGAAGATGATACGGTCTTTTAGAAGTCTAGAATAGATATCATAAGCACGCTCCATTCTACCTTCAGATTCAATTACTGTTGGTACTAGATAAGAAGTTTTCTTGTTCATGATTTAATATTTTAGATATTTAGCACTCACAAGTCAAGAGTGCTAATTTACTTGAGAAGCTAGGTGTTTTAGTACTTTATCTGTCAGAAGCCTCATCATAAGATCTCTTCTATTTTCAAACTTAGTAAGTTCTTCAAGCATTGCCGGATCCTTATACTGATTCTTAAGATAATCCATGGCCTGTTCGAATTCTTCGCGAGTTACTTGTACATCATCACGAGCCGCTATTTCTCCAATAGCTATTCCAGATCTAACTCGGTCTGCTGCAGTAATCTTTGCTTCGGCATTAAATTTAGCTTCATCTAATTTAGAAGCTTTTAGGTATTCTTCCCATGTCTGTCCCTGATTTAAAGCCTCACGCTTTGCCTTAGAAACTACGATCTCAACTTCTTCATTAACTAATTTTTCAGGAAGGTTAACCTTAGTTTTCTTTCCAAGGAAATTAAGAATTTCGTCTTCTAATCTTCTTAGATTATTAGCATTGAGTTCGTTCTCTAGTTCTTTTTTTATAGCTTCTTTAAGTTCCACTAAAGTTTTAAATGGACCCATTTTACTAGCTAGCTCATCATCTAATTTAGGCAATATAGATCCTTCGATTTTCTTAACAGTAACATTGAATGTTACCTTACGGTTTCTAAATTGTTCTGCTCCGTAATCCTTAGGAAATACTATATCGAAAGATTTCTTGTCTTTAGGCTTTAGGCCAACTAGTTCTTCTTCAAAACCTGGGATAAAGGATTTACTGCCAAGAATTAGAGGGTAATCTTCACCAGTGGTTCCAGTAATTACTTTTTTATCCTTAGGATCAATACCTTCGAAATCTATAGTAACTCGGTCAGTTAATTTAGCTGCTTTATCTGATTCTTTAAAATCTGATGCTCGCATTCTTAAATCTTCTAATGCATCATCGACGTCTTTAGCTGTGATCTTTACTGCTTTGTTTTCAGATTTAAAATTCTTCATATCTGGAATAGTAATCTTTCCTAATTTATCTACAGTAATAGTAAATTCTAAAGTGGAGAATGGTACGAACTTTTCAACTTTAATTTCAGGATTGGATACTGGTTTAATTTTTAATTCTTCAATAGATTTAGTGTAAAGAAGATCAACCACGTCTTGTAGCACGCTAGAGCTAAGTGCATTTTGGTCAATATTTTTCTCAACAATATTAAGAGGTGCTTTACCTGGTCTAAATCCAGCTATCTTAGCTTCTTTTTGGTGATGTTTTAATACTAGGTTTTTACTGTCAGTTAATTCTTTTAAATCTGCAGTTATTTTGTATGAGCTACTAAGCTCTTGATCTTTGTGGTTAGTTATTTTCATAAGTTATAACTTTAACATATTTAATCTGTTTTTACTAACTCCGTGAGATTAAAAACATAAACAAAATTAGTGCTACGAAGAACCAAGCGATGTCATATTTTATATTTTCAGCAGATTCTTTTTTCTGAATTCCTTTAGCAAATTTGAAGTATACTCCAGCCTTATATACCTTGTTCTTTCTAGTTGTTCTAAAGAATTTAAAGCTGAGTAGATCAGGAAAAGCCCCAACAAATGCACAAACCATTCCTAAGATGTAGTTATGTGGTTTAGTTAAGAATAAGGTCAGAACTATCAGGAAACATAAGAATCCTTCAACGAAAAGGTATTTTACGAATTCGCTAGATTTAATGTCCCATTTATTACCAAAATGCGGCAATGTATCCATGAAATAATGAGAAGCAAGACTAAGTGGCACTGCAGCGTATGGATTACCTAAAGATAATCCTATTATTGCTCCAGTGATTGCATGATTAGTAGCTGTCATTTGGTTTATGAGATAACCCTAATTAAATGTTCAACGTCGTCAAATGAAACCTCATTTCCAGTTTCTAGATCTTTAACTGTGTAAGATTTACTTTCGAGTTCTTTATCTCCAACGACAATAATATATTTAGCTCCTTCTTTTTCAGCCCATTTTATTTTCGAGGAAAGTTTTTTATCTGAAAGCTCACTAGTTACATTAATATTCTTAGAGTGTAAAAGCTCAATGAATTTATTTAATTCAACCATATTGCCACTTATCGATAACACAGCAAGCTTAGTGGAAAAAGTAAGTTCAGGCATTAAATTATGAGATATTAAGAAGTTCTCCATAGTAACGTCTCCAAGACCAAAACCAACCACAGGGAGATTATCTACTCCAAAGAGCCCAACTAGTCCGTCATATCTACCTCCGCCCATCATTGACCTATTATTTTCTTTGTCTAGATCAACAACCTCAAAAACTATATCTGTATAGTAATCAAAGCCTCTCATAATACCTGGGTTAAAGGTAACGTTATTAATTCCTAGCAAATTAAGCTCACTCAGTAATTGACGCATCTCCAGTATGCTTGGATGACTGACAAATTCATTCATCGGATCACTTAGGTTCATATTTAGAAAATCATAAACTGTCTTATGATTATCTATTTTAGAAATAGTATTTAATTCTTGTTCGAATTCAGCTTCCGTTAACTTATTTTTCTTATCTAAAAGTTTTACTAATTTAACAGTTTCCTCAGGATTCAGTTTCAGTATATCGCTACATAAGTAGTCCATTAGTTTTCTAGAAGTAATATGAATCTCATACATCTTCTGAGTTGCGCCAAAGTTTTTAAATAATCTATTCACCATAAGAAGAAGCTCTGTTTCTCCTTCGATACCAGCAACTCCAAACATGTCTACATTTAATTGCCAGTGTTCTCTAAATCTTCCTCTTTGAGATCTTTCATATCTCCATAAATTAGGAATTGAGTAAAGTCTTAATGGATAGTTTAATAAATGTCGCTTCTTAGCTACCATTCTACTTACACTTGGGGTCATCTCAGGCCTAATTACTACTTCCCTATTTCCTCTATCTATAAATGAGTATGTCTGTTCATTAACAATTTCTTGTCCACTCTTAGCTCTATAAAGCTCGAGAGATTCAAGCATTGGAGCATCATACTGCTTATATCCATACATTTCTGCAGTACCTTTAAATACACTAAAGATGTAGTTTTGAACTAATTTGTCTTCAGGATAAAAATCTCTTGTGCCTTTATAATTGGTGGTACTTAAAGCCATATTAGAATTTAACTTCTACTGGGTCCTTAATTTCGTTAGGATTATCAACTTCAAAGAAATCCTTATCTTCCTTATATCCCAGCATTCCAGCAATTAAATTAGTAGGGAATGTTTTTCGCTTAGTATTAAAATCTCTAACCATTGAGTTATAGAATCTTCGAGCTGCTTGAATCTTATCTTCAGTATCAGTTAGTTCCGCTTGTAATTCTTTAAAGTTTTCAGAAGCCTTAAGATCAGGATAATTTTCTGCAACCGCGAATAGGCTCTTCATAGTCTTTTGGAAATCACCTTCAGCCTTTGCAGCATCCTTAGGATTCGTAGCTGAAAGAGTAGCTGCTCTAGCGTTAGTGACATCTTCAAAGATACTCTTTTCGTGCTTAGCGTAACCCTTAACAGTGTTAACTAAATTAGGAATTAAATCTGCTCTTCTTTTAAGCTGTACTTGGATATCACTCCAAGCTTCATTAGTTCGAATATTTAATCTTACTAGTGAGTTATAAATAAGTATTAGTCCAAGAACCAATACAACTAAGACTATCAATAAATAAACCATTGTTTTATCCTTGTTTAATATTTATATTTTAACACTATTTAGTTATTTCTTGGTGTCGAATTCTTGAGGAAATAGTACGTCAAATTCCATGACTAAAGATTCAAACAATTGAGGATTTTCAGATTCATCAAGTCTAATTAAAACTCCACCACGTCGAATTATTGAAGATGCATATGCGTATCTATTAAGCTTAATATCACTCTCTTCAACATCGGTTTCTTTATCACCATTTTTAGCAAATTTAATACACATTTCGTGAAGTAATACTTCACTGTGATCTTGTCCGGTAGGGTTAGAAATAATAGATATAACTGGATCTTGAATGCTTTCTGCTAGATAATGCGCTAAAGAAACCCTGCTCTCTTTATTTTCGACAAGGTAAAAAATAGGCCCTCTTGGACCCATTATAGTTTCTTGATTGTTTTTTAATAATTCACTCATATTGTTATTGGTGCGCGAGAAAGGACTTGAACCTTCATGCTTTTAAGGCACATGCTCCTAAGGCATGCGTGTCTACCATTCCACCACTCGCGCTTATTTACTTTTTTTCTTGAGTATTAGAATTATTTAAGACAATCACTATATTACTATTTTATTGATAAAAAGTAAAGGTATATTTGTCTTTTATTATCTGTTTTTCTTATGACTTTCAATATATGCGTTATACCAAATTCGTGTAACCGCATTAATTAAAATTGGTGCAAGTTTCTTCTGAGCTTTTTGAGACAACTTAATAGTCCAGCCTTCTTTTATGAAATCTTTGTATAGATTTAATTTAACTACCTCTTTTGCAGTGTCTCTATACCATTTATTTATCTCTTTTTGATTCATAAGTTTAAGAGATTTTTTCTTTAATTTAGTTTCACCGAATTTTAGTGGTGCAATTAATGATGCGAAACCTAATTCAAATTTAACATGATAAGTTAGAAGTCCTTGAGGTCCCCACATTTTCCAATTATTAATAATCTTCTCTTTTTTAGTATCACCGTGCATTAATAATTTATCTTTAGGATTTAGCTCACGATCTTCATTCTGTCCACGTAGCTTCTTAGACTCTTCAGAAAAATGATCTTGGTGAGCTGGAGTTAGTCCATCTACAACGGCATGAGCTAACCATGAAGCTTCGAATGCTGATTTAACTTCATTATTATCCATCAGAGCTTTAACTAAACCATTATAGTGATGATTAATTTGATCTAGAATGGATGTATCTGCTTCATCTTCGGGATGAAAAAAATGCCAAGGCTCATCAACAAAAGGACTCTTACGCTTTATAGAGTCTGGGCCTTTATCTCCTTCAAATTTCAATATGTTTGAAATCTTAGGAAAATTATTTTCTGGCAATAATGCTTCTAGATGTTTCCTGGCAACACGGTCAATTTTTTGATGAGCGCCAAGTACAATACCAGAAATCTTGGTTATGGTAGAACCTGAATACATGATTAATCTAAATTTGTTATCTTTCTTAGTTCGTTAACTTCTTTAAATAGAAGTGGAAATTCTTCAATATTATACCCTTTATCTATAAATAATGCTACTGCTTGTTCTATTTCCCTTATTAGCTCCATGTCGCTGAAATTAAAGAAATTAAGATCTAGTTCACCGTGTTGGAATATTCCATAGACTTGCCCTGGTCCTCTAAGATCTAAATCTATCTCAGATAACTTAAAACCATCGCTATATGATTCTATTGCGGATAGCCTGCGAGTAACCTGCTCATTATCTTCAACAATAAGATAACAAAATCCTGGATGCTGACCACGACCAACTCTACCTCGCAGCTGATGAAGTTGAGCTAAACCAAAACTATTTGGAGAGAAAATTAGCATTACGTTGGCGTTAGGTACATCAACACCCACTTCAATGACCGTAGTAGAAACAAGAATATCTGTCTTCTTTTCTAGAAAATTTAGCATAATCTTGTCTTTTTCATCTTGCTTCATTTTTCCGTGCAATTTAGCTACTTTATATTTTGGATAATCTCTTACTATTTCTTCATATATCTCTGTGACGGATTTAGTTTTTTCGCTGTCTATACTTGGACAAACTACAAACATTTGCTGACCGCTTTCTAATATCTTAGTTATACCAGGAAGATTTCTAGTATATTCGCTTCTACTATATATTTCAGTAGTTATAGATTTCTCTTTATTAGGAGCGGCCTTAATTTTAGATAAGTCTAAGTCCCTAAATAGCGTTAGAGCTAATGATCTAGGTATTGGTGTTGCACTCAATGAAAGTAAATGTGGCTGATATTTAGCTTTCTTTACTAATCTCTTACGCTGTTCAACACCAAATCTATGCTGTTCATCGATAATTACGAGAGCTAATTCATCTGGCTTTAGGTAATCTTCAATTAGAGAATGGGTTCCGATTATCATGAGTTTCTTCTTCTCTGCAATATCTTTAACTATTTGTTCTTTATCTTTTTTGGAAGTTGAAGATGTTATTAGTGCTATTTCTTTAGTTAGTCCTAATGGCTCATATATTTTAAGGAATGTCTTATAGTGTTGCTTAGCTAGAATTTCAGTAGGAACCATCAAAGCAACTTGCTTTCCTTCACTTAGCGGCATTAGTGCGCTCATGGCCGCTACTATTGTCTTACCACTACCTACGTCACCTTCTACTAATCTATTCATTGGATGTTTCTTATCTAAATCCTTATAGATCTGCCAGACGGCAATTCTTTGATCATCGGTTAATTTAAAAGGCAAACTATCTACAAACTTCTTAGCTAATTCTAGATTAAATTTAATCTTATGTGAATCTGTAAGGGCTATTTCTTCCTTATTCATAATCGAAGCCAGCATTAACTTAAAACCCTCTTCAAAACTGAATCTACGCCGAGCCAGAACTACATCACTGGGATTATCCGGAAAATGCAGCTTCATGTATGCGTCTTTTTGAGATATTAGATTAAATTCATTGATGAAGTCTTTAGAAAAAATATCCTCAAGTTTAGTTTTTAGAAGGGATTCTTTAACTAGTTTTCTAATCAGAGAAGCATTAACGCCTTCTGTTAGTTTATATACTGGAAGTATTCGAGCTGTATTTACCGGAAAATCTGACACTAACTCTAGTGATGGATTAATAAAGCTAAAATTATTGCCATTTAGTTTGTATTCGCCAGAGAGAAAATATTCTTCACCTACTTTTATCCCCTTTGCTCTATAAGGCTGATTAAACCATAAAACTTTAACTTTGGAAGTATCGTCATAGGCTAAACTTTCTGTAATATTCATACCCCTCCTTACATATCTAGTTTTAGGAGTAGATAGCTTAATTCTAATAGTTACATTTCCAGGACTAAGATCAATAATCTTGTCTAATTTTGAGAAATCTATATATCTTTTTGGATAATGATTAATAACATCTGTAATATTATTAATTTTTAGTTTAGATAGCTTATTTATAGTACTGGCGCCCACTCCTTTTAATCTATCTATTGAATCCGTGGGCAACATAACATTAACCAACTAATACTAATGCGCTATCTCTGAAAGCTTTACCTTTTCTTATTAGTAAATATTTAGATTCTAAAGTTTTAAAATCAATAGATTCGTCAACTACCTTAGCTCCATTTATGGAAACTGCATTACCTTTAATTAGTTGTCTAGCTTCCGTATTAGATGATGCTAATTTAGATTCAACCAAGATATCTACTAGATTCTTGTTTTTGGAATATTTAACAGTTGGTATTTCTTCGGATAGTACTGAGAGTAATGATCTATTGATAGTATCTAAAGGTTTTTGGCCTGTTAGTATTTCAGTAATTTCTTTAGCAAGAGTAGCTTCTCTTTCAGAATGAACTAATGCAGTAACTTCATAGGCCAACTTTTTTTGCACTATACGCTCTTTAGTATTTGCTAAGTGTTCCTGAATAACCTTATCTATTTCATCTTTTTCTAGAGTTGTGTATATCTTAATAAGATCTAGAACGTCTACATCCGGTAGATTAATCCAGAATTGGTAGAACATTGTAGCGCTTGTTTTTTCTTTTGATAGCCATACAGCTCCAGCTTCGCTCTTACCAAATTTAACTCCTGTAGTCTTATTAACAATTAATGGAATAGAAAGAACATGAACTTCATTACCGTTAACCCTTCTAGTGATGTCCACGCCTGCAATTGAATTTCCCCACTGATCAGCTCCGGATATCTGAAGATTAACTCCATGATTCTCATTGAGATGATAAAAATCATATCCCTGAATTAGTGAGTAAGAAAACTCTGCGTAAGTGATGCCTTCACCGTCATCTCCAAGTCTAGCTTGCACAAAATCTCTTGAGAGCATGGTTCTAAGTGGAACTTTTGTTCCAATGTGCCTAAGGAAGTTCATGTAATGCATATTCTTAAACCAATCATAATTATCTACTAATGCAAATTTTTCACCACGCAGTATATGTTTAAACTGCATTGCTATAGCGTTCTTATTCTTTTTTAGTTGATCTAGAGGTATTAGGTCTCTTTGTTGTTTCTTGCCGTCTGGATCACCAATTAATCCTGTGGCGCCACCTACTAGCAGTACTGGTTTATGTCCGTGCTTAATAAGAGTCTTTGCCAGCATAAGACTTGCAAGGTTCCCAATAGTCATTGAGTCGGCGCTAGGATCAACGCCTAAATAAAAAGTGAACTTTTTAGTATCAAGATCTTTTAAATCTTTAATAGTTGTTTGGTACAGGAGATTTCGATATTTAAGCTCTTCGGATAATTTCATACCTTAGATTATACATAATCTTATATATCACTTAAAATTTTATGAAATTTATTTCAAATAAGCATTATAATATTTGATATAATAACTATTAGTAAATTTTGGGGTAAAAAACATTATGGCTCGAGGCAGAAATAGTCGAAGTAGAGGCGTTAACAAAACTAGAAAAACAGCTATCAAGATTAATAGGGCTATTTCTAGTAGCAGAATATCGCAAAACTTTGCAGATAATAGTAAAAAAATGATATATAAGGACAAAATGCCTAATGGCTTCTGGCCTAGGATGAAATTTAGGTTAAAGCCAAAACATCTATATGAATATTGGTTCTCTAAACAAGGAGCTATTATGGCTCTACGTATTATTGGAATCTCAATTGTTGTTTTCTTCCTACTAATAATAGCGTTGTTTGCATATTACAGAAAAGACTTACCTAAATTTACAGGCATAGATGGACAGAACCTAGGTGGATCGATCTCTTACTACGATAGATCTGGTCAACATCTAATTTATCAAGACAACAATGGAATAGTAAGACTCCCTGTAAGTAGCGATAAAATTTCGCAATATCTTAAAGAAGCTACTATCGCAGTTGAAGATAAGAATTTCTATAAAGAGGGTGCATTTGACCTTAAGGGAATTCTAAGAGCAGCATTTCATGACATCTTCGGTATTGGTTCAGGGCTACAAGGCGGATCTACAATAACTCAACAATTGGTTAAGTTAAATGAAAACTGGACTAATGACCATACTATTTCAAGAAAAATAAAAGAGCTTATCTTGGCAGTTGAAATTGAAAGGGAATATTCCAAGGATCAAGTTTTAAATGGATATCTTAATATTGCTCCTTATGGTGGTGAAAATTACGGAGCACAAGCTGCAGCTAAAGCTTACTTTAATGGTGATGCAAACTTAGGCACAGATAAAATAACTGCAATAGCGGAAGCCACATTCTTAGCTGCAATACCAAAATCTCCAGGAGTTTATTCACCATACTCTTCACTCAAATACAATCCAAGCTCAGATGACAGTTTTAATAAAAAAGGCCTATTAGATCGACAACAATACATATTAAGGCTGATGGTACAACAGAAGTACATAACACAAGCTGAAGCTGACAGTGCAGCTAAAGTTGATGTGCTGGCCAAATTACCAGTTCCATTAACTACACAAGATACAACAAATGTTGCACCTCAGTTTATAGATAGCGTAAAATCTCAATTACAAAATCAATTGGGAGGATCAGTTACTAACAAGGGTGGGCTAAAAGTAATAACAACTCTTGACTGGAATCTACAGCAGAACGCAGAAAACGACATAGCCAATAATGTAAATAATGCACATTACAACAATGCTGACGTACAAGCTATGGTTGGTGAAGATGTACAAACGGGACAAGTAGTTATGCAAACACAGGGAGTTGAAACTATTGATGCTAATGGAAACAGAGCTGCCACTAAATATTGTGATAATGCACTTTCTGGTTCATGTACAGACTGGACAAATAGTGAAGTGTATCCTGGTTCTAGTCTTAAACCATTTGTATACTCTGCATTTATGGAAAATAACAATAACGTAGGAGCAGGATCAGTATTATTCGATGCATCACATACTTCACTATCCGCAGGTGGTGCTACATGGTACGCCTGTACCAACGGAAACAATTGTGCGAACGACTGGGATAGTTATCTGAGTAGTGCACCTGCCGAATGGATGACATTAAGGTATGCTTTAGCAGGTTCAAGAAATGTCCCCGCAATGAAAGCTGCACTTAGTGTTCTACCTAATGACAAATCATTTGGGCATCAAGATTCCTTAGTCAAATTTGCTAACACTTACTCAGACTTAACGGGATATTCTAACAATCTTTGGGACAACCAGACTGGTGCAACACAACACTATACAACTGCAGATATGAAAAACTTCTACTTAACAGCAGAAGCAGCTACTGGTAATGATTTTGTTCACATTTCTCAGCAGGTTAATGCCGACGCATCACTTGCTAGATTAGGAAATGTATTGCCCCAGTCATATATCCTTAAAATTTCTAGCTCAGAGGGTAAAGTTCTATATCAATGGACTCAACCTAAAGGTCATCAGGCAATAAGACAAGATACGGCTTATATAATCGACAATATACTAAGTGATCCTAATGCTACTTATCTAGGTCCATCTTATGGATTACAGCACTGGTCAGGTTGGGACACCGCCGTTAAGACTGGTACAAATAACATCAGTAAGACAGGTGTCATGACTGCTTGGAATACTAAGTATGCAGTAGTTTCTGTGGTTACTAGTCGAGATATGACCACAACCCTAGCTGGATTCATGGAAAATATTACTGGACCACTTACTAAAACTTGGCAAAAGCAAGCACTTCAGAGTCTTCCAGACTTCAATCACCCTACAAATTGGACAGCCCCATCAGACATTAAAAATCTACCTTCATACAAGCTAACAGGTCCTACTGATGGTAGAGGATACGCAAACTGGCAAGCTAGTCCCTCTACAGATATTTTCCCTTCATGGTTCGTACAAAGAAATGGTAGCAGTTCTAGCACAGTTAGTATTGATAAGGTTTCTACTAAGATTCATGACGCAGCAAATGGTAATGCTGTTGAATACCAAGCTACTTCTTGTACTCCAGATCTAGCAAAACAAAATTCAAGCGGACTTCAGGCGGGTGGATTCTCTGTAGACATATTCTATCCAAAACAATTCGATAATATGACTGCTTTCTTACAAGCCATATCTCCAGGAACTACATCTCTTGCACAAGATGATATACATAACTGTTCTGATAATAAACCTAATTTAAGCCTTACTATAAATGATAGTAAAAAACCATCAAATACAGACAGTAACGGTAATCCTCAGTGTAATCCTACTTGTACTATTACAGTTACTGCAACCGGTGGAACATATGACCTAAATGACACTAATAACTTAGGTGATCAAGCAGGAACCATAAAGATTTACCTATCCACTGATATGAGTAATCCTATTAGTACGATAACAATACCAGCAGGTAATAACCCCTACTCTACTACATTCAACTACACCCCAACTACAGCAGGTTCGTTTACTATAAACGGAGTAGTAACCGATAGTGTCCTATATCAATCGAACACTTCAGTAAATGCAGTAGCTACAGGAAAACCCTAAGCTAGTCCAAGAAATCAATAAGAGCAGTTCTTAAATCATTAACCGGATTGTATCCGGTTAATTTTTTATTAGATTTAGGACCTATAGATCCTTTGAAACCAATCTTTATAGCTTCTTCATTTCTTTTTTCAGAAAAAGGCACTTGTCTAATTTCGCCACTTAATCCTAATTCACCGTAAACTACTAAGTCTTGTTTTAATTTTTTATTTGCCTTCGCTGAGGCTATGGCCATTGCGACCGCAAGATCACTTGCGGGTTCATTTAATTTCATCCCACCAACAACATTTATATAAATGTCATCATTAAAAAGTTTTAACTTAGTGCGCTTCTCTATAATTGCAATGATTAGATTTAGTCTATTTAAATCAAAGCCACTGGCAGTCCTTTTAGGGTACCCATAACTAGTTTTATTAACCAAGGCTTGAATCTCAACAAGTAAAGGCCTAGATCCTTGCATAAGGGCGTGTACGACGGAACCATCCGCTATTTGACGTTCGGATAATAAGCTCTTGGAAGGATTGTCTATTACACTTAGACCTTCTCCGTGCATTTCAAATAGAACTACTTCATTAACTGAGCCAAATCTATTCTTATTAGCTCTAAGCGTTTTAAAGCCACTAAACTTATCCCCTTCCAGATGCAAAACAACGTCTACAAGATGTTCAAGCATCTTAGGTCCTGCAATAAATCCATCTTTGGTTACGTGACCTACAAGTACTACAGAAGTTTTAGAAGCTTTTGCTGCACGAATTATGAGGTTAGTTGAATTAGTAATTTGAGAAACATTACCAGCCGCAGAATTAATTGATTCGAGCGATATAGTTTGGATTGAATCGATAATTACCAAGTTATATTGTTTGGATTCGATTGATTCAATAATTGCATCTGTAGAATTAGAATTAACTAAAGAAATATTATTGTTATTAATCTTAAGCCTCTTAGCTCGAAGTGCAACCTGTTGAAGCGATTCTTCACCACTCACATATAGAACTTTAAGATCATCTCCGAGAGAATCTGCTAATTGAAGAAGTAAGGTACTCTTGCCTATTCCAGGTTCACCGCTTAGAAGCATTACACTTCCCCTTACGATTCCACCCCCGAGTAAATCTGAAACAGCCTTATTTTTCATAACAAATCTAGCTTCATTTTCATTTACAGATGAATCTATATTCTCAGGTTTAAAAGCTGAATTGAATGATCCGGACTTACTACTCGTAGCTACAATTAATTCTTCAATACTATTCCATGCATCACATGCACTACACCTACCACTCCATGATGAATATTGAGCGCCACAATTAGAACAAGCAAAGCTAAGTTTTTTACCCATGATTAAGATATATTAAAACATTATTTAGTTATTAATTAAAAAACTAGATTTCTTCGTTAGTAACTTTGTAGGTTAATTTTTCTTTTTTAGCAGATATCTCAACGATTTGTCCGTTCTTAATTTTACCAGAAAGGAGAATGGTAGATAATTCATCTTCAATCGTATCCTGAATAAGTCTTCTTAATGGCCTTACGCCATTTTTAACATCATATCCGTTCTCTAGAAGATAGTTTTTAGCTTTAATGTCTAATTTAATACTTATCTTGTTCTTTACTATGCGCTTCTTAAGCTCTTCAATCTGTAAGTCAATAATCTTAAATAAAATGTCTTTAGTTAATGAGTTAAATATTATTGTCTTATCTATTCTATTTAATAACTCGGGTCTTATTAATTTCTTGAGTTCTTCTTTTAGCTTTTCTTTTGATGCTTCATTAATAGAAGTATCCGAACTTGCATCTTTCGAGAAACCAAAACTTACATTCTTTTGTAATTTATCTACACCCACATTGGATGTCATAATTACGATAGTATTAGTAAAATCTATCTTTCTGCCTTTAGCGTCAGTTAATACTCCGTCTTCTAGAATCTGAAGTAGCATGTTAAATATTTCCGGATGAGCCTTTTCGATTTCATCAAATAGAACAATACTATATGGTTGACGACGAATCTTGTCAGTTAGCTGACCTTGATCATCATATCCTACGTAACCTGCTGGAGCACCTACAAGTCTAGATACATTGTGTTGTTGAGCAAATTCACTCATATCTATCTTAATTAGGGCATTTTCTGTACCGTAGAACTCTTTCGCTAGCACTCTTGCTAGTTCTGTCTTACCGACTCCAGTAGGACCTAAGAAAATGAATGAACCAATTGGTCTATTCTCGCTAGAAATACCACTTCTAGAACGTCTTATGGCTTTAGATATTTCTTTAACTGCTTCGTCTTGACCTATAACATGCTTGCCTAAAAGATCCTCTAGATTAAGTAGATATTTAGCTTCACTCTTAATTACTTTAGAAACTGGAACTCCACTAATTCTAGAAATAACTTCAGCAAGATCTTCGCTAGTAAGTTTAATTTTCGGGGTCTTATTTATAGTTTCAAGATACTTCTTATATTCTTCTTTAATTTGAGATAGTTTAGTTTTATATGAAGCTGCTCTTTCATAATCTTCTTTATCTACAGCTTCATCGATTTGTACTTCAAGTAGTTGTAGTTCTTTAGTAATCCTTCTGTATTCAGGAGAAGATTTAGAGTTATTAACTCTTTTATATGCGGATGCTTCATCAATTAGATCTATGGCCTTATCTGGCATATTTCTATCTTGGATGTATCTCTTAGAAAGTATCACAGCATCTTCTAGTACTTCTTCGGCAATTGATACTTTGTGGAACTCTTCATAATTTTGCTTAAGTCCCTTTAGGATATTTAGTGTTTCTTTAGGAGTAGTTTCTGGCACATAGATTGGTTGAAATCTTCGCTCCAGTGCTGCATCTTTTTCAATATGCTTTGTATATTCATTGTTTGTAGTAGCACCAATAATCTGCATTCTGCCTCTTGCTAGAGCTGGTTTTAGAATATTGCTTGCATCCATAGAACCTTCTGCTGCACCGGCACCAACTATATTATGTAATTCATCAATAAAAGCTATTGTATTAGAATCATTTTCTAATTCATCTATTACTTTTTTAAGTCTTTCTTCAAATTCTCCACGGTACTTAGTGCCTGCAACCATCGCAGCTAAATCTATAGAAATAATTCTCTTATCTATAAGGGTGTCTGGTACGTCTTCATTAGCAATTTTAGATGCTAATCCTTCAACGATTGCAGTTTTACCAACACCAGGCTCTCCTATTAAGACTGGGTTGTTCTTATTTCTTCTATTTAGTATTACGATTAGTCGCTTAAGTTGATTCTCTCTTCCAACTAGAGGATCTAATTTTCCTTCCCTTGCCTGTTTAGTAAGATCAATTCCAAAATAATCTAAGGCAGACTTCTTCCCAGTCTTATTCTTATTTCTTGAATTACCACCAACCATATTTTCTGCGTAATTTTGCTTGTTTAAAAATTTACCAAGGTCATCTAGGATTCCGTCAGTGTCTATGCTCATTTCTCTGAGCATCACAGCTGCCCTTGAATTCTTTTGAGCTAGAATGCTATATAAAATGTGCTCTGTGCCACAGCTTTCTTGAGAAAATTCTCTTGATAAATCGAAAGCTGTTCGAAGTGTTAATTTAGCAGTTTCACTTAAACCTTTTTGTCCAACTTGTGTAGCTAGTGATCTAGGGCTTTTATCTAATATTTGTCTAGCTTTATTAATATTAACGCCGTATTCGTTAAGAACTTTAGATCCAGTGGATTCTTTCTGTGATAATACACCAAGAAGTAAATGTTCAGTACCTATATATGCGCTATTTAGTGCTCTAGCTATATTATCTGCCTGGAATAAGCTTCTTCTAGCATTATCTGTAAGTCTTGAGATGAACTCGTTAAAGAATGGACTATCGTTTGGTAACATATTTTTTATACCCTAATTTAGATTATTAATTAGTAAATATATTTTATATAAATTAGCACTCTTAAGTCAAGAGTGCTAATTGTACGAATTTTTATAGATTAACTATTCGCCGTGTTCTTCGATAGCGTCGAGTAATGAACTTTCTAGTTCACTCTTTCGCTTAAGTTTCTGAGTAGGATTAGTAGTTACTTCAACCTTCTCTTCTACTTTAACTTCTGGAGCTACGTTATCTGCAACTATATCTAGTTCATAGCCCGTTAGTTTGCTAGCAAGACGAACATTCTGTCCACCTTTACCGATAGCGATACTTAACTGGTCTTCGTTAACGAATGCTTTAGCTTTTCGTTCTGCTTCATCAATTTCTACTTTATTAACATTTGTTGGGCTTAATGCATTAACAATATACTGCTTAATATCTTCATCCCATACAACAATGTCGATTCTTTCTTGTTCACCAATTTCGCTGGTTACTGCGTTAACTCTTGTACCGTGACCACCAACAAAAGTACCAACTGGGTCGACACCTTTAATATTACTCTTTACTGCAATCTTTGATCGAACACCAGCTTCTCTTGCAACACCTTTAATTTCTACAGCGTTGTTTTCCATTTCAGGAACTTCAGCTCTAAATAAACTTTCGATGAATTCATTACATGCTCTTGAAAGAATTAGTTGAGGGCCTTTAAAACCTTTTTCAATTTCTTTTAGGTAAACTTTAAGTCTCTGTCCTGGGTAGTATCTTTCACCTTGAATTTGCTCACTTCTAGGCATAATACCTTGTGCTTTTCCGATTTCAATTCTTACGATACTACCTTCAACTCTTGAAACAGTAGCGTTTAGAACAGAACCTACTTTATCTTCATATTCAGAAAGCACTACTTCTCTTTCAGCTTCTCGTAGTCTTTGTAAAACAACTTGTTTGGCAGTTTGAGCAGCAACACGTCCAAAAGATTCAACCTTCTGATGTACTTCAATTAAATCTCCAAGCTTAGCAGATTTGTTCATAATACCTGCTTGTGCTAAAGAAATTTCGTATGCAGGATTTTCCACATTTTCTACAACTTCTTTTTCAACGTAGGCATCTACGTCACCGTTATTAAGATTCATAGAAATTTTAATTTCCTGATCTCTATCACCGTAGTCTCTTCGATAAGCAGCAGCTAATGCCTGTTCAACAACTTCTTTAACAGTTGCTTCAGGAAGATTTTTTTCTTCTGCGATTGTTCGGATAGCAAGAGCTAATTGCTTCATGTCTAGGTCCATAATTATTTCTCCTTATTGTTATTTTGGCTTAAAAAAACCGACCTGATTTGGTCGGAAACTATACTCATTATATATCTAAATTTCTTATATGTAAAGATTAGTAAACTTTGTGAATGCATATTAAACAATAATTAATTCTCTTAGCAAGATTATGTTAATATATTTTTAATAAATGAAGAGTGTAAAAAGACTATACAAAGATTTCCAACCGAAAAACTACACCCTGGAGATTGATTTAGATAAAGAAACAATGTCGTTTAAAGGACATGTTGTTATTACTGGAATCAAGACCTCAAGACCATCTAAACGAATAACCTTCCACCAAAAAGACCTAAAAGTAACAGAAGCTAAAATTCATAAATTAGGTAAAGACACTAAAGAGATTAATGTAGATAGAATTAATCATCATAATAAATATGATGAAGTGAGACTTCATAGTGATGAAATAATCTATCCTGGAGAATATAAGATTGAAATTAGCTATAAAGGTAAAATTACCAATAAATTAAATGGGATCTATCCTTCTAGGTTTAATAACGATGGCAAGGAAGACATGATCTTCGCTACTCAATTTGAATCACACCATGCACGTGAAGCATTTGTAGGAATTGATGAACCTGAAGCTAAAGCTACTTTTGATCTTACATTAGTAACAGACGATTATCCCGCAATTGTTTCGAATACTCCTATTAAATCTAAAGAAGCTCACGATAATAAAATACGTACTACATTTGAGACTAGTCCACTGATGAGCACTTATCTACTAGCCTTTGTAGTGGGAAATATGGCGTTCCTTGAAACTAAAACTAAAAAAGGAATTATAGTAAGAACTTATGCAACAGAAAAACTAATTAAGAATACAGAATTCGCTTTAGAGGTTTCCGCAAAAATATTAGATTACTATGAAGATTATTTCGATATTGCATACCCGCTAACTAAATGTGATTTCATTGCTCTTCCAGATTTTAGTTCAGGAGCCATGGAAAACTGGGGCTGTATTACATTCAGAGATCAAGCCTTACTTGTAGACGAACATGCTTCTTTATCTACAAAGCAATACGTAGCAAGTGTTATAGCGCACGAATTAGTGCACCAATGGTTTGGAAATTTAGTCACCATGAAATGGTGGACTGATCTTTGGCTAAATGAAAGTTTTGCTTCATGGATGAGTTACTTAGGTGTCGATCATCTATATCCAGAGTGGCAAGTCTGGACTCAATTTATTAATGACGAGCAAACACCAGCAATGCGCCTAGATGGACTTGAGAACACTCACGCAATTGAAGTACCTATTCATCATCCAGATGAGATTAGAACTATATTTGATGCTATTTCTTACGAAAAGGGTGCTTCTGTTATTTTGATGTTAGAGAACTATCTTGGACATAAACAATTTCAAGAAGGAATAAGAAAATACCTAAAAGATCATAAATATAAAAACACTGAAACTAAAGATCTGTGGCACTCTATTTCTCAAGCTACTGGTGTAAATGTGAGTGAGATTATGGATAAATGGATAAAACAACCAGGTTATCCGTTAGTTAGTGCATCTTTAGAAAAAGATAAAGTTAAACTGCACCAGAACAGATTCAAATTCTTAAAAGATGATAAAGAACATGAACTGTGGCCAATACCCCTAAATAGAAATGATTCTGATCTAGAAATATTTAATAACAGGGAAACATTGATTGAATATAAAGAAAATATGTTAATAAATAAATCCCTATCCGGATTCTATAGAACTGTATATGATCAGAAATATCTTTCAAAAATTCTAGAAAATATCGAAAACACTGAGGAACTTAACAGATTAGGCATATTAAGAGATGCGTTTGCGGCAGCTTGTGCTGGATTTTATCCTACAGTAGATGTACTTAAGATGCTCAAATCTTACGAGAACGAGCACTCATTAGTTGTATGGGAAATAATTAGCGGAGTAATATCTAGCACTCGACATATCTTAGGCGATGATCAACTTAAAGAAGATATTAAACCGTACCTTATTGAAATAACATCAAAGCAATATGCAAGACTAGGTTGGGATGAGAAAGATTCTGACACATATTTTGATAAATTACTTAGACCATTAATCCTGTCCCTTGGAGCAGTTGGAGAACATAAAGAAATAATAGATATGATTAATAAAACATTTAGTAATAGAGACAAAAATCCTATTAAGGGTGATTATCGAGGCTTTATATATTCTACAATTGCTAGACTTGGAGATATGAAAGAATTTAAAGAATTAATAAAAATATACGAAACTACAGATTCTCCAGAAGAAAAATTGCAAATAGCAGGTGCCGTCTCAGTATTCAAACAACCCGAAATTCATAAATTAATATTCGAATATATTAAATCTGACAAAGTAAGGGTACAAGATAACGTTTATTGGATTAGTGGTATGTTCCAGAATAAGAAATCTTTTGATCTAGCTTGGAAATGGCTTAAAGAAAACTGGACTTGGCTACTTGAAACTCAAGGAAAAGATCTTAGTTTTTCAAGAATGCCAAACATTGTAGCTAGCTCAGTATCGGATAAAAGCTTCCTAAAAGAATTTGAAGAATTCTTCACTCATAGAGGCGGAGTAGCGCTACATAGACCAATACGACAAGCCATCGAAACTATTTCGTGGCAGTCTAATTGGAAAGAACGTGACGCTAAAGAAGTAAAAAAATACTTCAAATAAAGTAAAACTAAACCTGCTTTATTATTTCTGATACAGGCTTAAAGGATCTTCGATGTATTTCTGTTACTCCAAGATTATTTAATGCATCTAGATGTTCCTTGGTGCCATATCCTTTATTGGTCTTGAAATTATATCCCGGATATTTTACATCTAGTTCATCCATAATCTTATCTCTATGCACTTTAGCGACTATTGAAGCCGCGGATACTTCCGGATAAAGATTATCTGCTTTAATAATAGCTTTAGAATTAGATTTGTGGTCTTTTAAATAATTAATATTGCCATCAAGAATAAATTCAGCATCATTACTAGCTTCTTTAGATGATAAATTGAATGCTTTTTCCAAAGCTTTAGATAACCCTATTTGATCTAATTCGTTATTGTCTATAAGAGCAATTTTAAGGTATGTAGCTTTCTCTCGAATCAACTTATCGAAATACTCTCGCTTACTAGCGGATAAGAGCTTTGAATCTTTAAGCCCTTCAATAGGATCGATAAGAGCGACAGCAGCAACACATAAAGGACCTGCTAGGCAACCTCTACCAACTTCATCAATACCTATAAGCATCTTATATAGTATTGTGTTTAATTAATAAAAAGACAAATAGATTTTATTAGCTTTCGCTAATAACGCTTTCAACTTATTCTTTTGGAGTTTCTTTAACTTCTTCAGGAAGATCGTTTACTTCACTTCTATTGAAATCTTTAGAAGATAGTCTTGCGCTCTTACCAGTAAGATTACGCATGTAAGAAAGATAGTTTCTTCGAACTTTGCTTCTCTTAGTAACTTCAACTTTAGTTACAAGTGGTGAGTGTAGTAAGAAACTTTTTTCTACTCCAATACCGCTAGCAATTCTTCGAACAGTAATTCTTGATAGGTGCCCACCAGTTCTAGAAGTTTTAACAACTAGACCTTGGAAAACCTGAACTCTTTCCTTGTTACCTTCTTTAATTTTCTGAGAAACCTTAACAGTGTCACCGCTTCTTACGTCAACAACAGCGTGCTTAAGGTGTTTTTTATTGATTTGATTTATTACACTATCCATTAGATATAAAATTATACCTTTATTTGTTCTAAATTTCAAGATATAATTTATTAAATGACAGATTACAATCAAGAAGCACTTTTAAAGCACGAATTACATAGAGGAAAGATAGAAATAAAAGTTAAAGATAAAGTAGATTCTAAAGAAGCATTATCTACTTATTACACTCCAGGCGTAGCAGCAGTATCCAAAGCAATTGCAGATGATCCAGCAAACTTTAAGAAATATACTTGGGGCGCAAATAACCTAGCAGTTATTTCAAATGGTACTTCAGTCCTAGGTCTTGGAGACATAGGACCAAAAGCTTCTATGCCAGTTATGGAAGGAAAAGCTATGCTATTTAAGCAATTCGCTGGAATAGACGCAGTTCCAATTACTATAAATTCTAAGAATCCAGAAGACTTTATTAAAACAGTTATAGATATAGCGCCTAGTTTTTCAGCTATAAATCTTGAAGACATTGCTGCTCCAGAATGTTTCGAAATTGAAGAGAAACTAATAGAGGCCCTAAATATTCCTGTCATGCACGATGATCAGCACGGCACAGCAATAGTTGTATTGGCTGGACTAATTAATTCCTTTAAAGTTGTTGGCAAGGATCTAAACTCATCAAGAATAGTATTAGTTGGAAGCGGTGCAGCAGGAACAGCAATATCTAAATTAGTACATGAATATGCTAAAAATGCTGAACTTATATTAGTGGATTCTAAAGGTATATTATCTTCCGATAGAAATGATCTTAATGAATCTAAGAAAGAACTACTAGAAATATCTAATCCTAATAATGTCTCAGGAGATTTAAATATTGCTATAAAAAACGCAGATGTATTCATTGGTGTATCTAGAGGAAATCTTCTCAACGCTGAGCAAGTTAAAACCATGAATAAAGACGCAATCATTTTCGCAATGGCAAATCCTACGCCAGAAATTACTCCAGATGAAGCTAAAAAAGGTGGTGCCACGGTTATTGCTACTGGTAGAAGCGACTTCCCTAATCAAATAAACAATGCCCTAGTATTCCCAGGCCTTTTCAAGGGAGCGCTAGATAGTAATACGACTAAAATTACGCTTGAACACAAACTTAAAGCCGCTGAAGCTATAGCTAATATAGTTGAAAACCCAAGTCCTGAAAATATAGTACCAAGTATATTCGATGAGAAATTAGTTCCAGCTCTAGTTTCAGTCTTCTAATCTAGAGTTCTGTAGAGCTCTTCCATTGTGGTTTCGCCCTTAATTAGTCTCATAACAGCGTCCTGAGCCATTGTTACCATTCCGGACTGCATAGCGGCTTTTTGTAGGGCTTCCGTAGAAACAACTGTGTTCTGATCTTCTAGTAAGCTTCTGATCTTATCTGACATAGTTAGCTGCTCCCGGACTGCTATCTGACCTTTGTATCCAAAAGGATTATCCTTGGAACTTCCAGGTTTATACAATTTAAGATTTTCTAAACTTGGTTTCTCAAGTCCTTCTGGGAATGTTTCAACTATTTTTCTAATATATTCAATTTCAGCTTCTGAAGGTTGGTATTCAATTTTAATAGGATCATCCAGTTTACGAATAAGTCTCTGAGCCATAATTAGCCTAATTGCAGATATAAATAAAGGGTTCTTACCAATTACATCAGCAAGCCGTGTGAGCGCCGCTGAAGCAGATCCTGCGTGGAATGTAGTAAGAACTAGATGACCAGTAAGTGAAGCTTGAAGAGCGGTTTTAGCGGTATCTAAATCACGAATCTCTCCAACCATAACAACATCAGGGTCCAACCTTAGAATAGCTTTTAGTTTATCGTTAAAGCTAATATCCTCAACACCTTCTGAAGTTCGAACTGGAATTTGAGTTATTCCTGGGAACTGATATTCAACCGGGTCTTCAACTGTAATTAATTTTCTCTCATTAGTTTTAAGGGTATTTAACATTGAATAAAGAGTAGTTGTCTTACCGCTACCAGTCGGACCTACCACCATAACAAGACCTGATGGCTTTGAGATAATCTGATCTACCACTTTTCGCTGATCTGGACTAAGACCTAACTTATCTAGTGTATACATACCAAGATCCATGTGGAAAATACGCATAACAACATCCATAGAATTAATTGTCTGAACAGTCTCTACACGAACGTTGACATCAACGGGAGTACCATCAGCCATAGTAACTTTTTCAGAAATATGACCTTGTTGTGGCTCAAGTGAAGATGTTGAGACGTTAGCTCCTGAAGCTATGGCGCCAATTAGAATTCTATATTTATCCATTGTAAGAGTAGCAACTGGGTGAAGTACTCCATCAATTCTGAATCTTATATTGCATTTATCTGTAGCAGATTCTATGTGAATGTCTGAAGCGTTTAATTTATATGCCTGCTGAACCAAATAGGCCAACATATCCGAAGCTCGAACTTCTTCTAATATTCTTGATACGTCAGATATTTGTTTTTCTGCATCTGGAGTATTTATATTGATCTCTTGGTAAATAATCTTCTTAGGAGGATCATAAGTTTCTAAATATTCTTTAAACGAAGTATCGGAAATGATATAGAACTTAACTACATGGTCATTAAATCTTTGAGATAAATAATCTATTGTGGTCTTAGATGTAACGGTAGTAATACCAAAATCTAAACTATTCTTATCTAGATTTATAGGAACGGCGCGAAGTTTTTTAATCTCATCATTTGTAAGCACATCTTTAAATAGGGGTTTATCTTTATCGGATAAATCCATATAATCAAAACCTAAGATTGAAGCTCTACGGGAAGTTGTTTCTTCCTCGGCCTTTCTCGCTTGATCTACCATCCTTAATATTATAAATGTTTATGCTTAAAACCAGAAGAATAATTCCAGTCCTAAACGATATCCGAAGCATCCATAACGTCGGATCTATTCTTCGTAGTGCTGAAGCCTTGGGCATTAGTGAAGTAGCCTACGCTGGGTACACTCCCTACCCCACTCTTAAAAACGACACTAGGTTATTTCATATCAGAGATAAATTAAATAAGCAAATACATAAGACATCTCTTGGAGCAGAAGATAAATTAAATCACATACTAATAGAAAATCTTGATAATTTTATAAGTAAAATGCACGAAGAAGGATATTTTATAGCGGCACTAGAATTAGACAAGAATTCAGTAGATATAAAGGAATTTCAAACAGACAAAGATATAGTTCTAATCTTAGGAAATGAAGTAGATGGTGTATGTAAGGAAGTCTTAGATAAATGCGATGTAATTCTAGAAATTCCACTCAAAGGAACTAAAGAATCATTAAATGTAGCACAAGCTACGGCTATTGCTCTGTATCAGTTAAACTACTAAATGATTATGCTATAATTAATCTAGTAAATTAATAAATAAATATGACATTAGTAAAAACAAAACCGAAACCAGCCAACAGTTTACACAAAAAACGACTAGGCGAACACCACAAAAAAACATCTCGGTACAATAAAACTTATTGGCCCTATCTCCCAATGCTACTCATAATCGGTGGAGGCGTAATCTTAACTACTAGAATTAATTCAAATGTATCTGCTCTAGGCATTTCTAATAATTACTCTTACTTAACAAACCAGAATGTAGCTAACGTCACAGTACTTCAAGCAATAATGCGCTCACCAAATACCGCTGTATTCTCGCTGGTAGTTATTATGTTCATTACTGCAATTTTACTACTAAGCTTTAGATCTTACAGAAAATTAAAGAAGTTCTTTGTTCAAACTGAAGAAGTTCTACTTAAAAACTATGCTGTTGATTTCGTTTTAGCACTAATAATAGTTGCCGGACTAGTTCTAACTAAACAACTTAGTTAATAACTAAGTTCTCATCTCCAAGTAATTCTCTTAGATCACTTAGAGCTTCTTCGTTCTCTAACTCAAATCCTTTAGGTAACTTAATAGCTTGTCGCTCTTCCTTATTTTCTCCGATTACTAATATAACTTTAGTGTTACCTGGATTACCTTCAACTAATTTCTTGAGCTTTATTAATTTCTTAGAATCTTCTAGATTAGGAAAATTAATATATAGCTTTTCTTCTTTAACATTCATAGCCATAGCTCCTGGACCCTTCATAATTGGTAGCTCTTCGGCTTCTTTAAGACTATCTATAATTAAGCTCTTTTCTTTAGAATCTCCACTTCCTCTTTCACTAACTTTGGCTTGTACATTAACTATTTCATCTACCTTCAATTTACCTGCTAATTCTTTGTAGATTGCTGGGAATATTACGCATTCTATTGAAGAATTTAGATCTTCAAGTTTCATAAATGCCATCTTCTGGCCGTTCTTAGTTGTGATTTCTTTTACTTCAGTAATAAGACCGATAAGACTGACTGAATCATCCTTCTTCTTATCTTTAATATCTTTAAAACTAAGCTGATTTTTAATTTTATCTGTGTATGGCTTAAGAGGATGATCAGATAGATATAGTCCAAGTAGTTCTCTTTCCCATTTTATATAATCTGATCTATCTACAGTGAGATTATTGCTATCTATGTCTAGCTTCTCCGTGACGGCGCCCTTAATGGAATGTTCTTCGTCGCTAAATAATCCTAGCTGATTGGAATTAAAATCTTTTTGGAGTTTCTGAGCAAAGGCAATTATTAGATCTATATTATTAAGCAGAATTGCTCTTTCATTGAATGAATCGAAGGCTCCAGTTTTAATAAGTGATTCAATAGATTTTCTATTTACTAACCTATAATTTACTCTGGTTAGGAAATCTTCAAGTGATTTGTACTCTCCGCTTTCTTCTCTGACTCTTACTATTTCTTCAGCAGATCCACTACCCACGTTTTTAATAGCCTTAAGACCAAAGCGAATCTTCTTTTTGTTTGGAACAATACCAAACTCCTCGAATGATTCATTCACATCTGGAGGAAGGACTTCGATTCCAAGATTGTTACAGTCAGCTATATCTATGGCTAATCTATCTGTGTCGTTAAAGTCGGTAGTCATAAGTGCCGCCATAAGAGCATCTGGATAATTGGCTTTAAGGTAGGCTGTCCAATATGCTATTTGAGCATATGCGGTAGCGTGAGCTTTAGGGAAAGAGTAATCGGCAAATGGCTGAATTAATGCCCAGATTTCTTTCGCTTTCTTTTCTGTTAATCCTTGGTACAAACAACCTTGTATGAATTTAGGCTCCTCAGCTTCTAGTATTTCTCTCTTCTTCTTACCAATTGCTTTACGGACAAGGTCAGCTTCACCGGCAGTATAACCGGCAATGAGTTGAAGCATTTTAGTAACCTGCTCTTGATAGACTAAGACTCCATATGTATCTTTAAGAATTGGCTCAAGTAGTTTGTGTGGGTATTTAACTGAATCTGGATTGTTTTTACCCTTAATGAACTTAGGAATCTCAGCCATAGGGCCTGGTCGATATAGGGCGTTCATGGCAATAATATCATCAAGCTCGGTTGGCTTAAGTTCTTTTAAGTATCTCTTCATGCCCGCGGATTCCAACTGAAATACTCCAGTTGTATCTGCAGCTCTAAGCAGCTCGAAGGTTTTCTCATCGTCGTTAGGAATACTAAGTAGATCTATCTTGTTATCGTAAACTCTTTTAATAATTGAGAGCGCATTCTTAATAGTAGTAAGGTTAGATAGTCCAAGGAAGTCTATTTTAAGTAGTCCTAGTTCATCAACTGGACCCATTGAATACTGAGTAGCGACAACTCCTTTTTGAGCCATTTCAAGAGGCACATGTTTAACTATTTCATCTGGAGCAATAACAACACCAGCCGCGTGTATACCATGACTACGAATAGTACCTTCAAGTTGCACAGCGAGATCAAAGACACGCTTGGATTGCTTATTGCTTTCATATTCTTTCTTAACATCTTCATTAGTCTCAAGTGTAGTTTTAAGTGGAATATGTCGACCCATAATTGGACTAGGAAGCATTTTAGATAATCTATCTGCTTCAGAATATGGGACCTCTAGAACTCTAGCCACATCTCTAACTGCGTTCTTGGCCGCCATTCTACCAAATGTAACGATGTTGGCAACTCTGTCTTTACCATACTTCTGAACACAATAAGCTACAACTTCTTCACGCCTTGTATCCTGAATATCTATATCGATATCTGGCATGGAGATTCTTGATGGATTTAGGAATCTTTCAAACATTAAGTTATATTTGAGTGGATCAATTTCAGTAATTCTAAGAGAATAGGAAACAAGAGAACCAGCTGCAGATCCTCTTCCAGGTCCGAATATAATTCCTCTGTCCTTACCCCAAATAATGAAGTCTTGAACTATCAGGAAGTACCCACTGAAGCCCATAGTATCTATAACCCCTAATTCGTAATCTGCTCTTTCTTTAACTTCTTTAGGAATAGATTTTTCTATTGCTTCTAGCTTTAATTTTAATGAATCATCTTTATACATTCCCCCATACCTATATGCACAGCCACGGTAAACAAGTTCTTTTAAGTAGACTGATTCGGTTTCTTTTCTAGGTGTATCGAATTTAGGAATAAGTGTCTTTCCTAAAGGAATATTTACGCTACATCTAGAAGCAATTATAGAAGTATTCTTAACCACATCAGGATGATCGCTCCATCTCTTAATAATTTCTTCTGGCTCAGTAACATGTAGTTCTAGATCTTTAAGACTCATTCTATCTGTATCGCTTAGGAATGAACCAGTTTGAACACAAAGTAGAACTTCATGTGCATCCTGATCTTTGTGTCTTAGGTAATGAGCATCAGCAGTAACTACTGCAGGAACTTCTAATTCTTTAGATAATTTTAATAATTGTTCATTAACATCATGCTGAAGTTTATTAAAAGTTGGGTGATTTTCATGACCGTGATCTTGAAGCTCTAGGAAATAGTCATCCTTAAATACGCTCTTATACCACTTAACTATTTCTTTAGCTTCAGTAATATTATTGAGCTGGATGGCATTCGCTAATTCTCCTCCAAGACAACCAGACAAAGCAATAAGTCCTTCGGAATATTTCTTAAGTAGTTGCCTATCTACTCTTGGCTTGTAGTAATAGCCATCGAGATTAGCAATTGAAGATAATCTCATTAAGTTCTGATAACCGATATCATTCTTTGCTAGAAGTATCAGGTGGTAATACGCCTTATCCTTCTGAGCATCTTTGTCGGTATGCTTACGTGGAGCCACATAAGTTTCTATTCCTAGAATTGGGTTAATTTCATTAGCCTTGGCTTCCTTATAGAATTCAATAATTCCACTCATTGTACCGTGATCAGTAATGGCTACAGCTTTCATTCCACTTTCCTTAACAAATCCAATCAACTCAGGAACCTTGGTTAGTCCATCAAGGAGCGAATACTGCGTGTGATTATGTAAATGCACAAAATCACTTACTACTAAGTTTTCTGTTTGTTTACCCAAAAGGAACCTCTTTATTTTTAGTTGGTTTCTTGTCAATAATTATACTACCAATTTAGCTAAAGGTAAGCATTTTGTTTGGTAATTTTAGCAACGAATTTAAAGGGTTTTGATTCTATCTTCTAATAGTTTCTTAGCTACAGCTGGATTTGTTTTGCCCTGAGATAATTTCATAACTTGTCCAACAAGGAATCCAATAGCTTTATCTTGTCCAGATTTAATATCTTCAACAGCCTTAGGATTTTCACTTAGAACCTGATCAACAAATTTCATTATGTCATCTTCGTTAACTGACTGAATTAGACCTTTATCTTCAGCAATCTTATAAGCATCATCTGCAATATTGTTTTCTAGTGCGTATTCAATTAAAGTCTTAGCGTTTGTGCTACTTAATTTATTTTCTTCAAGCAAGCTAATAACTTCACCATAAAGTTTAAATGTCTGATCAGTGTTTAATAAAAGGGCTGTCAGGTTTGCTCGAATTGGAATTTCTATATTTACTACAAAGTTAGCAAATTGTTTTGGATTAGAACTTTCTAGCACTTTAGTAGTGTTATTTATTGAGTATTCAGCATCAGATTCTAGAAGTACGTCTATAATTGCATAATCTATATTCTTTGCTAGTAAATCCTCTCTCATCTTAGAAGGAAGAAGAGGCATAGATTCTTCGGCGGCATTTATTTGTTCATCGGTAAGTTCTACTGGAGGAACATCTGGCTCAGGCATGTAACGATAATCTTCTGCATTCTCTTTAGATCTCATTGAATATGTTACAAATTTAGAGTCATCCCATCCCCTAGTTTCCTGCACTACTTTTTCACCACTTTCAAGTAGCTCTACTTGTCTTTTGAATTCATATTCAATAGCTTTTTCAATACTTCTAAAACTGTTCATGTTTTTAATTTCTGCTCTTACACCAAGAGTGTCATCTTTAGACACACTAACGTTTACGTCGAAACGCATATTTCCGTAGAATAAATTAGCATTCGAGACACCTGCAAATTTCATCAGTAGATAGAGCTCTTTAGCGTAAGTACGAGCTTCAATAGCTGAGTGCATATCAGGTTCTGATACGATTTCTAGAAGTGGTGTTCCACTACGATTTAAATCTACAAGTGAATAATCCTGATTTTCTGGGTGAATACTTTTACCCGCATCGGCTTCAAGATGAGCCCTAGTAATTCCAATGGTTTTCTTTTCACCGTCAATATAAATATCTACGTGACCACCAAGGATAATTGGTTCATCGTACTGAGATATCTGATAACCCATTGGAAGATCTGGGTAGAAATAATGTTTTCTATCGAACTTAGAATACTTCTGAGGCTTTGTATTTAGAGCAAAGGCTGCCTTCATGGCAAGATTTACTGCTTCTTTATTTAAAACTGGAAGTGCTCCAGGCATACCAAAATCTATATGATTTACTACACTATTAGGTAAGACGTCTCTATCGTCATTATCTGATCCAGAAAAAAGCTTAGTCTTAGTTTTAAGCTGTACATGAGTTTCAATACCAATAGTAAGTTTATATCCAGACATTATTTCTTTCCTTTGGGTTTAACTTCAAGAGCGTTAAGATCAATAAGAGCCGACTTATAGTTATTAAGAACTGTAACAACGTCATCTTTTTTAACCTTACTGTCTTTGCTTGTAGTGAGTTTGTTACTGAATTTGTGAGCGAACCAGACAGCATCATTTTTCGTTAGATCCCTTTGGGCAGATACCAATCGTTCTCCCATAGTCTTTCCACCGTATCTCTTCTTCTTTAGAACTTCGTCAACGAGCGAATCTGCATCAAGAATTGCTTGAGCCCATTTCTTATCGTCTGTAAGATTGAGCATTAAGTTTTTCCACTTCCTAGTAATATTCTTTTTATTAATGCTTTTCCTTATTATTTTTCTCTTTAGTTTAAGAACTATGAGGATAGCAAGAAAGCCAAAAGAAAATATAGCAATAACTAAGAAATTACGCCTATCCATTTAATCCCTCAATTTCTTTAGAGAATCTAAATAATTCGTGGTCATCCTTCTGCTTAGCCATAACCTGAAGTCCGAATGGCATCTTATTCGATTCCCCAATTGGAATACTAATTGCGGGGATACCTACAAGGTTAATGGCAACAGTCAATATGTCCATCAGATACATAGCTAGTGGATCCTTACTCTTCTCTCCGACTTTAAAAGCAGTTGAAGGTGAAGTGGGACCAATTAGAAAATCATATTTGGAAAAAGCATCGTTAAACTGATTAATAAGCTGAGTTCGAACTGTTTGCGCCTTATTGTAATAAGCATCAAAATAACCACTAGATAGTACGTGAGTACCGATCATAATTCTTCGCTTAGCTTCAGCACCAAATCCTTCACTTCTTGAATTCAAATAGAAGTCTTCTAAATCTTTAGATTCTTCACTAGCGTGCCCATATCTTATTCCATCATACCTACTTAGATTAGAGGCTACTTCCGCAGGACAAACAATATAATATACAGCTAAAGCCAGAGGTAAATCCTTAATCGATACTTCCTCTACCGCATGTCCAGCGGCTTTTAATTTCTCAACTGTATCAAGTACTCCTGCCTTAATGTTGGGATCGAGCTCACCTTCCATATGTTCTTTAAGTATTCCAACTTTGTATTTCTTTCCAGGATTTAATTCTGAGAAGTTTCCATCTTTAATTTCTACAGTTGTTGAATCAAGAGGATCTACTTTAGTAATAATTTCCTGTACAAGTGCAGCATCAGCAACATTTTTAGTAAGCACTCCAATAGTGTCCAAGCTTGAAGCCATAGCTACCACGCCGGATCTACTTACTGCGCCGTAAGTTGGTTTATACCCCACAATTCCACAGAATGATGCTGGAAGTCTTATAGAACCTCCAGTATCTGAGCCTAAGGCAAAAGGAGCCATATCTAGAGCAACCGAACTAGCTGATCCTCCAGAACTACCTCCAGCAACGTATTCAACATCAATAGGATTGAAAGTGGTAAAGAAATCACTGTTCTCAGTTGAAGTTCCGTGAGCAAAAGCGTCTAGGTTGGCTTTAGCAACCATAATAGCGTCTTCTTGATTTAATAGCTTAGTAGTAGTTGATTCATAATTAGCTTTGTAGTCTTTTAACATATTAGAAGCAGCAGTCGTATTGAGATCTAAAGTAAGAAAATTATCTTTAGCTATATAAGGAACACCGGCTAATCTACCTAATTTCTTACCATCTTTTTTCTTCTGATCTATTTCTTTAGCTAGCTTAATTGCGGCGTCTTTATTAACAGAAATAATAGCGTTATATTTATTCCCTTTTTCGATCAACTCGAAAGATTTTAGAACATTCTCCTCGGCAGTGACTTCACCAGAGTTAAACTTCTTAACCATTTCTTCTATAGTTGGCCAACTCATCCGATCATCCTCTTAACTTTAATGTATCCATTTTTTGAGCTTTTAACATTATCCATAAGAGTCTTAACATCATATCCATAATCTATGATTTCATCATCTCGCATCACATTCTTAAGACCACTTACCTGATGTGTTGGCTTTAGATTACCAACATCTACCTTATTAAGAAGTTCAATGTATTCAAAAATACTAGAAAGTTCATTTGCGTATTTTTCTAGTTCTTGGTCACTAAGTTTTAAACGTGCTAATTTTGCAAGTTTAGATACTTCTTCTTTAGAAAGTTTTTTATCCATAAATTTTTAACTTAGTGAAATTATATCAATTATTTTCTTTAAATTATAGGGGTGAAATTAAAATTATATTTTCTTCTTTAGATCTTCAATGATATCTCTAAGTTCTATAGCCTTCTCAAATTCTAAGTTCATACTAGCTAGATCCATTTGCCTATTTAAGTCCTCAATAATATGAGGTATTTCATCTTTAGGAATTTTCTTAACATCTAACTTAGCAGTCTTGGCTTCCTCAGGTAGATCAGCTCGCATACCTTTATCTACAGATTTTACGATTCCTCTAGGAATAATATTGTTCTTAGTATTAAATTCTTCCTGAATCTTTCTTCTTCGATTTGTCTCATCAATGGTGCGCTGCATACTGCCAGTAATCTTATCTGCATACATAATTACCCGTCCTTGTACATGTCTTGCGGCTCTACCTACAGTTTGAATAAGTGCTTGTTCACTTCGAAGGAATCCTTCTTTGTCTGCGTCCAATATTGCGACAAGAGAAACCTCCGGCAGGTCTAGCCCCTCTCTTAGAAGGTTAATACCGACTAGCACATCGTAAACACCTAGCCTTAAATCTCTAAGGATATCTGTTCTATCTAATGTATCTACGTCGCTATGTATATATGCCACTTTCATACCAAGTTCTAATAAATGCTCAGTTAAATCTTCACTCATGCGTTTTGTAAGAGTAGTTATTAGCACTCTTTGTTTCTTCTCTACATTCTTTCTTATCTCTTCAATAAGATCATCGATTTGACCTTTAATTGGTCTAATTTCAATAATTGGATCAAGTAGTCCAGTAGGTCTAATTACCTGCTCAACTATATTAGGAGATCTAGATAATTCGTATTCGCTTGGCGTTGCACTTACATAAATAATTTTATTAATGTGCTTATTAAATTCATTGAAGGTTAATGGCCTATTATCTAGAGCACTTGGAAGTCTGAATCCATGTTCTACTAGAACTTCTTTTCTTGCTCTATCTCCGTTATACATACCTCTAATCTGAGGTAGTGTCATATGACTTTCATCAATAAACATTAAGAAGTCATCCGGGAAATAGTCCAGTAGAGTTGCTGGCTGCTCACCTGGTTCACGGTTGGTTAAATATCTAGAATAGTTCTCAATACCCTTAACGAAACCAGTTTCTTGAAGCATTTCTATATCGAAGCGAGTTCGCTGCGCTAGACGCTGAGCTTCAAGTAGCTGATTATTACTCTTAAATTGTTTTAATCTTTGGTCTAATTCTTGTTCGATGTGACCTAAAGCGACCTTTAGTTTTTGCTCAGCAGTTACATAATGAGACCCAGGGAATACTGTATATTCTTTAAGTTCTTTTATTACCTCACCAGTAAGCGGATTAATCTTTGTCATCTTTTCTATATCGTCACCAAAGAATTCAACCCTAATACCAATTTCTTCACTTGCTGGAAAAATATCTACAACATCACCCCTAACTCTAAAGGTACTTCTTCTAAAATCTATGTCATTTCTTTGGTATTGAATATCCGTAAGGTGTCTAATTAATTTATCTCTTACTGTTCTTGTTCCAGTTTTAAGTTTTATTGAAAGATTAGAGTAATCTTCAACGGAACCAATACCGTAGATACAACTCACACTAGCTACTATAATTACGTCTTTTCTTGAAAGTAATGCATCTGTACTAGCGTGACGAAGCCTATCTATCTCTTCATTAATCTGCGAATCTTTTTCAATATAAGTGTCCGATCGTGGAATATATGCTTCAGGCTGATAGTAATCGAAATAACTTACGAAATAATGGACTGCATTATCTGGAAAGAAAGATTTAAATTCTGAGTATAACTGGGCTGCCAATGTTTTATTGTGACATAGTACTAATGTTGGCTTATTATATTTCTCAATAATATTAGCCATTGTGAATGTTTTACCAGAACCAGTAACGCCAAGAAGAGTCTGTTCTGGGAATTTATCTATTCCCTTATACAAACTTTCAATAGCCGCAGGCTGATCACCTGTAGCTTTATATACGCTATTAATTTTAAAACTACTCATATCTGTAGTCTTATTTTATCTTATATCTATAAAAATAATTAAATTTAATAATATAAGTCTTTATATTTCGCATTCCTTTTATCAAGATGCGCAATCATATCATCAATTAATTTTTCTATATCTTCATTGAAGCTTATATATACTTCTTTGTGGAATTCAGTTATATCTAAAATTCTTCTAATTTCGGATTCTATACCACCCGATCCATCTACGAAACCCACTGGGATATCACTCTCAACTGCAATCGTAAATTCATGAAGAGTACCCATTCTTCCACCGATGCTTATTACGGCATCGGATGAAGTTACAAGTAATGCATCACGACCAACATAATGAAGACCAGTGTATAAAATAGCATCATACGCATTAGTTGGAAGCCTATATTTCATAACATGATCAATTTTAGAAGCAGCAGGACTTATTCCAATACTCGATGTACCGCCAGCTTTTTTATATGCTTCTGCAACAATATTAGGAAGCCCAATAGTAGCACCAGTCAGAATGCCCTGACCTTTTTTGGCTAATACTTCGCCAACCTTTTTGGCCAACTTATCGGAGATTTCTACACTCTCGCCCTTAGCTGCACCAGATATACAAAATTGATACATTTCTAAAAGTTATTATAACGTGGTTAAGCTTAATCTACTAGAGAAAAAGTTGGCTCAATTTGTTTATTGAAATTGTCTTGCAGCTCTTCTTTTTTTATATATCTTTTTATTAGTTCATTTTTAAGTGCTCTTTTGAAGAAGAAGGAACTAGCTTGATCTAGCTTAAGATCATGACTGAGGTTATATGCAACATCTTGGAGATGGAGTGAAGTTACATGATTTTTATCTACATGAGCTAATAACTCATTATCTTTAAAGAAAGAAAAATCTTTAAATAATTCGCATATCTTTTCGGTTACTCTACTTAGATATAAGTCGGATTTGTTGATTAATGGATGCTCTACTTCAAGTTTTAAATCATTCATAAATCTCATTGCTAGAGGATAGGAAATATTAGTCCCAAGTAAACTCATCTCAGTTTGAGGTAGGTTTGAAGAAAGCGCCGTAACCCTTTTGGCAAAATCTTTATTAACTTGTGAAAGTTTAATATAGCTAGATAGAATTTTTAATTCATTAACTTCTTCTATAGCCATACTTAATATACTAGTTAGTTGTCCAGCCTTGAGATTATTATCTATTGGAAAGATTACTAATGTAGATAGCTCAAAACTAGATATAAAGTTTAATTTAGTTCTATCTTCTACATCTTGAAGGAATTCACGCCATTTTGCATTAGGAGCATTAATGAATTTTAATTTACTTGTCTCAAAATCTGCCGGAGTTAGCTTATTGTAACTATGATAAAAGTTATTAAGATAAGTGGGACTTTCTAGTGAGTTAATTGCAACAAGAACTAAAGCTGGATTAGAACGTTTTAATAATGAGTCTACACTTCTAAAGTCTAATCTTTTCATGACTGCTTTTGGTGGGTGAGATTTGAAATAGTTTTTGAGGAATTTTGACTTCAGTGATATTACATCATGACTTTTAAATTGATTATGAAGTAGCTCGAGGAGTCCATCCTCAATATTTGCTGCTGCATTAACATTTTGTCCAGCTAGAGTTCTAATTTGTTTAGTTAAATTATTATCTGCTTCAGCTAATTTATGAAGTGATGCCGCATATAATTCGTGTTGATTAGTATCAGTTGGATCTAAGTCCAGTTGCTCAATTTTTCTAGAAAGGTTTTGAGCGATTTCGTTCTCTAATTTAATATCATGATTAGGACTACCATTGGCCCTCTCAAGATCCCTCAAACTAAATCGAAATTTTGGATCAGATATTTCTAATGCATTAGATAAGTATCTACTCATATTTTTATTTCTATATATATTTTAGCATAAGCTAAATATTTGAAGGCTTGTACCAGTCAGGAGCTTTTTTAAGGTATTCTAGAAGTTCATTCTTAGATAATAGGCCTTCTTGACCACCAACTTTTTGTACTACGTTCATTGAATTTATAGGTGCCCACATTAGAGCCCCTTCCATATCCTCACCCATAGCAAGAGCCGCAACAAATGTAGATGCAAAGGCATCTCCAGCACCGGTTCGTTCGTATGGTGGAGCTATATCTGGATAGACAGGCATTTTTAGTCTCTTCGTTCCATCAGAAGCATATGCACCAGCAGGTCCATCAGTTATTACTACAATTTTAGGTCCAAGTGCATGCAGTTTGTTAAATAGGTCATTAAAGTCATGATAATTTCCATTGGATATTTTTACAGCTTCTTCTCTATTTACCAAGAGCACATTAGATCTTGCGTAAATCTTTGCTAATTTTTCTGGACCAAATTCTAATTGAAATGTACCAGGCTGAAACGCTAATTTGATATCTTTATTATCTTCACGGTCTAGCCATTCAATAACCTCATGATGATAATCTAAACTGTTGTGACCAATAGAGCTAAAGTAAACCCATGAAGGTTTATCGTCGGCAGTTAGATGTGGCCATTTATAGTCGTACTCTTCATGTTTAATAAGGATTGTTCTTTCCTCTTTATACCAAAGCACAAAGTGATAATTACTTTTCTTAGCTCGATTAATTTTAATTAGATGAGCAAGAACCTTATTAGCCTCCAAAGCTTCAATAATATCTCTTCCGTAATCGTCATTGCCTACATTGGATATAAGACCACTCTTAAGTCCTAATCTAGCAAATGCTACCGCAGCATTTCCTGAGTTTCCAACACCTGCAATTAGAGTATTAAAGTCATAGGGAATCTTTGTGCCATATTCCATTGCAAGTAATTTTTCATCTCCTCTTGGAATAATTTCAGCATTGTCATCTATTAATTTAACGAAGTTGTCTATTACTACATCACCGATTGAAAGTACGTCTATTTTTTCTGCCATATTAATTTAATACTGCCTTTCCTGAGGAATTAAAATCTTCTATCTTAGATTCAACTATCTTGCTTACTGCAGGAACTACTTCCTTAGCGATAAGTTTAGCGACTGAATATTCATCTGGATTTTCTTTAAGAACTTTTTCTAATGTAGTCCTATAGGCGAATCTCATGTCTGAATTGATATTTATTTTAGTAACACCGATCTTAACGGCATCTCTAAAATAATGTCCAGGAGTGTCACTGCCGCCATGAAGGGATATATTACAGTCTATAGAATCTCTAATCTTTTGAAGTAGCTCTAAATCTAATTTCTTTGGCACTGGATATTTACCATGCAAATTACCAATAGCTGCAGCGAAAGTGTCTATCTTAGTTTCATTAACAAAACTATGAGCAAGCTCTGGAGTTGAAAATGTTTTCTTAATTTCTTCGTAGTCAATTTCTTTATCGAAATAATTAGATCCACCCTGGAAATAATGTGGTTCGCTCTCTACAAGTGCTCCTGTAAGTTTAGCGTATTCAACGACTTCTTTAGTGGCATCAATAATTTCTTGGTCAGTTGCATCGTGATTAGACTGAGAAATATCTATATGTATAAATTCAAATCCAGCTTCTATACCCTTCATAGCAGCCTCAACAGATGGACTGTGATCGAGATTTACATACATCTCTACTCCATACTGACCTTTAAGGTTATCTACCATATCTCGGACATTATTAAGTCCTATAGTATCTACTTCACCCTGACTTACTTCAACTAAAACTGGGGCTTTGTATTTACTAGCAGCCATACATACAGCTATTAGTGTTGGTTCGTCATCCAAATTGAAAGCTCCGAATGCCCAATGTTCATCCCTAGCTTGTTTCATTCTTTCTCTAGCTTTAGCACAGTTTTTTCGTATTTGTTCTAATGTTAATGGCATATCTTATATTCTAATTGTTTATGCTTATTTTATCTACCCAACAAATGATGAATATTGAGCATAACGTGCTCATAGTCTAGTCTGTATTTCTTAATTAACTCATCGGGTTGACCTGATTCACCAAAATGATCTTCAATCCCCATTCTCTTAATTTTTACAGGATAATGTTCGCTTAGAAATTCACTAACTGCACTACCAAATCCACCTGCTAACTGAGCTTCCTCAATAGTTAAGACTAGGTTAGTTTTCTTAACAGAAGAAAGTATAGTTTGCTGATCAAGTGGTTTTATTGTCGGAACGTGAACCACTTCAGCATCTATTCCTTCCTTGGATAAAAGATATGCAGCCATAAGACCTTGGTAAGTCATAGTTCCAGTAGCAAGAATAGAAATATCCTTACCTTCTTTTAGGACATATGCCTTACCTATCTCAAACTCATAGTCATGATTGAATATTGTGGTTACCGGTTCTCTAGCAAGACGAAGATAACTGGGCTTATTATTTCTAGCTATCTCAAGAGTAGCCTTCTCAGCTTCAACAACGTCGGCAGGGGCTATTACTATCATATTAGGAAGAGATCTCATTAGCGCTATATCTTCTAGCATCTGATGCGTAGCTCCGTCAGGACCTACACTTACTCCAGCATGAGATCCAATAATTTTTACAGGCACGTCGTTTAGACATACTGTAGTTCTAATTTGCTCCCAGTTTCTGCCAGGAGAAAATGCAGCATAGGATGAGATAAAGGGTATTTTACCCATGGCTGCAAAACCACTTCCTGTAGTTACTAGGTTCTGTTCAGCAACTCCAGCTTCAAAAAATCTATTTTCAAACTTTTCTTTAAATAAATGCATCTGAGTCGATTCAGTTAGGTCTGCGCAAAGCGCTACAACTCTATTATCTAGCTCACCTGCTTTAAGTAAACCAATTCCAAAACCTTTTCTGTTTGCTTCCTTAGTTGGAGCATTTATATAGTCGGCAAGAAATTTATTGGTGCTCACTTTTAATCCTTCCGCCTAAAGTTCGTAGTTCATGTAAGGCTTTTTTAGCTTGCTCTTTATCTGGTGCTTTACCATGCCAATGAAAATCGTTCTCCATAAAATCTACACCTTTTCCGGGAATGGTATGAGCAATAATCATGACAGGTTTATTCTCAATAGCCTTAGCCATTGCGCAAGCATCAATAAATGCTTCTATGTTATTACCATCAACATCAATAACAAACCAACCAAAACTTTCCCATTTAGCTTTCACATTCTCTAGTGGCATAACATCTTCAGTAAATCCATCAATTTGAATATTGTTACGGTCCAATATTGCAATTAAGTTAGAGAGTTTGTATTTGCTAGAAAACATAGCAGCTTCCCATACATTACCCTCATCAGTTTCACCGTCACCCATAACTACATAAACATGTCTGTGATGCTGGTTGTCCATCCTTAGACTTAGCGCCATACCATTGGCCTGAGACAATCCACTTCCAAGTGGACCAGAAGTAGTTTCTAGGCCAGGCAACCGATTTCTCTCAGGATGACCTTGAAGTCTACTTCCAAGCTTACGCAGAGTCTTTAATTCGCTTCTAGGAAAATAGCCCTTATGTGCCATTACGGCATATCTAACTGGAACACAATGACCATTGCTTTGAACTAAGATATCCCTATCTTCCCAAAGTGGATTTTCAGGATCATTTACTAATATGTCGTAATAAAGCGCAGTGAAAATATCTGCAAGTCCAAGAGGTCCTGCCGGATGACCACTTCCAGCTTCTAATAACATAGAGATGATGTCTTCTCTAACTTCATTTGCAATTGTTTCTAGTTGTTTAATCGAGTAGGTGCCCATATGCTTATCTTAATTTTAACATAAGCTTATTGAAACTTTCTTTTGGATTCTCGGATAAAGTTACACTTTTACCTACGTTTAGCACTCTAACTCCCGCGTCAGCAATTTCTCGGATGTTATATTCGTTTATTCCTCCATCCCAGGCTATTTCATATCCAGGGTAGAAATTATGTACCTGTCTTGCTTTATATAAAAGATTTAGATCACTAACACCACCTTGGTATCCTAAGTGACCAGAAAATATTAAAATTTGTTCAAAGTAGGCTAGAATTTCAGCAACATCATTAACATTAGTATTCTGAAGCAGAACTAGTCCAGCTTTAATGTTATGTTTCTTTAGTTCTTTGGCGAAATATACATGATCTACTCTGCACTCATAGTGTATTAGAACTAAATGAGGCTTAAGATCGATAATTCGCTCTAGCAGTAGTTCTGGTTCTTTAACCATAAGGTGCAGATCTATCATGAGATTATCTGGCCAACTCATTTCATCTAAACTTGGGCTTTTTGAGGAAGTAAATACACCATCCATATAATCTATATGGATATGATTAGTTATTTCTTTAACAATATTTAGTTGCCTATTGAATTCATCAATATTTGTAGCTGTTACGGTTGGACATATTTCAGTCATAATTTCCCACCTTTATAACGAATCTATTTCATTAAGTCTTCTTACATATCTAGCAGCATTAGCAAATGGAGTTGTCATAAATACTTGAATAATGTCTTTTATATCTTCTAGTATCGTATGATCCGCGCTAAGACAAAGAACATTAGAATCATCATCATTTCTAGCGCTGTAAGCTAACTTAGTATTCCAACAAAGCGATGCCCTTATACCCTTAAACCTATTCGCAGCTATGCACATTCCTTGTCCGCTACCACAAAGCAAAATTGCTTTTGAATTAGAATCTTCATCACTTAATAGTTGATGAACGGCTGTTTTAGCAAAAACCGGATAATCATCATTGGGATCTAATTCAGTGCCAGACAAATCTACAACTTCATAATTTTTACTATGTAGAAATTTAATTAAGTCTTCCTTAATATGGAATCCATGATGATCGCTAGCTAGGTATATTTTCATTTATATGCGTTTTTTCCTATGTCAGCAGTTACTTCAACTAGTCTATTAGAATAACCCCATTCATTGTCATACCAAGCTACTACTTTTACTAAGTTACCACTAACTACATTAGTTAGATTAAGGTCAACAATTGCAGAATAAGAATTACCGATAAAATCTGTACTTACTAATTCTTCGTCGGTTACAGCTAAAATTCCCTGATAATATTTCTCTTTTGCTGCTTTTTTGAAAGCATTATTTACTTCTTCAATGGTTACATCTTTTTTAAGCACCATAGTAAAATCTGCCAAGGACACTACTGGGGTTGGTACTCGTACTTCAAATGCTCCGAATATTCCACCAAGTGCAGGCAACGCTCTGGCTGCGGCTATAGAGGCTCCGGTAGTTGTTGGTACAATGTTTTGTGCTCCGGCACGATCTTCTCTTAAACTCTTTCCTGGACCATCCTGTAGGTGCTGAGATGCTGTATATGAGTGCACTGTTGTCATCATTAACTTCTCTATTCCAAATTCTGTTTCAATAACGTGAAGTACTGGAGTAATACAGTTAGTAGTACAAGATGCATTAGAAAATACGTCATTTTCTTCATCTAATTTCTCATCATTAACTCCAAGAACTATAGTTGGAGCAGATTCAGCAGAATCTCCCTTGGTTGGAGCTGAAATGACTACTCGTTTAGCTCCAGCTTTGATATGAGCCCTTGCCTTATCTGGTTCTACGAAGAAACCAGTAGATTCAATAACTACATCTACTTTCATTTTCTTCCAAGGCAGCAGTGTAGGATCTTTTTCAGCTAGGACTGGTATGTGCTTTCCTTTTACAATAAGGCCCTTGTCGTCAAAAGTCACTTTGTGATCATATAGTCCATAAGTTGAATCATGTTGTAGTAGATAAGCTAGAGTCTTATTATCTGTAATATCGTTAATCGCAACTATTTCGATATCGCTCCGCTCAAATGCAATCTTAAAAGCGTTTCGTCCAATACGTCCGAAACCATTTATGGCCACCTTAATCTTCATTTATAACCCTCCCTAAAAGTTAATATGCTTATGCATATATTTTAAGGTTAAGTATATCCATTACGCAAGTTTATTATTTCTGGTAACGTTCTACGCACTCACCAATAATCTTTTTGGCTTCTTCAATGTCGCCCCAACCATTCACTACAGTACTTCCAGGTTTCTTTAGATCTTTATAGTGTTTGAAGTGTTCTTCAAGTTGTTTTAGGTACTGCTCGCCAAGGTCACTTAAAGTCTTGTATCTATTTCCAGAGTGTCGATCGTCTTCAGGAACTACTACAACTTTGTGATCATTTTCTCCGTCATCAACGAAATTAAGAACTCCTAAAATTCTAGCTTTAAGCCAAATTCCAGTTGGAAGTGGTTCTTCTGTAAATATTAGAACGTCAAGCTCGTCGCCATCTTCATCTAGGGTTTTAGGAATAAATCCGTAATTAATAGGTTTTGCATAAATAGCAGGCTCTACTCTATCTAGAGTGAAAGCAGCTCTTTCTCGATCCCATTCAATTTTAAGAGTTGATCCTTTTGGAATTTCATTAACAACATTTAGTAGACCGTTCTGATAATCTCCGGTTTCTAGTACTTTATTAAAATCTGGCATTTATAATCTCCTTGTTTAGACTATTTTTATTACTCTAACATTATATATCAAGTAATTGAGGTAATGAACCAAATATACTAAGATTAGGTTATGACAGCAACAACCTTTAGAAGCAAAAAGCATTTAGGGTCTAATTTATATACATTTACTTTTGATATACCTTGGCATGATTTAGAGTTTCAAGCCGGCGAATTCATTCAACTTAAGATTGAGCACGATAATCCAGATGATAGAGGAGATAAAAGATGGTTTACTGTTTCTAATGTATGGACAGACATCAGAATTGAAATAACTACAAGATATTTTGGGGATAAAACTAGCACATTTAAAAAAGCCTTATTTAATCTAAAAAAAGGAGATATAGTACACTTCTCTGATCCTATGGGAGATTTCGTTCTACCTAAAGATAAGAAACTCAGATTATTATTTGTAGCCGGCGGAATAGGAATTACTCCGTATATGGCGATGCTTAAATACATGAAAGGTTTTGATGATATTAGACATAGCAAACTTATCTGGAAGTTAAATAGCCTCGAAGATAAGTTTGAAATACCTGAAGCCCCAAAAAAAGTAGAACAATTAGTAATAACTGACAAAGATTTATTTACACCTGAATACATCTTCGAACAATTTAAAGACTTTAATGCTGATCGAATATATATAGCCGGACCAGAACCAATGGTTGAAATATTTAATAACGGACTTCAGAAGTTAGGTATTCCAAAGAGATCTATAAATACCGACTTCTTCCCTGGGTATAAGAACTAATCTAACATTTGTTTTTGGTGCTCTAAGAATTCACGAATTCTAAGAGCTGCAGTAGCACCATCTCCTGATGCTGAAGCAATTTGAAGTGTGGCTCCGCTTCTTACGTCACCGGCAGCAAAAATACCTGGCACATTAGTCATAAGATTTTCATCAGTCTTAATAAGACCGATATTATCTAGATCCACCAAATCTTTTAAGAATCCTGTATTTGGAACCAATCCTACGAATACGAAGAGGCCATCAACTTTAAGATCCATATCTTTTCCGTCTTTCTTAATGTTAAGATTATTCACTAATCCATTTTCACCCTGAATTTCATTTACAGTCGTTTTAAGATGTACGGTAATCTTTCCTTCATCAATATATTTCTGAAGTTCTTTTTGTAGTACTGCACTAGCTTTAATTGTAGATCTAACTAGAAGATCAATGTGTTTAGCATATCTAGTTAAGAACATGGTCTCTTGAATTGCTGAATTACCACCACCTACTACCGCTATATTCTTCTCTTTATAAAAAGCACCGTCGCAAGTTGCACAGTAGTGAACACCTCTAGCGTAATATTCTTTTTCACCTGGTACGTCTAATTTCTTGTATTCTGAACCGATAGCAACAAGTACCGTTTTTGCTTTAAAATCTCCATCTGTTGTATGTAGCGTAATTATATCTTTGTCTTTAGATATTTTTTGAACTTCACCATATTCAATCTTAGCTCCGAATCTCTCAGCTTGTTTTTGTAGCGCATCAGAAAGCTTCAATCCTTCAACACCATCCGGAAAGCCCGGATAATTATCTATAACATCAGTGACTGCAGCCAGTCCACCAATAACGGCTTTTTCGAATATGACAGTATCTATATACTCTCTTGTTGTATATATAGCAGCAGCTAGTCCAGCTGGTCCAGCTCCAATGATTATTAGATCGTGTATTTTATTCATTTAGATTTATTATACCTTAAAGACTATTAGGAGATAGCTGGAGCAAGCTTAGCAAGATTATATCCAACAATAACTTCCTTAGATTCATCACTTTTTTCAACCACAGTTACAGGTACAGTTAAAGCACCACTTAAAGCTAGGGCTTCTTGTTGTCTGTGTGGTTCATTATCTAGATTAACTTCATTGTATGAGACACCTTTTACGCTCAGGTACTTCTTTACCATATTGCAGTATCCGCAAGTATTAGTAGTGAATATAGTTACCGATTTAGGCATAAAAGTCTCCCTCTTTTTATGATTAGTTTTACATATTTTTGTTAAAAAACAGTTTGTACAATGAATTATATATAGCGCTTGAGTTTAATACAATACACCATATATTGTGTTTTTTAATACGATTTAATTAGTAGTCACCGTATAGATTACAGGAACTGAATATGCACTTCCCTGCGAACCATTGCCGGATGGTTGGTTTGTATTTAATGCAACTGCATAATTTATTAAATAGGTATCTCCGCTGGCTACTCCCGACTTATTTTGAATAGTGTAAATACTGCTTATTCCACCCATAGCCGACCAAATATTGTTAACAGCTCCAGATAATGCAATATTTTGAGATCCTGACGATAGAGCTGCAGTTAATGGACAGTTTGCAGGCGCTGAAGTGGTACCATTTATATAATTTCCTGTGGCTAAATTTTTAACTGGAGCACCTGTTCCTGGAGTACATACCGCAAATCCCCAAGACCCAGAGGTATTTGTGCTGCAACCACCATTATATATTCCACTTCCTAACGGACTTAAACTACCCGTCCATCCATTAGAACTACCCGCTGTGGACGGAGCTGCACATATAACATTGGCGCCGTTATATAAGAAATTAGTATGAGGATCGATATTACCATTATCATTAACCGTAAGATTATATCCAGAGACATCGTTAGTCGTAATTGTAATAAGGTCAGCAGCGTAAGACATATTTCCAGTTGTTGTTGGTGTAACATTCAAGCTTATGTTGTTGGTATTTGAAATAGTAATAATTGGATTAATGTTGGTTGCAACACTTGTATTTGTAAAATTACCAGAACCGTTATTATAGTAAGTGAAAACTATTTGACCATTGGCTCCCGCTCCTCCGGCTGCAGAAGTATAAGGGGTAGAAGATTTAGCGCCACCACCTCCACCACCACCTCCCGGTGAATTTCCCGGGCTACCAGCAGTTGCGGTTGCGCCACCTCCAGCTCCACCGGATCCACCATTGCCAGACGCACCACCAGCTGTACCCTGATAAGCTCCATTATTGGTCCATCCGTTAGTTCCAGAATTTTCTTGCAGCTGCGTACCTATATTGA
>DAIOGF010000004.1:0-31931 GCA_036745415.1 Candidatus Saccharimonadota bacterium
AGCATAAGCAATACCATATTTGATATTAACTTAATATAATGAGCATATGAACGAGGGTAATAAATCTAATCTTTCTAACGTTGAGGCTGAAGCCAGCTTACTGGGCGCCATACTTATAGATACTGATGGAATAGTTAAAATAGCCGACTCAATCAACGCTGAAGACTTCTCAGACAAAAAACATGAATATATCTATGAAGCAATCGCTTACTTATACAACAATCACTCGGCAATTGATGTTCTAACTCTAGCTGAACAGTTAAAATCCAATGGTAAATTAGATCTTATCGGAGGACCTTCCTATTTAGCTGAGTTAACCAATTTCGTTCCTACGGCAACTCACATAGAACAATACGCTGAGATAGTTGCACAAAAAGCTATGAGAAGAAAACTGATTACTATTTCTTCTGAAATAGGAGAATTAGTTCAAGATGAATCAAAACAACTAAGAGATCTAATTGAAGAAGCAGAAACAAGATTATTTAATGTATCTAATCAACACGTAAAACAGAATATAGTATCAATTGAGTCTATCTTAGCAGACAGCTTTGAAAGATTAGACGAACTACATAGAGATAAAAGTAAGATTAGAGGTGTTCCAACTGGATTTAAAGATCTAGACGGAATTCTAGCTGGATTCCAAAAAAGCGATTTGATTATTATTGCGGCCCGGCCTTCAATGGGTAAGACTGCGCTATCTTTAAACTTCGCTCACAACATTGCATCAAAATCTAACTTCCCAGTAATATATTTCAGCCTAGAAATGAGTAAAGAACAATTAGTGGATAGATTACTATCAATGGAATCTGGTGTAGATGCTTGGGCGCTTAGAACTGGAAACTTGAGTGACACTGATTTTGAAAAAATCGGCCAAGCTATGGGCAGTCTTTCAGAAGCTCCTATATACATTGACGATACTCCTGGAATTACAGTTAGCGAACTAAGAACCAAAGCTAGAAGAGAGGCACATAAACACCCTCTTGGAATAATTATTGTGGATTACTTACAGCTTATGAGTGGTGGAAGTAAGTTTGCCGGTGAATCTAATCGTGTACAAGAGGTGAGTGAAATATCTAGAGGACTTAAAGGTATAGCCAGAGAGTTAAATGTTCCAGTGATAGCTTTATCTCAGCTAAGTCGTTCAGTTGAAAATAGATCTCCGCAAATTCCTCAGCTAGCCGACCTTCGTGAATCAGGTTCTATTGAGCAAGATGCCGACGTGGTGGCATTTATTTACCGTGAAGAATTCTACAAACCTGAAACTGAGCGAAAGAAAATAACAGACATATTTATTAAAAAACATAGAAACGGTCCTATCGGAGGCGTAGAACTATACTTCGATAATGAGAAGCAAAGATTCCGATCAATAGATACAAGACACTCATCTCCACCAATTGCTGAATAATAAGATATAATATAAATCATAAATGAATAATCTAGATATTAGCGGGTGGCTCAAGAAGTTAAATCTAAATAAAATTAACTATCTAAAATTAGCTAAATATATTCCCTTAGCACTATTATTTATATATTTATATATCTATAAACTCTCTAGCATTGTTAATGGCATTTCCATACAAGAAAAAACATTAAATTTTCCAAAACAAGGTATCAGCCAGATATTTAATGATCCGAGTTTCTTAGGTCTGAAATTAGTTCGATATATTTTTGGTATATTCTCTAATACAGTAAGTGTATTCGAAATTAGACTTGCATCAGTATTTTTCGGACTTTTAAGCATATTCTTCATATACAGAATAATTGCATCATGGTTAGGTAGAAGAACTGCCCTACTAGGTACAGTGCTATTTAGTTTTAGCGCGTGGACTCTGCACATCTCCAGACTTGGCATTAATTCTATAGCTTACACTTTCTGCGTTATTACATTGATCTATTCAATTGTAGTTTTGAAGAAGTATTTCCTTAATTCAAAATACTTTTTAATTATTACAGCTCTAGTATGGCCAGCTTTATTATTTACTCCAGGTATGATTTTATTCGTTATATTTGCGATCCTAAGATGCAAAAAAGAACTAAGTGCAGGCTTCAAGAATCTAAAAAATCCTTATTATTACTATATTCCCAGTGCATTAATAACTCTTGGATTACTTATTAAATATTTCATGGGCTCAATGACTAATATATTTACATTCTTTGGACTCAGTTCAATATTAACCAATTGGGAGAATCTTCCATTGAATATTGTTAAAACTCTTTATCATCTTTTCCTATTTGGTCCTAATCAGCCAGAAATATGGCTAAATAAAGCACCCGTACTAGATTTCCTAATATTATTTAGCTCAATATTTGGCATATATTTCTACTCCAGAAATCTTAAAAAGAGCCCAGCCGTAACATTATTTACATGCTTTGGAATCGGCCTATTTATTACTGCACTAAATAACAATAACGATTTGAGCTTACTTACACCTCTAATGTATATATTCTCTGCAACTGGAATAGCTTTGTTTATTCAAAGATGGCTTAAGGTATTTCCAAAAAACCCTATAGCCAGAGCCATTGGATTAAGTTTAGTGTATTCGCTAGTTGTATTAAGCTGCATTTTAAACTACCGTGCTTACTTTATTGCATGGCCTCACAATAAAGATGTAAAGTCCTATTTTATATCTATTAATTAGATTGATATAATATAAGGGTAAATAGGAGAAATTATGAGTAAATTTGATCAAGCAAAAATGCTGATGAAGGTTAGAAAGATTCAAAAAGAACTTGAAAGACAAGTTATTAGCGTAGAAAAAGGTGACGGAGCCGTTAAAGTAGATATTTCCGGCGATCAAAAAATTAAGAAAATTCATATCGATAAAGACAAAGTAGATTTCGATGACATTGAAGCTTTAGAGATGTGGCTAGAAGATGCGGTTAAAGAAGCCATCAACCAGTCTCAGAAGATTGCAGCTGAAAAGATGCAACCTATGATGGGCGCTCTTAACCTAGGAATGTAACATGGATAATTTGCCTCCTGCTCTTAGTGAGCTGGTTGATGCATTTAAATTGCTTCCAGGCGTTGGAAGTAGGTCTGCTGAACGTTATGCATATAACATTCTAAAAAGAGATCCAAAGGTAGCAAATCAACTTGCAGAAGCACTAGAACAACTTCACTCTAACGTAGGTTATTGTGAAGTTACTTTTGCATTGATTCCCAAAAGTGAAACACAGTCTCATTTATATACCGATCCCACTAGAGACAAAACCTCAATATTAGTGGTAGCCGAGCCTCTAGATATTATCGCTATAGAGAAAACTAAGATGTACAAGGGAACTTATCATGTTCTAGGCGGACTAATGTCTCCAATTGACGGAATCGGTCCAGATCAACTGCACATTAAAGAATTAATAGAACGAATAAAGACAGATGATGTGAAAGAAATTATTCTAGCTACAAATGCCAGTGTGGAGGGTGAAAGCACTGCACTTTACTTAAGACAGCAACTAGAGCCAAGCAATGTAAAAGTAACTAGATTAGCTAGAGGAATACCAATTGGTGTGGATATTGAATATACCGATCAAATAACACTAGGAAGAGCCCTTGAAGGTCGCCAAACCCTTTAAGGTATAATGTATATAAATGGATAAAGAAAAAATAAATAAATTCAAAGAATTAATCGACCAGGCTAATAGGATTGTTATTATTCAAGCAGATAATCCAGATGGCGATTCTTTGGGTAGCTCCATAGCTTTAGAGCAAATCTTAACTACAATGGGCAAAGATGTATATATGTACTGTTCAGTAGATGTTCCTACCTACTTAAGATATATTCCAGCATGGAGTAGAGTACAAAAAGAACTTCCTGCACATTTCGACTTAAGCATTATTGTTGATACATCAACCATAACTCTACTAGATAATCTAGACTCAACCTACTTAGCTCAACTTAGATCTAAACCTTGCATTATGCTAGACCACCACATCTCAGATGCAACCATAGATTTTGCATCTGTATATTTAAATAACGAAACCGTCTCAACCGGAGAGTTAATTTATAATATCGCTAGCGAACATAATCTAGAAATGAATAAAGAAGCATTAGAGGCTGTAATGGTAACTATTCAGTCCGACAGCCTTGGACTTACAACACCGAATGTTACTCCTGCAGCAATAAGAGTTGTTGCTGAATTGGTAGAAAAAGGTGTAAGTATTAGTGAACTTGAAGAAAAAAGAAGGGAAACATTTAAAAAGACTCTTGAACTAACACAGTACAAAGGAAGATTGCTGGAAAGAATTGAAACATATCTAGATGATCAGCTAGCAATATTAGTTATTCCTTTTGATGAAATAGTTAAATTCTCACCATTATACAATCCTCCAATGCTAGTCATGGAAGACATGAGACTAATCGAGGGCAATAAAATAGTGGTAGCAATTAAGTTATATAACGATGGCAGAATTCTTGGAAAAGTAAGATCACAGAATGGATATCCAATTGCCGAAAAACTAGCTTCAACTTTTGGCGGTGGTGGACATGACTATTCTTCAGGATTTAAGACTTATGACTATAATAACGTTGAAGAACTTAAAAGACAGATTATATCTAAAACAAATGAATTATTGGAAGAAGAGAAAAAGAAAAATGAAGTTATACAATACACTAACTAGAAAAGTAGAAAAATTCCGTCCAATAAAAAAGAAAACCGTAACGCTCTATACTTGCGGTCCCACAGTTTATGATCACGCACATATTGGGCACTGGTTTACTTACGTTAGAATGGACTTATTAGTTAGAACATTACAATCCGTTGGTTATAGAGTTAATTGGGTTATGAATATAACTGACGTTGGACACCTAGTATCTGACGCCGATGAGGGTGAAGACAAATTAGAAAAGGGCGCTAAAAGAGAAGGTAAATCCGCATGGGATGTAGCTAAAATATATGAAGCTGAATTTTTAAGCGAAATGAATTCCCTAAACATATTAAGTCCCAGCAATATAGTAAGGGCCACAGAACACATTAAAGAACAAATTGAACTTATACAAGTCCTAGAAAAGAAGGGATATACCTACGTTATTAACGACGGCGTATATTTCGATACTTTCAAATTTAAAAAATATGCAGATTTTGCAAAGCTAGACGTGGATGAACAACAAGCTGGAGCTAGAGTAGAATTAAATATAGAAAAAAAGAATAAAACAGATTTCGCATTATGGAAGTTTAGCCCCAAAGAATCTAAAAGAGACATGGAATGGGATAGTCCTTGGGGGAAAGGTTTTCCAGGTTGGCACATAGAATGTTCTGCAATGGCAATGAAATATCTTGGCAGTACTCTAGATATCCATGCTGGTGGAATAGACCATATACCTGTTCATCATTCTAACGAAATCGCACAAAGCGAAGCTGCAACAGGCAAGAGGTTCGCAAACTATTGGATGCACTCAAACCATATTAATGTTAATGGTCAGAAGATATCTAAATCTCTAGGGAACTCAATAAGATTAGAGGATTTAAGTAAAAAAGGTTTTGATGCACAAGATCTTAGAATTCTAATTCTAGAATCTAGTTATATTACTCAGTCTCAGTTTAGTTTTGATACTTTAGAAGCCGCCAAGAACAGACTAAATGATCTTAAATCTATGAGTGTAGTTAGATATCAGGCAAATAAAAAATCTCTAAGACAAAAAGCTTACTTTAAAAAAATATCTAAAGATCTAATTAACTCCATGGCGGACAATCTTGATACTCCTAAAGTAATGACAATACTTAGTGAGGTAAACAAAAAAGTATTAGATAACGGACTTAACGTCAAAGACCTTAAGGATTTTAATACATTAATTAAAACCATAGATAACCTACTAGGACTTAAACTGGGAGAGATCAAAGATATATCTGAAGAAGATAAAGAATTAATAGTAAAAAGGAATGCCGCAAGAGCAGATAATAACTATAAGTTATCTGATGAAATTCGAGATAAATTACTTAAAAAGAATATAGCGCTAAGAGATAAACAAACTAGTTACTGGTACTATCTGGGGTAATAGCTTCTTCGAAGCTGTCATCATCAAGAAATCTCTTATTTCTAAGATATTCTAATACAACTATTCTCAAACAGCCTGCAACTGGAATAGCCACTAAACCTCCTAGAAGGCCTCCAAAGCTTACTCCGACAATAAGTGATGCGAATACCAAGAATGGACTCATATTGGTTGTATTGGCCTGTATTTTAGGCTGAATGACATAGTTTTCGAACTGCAAGTATAGTATGTAATACACAAGGATAATTACTGCGCTTGGTATAGAGTTAAATAACGCAACGGTAGTAATTATAACCGCTCCAATACTGTGACCTATCATTGGAATAAGACCGCAGATAAATACTAGAAGAATTAAAGCCATTGGATAACCTATATGTAATATAAATAATGCTGGAGTTATAAGTAGAGTAGCTATTGCAGCAAGTAATACCTGTCCGTTAACATATCCTTTTATAACCCGATACATTTCATTACCTAGGTTATTAAGAGTTTTTTGTCTTTTTGAGGGGAATAATCTCTTAATGAAATCAAGCCATCTCGGTCCTTCAACTAATAACATGAAGGTCAGAACCAGCACCGTTAGAACTGTAAATATACTATTACCAATAGCTCCTACGGTGGTAAATGCATCTCCGCCAAGATTATGCACCTTAGAACCTAATTGATTGGAGATTGCTGTCACTTGGCTCTGCAAATGATACTTACGAATAAAATTACCGACAGCACCATTCTGATTTCTAAACTCATCAATCAGATGAGGAGCCTGAGCAATAAGTTTATCTGTTTGTTTAACTAATGGAGGTATAACCATAGCAAGAAATGTTCCAAGTATTATAACTACTAGTAAATAAGACAGGGCAGTACCAAGAGCACGACTTCCTTTCTTCTTACCGGGCACAAGAGCTGCAATTTTACTAATAGGCGCATTAAGTGCAAGAGCTAGGAATATAGAAATACCAATTAGAAATAGAGCGTGATTCGCTTTAGAAACAAAGCCATGGAATAAAAATAGAGCACCAATAAAAAGTCCGATTTTAACAAAAGTTTCAAAACTTACTTTTATTTCTATGCTTTCGTCTGGATTTTTTCGTAGCTTAAACATAATAATTGTTAATTCAATTATACCACCAACCCTATCTAACCTTGTTAAAATGGCTATTTTAAGATAAAATCTATCTGTATATTAGGGCGTGGCCAAGTGGTAAGGCACCAGGTTTTGGTCCTGGCATTCGGGGGTTCGAATCCCTCCGCCCTAGCCAAGTTAATATAACTAGATCATTCAAGCGAATGATCTTTTTTATTTATATTTAAAAATTCCATAAATTATCAATTTTATATTAATTATTTCTGGAATATTTAGTTACCTTATCTGTTATTGGTTCGTTTTCGCTTGACAGGATCAAGTTCTTTTTTTCGAAGTCTTAAACTCTTTGGAGTAACTTCTAATAGTTCATCATTTTCAATGAAGTCTAGACATTCTTCAAGACTAAAGATAGTAGCCGGAGTAAGCTGAACAACACCGTCGCTAGAACTACTTCGCATGTTTGTAAGCTGCTTAGCTTTACATACATTTATCTCCATGTCCTCTTGACGCTTGTTTAGACCTACAATTTGCCCGGCATATACTTTTTGCGCAGGTTCTACGAATACTACTCCACGTTCTTCTGCATTGGCTAATGAATAAGGAGTAGATACACCTGCTTCATAGGCAATCAATACACCATTTCTAAGCTGCTGTAGTGGGGCACCCATTTCTTGATATCCATTACTTAAAGTATTCATAATAACAGTTCCCTTAGTATTGGTAAGAAGAGTGTTTCTCATTCCAATTAATGCTCTTGTAGGCATTGTATAAACTAATTTAGATAATCCTTGAGCAGTAGTGAATTGTTCTCTCTGAATAGCTCGTCTTGCTCCTAATTCCATCTGAACAGCACCAACGTGTTCTGCAGGCACTTCAATAATAACTTCTTCTACCGGCTCCATTGTCTTACCGTTTTCTTCGTGAGTTACAACCTGTGGTCGTCCTACTTCAAATTCATATCCTTCTCGACGCATAGCTTCTATAAGAACACTAAGGTGTAGTTCACCACGTCCAGAAACTAAGAATCCAATTCCATCATTTTCTACACGTAAACCAATATTAGTTTCAAGTTCTCGGTTTAATCTTTCTTCAAGTTGACGTCCAGTATTGAAATCTCCCTCTAAACCTTTGAATGGGCTAGTATTAGGTCCCAAGTAGATCCTAAGAGTAGGAGCTTCTACTTCCATTACAGGCAATGCATCAGGATTATCTGCATCAGCTATAGTTTCACCAATTTTCACATTATCTATTCCTGTAAGTTGAACTATATCTCCTGCAATTCCTTCATCAACTTCAAATTTACTGACCCCACGGCTCATAAATACGTTATCTACTTTAGATTTAGTAACTTTACCGTCTTTATCTATAACCGCAACTGCCATACCAGCTTTAACATTACCTCTAGTAATTCTTCCGATAGAGTATTTACCTTTGAAATTGTCTCTACCAAGAGCAGTAACTAACATTTGAAATGGTTTATCTAATTCAACTTTAGGTGAAGGTACTTTTTCTATAATTGCCTTAAAAATAGGTTCAAGGTTAGCATCTGCTTCTGGGTCAGAAGGAACTTCTTCCCAAGCTTTTCCAGATCTACCAATTGCATAATATACAGGGTAGTGAAGTTGATCTTCGTGAACTGCAAGTTCTAAGAATAAGTTAGCTATCTCATCTTCCACTTCCTTGATTCTAGAAGCAGGCTTATCTATTTTATTAATAATAACGATTGGTTTAAGTTCAAGCGCTAGAGCCTTTGAAAGCACGAACTTAGTCTGAGGCATAGGGCCTTCTTGTGCATCAACAATTAGAATACAACCATCGGCCATATTTAGAGTTCTCTCTACTTCACCAGAGAAGTCGGCGTGTCCTGGAGTATCGATAATGTTAATTCGATAATCATCATGCTGCACGGCAGTAATTTTAGCGGTAATAGTAATACCACGTTCTCTTTCTTGATCACCACTATCCATAATTAGTTCTTGTTCCATTTCAGCTTGGTTGTCTCTAAAAGTATTAGACTGCTTTAATAGACCATCAACTAAGGTAGTTTTTCCGTGGTCAACGTGTGCGATAATCGCAATGTTACGAATTTTGCTTGGATCTTGATTCATAATATTTTTCTCTTAGCATAAAAAAATGAATCATAAACAAATTACGATTCATTTATACTGACTACATTCTAACATAAAATAACAGATAAGAGAAGTTTAAATATATTATAATTTAGCGTAGTTTGATTACAGATTATTAACAGGGTAAAATAACTATATGCCATCAATTGGACTTTGTGTGATGAGTAAAGATTACGACGAAAATATTCGTCGATTTATTAAAGACTATTCTAAATATTTAATATAAATTCATATCTTGAGTAGATGAATTTATATAAAAAATTAAAAAAAATTAAAAAGCTGAAGATTAATTCTCCAGCTTTATAAATTAATAAACTTAGACTATTTTTGGTACTGAGCTTTTCCAAAAGCTAGCATTGGATAACCAATGTATGGGAATAATATAAGTCCGAAGAATGCGAATACACCACTCTTACCAAACTTTTTAGCTAGTCTAAATGCAATCATGAAGCTTACGACCACCGCAGCTAATGCCCACAACATAAACAACCATTTATTCACATAACCTAGAACTCCAGAGAAAGCATAAACTAGAGATAACCAAGGCTTCCATCCCAATACATCAAACAATACCCATGTCTGATAAAATGGCACTAACGCTGCCCATCCAGGTCTGCCAGCTTTTGCAAATATTCGCCAATAAACTATTACCGTGATCACAGCAACAACGAATGCAATTAAAAATAAGACCCCAAGAAATGCTCCTAGAGCACCCAAGTCTATACTGCTTCCACCTACTTTAATACTATTCGCAATGTTATTTAATATATTTAAACTAACCATTTTTATATCTTTATTTAGATTTATATAACATAAGCATATTACTGCAATTTAGAATTGTCAATAAGACAACTTCACTTCATATTAAATTAAGGTGACCTCTATTCAATCTTCCCAAAAGCAACACGCTTTAATATAACGTCCTGCATATTTGCCATTCTGGCTGGCGTAATCGTAAATTCGCCATATCTATCATTTACCTCATCGGATGCATTAGCAATTGAATAAAGATCAGCTTCTGAGGGAATAAATAAGTTAAGTTGTTTGTACCGTAGATCCTTAAGGTCATAAACGGTCACGGAAATATTAGTAACCCTCGAAACTATATCGATTGAATTTAACATCTTCATAGCCTCACGATGTATTTGCTGTGTGGCATAAATTCTTTCCTTAACTTTTTGCCTATGGGCAAAAAATCTATATCCTTCAAATCCAACAGTTAAGTATATTCCACCGGCAGTTAAATTAGCCCTCCTTAACCTTCTTCCTACTTTCTCGGACAGCTTCATGATTAATCTAGACAATTCATCAATATCTTTTGTTTTATTGCCTAGTGCATATTGTTGTCCTATGGTTTTTCTAGAGAAATCTATCTGATCAATTGGATATCCACGCAGTCTTAAATACCAATAATATCCAACAATACTTCCAAAAACTTGTTTCTTTAACTTATCTAAATCTGCATCTAAAAACTGCAGGGGAGTGTATATTCCATTAAGATTGAGTCTAGCTTGGTACCGATAATTAATTCCGGGCAGATCAATTAAAGTTAACTTAGCTAAAACTTCTCTTAAGTTAGTATAATCAATCCTATTCATGCCATCCGGCTTATTAAGTCCAGCGGCTAATTTAGCCAAGAAACGATTCGGCGCAATTCCAACATTTATAGTAACGTAAGAACCTAGCTCTCTTTTAACATCTTCTTTTATTTTCATTCCAATTTCTTCCATAGTCATTCCAGCCCTAATAGCCGGAGAGCCTTCAAAGTCTACGGCAAACTCATCCACCGATTTAGCGACAACTTTGTTTGTATATTTATTGAGTAATTTAGAAAATCTTCGATTCGCATCAAAGTACTTTTCTGGATCGGGCATCATCACTACAACTCCCGGATAAACTTTCCGAGCGTCAGCAACACTAAGTCCCAAAGATAGTCCCAACGCCTTAGCTTCATATGATGACGCAATTATCATGCCGCGGGGAGTATCATAAGCCGCAATTACTACCGGCTTATTTCTAATCAGAGGATTGGCTTGCTGCTCAATAATAGCGAAACAGCTATTAAGATCAACGTGCATGATTAATGCTTCTTTAGTACTAATCTCCATGTCCATCGCTAATCGCCTCAACAGTCCAATGAAGATTGTCTGTATTAAGTTTTATTCTGAACCATAGGTTGCTACCAACATCAATTAATTCATAAATATGATAAAGAGTTCTTCCTTCACGAATTTTATGATGATAGCCTATTTCTCCCACTTGGTATTCGGTATTCTGCCAGCTAATAAGGTGGGGAAGAGCAACTTTTTTTCTTGCCGAATAATACATCACAACGCTGGCTTCTTGGTCAATTTTTTGTCTCATAGTAAATAGATCCTTTTCTTTAATTTATAAGGTTAATTAGGGGGTTTTAAAAGGGACTAGCTGTCTAGTCATTAGGATCCGTAACTAAAGTAAGCTATGGACAAAATCTATTTACTTTAAATAAGCCTATGAGAAAGAAAAGATAAACTTATCTCCCATATCGCTAATATTATTATATCAAATGTATTTCTTTTTCTTGGCAATAAATATGGCCGGTAAACCAAGAATAAAAGGTACCCACATATTCAATACTCTAAATAAAATGGATACAGCAACCGCCTGAGGCAATGTCTTACCAAAAATAATAAGGATTCCGACAAGACCGGCATCAACACTTCCAACGCCACCCGGAGCAGGGATGATATTTCCAAATAATATAGCTAAGTTATAAGATAGTCCAACTTCAGCAATATTTAAATCAAGATGAAGCGCCCTAATAGCAAAATACAAACAAAGCACATTAGAAACATTAAGTAGTAGCTGAACAGCAAAAGATAGAACTAATCTAGATTTATGATCTTTAAAACTCTTGAGTTGAACAAAAGATTCAATGATAAATTTTCTAGCTTTCTTATTAAATCTATAAATTAAATAAACTGCACCAATAAATAAACCTAGGCCCAGACCAACTATAAGATATGAACTAAGCTTAAAGTTAAGCTTAGATAAAACAGAAAGATTTCCAAACAAAAGAAGAAGAACTAGGTTTAACACTCCAGCAATAAGGCCCAGTAGGTTATTTAAAGAAACTAAAGCCAGCCCCTGAGGCTTAGAGTTTCCAGATTTAATTAAATAATCATAAAGAGTACCAATTGCCCCTATACCGCCTGGAAGAATTCTATTCATAGTATTAGCTGCAAATTGCACTAAAACACTTCTTAGTACTTTTAATTTCTTGAATGAAAGAAAAATATATGAGGATGCAGCTAAGATGAAATTAGAAAAACTAAAGACTAAGATGAGCGCTACAAATAACTTAGAGCTCTTTTTTAAATATGTAACACTATCTTTAAAATCTTTAAATAAAGATACTAAAACTAACATTAAGAATATAAAGAGAATGAAATACAGAATCCTTAAGAGTAACTTAGTATTCTTTCCTAACATTAAATTTAATTATAGCTAGTTGGCTGAATTAATACTATTTATGTAGTCTACCATCTCAGAATAATTACCAAGTCCAGCCTTAGGCGACAATGCCTGCTGTCCGTCTGTAGTGTAATAGTTCTTAAGTAGATTTACTCCATTAGCATTCTGGAAAGATAGTGATTTGGCATCATTAATATTTACTTTCTTGGATAAGTTATAGAAGGCGTGGGCAGTAGGCAGATCTATATCCGTATTCACATTCTTAACTAATGAAGTAAATAAGTTAGCTAACCTGAATGGATTAGATAATGTTCCAGCTGACATAATCTTAGATTCAAGTGCAACTAACATAAGTCTCTGATTGGCAGTTCTAGTAAAATCACTTAGAGCATATCCATAAGATCCATCAGCGTCACCTCTAGCTCTAGCTAGATCTAATGCCTGTTGGCCGTTTAATGTATGCATTCCGTTACTTAGATTAACCAAAGGCCCACCTGTAGTGTAATCAATACTTGGATCATAAAGTCCTCTGGAATCACCGCTCTGTATATTTACATCAATTCCGCCTACCGCATTTACGGCATCTTTAATTGCCGCGTAGTTTATTAGAGCATAGTAGTCGAGCCTCACATTGAAATCCGATTGAATTACTTTTTCAAGTAATCCCATCCCGCCTTTAGGAAGTCCATTTTCGTTGAATCCGTCATTCTGCCCATATTCATAAGCTGCATTAATTTTATTCCAACCATATCCTGGAATATTTACATATAGGTCTCTAGGAATACTAAGAAGGTAAGAAGTATTGTTCTTAGTATCAATACTAATTATCATAATTGAATCAGTTAAAAGACTACCTTGATGTCCAGGATCATCATTTGAGTTTCCAGTAAGCAGTATATTAACTCTTCCTTCGGATGCACCTTTTAGTGTGGCAGTTCTAAATACATCAAGGATATTTCCACCGAATAGTTTGTGCATATTCATAGCAAAGGTAAAGCCAAAATATCCACCTACTATCAAGCCCAGAAGCACTAAGCTTAAAAATATTCTTTTAAATCTAAATATCTTTCTATGATGTTTCTTTGGCTCTAAATCATTAAAGTCTTCACTCTTGTGATGGCGCCTATGTGATTTACTGTTAGATTTATTGAAAGATGAATTCGTATGATATGAAGACATATTGGACTGCAGAGTAGGGAATGCATCTCGGCTTTTTCTATACAGATGATCAAGGTGTGGATCTCTACCTAAATTATTTGATTGTTCAGCACCGTGCGATTTGTGTTTTCTTCTTCTTAATGGCATAATTTATATATAATTTACCAGTTTATCCTGTTTTTGTTTTAGACTTATTTTTTATTTTTAAGCTATATTTCAACTTAAACTTTATATAATTATATAACATTATGAGAATTTTAGTAGTAGAAGACGACATTAAAATCGCGTCCGCAGTAAAAAAAGGACTCGAGATTTTAGATTATGCCGTGGACATGGTTCACGATTCAGATGATGGATATAACTACATCACGAATTCTAAGTATGATCTTGTAGTTCTAGATAGAATGCTTCCAGGAACTTATGACGGGGTAGAACTAGTTAAAAAACTCAGATCTGAAAATTTTAATCTACCAATCATGATGCTAACCGCTAAAACAACTATTGGAGATAGGATTGAAGGACTTAATGCTGGAGCTGATGACTACTTAGTTAAACCATTTTCATTCGATGAAATGGGCGCAAGAGTAAAAGCACTGCTAAGACGACCCCAAAACTTTGTAAGTGAAGTTCTTCGAATAGATAATCTTAAATTAGACGTAAGTAAATTCACAGTCAAAAGAGGTACCAAAGAAATAACTCTAACTAATAAAGAGTTTTACCTTCTTGAATATTTAATGCGACACCAAGGCCAAATTGTAAATAAAGAAATGATTATGAGCAGTCTATGGAATGACGACGCCAACGTTCTACCTAATACAATAGAAGTCTACATAGCGTCTTTAAGAAATAAGATAGATAGACCATTTAAGAATAAGAAAGATTTAATTAAAACCGTTAGAGGTTTTGGGTACAAACTGGGATAGGATTATGTTTCGAAACGCTAAAACTCAGCTGACCTTATCGTACACCGTAATAATAACTGCAATTACCTTATTCTTCTCAGGAATCATTTATCAAATTGGAGCTAGAATAATTGATCGTGATTTACACAGGCAGCATAACATTATTAATCAACTACATATTAACGGACCGATTCTAATTCCTAGACCAGACAATCAAATAATTCAGTCCAAGCATGAATTACTAATTAAATTAGTAATCTTAAATATTGCAATATTATTTTTCAGTTTAATTGCCAGTTATTTCTTAGCGAAAAGAACTCTAAAGCCAATTAAAGAATCATTAAACCAACAAAAGAATTTTACTTCAGATGTTTCTCACGAACTAAGAACCCCATTAACAGCAATAAGAATGGAGAGTGAAGTCGCACTTCTAAATAAGAAATCTACAAAAGAAGATCTAGAGAAAACAATTCAGAGCAACCTAGAGGAAGTAGATAAACTTGAGGGAATAATTAGCAACTTACTTAAGCTTTCAAGACTTGAAGCTAGCGAAATAAAATCTAGCTTTAAGAATTATGATCTTAATGAAATTACCAATTCAGCAATTAATAAAATAGGTTATCTAGCTAAAATTAAAGAAATTAAAATTAACAATAAAGAAACTAATCTAAAAGTTTACGGTGACAAAGAAAGTATTGAACAATTATTAGTAATAGTTCTAGATAACGCCATTAAATATTCTAATAAAAAATCTGGCGTAGATATTACATATAAGAATAGTCGAGACGGCGTGTCTATTATTATTGAGGACAAGGGTAGGGGCATTAACTCCGACGATTTAGATCATATCTTTGATAGATTCTATAAAGCAGATAAATCCAGAACCAAAGACCAAGAAAACAAAGGTTACGGACTAGGACTATCAATCGCTAAGATGATTAGCGACCTTCATGATGGTGAAATAAAGATCACCAGTGAAGAAGGTAATGGAACTACAGTTGAAATTGTCTTACCTAAAAATGCTCTCTAATGTGTGAGAAGCTGTAATCCCAAGTAGCATCAGACTTCTTGTGGGGATTAAATATATTCTTTGAATCAAATATCTTTTTTAGATCTTTAAATACTAGTAGCATCTCTTCACCAAATTGATCCTTAAGCCAAGGACCTCTAACTAGACCATCATTATGTTCACCAGAAAGTGAACCATGATATTTAAGAACTAATTTATCTACTTCCTTCATCGCAGGCAGTATCTTAGCTCGGTCTTTAGGATCTTCTAATTTCATTAGTGGAATAATATGGAAGTTTCCATCGCCCATATGTCCAGCAACAGTTGCGAATAATTTGTACTTATTAATAATATTTCGAAGTTTAGGTAGGAACTCGGTTAGATATTCAGGGTTAACTACAAGGTCATCAATGAATGGTGCAGTGTGCTTATCTTTAACTTTGCTTCTAAGAAGATTAAAGCTTTGTCTTCGCATAACCCAGAACTTTTCACTTTTACCTTCTGTAGCATCTTCTTCAAATCCATTTATCTCGTATCTAGCTTTATATTTCTTAAGTTCTTTATGAAGATTTTTAATCTTTTCTCGAACCTCTTCTTCGCTATCTCCATTAAACTCAACCATTAGGATAAGTTTAGGAATACCTCGAAGCAACTGAAGTCCATCAGGAATAAGACCAATCAGAAGATTAATAAATTTCTTAACTCCAAGTAGTTTTAGAAAACTTGGCATAAAGCGAATCGAAAGAATTAAAGTCTGATCGTCAAAAGATTCAAAAGTAGCTGGCTTAGATTCAAGAACCTTTGGAATAACTTCACCTAAATCATCCAGATTCTTCATAAATAGAACTAGTAGACCTGAATGCTTTTTAACCGGCACTAATTCAAAATTAATCTCGTTAACAATTCCAAGCGTTCCTTGTGAGCCAACTATAACTTTAGATAAATCAAAGATTTCTTTTTCTCTATCCCAAACATCCCAGATGTTATATCCCATAGAGTTTTTAGAAACATGAGGCTTAGCTCTTTTAATAACGTCATATTTAGAATCAACTAATTTAAATACTTTTCTATAAACTTCACCCTCATAATCTTTTTGAACCATTTTAGAATCTAACTGCTTTCTATTAAGAGGACCAACTTCGTATTCATTGCCATCAGCAAAGACTACTTTGAGTTTTTTAACAAAGTTAATTGTCTTACCAAACTCTAAAGATTTTTCTCCACCGGCATTATTCGCAACCATTCCGCCAACAGCCGCTAGATCTCTTGAAGCAGGGAATGAAGGCATTAACATATTTTTCTTCAATGTTTCTTTTTCGAAGTCCCTGTAATACATTCCTGGCATAACCTTAGCTACTGAACCAGTAATACCCTCAAACTTATTCATGTGTTTAGTAAAGTCCATAATTATAGAGTCATTTACAGCTCCTCCACTCATGCAGGTACCGGCAGAACGTGCAGTAATACTTAAGTTAGGATATTTACCCTTATTTTCCGAAACCACTTTTACGATTATCATGACATCTTTACGGTCGATAGGAAATACAACTAGTTTTGGCATTATTTCAAATAGAGAAGCATCATGAGAATAGAACTGTAGGGTAGCCAAAGAATTATCTAATTCACCCTTAAAACCGGCTTCTTTTATTTTTTGTTTTATTTCATCCATATTTAATTAATATTTTAACATAAAGACTTTGGTATAATAAGCACATACAATGAGTAAACAAAAAATAGTAATAGTCGGGGGAGGATTTGGTGGAGTTAAAGCTGCGCTAAATTTAGTTAATAATCCTGATATTGATGTAACTCTTGTTTGCCCAAACGACAACTTCAGATATTACCCAAGCATATTTAAAATTGCAGTAGGTAAAAGCAGAAACACAGCTTCAATTCCCCTAAAACAGATTTTCAAGGGTACTAACTTAAATATCCTAAAAGATAAAATAGTTAGCATTGATCGAAAAAACAAAGTACTTGTAACTGCAAGTAATCTAAGTGTTGCTTACGATAAAGTAATCTTCGCCCTTGGTGCAATTACAAACTATTTCAACATTCCAGGCATGGAGGAATATTCCTTCAATATTAAAAGTGAAGATGGAGCAGAGAAGTTTAAAAACCACATTCATGATCAACTTCTAAAAACAAAAGAACCAGAATTAAACTACGTAATTGTCGGCGGTGGACCAACCGGAATAGAATTAGCTGGCTCACTTAACGAATATATTAAAGAAACCTTACGGAAACACGATATTAAAAATACCAAGTTCCATATTGATCTTGTTGAAGCAAAACCATTTCTTATGCCTAGAATGACAAAATCTATTGGAGATAGATTCGAAAAAAGATTAAAACAACTTGGAATCAAAGTATATACCAATGCCACCGTTCAAGGTGAATCACCAGAAGAACTAATAGTAAATAATAAACCAATCCGAACCCACACAGTAGTATGGACCGCGGGAATCGCGAATAATCCATTCTTTAAAGAAAATGAATTCGTCTTAATGAAAAACGGACTAGTCGCAGTAGATATGTACCTTCAAGCAGAACCAAACATCTTTGTAATTGGAGATAATGCCAATACGCCTTACAGCGGCATGGCTCAAACTGCACTTAATGATGCTAATTTTGTAAGCAATAATATTCTCAGATCGATTGGCGAAAGTAAACTAAAAGCATATAAGCCAAAAAGACCATTTTCAGTTGTTCCAGTCGGAAGAAACTGGGCAGGACTAAATTGGGGCAAGCTTAATTTTTACGGAATCAGTGCCGCACTAATTAGAAAAATAGCTGATCTTAGAGGATACTCTGACATTGAACCTATTCCAAAAGCAATGATGCAGTTAGTTAAAGAAAACGATACTTACGAAACCTGCAAGGTCTGTAAGCAAAAATAGTCATTTAACTGATATAGTATAGGTATTATGAATACTTCAGATGCATTTATTAATGCCCTAAATCGACTTAATAAAAAACAGCGTGAAGCAGTAGATAGCATCTATGGCCCATTAATGGTTATAGCTGGTCCTGGAACAGGTAAAACTCAGCTACTTAGTATTCGAGTTGGAAACATATTAAGAAATACTGATGTTGAACCATCAAATATTCTTTGTCTAACGTTCACTGAAGCTGGACGAGAAGAAATGTATGAGCGACTTGAAAACTTAATAGGAAGACCTTCGAGTGATGTTAATGTGTATACTTACCACTCATTTGGTAGCGATCTAATTAGAAACTATCCAGAATACTTTAGTGACATGACTAGCTCTAATCTAGTTGAAGATGTAAATAAGATTAATATCATAAAGAAGATTATTGACGGACTTAGCTATAAGAATAAATTTAAGAATATTGAAGACGACAATCTAGATAGTTTAATATCTACAATTTCAGATCTCAAAAAAGCTCTAATCACTCCGGAAAAACTAAATAAAATAGCCGAGGAAAATCTAGCTTTCATTGAATCTAAAAAAGAATTATTAAAAGAACTCACACCAGAACTTAGTAGAGTAACTAACAAGTCGGTTCCTTTCTTTACTCAACTTCTTGATGAAAATTACGAAGACGACGAATCCCTAAAAGCCCTATTTAACTCAAGCTTAATTGATGGAATTGAACATTTCAAAGAAACAAAAAAAACTTCACTATTAACTGCATTCAAGGGAGATTTCCTAACCCTGAATAGAGACAAATTTTATGAAGTTGAATCAATTAAAACAAATCAGAAACTACTCGATCTAAATGAAATCTATACTAAATATTTAGTGATTACTAAAGGTAAAAAACTTCACGACTTTGACGACATCATCATTAACGTAGTTAATGCTCTTAGAAATAATCAAGAATTTAGATATGCACTTCAGGAAAAGTATCAGTACATTCTGCTTGATGAATACCAGGATAGTAACGAGGCTCAGGCCGAGATTGTAAAACTACTTAGCGATCATCCTATTCACGAAGGAAGACCTAATGTTATGGCAGTGGGGGATGATGACCAGGCTATTTATGCATTCCAAGGAGCTAAACACTTCCATATGTTAGATTTCGTTAAACAATATAACGACGTTAAAGTTGTGGTCCTAGATCAAAACTATAGAAGCAACCAAAACATTATAGATTTATCTCAAGTTGTCAGTAATAAAATTAGCTCAAGACTTACTACTGAAATTGGTCTAGATAAAACATTTAAATCTAATAATCAAAATCAAGGAAATATACAACGGTTGGTATTTAACAGTCCAATTGAAGAAGAAACTTATCTCATAAATCTATTTAAAAATAAAAAGAATGTAGCACTACTTGGAACCAAACATCAAACACTACAAAAATATGCATACATTTTCGATAGTGAAGGAATTAATGTTAGTTATGAAAGACGAGAAAATGTACTTGAAGATAAATTAGTAGAAATAGTTTTACTTAACTTAGGCATAGTTCACGCACTATCAAAAAACAATCAACATAGAGCAGGGGAACTAATTCCAAAACTACTTAATGAAGAATACTTAGCTATAGACTTCAGAGAAATTATAGAAATATCTCACAATAAAAAAGGCAATTTGATAGATCGACTATACAACCAACCAAACACTAAAGAATTAAGTAATTTCTTAAGTAAGCTAAGCGTAGATGCAACAACTCTATCTTTTGATCACATCATAGATAAAATTATTGGTTTATCGGCAGTTCAAATTAACTCCAAAGAACTAACTAATAAATTCCATGAATTCTATCTAAAGGAAGATGCTAATTTAGTTTCACTATTATCTAAACTTGTAGTCATTCGAGAGAAATTCGAACAGTTTATAATGCCAGAAAAATTGGAACGAAATATAGACAACTTTATAGCCTACATTGATGCAGCAAAAATAAATAACGTAGTTCTAGCCTCCAATGAAAAAATTAATAACAATAAAGATATTAAATTAATGACTGCTTACTCATCAAAGGGTAGGGAATTCGACTCAGTTATTATACCTAATTTTACGGATAATGTTTGGGGCAAGCTTAAGAAAGGTAAACCTAATATGATAGGCCTACCAATAAATCTTAAGTTCATAAGAAACGCATCAGATTCCGCAGACGATAAATTACGACTTCTTTATGTTGCATTAACAAGAGCTAAAAACGAATTAATATTAACCTCGTCACTAAGTGATGGATTTAACTCTCCACTTAAACCTGTAACATTCCTAGATGAGGCAGAAAAGAAAGTAGATGTATCAGATGAATTAACAATATCTACAGTACTATCACCACACTTCAGTGAAGAGCCAATTACTGCTGAAGAAATTAAAGTTCCAAGAAAAGTAGTAATTGAAGATTGGCAAAGTGGATATAGACTTTACGAAAATAAAACAGAAGTTGAAGAGATTCTTAAAGATTCAATTAAATCTTTAAGATTATCGCCTAGTGCCTTTATAAACTTCATAGACATTGAAAGATCTAGCCCACGCCATTTCCTAGAGCGTCACATCCTTAAATATCCAGAACCTGAGAATACGAGCATGTTCTATGGAACTCTGATTCACAGCGCCTTAGAATTCGTTCAGAAAGAATTAAACACTACAGGAAGCATTCCAAGTTATGATCAAATCATAAATGTAGTTAAAAACGATTTAGATAAAAAGATTCTTACTGAAACAGAAAAAGAATCCTTGCTACATAAATCCGAAGATCTAATTAAACATTACCTAGAAAATTATGTATCTGAATTTAGAGTAGGGGATCTAAGCGAAGTATCTCTATATGAAGATAAGATTGAAATTGATGGAGTTAAGATGTCTGGAAAAATAGATAGAATATCTATCAATAAAGATAATAAAGTAATTAGAATATTCGATTATAAAACTGGAACTCCTTTTGATACTTGGGCAGATAAGAGAAAATCTCACATTAATAAGTACCAGCTGTATTTCTACAAATTACTACTTAATAACTCTAGGAAATATAAAGATTATGAGATTAAAATTGGCACCATAGATTTCGTAGAAAGCACTGATCAAACACATACATTAGACCTAGAATTTAATCCCGAGGAAGAAGCTAAAATTAGAAAGCTAATAGTAATAGTTTGGGAACACATTATGAACCTAAATTTCCCAGATGTTTCTATGTATAAAGAAAGCATTGCCGGAATTAATCAATTCGAAAAAGATTTACTAAGCGGTAAGATATAAAAAAGGACCAGATTTCTGGTCCTAATTTTATTTGCTATTAACGAATTATCGTCGTGACTTCTTGGACTTTGAAGTTGTAGTTCGCTTAGCAGTTTTCTTACTAGCTACAGCCTTTGGTGCAGGACTTGCAGAAGCAGTTGTAGTTGTAATCTTAATTGACTTGATGAAAGTTAATCCTTCTTCGTCAAATACTAGAGTGTAAAGGTTGAATGCTACTACAGCACCAACTACAGATCCTAGTACGTAAGTTTCCCATACCCAACCCTTTGTGCTAAGCACAAATAGAGCAGTTGCTGGGTTTAATAATGCCATGCTGTTTACAGATGCTAGAAGCATTGCAGTAAACATACCTAGACCTACTGTAGCAGCTAGTGCTGGTCGAGATAACTTCTGGTGTAAACCAGCAGCCCATACCATTGCAAGTACGAATACTGCAACAGCAATGTCGATCAATAGTCTAGAAGAGTAGTGCCCTTGTACTGTTTGTAATTTTGAATTAAACAAGTACTTGAATAATTCTACTGCAACCCATGAACCTAAGAACTCGAATACTACGTATAATACAGTAGCTAGAGTAGATAGCTTTCGAACAGTCCAAAGTCCGATTGCTACAGCTGGGTTGTAAACCGCACCTGAGAATTTACCCCAAGCAAGCATCAAACCTGCAAAGGCAATTCCTGTCGCTAAGCTCGCAAAATAAGGCAGGCTTAATTGCGAGTAATATATTGATAGCACCAAGAATGTTAAAATCCCGGCACCTAAAAATTCAGCCACTAAAGTAGCTAATTTTTCACGTCCGAACATATTGTTCCTCCACTTAAATAATAAACTTATCATAATGCTTATTTTACATATTGTAAAGCAGTTTTTACTGTATAATAAAATAGTTATGTATAAAGATTTTAAGAAATTTCTAATAAGAGGAAATGTCGTAGATTTAGCGGTTGCAGTACTGGTTGGTGCAGCTTTTAACAATTTAATAAATTCATTTGTTAAGGATTTAATAACTCCACTAACTGGAATATTTACAGGACATGCAACAAAGAATTTAGATACTTACGTATTCAAAGTTCATGGTGCAACTTTTAGTTATGGAAACTTTATTAGTAGCATTATTTCATTCCTAATTATTTCACTAGTTGTTTTCTTTTTTGTAGTACAACCATTAAATAAATTAATTGAGATCACAAATCTAAAAGGCACTCCTAATGAAAAGAAGTGCCCTGAATGTCTTAGCTCAATTCCTAAAAAAGCTACACGCTGTAAATTCTGCAGTGTTAAAGTAGATTAGTTTTTTCGGTGTCTATGTTTTAGACCTGCAACTTCAAGTCTAACTGACTGACGATCCATAAGTTCTTGAGCTTTTTCAATACTAACTTGGTCTTTAGCTTCTGCACGTAATTTCTTTGCTCGGTCAAATGCAGCTTGAGCTTCTGCCTGATTAATTTCATCAGCATGATCTGCTTCGTCTACCAATACTTTGAGTTCATTATTAGCTACTTCAATTACGCCACCATTTGTAGCAAAATATTCACGTAAATTATCGCCATCTTTTTCATTCTTTCGAACCATAATAGCGCCGTGTTTAACTACGCTAATTAATGGCATGTGGTGAGACAATACTCCGATTTGACCATCACGAGTAGGTAAGGTAACTTCATATACCTCACCATCAAATTTCTTTCCACTTAATGTAACTAGCTTAAATTTAAACATCTTATTTTACTTCACTTATAGCACCCTTAAGGTAGAATGCTCCTTCAGGTTTAGCATCGTGTTTACCTTCAAGAATTTCTTTAAATCCTTGAACAGTATCACTTAATTTTACGTATTGTCCTGGGTTGTTAGTAAATTGTTCAGCAACGAAGAATGGTTGAGATAGGAATCTTTGAATCTTTCTTGCACGAGCAACTAATTGCTTATCGTCTTCAGATAATTCTTCCATACCCAAGATTGCAATAATGTCTTGAAGATCTTTGTATCTTTGTAGCACTCTTTGTACTTCACGAGCTACTTTATAGTGTTCTTCACCAACAATTTCTGGGTCTAAAATATTTGAGCTTGAGTCCAATGGATCAACAGCAGGGTAAATACCAATTTCTGTTAGCGCTCGGTTAAGTACAATTGTTGAATCAAGGTGAGCGAATGTAGTTGCTGGAGCTGGGTCAGTTAAGTCGTCAGCGGGCACGTACACAGCTTGCACAGAAGTAATAGAACCTTCTTTTGTAGAAGTAATTCTTTCCTGCAATTCACCCATTTCCTGAGCTAGGTTAGGTTGGTAACCTACAGCAGATGGAAGTCGTCCAAGAAGGGCAGATACTTCGGCACCAGCCTGAGTAAATCTGAAGATGTTATCTATGAATAGAAGCACATCATTACCTTTATCTCTAAATCCTTCAGCAATAGTTAGTCCTGACAATGCAACTCGAAGTCGAGCTCCAGGTGGTTCATTCATTTGTCCGAATACTAGTGAAGTATTTTTAAGCACTCCAGATTCTTCCATTTCGCCGTATAGATCGTTTCCTTCACGAGTTCTCTCACCAACACCTGCGAACACAGAATATCCTGAGTGGAATTTAGCAATGTTATTTATAAGCTCCTGAATAAGAACTGTTTTACCAACACCGGCACCACCGAATAGACCAACCTTACCACCTTTAGTAATAGGACAAATAAGGTCAATAACTTTAATTCCAGTTTCAAGAATTTCTATCTTTCCAGATTGTTCTGTAAGGGCAGGGGCATCACGGTGAATAGAAGCTCTATTCTTGAATTTATCTGGCATATTATCGATTGGCTCACCAATAACGTTAAACATTCGTCCCAATGTTTCATCACCAACTGGAACGCTAATTGTTTCACCTTGGTCTACAACTTGTGTGCCTCGTTTTAATCCATCAGTAGAACTTAGTGCAATTGCTCTAACCATAGATTCGCTCAAATGCTGCGCAACTTCAAGAACTAAAGTTCTATCTTTTAATTCAACCTTTAATGCATTTAGGATTGCTGGTAGATCATTTTTCTTAAACTCTACGTCAACAACCACTCCAATAACCTGACTAATTTTTCCTGTTCTTAATTTTGTAGCTTCTGCCATATTATCCTTTCTTTATGCCTTAAGTGCTTCAACTCCACCAGAAATTTCAGCAAGCTCTTGTGTAATAACTGCTTGTCTAGCGGTATTAAGTTCTAATGTATAATCCTCAATCAAATCTTTAGCGTTGTCTGTCGCATTCTTCATGGCCACCATTCGCATAGCGTGCTCACTAGTTATGGATTCAACAACCCCCTGATAAAGCTGAGCTTCAATTAATCTTGTAGCTATCTCATCAATTACCGATTCGATGCTAGGCTCAAAATTAAATGCAGTCGTAACTTTTTCTTTTGATTCAAATTGATCTTTGCTAATCGGTAGTAAATTAACTACTTTAGCATTCTGCTTTATTGTGGAAATAAACTCTGTAAATATAAAACTAACTTCATCAAATTCTTTAGCTTTAAAGCCTGCAATTATTGTATTTAGAATTGGACGAATATCATTGGCGCTTGGTTCGTTAGGGAAAGCAGGGTAAGCTGCAATTAATTCATGTCCGGAAAGTCTTTGTACGAACTGCGCACCCTTATTACCAATTGTAATTACTTTAGTTTTGATGTGCTTGGCTTGATCATCGCTTAAGTACTTAGTTAGAAGTTTAATAGGATTAGAGTTATATGATCCAGCTAGTCCGCTGTTTGAAGTAACCAAAACGTATAGCTTGGTTTTAACTTGTCGTTTGGCAAACATATCTAGTCTTTCAACTTCAGTAATATTACTAAGAGTGTTAAGAAGTTCTAATGAAAGGTTATAGTATTCACTACTCTTCATAGAATGCTGTGAAGCTTTACGAAGTTTTGAAGCACTAACAAGTTCCATGGCTTTAGTAATCTGCCTGGTGTTTTTGATGGATTTAATCCTTCGTTTAAGTATTATTGTGCTTGCCATTTAGTTTCTTACTTTTCCTTCTTGTATTCTTTAGCTAAATCGTTAGCTACTTTTAGAATTGTTTCATTATCTTTATCGCTTGGCTTGTCTCCAGTGTTAAGTGCCTTAACAACTGCAGAGTGTTTGCTTTCTAGTGTTCTATGGAAATTAGAAACAGCCGCTAGAATCTTATCTACTGGTACGCTGTCGAAAGCTCCTTCGTTAGCAACGTAAAGCATCGAATACATTTCCCAAATTGAATATGGAGAATATTGTGGCTGTTTTAATAGCTCAGTGAGTCTTTGTCCTCGTTCAATTGTCTTTCTTGTTTCTGGATCAAGATCAGTAGAGAACTGAGAGAATGCTGCAAGCTCTCTAAACTGAGCAAGAGCAAGTTTTAGTCCACCACCAACATTCTTAATAGCTTTAGTTTGAGCAGATCCACCAACACGGGATACTGAAAGTCCCACGGAAATAGCTGGTCTAATTCCTTGGTAGAATAGGTTAGTTTCTAGGAATATCTGACCGTCTGTAATAGAAATTACGTTTGTTGGAATGTAGGCAGAAATATCTCCAGCCTGAGTTTCAATAATAGGAAGCGCTGTTAGTGATCCACCACCTAAATCATCACTAAGTTTTGCAGCACGTTCTAGTAGTCTAGAGTGCAGGTAAAAAACATCTCCAGGATAGGCTTCTCGTCCGGGTGGTCGTCTAAGTAGAAGTGACATCTGTCTGTAAGCAGCAGCGTGCTTAGTTAAATCATCATAAATAATTAAAGCGTGCTTAGAATTATCTCTAAAGTATTCACCAATTGCACAACCTGAATATGGAGCAAGGTAGAGCATAGCTGCTGGATCACTTGGAGAAGTAGCAACAATAATTGTCTGATCCATTACTTTTTCTCGCTTTAATCTTTCAGCTAGAGCAGCAACCTTAGAAAACTTCTGTCCAATTGCTACATATACGTTAACAACACCAGTCTTTTGTTTTGCCTGGTTAATCATAGTATCTAGTGCAATAGCAGTCTTACCAGTTTGTCTGTCACCAATAATTAACTCTCTTTGACCACGTCCAACTGGAACCATGGCGTCAATTGCAACTAGACCAGTCATCATAGGTTCATTAACACTCTTACGAGCTAGAACGCCAGGAGCAGTTCGCTCAACAGTACTCATAGTCTTAGTTTTAATTGCAGGACCACCATCAAGAGGATTACCCATAGGGTCAACAATTCTTCCAATTAGTTCTTCACCAACAGGAATTTCAAGTACTTTTCCAGAAAGTTTAGCAGTAGCACCGGCTTTAATCTTAACGTCACTACCAAGTAGTACGGCACCAATTTCATCTTCACCTAAGTTGAAAGCGAAGGCTGATACGCTTCCTCCTTTATCGGTTTCAATATCTATCATTTCATTGTAACCACAATTACTTAGTCCATAGATCCAAGCAATTCCGTCTCCAACTCTTGTTACTACACCAACATTTTCAATTTGAGGTCTGCTTTTAAGTTGCTCAATAGCAGCCCTAATTTCTTTGGATAGTTCGTTTATGGTAATTTCTGACACTTTCTATTCCAGCCTTTCTTTACTTTACTGTTAACTCTCTAAACATATTTAACTTATTTTTAATACTAAGATCTAATCGATCGCTTCCAATATATAGCTTTACGCCACCGACTAAATCTTCATCTATTAAATTATTCACTACTACCGTTTTAGCATTCTTGAAATGACTTTTAACTGTAGATTTAATTTCCTTAATAGCGTTATCACTTAATTTGTGAGCAGAGTAGGCGTCTACTTCTACAAAACCTTTTACCGCTCTTAAATTCACTACATCCCGCATCACACTTTCTAAATCAGATACTTTCTTTTCTTCGAGAAGATACTCAGCAACATGCTTAGCTAGTTTCTTAACACTGACATTCTCATCAATGCTTGAATCTATATATTTAGCTAAATTGCTTCGTCTTCCCATATTATTTAACCTCTTTAATAGCTTGATCGACTAGTTTTGCATCCTTGGTAGAGTCAATCTTCTCTCTGGTTAATACTTCAGTAGCTTCAACAACTAGGCCTGCAATTTCACTTTCTAACTTAACTTTAGCTGCATCCATTTCTAATTTAGTCTTATTTCTAGCATCTTCTAGAATTGACTCAGCTTTGCGAATAGCATCTTCTTCGCCAGCCTTAACAGCTGCCTTAGCTGCGTCCTTAGCTTCACCTAAGATAGAGTCGGCTTTAGCTCTCGCTTTAGCTAATCTATCTTCAATAGATTTCTCTAACTTTTCTTCATCTTGCTTCATTTTCTCACCTAAAGAAACACCGGCTTCAATAGTTTCTCGTCTTTCTTTTAAGATCTTAGCTATTGGAGCAAAGGCGTATTTTCTTAGCACTAGAAAAGCTAATACTAGGGTTATAAGCTGAATTACAAATGAGGAACCGTTAACCCCTAAAGTTCCTAGTCCTGATGATGAGTCTGCAAAATACATTAAAATTTATTTTCCTTACTTTACGATGAATATTGATGCGAAAGCTAGAAGTCCGAATAGCTCAATAATAGCTACGAAGATTAGAGCTTGTCCTAAGAACTTAGCTGCTTCTGGATTTCTTCCTACTGCATTAAGATAGTTTCCACCAACTAGTCCAATACCAATAGCTGGGCCAATTAGACCGAATCCAACCATTAGACCTTTTCCAATGATTGCTAGGTTTGTTACTTCGGCAAATGTCATATTATTCTCCTTTTATTTATTAATTTTACCTGTTAATTACTATTATCTCGGCTCATTGTTTCAATTTATGCTTCTTCGGTCAAGTGCTCCGAGTGATGCTCGGAAGCGTGGTTAACCGCAATGGCCAGATACATAGTAGCAAGAATAGTGAAAATATATGCCTGTAGAGCTCCAATAAATAGCTCTATTAGGGTGAATGGTAGGGCAGAAATAGGGGCCAAGATATGACCTAGGTATGAAAATACAGAAATTACTATTTCTCCTATGGTTACATTTAAGAAAAGTCGAAGACTAAGAGAAAGTACCCTAGTCGCATCAGTTAACATCTCAAGAAGTCCAATCAGGAAATATAGCGGGTTTTTTGGGCTTCCAATAAAGAAGTGTTTTAAATACTTCTTAAATCCACCAGAGTCTTTAATAGATCCAGCGTAAACAATACCCATGGCAAGTACAGCTAGAGCAAATGTAGCATTAAGATCTGCTGTTAGTGGCCTAAATATAGGATAGTTATTTGAAGTAAATCCTTCACCAACGAAAGGCATTAGTCCCAACCAGTTATTAAGCAAAATAATGAAGAATATAGTTACGAAAGTTGGAACATATTTTTCAGCTTTCTTTTTATCCTCAAAAGCACTCCTTACAATATTGCCAACGAAATCTACACCAAGTTCTACAAATTGAATAAGTCCACCCTTAGGGTGAACTCTAACTCTCTTAGATACTATAAATAGGGTAATAATAATTACAAAAAGACTTATCCATCCATATAAAATTGAGTTAGTAATTGTTATTCCATGGAAAGTTAACACTCCACCTGGAGCAATATGAATAGCAGGACCAGAATCAGCAAATAGGCTAAACATTATTTCTTAGCTCCATTTAAATTTCGAGTAATTCGATTAGATTCGTTGAAGGTGCTTCTTATAACCACAATGCTTAAAATTAGGCCTAGAACAAGTCCAGAAAGCATGAATGCGCCAGATTTAATCTTAAAGTGACTATCCAAGAAACTTCCCAGGATTACAGGTGCCAACATAGCAATAGCTAACTTCCATGTCATATCTAGGGCTAAACTAAAAAATAACCCACTAGCATTGTAATAGTCAGCATATTTTTTTGCTTTACTTGAGCTGTTAGGCGATTGCGTACTTTTCTGCGCTGTCGTCTTTTTCATTCTTAACTTAAATTATATCAGTATTTAACACCTATAGACAAGCGTTCTATATATAAATAGTATAGTGGTGTAAAATAGGGCTATGAATAACGTAACAATTTACTCAGCAGATTGGTGTGGCTTCTGTCACGCAACTAAACAATATTTAGATAAATTAGGTGTTAAATACAAAGAACTAGATGTCGATCACGATCCTAAGGCTGCAGAAGCAGCAGTAGAAAAGAGTGGCCAAAGAGGCATTCCAGTACTAGACATTGAAGGCGATATTATCGTTGGATTTGATAGACCTAAAATTGATCAAGCCCTTAAGTCTCATAAAATTGTCTAAATATGGCTTTTGAAGATTACAAAACTAAAACATCTGTAGTACTTGTATACACAGGTGAGGGTAAAGGTAAAACTACCGCATCTCTAGGGCTTATGATTAGAGCTCTTGGAAACAGATACAGCGTAGCTTTTATTCAATTTATTAAATATTGGGGAGTAAGTGAACATGTCTTTATTAAAGACATAGGTGAACTATACGAAGACCAGCTATTTTTCTTTAAAGGTGGTAAAGGTTTCTATAATGCTAAAGACCTAAGCGAAAAGAACATAACTGAAGATGATCACAAGCGTGCTGCTGAAGAAACATACAAAATAGCCCTAGATGCAGTAACTACCGGCAAATACGACCTTGTCATCTGTGATGAGGTAAATAACGCTGTAAATGACGGACTTCTAACCGAAAAACAATTAGAACACCTTATAGATAATCGTTCACCTAAAACTAGCATTTGTCTAACTGGTAGGAATTTCCCCGAAAAACTCCTTAAAAAAGTAGATATAGCTACAAATATGACTAAGATTAAGCATCACTTTGATGATAAGTACCTAGCCAACAAGGGAATTGATTTTTAACCATAATCGTGTTATAATAACCATAATATGACGGAGTACTTAGGAGAAATCCTTAATCAATATGATGGTAGAGTAGTCATTGCTCAAAATCATAATTCAACTAATTCAGATATAACTTCTGAGAAGATAAATCTTGCCCAAAAAGATTTTATTGATGATCCAAAGCTCAGACACAGATTATTAATATTGCCGGAGAGAGAAAACTACGGCCATACTCTTTTAGATATTCAAGAAACTATAAGACCTGGAGATATATTAGTTGCTGCCGGTGGTGACGGTACGGCAAGTAGTGCAGCACTTTCTATCATGGGTCATACAGATAAAGAAGTTCGAAAAACTCCTCTTCTAATTCTTCCAGGTGGTAATGCCAACCTGGGATCTAATGACCTTCTATCCAAGCAGGGTAGAAACGTACCATTATTACAACTTTTAGGTGGAGGTAAGATTATAGACTTTAAGCCTATGAGTCTTACCATATATAACCCACTTCTAGATGGACCTAGATTAGACCTAGCCTTCTTTATTAGTGGACTTGGAGCACCAGCAAGAGCAGAGTACGAATTGGAGAGAAGAAGAAACAAACTAATGAGAAAAAACTCGGTAACTAGACTGGCCGTTGATGGTATTTCTTTAATAAGTGGTGCAATAAAACAAAACAGAGATCCAATTTATTTCTCCGTTAACGGAGAGGAATATGAAGGAGCAGGAATACTAACCTCTAACGTAAATAGGTACGCTAAAGTTCTTCCAACTCCTACTTCAACAAAAGAAGAGGGCTTTGAATCATTAGTATTTCCAAACGATAAATTATCTACAGAGCTAATTATTGCCAGTAAAGCATTGCTTGGAAGATTAGAGTGGCATAGAACAGAAGCTGATCAAGTTCTAGAAATCGGAGTAATTTCTAAACCTGGACAAGTAGTAGATTATGAAACTGATGCTGAACCAAGAAGCCTGCCATCACACAAATCCGAAGAAGTTAGAACAAGAATAGTTCAAGAAGTTCATCACGAATCTATTAAAATGATTACTTTCTAAGTAAATTGCTCGTGCTAAAATATTAGTATGAGCAAAAAGAAAAAAACTAATCTATTTAAAAAAGTCCGTGGAAGCTATCTTCCTAACAATACTATTGGTGCATTAACATATATTCCATTTCTAACTGCAGCCATCTGGTTTCCAGTATGGCAAGTTATGGAAAAAATAAGTATAGCTAACACCATTTTCCATATCTTTGTATTTTACGTATGTCTTGGAG
>DAIOGF010000005.1:0-29119 GCA_036745415.1 Candidatus Saccharimonadota bacterium
TTCATTTATTTTTATATTATGTAGATTTGCCCAAGTTCTTAAAGTATTCACTAATTTCTCCACTTTTCCTTCAGTAGTATAACCGGAAAATTTAATTACTAGAGATTCATGAGGTTTAATTTGCTTAATCTTAACTTGATTATTCACAGGTTTTGGTAATGTATCAATAGAGTATTTAGAAGGCATAGTGAAAGTTACTTTATACCTACTGCTATTAACCATAGAAGTGTTCACAGGTGCTGTCATAGCAATCTTTTCAGAAGATTTCACTTTAGTGCTACTCACAGGAACAGTCATAGCAATTTTCTTGGAACTAATATTATTTCCGAATATATAATCTGCTAGTGCAGAAAATGCATAATTACCCGCCGAGTTATATCCAGAAGCTTCAACTTCTACTTCAGCATTTATATAACCTTCGTATTTCCTAATTTCTATTTTTCCTTCTTTTTTAATTACTTTGTATTTGGGAGTTTCTATAGCCATTGAATTAATATTAACACTTCGCAGTGGAATAGACATCTGGTCCAGAGCTTCTACCACGTTTTAGTTCCGAGAAATATTCAATTTTAGATAACTCAACAAGAGAATCCCAAATTTTAACTGCTTCTTCTTGAGTAGGTAGTTCAGATAAAACTGGACCAAAAAATCCTCTAGTCTTACCATTTTCATGAAATACTATAGTAGGCACTCCTATATCTTCTCCTATTGCCTTTAAGGCCTCTTTTGAGGAATCAATAATATCTTTATCTAAGGATGAATCGTCAGCATATTCAATAAGGTTCTTATCTAACATAAGTTGACTTATTATTTCAGCGATTAATTTATTGTCATAATCGTCTCCGGATAGGAAATGTCTGATTCCGAAGTTGGTGTATAGATCTAATAAATCAGCTCCTTGCTTCTGAGCGGCAATTAGAACTCTTTCAACTCGGTGAGATGAAATATGCCAATCATTTTCTGGGTGCTTATCTAGTTCTCCATTTTTCCATGCCAAACTAAAGAGCTTCCAGTTTACATCAATTTTTCTTTCATTTTTTGTGAGTAATATCCATCTACTAGTAATCCAACACCATGGACATGCCGGGTCAAAATAAAAATCTATTTTCATATATATATTATACATCGGAAAGATAATTTAAATTTTTTGTTAAATGGAATTAAAATAATAATTTAATTTAAGTTCATTTTCTTATCTAGAATTATTACAAGCGGAGTAATTGAAATAGTAGCTGAAGTCAGAATGATGACAACCGCTTGAGTAATATCTGTAAATAAATCAAAAGGTACGCTTGCGACTAAACTAATTAAAGAAAGAATATATAGATAAAAATTATATTTAATAATATTTCTATATAGAACGTTATGATGTCTTCTAGCTATTTTAGAGATATTTTTAAGTATTAAGAATATCAGGGTAAACATTATTATTCCTAAAACATCATGATATGAGAATATTTGCCTCAATGAATAACCACACTTAGAAATGGTTGTAGAGCATTGATTACTGATTGGATAAATAGCATCTAGAATTATAAATAATCCGAAACCTAAATAATATATAATTGTTTTCTTATCTAGCTTTATTGTTTTTAAAAGATATAAACCAATCAATATAATCAATAGCCCACAAATAACATCCAATATTATATATAGAAGATAATATGGCCTGCCTGGAATTTGAAGCACACTAAAATATGCATTATTTATTTGAGATCTATTTAGAAAGTACCCTAAAATCCAAGAATTATAAAATACAGCACTCAATATAGATAAAGCTAATAAGTGTTTTTGTGGTAGATTTTTTATAAATCTAAATAATCTCATATATATATTTTATCTGATGGTATTTAAAAATTATTTATATTTTTAAGTTATTATTCAGTAAATATGTGAATATAATAAATGATAAATGAATCAAAAATTATAATTAATTGTATTGCTATACTTAAATAATGATTAAATCTGCAAAAGTAATTATCTACGATAATAACAATAAAATTCTTCTGTTAACCAGGAGTGATACTCATCCGAAATATGCACTTCACTTAGACCTACCTGGAGGAATTGTAGAAGAAAATGAATCCAACGAGTTCGCAATCAAAAGAGAATGCGATGAAGAAATAGGAGTAAGTATCAACATTGAGGATTTAAGGCTAGTTAAGAAAGTACGACTTCCTAGTATATCTAGGAATTTATTTGAAATATATTTAAACCATACTCCGGAGATTAAATTATCCTGGGAACATAGCGAATATAGCTGGACAAGTGAAGAAGAAATTAAAAAAATGAGCACCACAAAAGATTTTGACCCATATTTTAATATGTTAATTGAATATATTAAAAGTAAATAATGATAAAATAGAAATATGAATGGAAAAATTTTAGTAACAGATACACTCTTCATCTTTGATGAACACGTTAAAAGGATGGAAGATGCAGGATATGAAGTAGTTCGTGTTGAAAAACCTGACATGAACGAAGATGAACTATCCGAAGCAATAAAAGGTAAAGTTGGATATATTCTTGGCGGAATAGAATACGTGACCGATAAAGTAATAGAAAATGCTGATGTACTTAAAGCTATTATATTCACAGGCACTGGATATGTAGGTCACGTGCCAGGATGGCAGAAAGCAAAAGACAAAGGAATCGCGGTTGCAACAACTCCGTTTGCTAATGTTTATGAAGTTGCCGAATGGTCGCTTGCCGCAACTTTAGCTATGCAAAGAGATTTATTTGATCTTGGCCCTGACGGTAAAACAAGTTTTTACACCGTAGATAGTTTACCTGACTTAAACATAGGTGTATTTGGATTCGGACACATCGGAAATAAATATGCAGATATGATTAGTGGAATTGGAGCTAAATCCGTAAGCTACTGGAATAGAACAGATAAGAATAATCAATACACTTTTAAATCTAAGGAAGATTTATTTAAAGAATCAGATATTATTTTTGTTGCTATTGGCGAAGAAATTGAAAACAATACTATAACTAAAGACCTAATTAGCTTAATGAAGCCAAATGCACTACTTGTAAGTATATCTAGGGATGGAATTATAAACGAAGAGGACTTAGCTGAAGCATTAAAGGCAGGTAAAATCCGAGCAGCTTTCGATAAAGTCAGTAACCATGACTTATTTAAAGGCCTAAGTAATAGAATATGGTATGGATCAACTGTATCAGAAGCGTATAATTCACGAAGTTTTCTAAAGAAATCATCAGATATGGCAGTAGACTCTCTATTAAATCTACTATCTACTGGTGAAGATGAATATAGAGTTGTCTAAATTACTTTTTACAAGCATTACTAATTTAATTAAAATATATTAGTAATAGAGCCTAAAAAGTGAAATTTTTAAACAATCTCAAACCAACATTTGATCTTACCTACAATGATGTCTTTCTAGTACCAAATAAAACTGATGTTAATTCACGTTTTGATGTGGATCTTTCTGCACCAGATGGACTTACTAATATACCTATAGTTGTAGCTAATATGACTGCTGTTAGTGGAAAGAGAATGGCAGAAACCGTAACTAGACGAGGCGGACTTGCGGTTCTTCCTCAAGATGCACCATTAAGTGTTACTAAAAGAATTATAGATTCCATAAGAAATGCTCACCCTATTTTTGATACCCCACTCACTTTAAGCGAAAAAGATATAGTATCGACAGCTCAGAATATTATTCATAAAAGATCTCATGGAGCCGTTGTTGTCGTTGATGAAGATAACAAACCAATTGGAATAGTTACAGAAGCAGATATGGAAGGCTTCGATAGATTCAAACCACTTTCTGATGTCATGAACACGAAAGTGCTAGCACTAAAAGATACTATGAATCTTAAAGAAATGTATCATTTCTTAAATAACAATAGACTAAGTGTAGCGCCAGTAGTTAACAAATCCGGAAAACTAGTTGGCATCATGACTCCTAAAGCATGTCTTAGAAGTGAGATATATAAACCCAATCTAGATAAAAAAGGTAGACTTAAAGTTGCTGTAGCTATTGGAGTTAATAAGGATGTTGAAAAAAGAGCTAAAACATTTATTGACTGGGAAGTAGAAATTTTAGTGCTAGACACAGCTCATGGTCATCAACAGAAGATGATAGATGCAATAAAGACGGTACGTAAACTATCTAAGAAAGTTACTATTGTCGCCGGAAATATAGCAACCAAGGAAGGCACAAGAGACTTACTCTTAGCTGGAGCCGACGTTATTAAAGTTGGTATCGGCCCAGGAGCTATGTGCACCACAAGAGTAATGACAGGTGTAGGTCGTCCGCAGTTATCTGCAGTATTGGACTGCGCCAATGAAGCCAAGAAGTTAGGTAAACACATTTGGGCAGATGGTGGAATTAGATATCCAAGAGATATAGCGCTTGCTATGGCAGGTGGAGCTGGAAATGTAATGTTTGCTAGTTGGTTTGCTAAGACTCATGAAAGTGCCGGCGAAATTAGATTTGACGAAAGTGGAAGAGCGTACAAAGAAAGTTTTGGAATGGCATCTAGAAGAGCTGTTCGAGAAAGAAATCAGAAAGAATTATCTCTAGAATTAGCTAAAAAAGAATTATTTGAAGAAGGAATTTCTACTTCTAAATTCTATATCGATCCTGCCAGACCTGGAGTTGAAGATATTATTGATCAGATAATGGCTGGCGTAAGAAGCGCCTGTACTTATGTAGGTGTTAGCAAATTAGATAAAATGCACTCAAAAGCAGTAATTGGAATACAATCTACTTCCGGCTATCAAGAAGGCTTACCGCTTCCTACCAACTGGTAGATTATCTATTATTCGGAAATACTTTAATTTCGTTGTCCCAATCCTGCCAAATATATAAGTCGTCGTTCTTTGGTCTATTTAATTGAGAAGCAAGCCTAATTCTCTGACCGTCTAATATTTTTCTATATTTCATTGGATTTCTATTAATTTCTAATCCCATAACCTTAGAGCCATGAAGTGTATGAGCATGTCCAGATATTATAATTTTATCTGTAGATGTTATTTCTTTAGTGTCCGTAGCATTTTTCATTGAGAATATTGGCTCTAATTCTACTTCAAGTTGTACTCCATTTTTTGGATATGGATCTGGATATATACCCTTCGATAAATCTTCGGCAAGCCTATCGAGGTTCTCCTTCTGAACTTCCCACGGCTTATTGTGATTTATTCCGGCATGTGTAGCTATAAAAGTATCTGTTTCATAATATGGGATTGCGCTCATTAGCAAAGCCATATGTCCAAGATCTGTCATTTTTTCTCTAAGCTCGTCTTTGTTCCATCCAAATCTATCTTCATTAATTCCATAATCTGATACTGTCCGCGCTTTTATCATATCGTAATAATGTGAATAGGCGTATGAGCGAAGAGGATCGTCGCTGTTTAGTGCCCCAAGCAATATTAATTCGTGGTTAGCAAGACAAATAATTGCCTGCTCACCTAGCCCCATAATTGTATCTAGTAATCTGGGAACACTATTTGGTTCCTTAATTTCACCTTTTCTATCTATTAGATCACCTAGGAAAACAAATCCTAAGTCTTCTCTTTGGTATTTAGCTATTACACTTTCGAGTAGTTGATTTTCTCCGTGCAGATCTGGAATAACGATATGTCTATCGAATAATTGATTTGTTTTTTTCATTACTGGATCTTCATTTAAAACTTCAAATTGAAGATTAATACTAAATAAATTATTAGTCACTCTATTATATTTTTTTATGAGATCCTCGAAAGGGTCAATAGTAGGAAGTGTTTGAAAATCGCTTATAGGATAAATTAATGGTGAACTAATATTTTTATCAAAATTTCTATTCATTTTCTTTAAAATTTACCATAACCTTCAATAGCTAACTTCAGGGCAAATCTAGCCATATATTTTGCTATATTAATTCCAGTTACATTTTCTATCTCTAATCCGGGATTGGAATTATATTCAATAACATAATCTTTTTCAAGGTTACTGTCTGTCATTATATCAACTCCTACTATACCCAACCCACTGACTTCAGCAGTTTTTAAAGCTAACTCAGCTTGATTATCTGTTAAATTATATTTAAATCCTGTGCCTTTTTTTCCGAGATTGGCCCTAAAATCTCTATCATCACCAACTCTTTGCATTGATGCTACTATTTGATTATCTATAACTATTACTCTTGTATCTACATGTGATGGTGAAATCATCTTTTGAACAATTGAAGGTCTACCTAATGCCTCAAGATGAGAAATGGCACCCCTCCTAGATTCAACGAGTGTAACACCATTACCACTTGAACCCGACCGAGTCTTAACTATAAGTGGGGATTTACTATTTTCTTGAACTTTATCAACTATTGGAGGAATTATTTTACGATTAGTCGCAGAAATTGCTGCAATAGTGTGAGGCGTAGGAATTTTATTTTCGGCAAGTATTATGCCAGAAAGTAGTTTATCTCCGGCAAATTTAATAGCCATAGCTCTTGATGTTACAGGAATCTTTTTAGTCTCTAATGCCTGAACAAGAGCAAAACTCTTTGATGAAGCACTACCAAGTCTTAACAAAGCTCCATCAATTACTATTCTTCCAAGTTGTTCACCCACTCTTCTTTTGATATAGATTTCATCCTCTAAAATTTCTACAACTGATTCATTTACTGGCAACGATAAAGGACGACATCCCAGATTAGATAACTCTTCGTAAACTCTTTTATATGCTTTAGACTTACTAGATTTCGGTACAACTATTCCAATATTCATAATTATCTAAATTCACTGATCCTTCCAACTCTTTCTGATGCTTCTCTTTGTTGAACTAATATTTTCTTTTGTATAGCAGATTTAGGAGCACCTGGTATGTATAGTCCATGTTTCATAGGGTCAAAACCTTCATCGTCTTTAAAGCCTTCACTTTTTAGCTTCCTAGCTCTAAAGCCACCGGTCTTAACCACTCTGCCGAGAAGGGCGCTTTGAGAAATAAATTCTATTTGTGGAGGCTGACCTCCACCAATATGTATTAAAGTTCCAGCTATAGTAGAACGCAGTCCCCTCTTAAGTTCAAAATCACTCATTCCCGCAATAGAACCCATTCCTACACCTATCTTATTTCCAGTTACGAGTAATTGAGGGTGGTGCCAGTGTCCTTGCATGAATATGTCTAGATTTCTAGCTAGCTCACCAAGTCCTTTTACGAAACCTTCAGTTTGCTGAACTGGTATTCCACTACTTGCACCTTTTTCCATAAGATAATGTTGTATTAAGACTCCCAGATCACCAAAATATTTAATTCCGGTATATCCCGATATGTACTCACCTTTATTAGTAATACTTGCCTCGTGAGATTCCACTATCTTAGATATCTCCTCATCGGTATATCCACCCCTTGCGAACATTTTCTCAAAAGCACTACGCATATAGGTTGTAAATGAATATCCATGCCATTTTGTGGTGCCACTATTCCATTCGTGATTACCTGGCTGAACCAATACGGAAGTTATAGCTGCTAATTCTTCCTGAGTAAAATCTCCAAAGGCTTCTTTAAATACTCTTATTGTAAAATCCTCTTGGGAGTCCATAGCCATAAGGCCAGTTAACTGAGATTCGCTTGGGAAATTAGGATAGTTCCTTCCATGAAGCATATCTCCACCGAAGAATATAGCCGTAGTTCTCTCCCCTATCGCTCTAGCCCTTATATAGTCTAGGTATTTAATCAAAAGATCTGGCCTTGCAGTAATAGATCCATGTTGAAGATCGCAGAGCCCTACAATAGTCATCCTCTCCGGAATGGAAAAAGATTTTTCATATTGTAAGTCATTTAATATTGTAATAATGTGATTACCCTCATCGGTTCGTGTATGTATCTGTGCGCCTGGTTCGGCAATCTGCTTTTTGGAAGTAATAATCTTTCTAGAGATATCTGATCGAGCATCAGTTCTTGATCCTTGTCTGTGTAGATAATTAACAGTTTTAAGTAGTCCCGATACTGAAACTGCATAAGCTTCCTGATTAGAGATAGCCATTGTTTCTAAATTGTTTTGCGTAACTATCATATCTGGAACTTCTTCGCCGTTAGCTGCTAGCAAACCTAAGATTCCTAGTGGAGTACCAATATGGTTTTTAGGTCTAACTTCTGGAGTCTGGTTTAGATAATGCCTTATCCAGTCAAGATATTCTGCTTTCTTAGTCTTAATAGAAAGATTAAAGTTTCTGGTAATTATAAGGTCATGAAGTTTTTCTTCTCCAAGAGACTCATATTCTTTTTCAATTATGCTCATTAGCGTTTTTTGTTCTGAAGTTAGGGTTTTTCCTGCAGCACTCCTCTTCGAAGCCTCAAATAGGAGGAAATATTCATCGACATTAATTTTACCTTTAGTCATTTTAGATAATTCATCACCAGTATATAGTCTTCTTCCGAGCCTAAGAGTATGAGGGAAAATAGTATTTAATTGGAACTGATAGTGTTCATTCCATAAGGGGTGCTGCTTCATTTTATCCAAAGAGGAAACATTTAGTCCTAATTCTGGAACTTCAGCTCCTTCGCTATTCTTAAGGAAATCTTTTTGAAGCAAGTGCATCCTTCTGAATACTTCTACGGTGTAGTCCTTAGCTATTCGAATATCATCATCACCCATGTTGTATATAACTGGAGCAATTTCTCTGGCCTCTCCTAGTAATTTACGGGCTTCAGCGAATTGCTTAGCCATTGAATTAAAACCTGGAGCCAATGTTTCTTTTCTAGATTTATGAAAATATTTGAAGTCTCCCTGAACGATACCTGACATTACAATGAGATCTGGTGCGGTAGATTCATCTAGGTTTCTAGTTTGTTCTAAAACATTTCTATAAGTATCTATAGCGGAATCCTGATTGCCAATTAATAGTTCAGACATATGAAGAATTGAAGCGACTCCTCTGTTGGTTTCTATCTCATATGTTTCAACTCTGGATTGTTCTAGGTCATCAGCATATATCTGATCTGTAGTTCTATCGTCAACTTCAACATGTTCAGGATTTAATAATCTAAAAGCAAATTCGGAGTTTGGATCAAATGTGTTTTCTATTTCTGGATTGGTTTTTCTTTTTTCTCCCATTGAGTACATACTAACTTAACTATAATGATCTTCTAAAGTCTTAAGAATTTGACTTTAATAATATTGAGTCAAGAATATTTGAGTCAGAAATATCACAGCCAAACTGCTATAATATGTATAGAATTAGATTAGGAATAAAATGCACCATATCCAACAAAGCATACTAACTAAACTTGCCAGTGAATCTCCTCTTTCATTCTCTCAAATTCAACCAAAGAACACTCCCAATAATATATTCGCCTATCACCTAAAAAGGCTAGTAGATACAGGCTACGTACTTCATAAGGCCAATAAGTATGAGATTACTAGAAAAGCCATGAAGATCTATCATTTTGATGCTTCACCGCCTAGCGAAAAATCCAATTATCCTAGATTAGTGACCATAATATATGTAACTAATACTGACGGTAAAGTTCTTATACAAAAAAGAGACAGACTCCCTTTCAGAGGTTGGTACGGACTGCCCTCTGGACTTGTTCATTACGGAGAAAATATAGAGGAAGCGGCATCTAGAGAATTAGAAGAAAAAACTGGAATAACGATAAGAAGAAATTTAACTAAAGCTGGAATAATAGACTTCAGATACTCACACAATGAAACTAAAGATATTTTTGTTCACGCTATAGGCTTAATCTTCACATACATAAAAACAACTGAAATAAAACTTCCTGATGACTGTAAATGGTCAGATCTTAGTGAAAAAGATATATTACCAGAAGTATTTACCGTAAGAGATATAGTTGAACAAAAATTACCATTTATAACCAGTTATGAATTCAACGAACTAAAGACCTAGTCTTGCTTATGCCGCTTCTCATATTCAATAACTATTATAGTCCCAATAAATGCCCCCATAGATAGAGGAACGAGATACCATTTATTATTTACGTAAGATACTACTCCTACAGCTCCAAATATATACACTAGACCGCTCATAAAGCCCGATAACAAGGATTTATATTTAATCATGGCAAATGTATAGATTGCATACACAGCATCAAGTAGCATAGCAATAAAGAACAGTCCGATAGCATAAAGTAAGTGGAAGTGCATGATATATAAAGTATATCATTAAGCTTAAGAATATAAAAGAGGCTCAACATAATGAGCCTCTTTTAAACCAATGTTTTTTAAGTATTAGTTACAACCGTGTTTTAGATTCTTTTCTAATACTAGGTTAGTGTAAACTGGCTTTCCATCCCCAGCAAGATATACCATACCAATGTAATTACTGGTTCCTAAGGAATCTTTAACTAATCCAGTTGTTCCCCCACTGGTGTCTCCGATTCTCTCAACTCTGTAGTCTGATGACCCATTTGAAGTTTGGACATATTTAATTCCATGTACTTGTGTGATGTAGTTAGGTTGGTTGTTTACAGGGTGATGGATTGTAGGGAGATCAACCGAACCCAATCCACCTAGATGTACGTTTCCTAGAGATACAGCCCAGACTGCAGCACTAAACAAGTCGTAGCCCCACTGTACCGGTGCTTGAGCGACAGCTAAAACACCATTAGCAATATGGATTTCAGCATTAATCTCACTAACCGCAATTCCTGCATAGTCAAACAGCATTCCCTTAACACCAGATTTGTTTAGCCAACTATTTTGATCTTTGAATATATTCCAATCATTAGCTGGCAAGTCTACCATATAAACATTGTCATTAGGTGACATTTGCTGACTTGTATCTACAACTTTTCCCCTGAAAGCATAATCAGTCACAGAGCCACTGTTTTGAAGCGCCTGAGAACAGGCATAGAACGAAACTGAACTTGTCTTAGTTGCCTCTAGTTTATCAAGAACATTAACAAAATCACTCTTGGTGATAGTAGTTTTATTAAAACTAGCTAGATTATTAGCACTGGCGAAGGGATTCCACCTGGCAGAAAAAGCATTTACTGTTGCTTGGGTTTTAGGTCCATACTCACCGTCAACAGGATCATTTACAGATGTATTTGTTATACCTAAGTAATTATTAAGTATAAATTGAAGTTTCTTAACGCAAGGTTTAACAGTATATGGTCCACTACCCTCAGATGTCACAGCAACCTCTTGGCCATTAGGACATCCTTGCTCAATTGCTGCAGGTATTTTATAAGTAACTGGCGCTAGAGTAGTTTTGTTTATACTGTTACCGCTACCACCTTCCTTAATACTAAACTGTGTCCATCCAGAATAGCCACTTCCTGCATGTGAAGTGTTTTTATAAACTGCGTATCCAACTAATCCTAGGACCAGAAAGACTACTACAACCAAACCGATTTCTAGATGAGAAAAGCCTTTGTTATCTAATTTAAATAATTTTTTCATTAAATTATTTCCTTTTTTATTTAATTATATGATCTCATATTGACATAAGCGGTAAGTTTATGCAACGATTTATCCACAGTTATATTTTAGGGTAACTTAATTTTATTACGCTTTAAAGCCTGGTTAATACTAAGGGACATTCTTGGGTTATTTTTTAGTTTCTCGTGATTATTTTTCAAGAATTCCCAATATTTTTCAGTATAACTATTATTCTTGTCTAGCACCTTAGAAAAATTACCCATTTTAGATAAATAAGCGTCTCCGGAGATATACGGCTTAGTTGCAACTTTGCCGCCATCGGCATATTGACTCATTCCCATTACATTAGGAGTCATTACCCATTCGTATGCATCAATATACATACTCATAAACCACTTATTTACGCTACTTGGGTCATACTCATTTATTAAAAACCAGTTTCCCAGCACCATCAATCTTTCAATGTGATGGTTATATCCATATTCCTTTAGTGTGTTAAGACTATTTACGATTGGTTCTGGAAGAGATTTATTTTCATAGTCTAAATCAAACCACCAATCTTCTAATTGCTTATCAAAATTGAAATAATTACATTCCTTAAGATCAGTTAATTGGCAATATAGTCCATACATATATTCTCTCCAGCCTATTACCTGCCTAATAAAACCCTCCAGGGAAGGCAAAGGAATGTTTTTAGCTGCTAGAACTCTTTCTATGAGCTCATTTACTTCTAGTAGACCGTTATTAATGTAGGGAGAAAGTACACTATGAAAAAGGAACGGTTCTCCTATTTTTATAGCATCCTCATAAGGTCCGAATTTATCTAATCTATTCGTTACAAAATCTTCCAATAAATCTTCGGCTTGCTCGTGATTTATCGCAAACCAGATATTATCAGCAGATCCTGGATTGTCTGCAAAATTCTTATTTACGTCACCTATAACCTCTTTGGTTATCTCATCAATTTCAAATGTTTTATTCTTTGGAATATCTATTCCACTTTTAGGTAATGGCTTTCTATTTTCTTTATCGTAATTAAATTCACCACCAACCGGCTTATCTCCGTCCATTAGGATATTTAGTTTCCTTCTCTGAAGCCTATAAAAATTTTCCATAATTGGCTTCTTGGTAGATTTAAACCATTCTTCAAAATCTTCTTCTGTAGTTATATGAAGCATATTAGGAAAAACTTTAGTTTCAATTTTTAGTTCTTTAAATAGTTTAGATAGGTTTTTTCTAGGATCAATGTCTGCAGGTTGCATATATGTGATTTCATTAATTTTTTGATCACTAATAATCTCAGTAAGGTTAACTGAAATTGAACCCTTGGATTGTTTTATGTAAATAACATTATGGCCGTCATTTTTTAATTGATCGGCATAGTGCCTCATAGATGAGAATACAAAAATTAGCTTTAATTTATGATACTTATACTTACTTGAAGCAGATACGGATTCGATGAATATTTTAGGCTCGTTTTTAGGTAATTCTAATGCTGGATGTTTTTTAAATAACTGATTACCTAAAATTAAGTGAGCCCTCATAATTAATACTTATTATATAAGCAATAATGAAATATAAGAAAAAGCCCTTCATATTACGAAGAGCTTTCTCGATATATCTTAGATTTAACTATTGATATATATTTACTAATTTACCAGTAGAGGCATTAATCTGATCTATAGTAGCGCCGGATACCATCTTAGTGCCATCACTGCTCCATAATGCATCAATTAAGACGTAGATATATCCATTTGAGTCGTATATTATTGAGCCAAGATTGCTGTTAAATTTATATTCTGAACTATTCAACAACTTAATTAAATTGCCTGTAACTGGATTTATTTCAGCAACTGATTCACTTATACCAGCAGTAGGAGGATTAAAAGCGGAACCCTTTAAAGTCAATGAGCCGTTACTAGCAATCCATATATTTCCAGACTGATCCAATGTCGCTTCGTTCGGTGTATATAGACTGTAGCTAGGTTTTGCATATTTAGTTTCTAAACAATAACCGTAATTGTTTGTATTAAAGACTGTGCCGAGGTTTATATTATTAACCGCTCCAACATCTAATCCATATGACTGGTCCATGGATGAAGTTAGGCTAGTTATATTTCCATTCTTAAAGAAGCTGTGATAACTGTCTATATCATAGCCTAAGCAAGACGAAACTAATGTATTATTTGTAAATTTCTCGAAAGTAGCAGTGTTAGAGCCTGCATTCATTAGGAAGAACATTATATAAACCGATCCACCATTAACATCGTTATATATGTTTGCCGCGTAAGCGCCATCTGGAATATTACCATTTGATCCATCAAGGAATGTAGATAGTTTTCCATTGGATATTTCATAGACACTTTCCGCATTGGAGTCGTATGAATTTGTAGAAACATTGAAAGCAGATGATCTAAATACCCAAACATTGCCTAAGGAATCAACACTAAAATCAATATTCGTACCTTGTGATTCAGATAAACTTCTAGAATCATAAGAGCTTAAAAGAGCACCAGTCTTTGCGTCGACCTCGTATAGAGTAGTAGACTGCGAATTATTACTCCAGCTCGTGAACCACATATGTCCCTTGCCATCTGAAGTTATGTTATGAAGATCATCAGAACCAAGCTGCGATTTTAGATTAAATGAATTAATTATTTTACCAGTACTAGGATTAAATACTTTATATATTTCAACTGAATTATTTCCATCATAATAGATACTCCCAATCCATATATTTCCATAGCTATCTTGAGCAGCTTCGCCAACATATTGAATGCCAAGATTACTATTCACATAATCACTTCCACCTAGCTTGTATGTTGCTTTACCACAAGCATCTTTTTGGGCATTATACGTTAAAGAATTTTTAACATTAGGAATTTTATTACATAGTTTAGACCATGTATTAGGGCCCACAATACCATCCCATTGTGTTTTATCTTTAGGAAAAGCTAAATGCTGGAATGCAAGCACCCCTGATTTTGTTAATGGGCCGAATGTACCATTAGTGGCAACAAAATTCTTATTAAATCCGTTGAGTATTTTTTGAATATCTGTTACACATCTACCAGTTGACCCCAACTGGTACGTATGACCCGAACATACACTACCAGCGTGAGAGGTATTCTTTGTGGCTACTCTGTAACCTATAAATCCTAGTACAGCTACCACCAGTACTGTAATGGCAATCTCGACATGCGAGAACCCTTTTCTATTTAATTTTAATAATTTCATTTTTTTTACCTTTCTTTAGTATGAATACTTAAATTATTCTTAATTAATATTAAATATTAATGATTATGCTTATGCAAGTAATTATCCAAATTATTAATAATTTGGTAGTGCTAGAAAATTAGCAGTAGCAATAGGATGATTTCTTACCCTATTATCTTCATTTATTGCAAGACTTGTAGCTAATCTTCCAATTGAGATTAGGCCTCTTAACTTTTCTGGCACGTGAGTACTCAGTAAACTAATATGTTCCTGATCATGTTTTACAACTCCCACACTATGAACAGCTCTTTTAGAATTGTTACCATATTTAACATCAACAACTATCCGATGGTCATCGGAATATTCATTTAATGCTCTTTTTAATCCAATTTCTGTATTTATAGTTTTTAAAACTATATCACTAAGTAAATATCCCCCTAAAGGATTGATAAGATATTCGATCATGTCTTCATGTTCTTTATTTACTTTTGTAGTGGCTAATTCACTCAAAGTTAGACTGTCAAGATAATCTACAAACTCTTTGTAGTAGGTGTAGATATGTGGTCTGTATGAATGATAAGGAGAAATTTGCTCTAATGATGCAGGAAAACAAACTGGAAGTTTTGGTCCCGCCACCCTACGCTCTACGTTGCGCCTATAACTAGAGATACTCATTTAGTATTTAAATAATATATTAAAAAAATTAATTAAACATAGTCTTATTAATTTGACTGGACTGAGTAGGGTTAAATTGACCTATTTTTATGATATAATATCTTAAAACGCAATGATCTGGCTGTCACCAGTTAGCGGTAGGAAGAAATCTTTTTTTAAGAGAGTAGAACCTAACGGAAAGTCACCGTAACCATAGACTAAAAGTCCAGCCCGGACTTATCAAGTATCGTCTTAGCGATAAGCGATAGAAAAAGGGTGGTACCACGAAGTAATTCGTCCCTTTAATCTTAATATTAAGATATGAAGGGATTTTTTTATGGAAAAATATAATTTCAAAAACATAGAAACCAAGGCAAGAGAGCTTTGGGAGAAAAACGAGATATTCAAATTCGATGAGACAAGCGACAAGCCTTTATATGTAGTCGACACTCCTCCTCCTTATGTTTCTGCAGATCACCTTCACGCCGGACACATCATGTCTTATGCTCAAGCTGAATTCATCGTTAGATTCAAAAGAATGAATGGATTTAATGTTTACTATCCAATGGGATTTGACGACAATGGACTTCCAACTGAAAGATTCGTTGAAAAGAAGTACAACCTAAATAAAGATAAGATCACCAGAAGCGAATTCATTGAATTATGTCTAAAAGAAACAGAAATTGGAGCTAAAACATATAAAGATTTATGGAATGCTTTAGGTATAAGCGTAGACTGGACCAAAACATATAGCACCATAGATAAAAATGCTCAGAAAGTTTCCCAGAAATCTCTAATTGATCTTCACCGTAAAAAAGCCTTATACAGAAAAAGTGAACCAATTCTATGGTGTGTTAGCTGTCAAACTGCCCTAGCTCAAGCAGACCTTGAAGACGAGGAAATGGACGGTAAACTTAATTACATTAACTTCAATGTTGGTAAAGAAAAATTAACAATAGCAACCACAAGGCCGGAACTACTTCCTGCTTGTGTGGCGCTATATGTAAATCCATCGGATTCAAGATATTCTAAATTCATCGGACAAAAAGCTGAAGTTCCACTATTTAATTACGGCGTAGAAATAAGAACCAGCGAAAAAGTAGATCCAGAATATGGAACTGGACTAATGATGGTTTGTACCTGGGGAGATCAAGAAGACGTAGAAAAATGGAAAGAAGATAAACTCGAAGAAAGAGATTTGTTTACAGAAAACGGCAGACTTAGCGAACTTGCTGGAGAATTCAAAGGACTTAAAATTCTACAAGCCAGAGAAGCAATCATCTCAAAACTAGATGAAGGAGGCTTTTTAATTAAGCAAGAACCAGTACATCGAGCAGTGAGCGTACATGAAAGATGTTCTACTCCAGTAGAATTTATTAAATCTAAGCAATGGTTTATTAAAGTTGCTGATCTTAAAGATACTTGGATTAAACAAGGCAAGAAACTTAGCTGGTATCCAATTGAAAGATTTAAGGATTATGATATATGGATAAATAATCTTAAATGGGATTGGTGTGTTTCTAGGCAAAGATTCTATGGAGTCCCACTTCCTATTTGGAACTGTGAAGATTGTGAAGAATCTGTATTTGCTCAAGAAAATGACCTACCAGTAAACCCACTGGAAGATAAACCTCCGGTAGATAAATGTCCAAATTGTGGAAGCAGTAATCTAAAAGGCGAAGAAGATGTTATGGATACATGGGCAACTTCTTCAACAACTCCAGAAATTATTAAAGAATTAATTTCAGGACCTCTTAAAGAAAAAGTATACCCAGCGAACCTAAGACCAAATGCATTTGAAATTATTCGTACATGGGACTTTTACTCAATAGTTAAAGCTCATTACAATAATGATTCGATTCCATTCAAGGACGTTATGATTTCAGGTCATGGACTAGATTCTAAAGGTCATAAATTCTCGAAAAGACTTGGAAACTACAAGCCAGCTAGTGAATTAGTAAACAACTTCGGAGCTGATGCAATTAGATATTGGGCAACGGGCGCACTTCTTGGACAAAACCTTAAATTCTCTGACGCAGAAGTGAATATGGGAAATAAGACAGCTATGAAAATATATAACGTAGCTAACCTTCTAGATTTCTATAAGATTACATCGACCCCAAAAATTAAACATGAAGATTTAGAATATGCAGATATTTGGATTTTAGATAATTTGAACAAGTTAATATTTAATTCAACAGAAGCATTCAATAACTACTCTTATGCGAAAGCTAGGAGTCTAACTGATGATTTCTTCTGGAATAAATTTACTGATCTATATTTAGAGATGATAAAATACAGATTAAATGGTGAGGATGAAATAAGTAAGAAGACCGCCGAGTGGACACTTCGAACTGTAACTCTTAATCTTCTTAAACTTTACGCCCCAATGTTGCCTTACATTACTGAAGAGGTTTACCAATACAGCTTTAAGCATGAAAACAAGGATATAAGTATCCATGTTTCTTCATGGCCTGAGGAAATGAAAGTTCAAAATACTAAAGATATTTCAGATTTCGACACTGCAATTGAAGCTATTAATGAAATCAGAAAATATAAGAGTGAGAATAATATATCTCTTGGAAAAGAACTTGATGAGTTCAAATTAACTACGAAAATTGATAGAGATAAATACTCGGATTTCGTTAAAGGTGCAATCAAAGTAAAAAACTTAATTTAAGATATTAAACGCTTAAGTTTATTGCTAAAATATATTAAATGGATTCAAATATCCCACATTTAAAGAGTGCCATAAAAGTAAGAAAACACCATTACTTTGTATTTCCTATATTTGTTTTTGTTTTAATTAATATCTTCTTAGTTAAAGAACTATTTCCTAAAAATACAGTCATAAAAACAAATAATACCACTTCAGTTAAAACCGTTGTCTATACAAAAATAGATAACTCTAAACTTCCTGCTTCTATAAACCCTCCATCTCAAATAATAATTAACCCTACCCCAACAAGACCAGTTGTGCCAACTACAGGTGTTATACCCACGCCAACCGCCCCAACCCCCGCTCCTACGCCAACACCAGCTCCTCCGACTCCAGCTCCTTCAGGAGGAGGAAGTTCTAGCTATACACCAACTTACTATTATTCATCATCAAACTGGGCCGGATATATGATTCAAGATAAAACTAGTAGCATAAATACAGTAAGCGGATCATGGAAAGTGCCGTCAGTTACTGGAACGGTAAGTCCTAGCTGTAATCCTAATTTAACAAATTGCTATTCTGTTGATGCGGCTTGGATTGGAATTGGAGGAGTTAATTCTAATAGCCTCATTCAGACAGGAACTATAGATAGTATTGATCAAAACGGTAATAAATATTATTTTGCATTCTATGAACTACTGCCCGATTACGCCACTCAAATTCCAGCACTAAGTGTTGGCCCCGGAGACACTATATCTGCCAGCATCAAACAATTATCTTTAGGAAGTTGGACAATTTCTATATCTGATTTAACAACAGGTCAAAATTATTTTACTTCAGTATCTTATGGAGCCAACGATTCAACATTAAACAGCTCCGCTGAATGGATCGAGGAAGACCCGATGCAAGCCGATGGAACTCTATTCCCATTCAATAAATTCTCTGCAGTATATTTCACTAATTGCAATGCTACAATGGCTGGAAATAAAAGTAATTTAAGTGTTCTAAAACCAGATGGAATTATATTAACTATTAAAAAAACTCAAGCAAGAGTGACTACATTAAGCGCAGTTACAAATCAGACCAACTTCAATGTAGGCTACGCTCTTTAAGAGCTTATTACTTTCGTATCTATAGCTTTATCTAAAGTATTTAATTCAGTGATTAAGTTATTTCTTTGATCCACTAAGCTATTATATTGACTAATTAAACTATTCGTTGAGTCTCTTAGAGAATTGTACTGATTAACGAGTACATTGAAAGCTGGGATTTTAGAATTGTACTGACTTATACTTGTTTGCTTCAAACTATTAAGTGAGTTCTGCTGATTTACTAAATCATTATATGAGCTAGTTAGCTTTGTCTGATTATTTGTAATTTGACTCTTTATGGTGGTGAGTTGATTTCCGAGATTATATATTTGGGCTATTTTATCATTAAACTTAGACTGATATTTATTATAGAAATTATATACAGTAATTCTATTTGAGAAATATTTTGAGTAATATTTTTCTAGATCTGGAGTAAGTATTTTAATTTCTGTTCCAAAAGTACAGCTCATCTCATCATACACACTACTTGGTTCGTATTTTTTATATAAGGCAATCTCAGCTTTTACATTTTGATCGGAAAGCTTATTGTCATAAAACCACTGAAGCTGCTTATTTAATGCATCCTTATCTTTATTCGGTAGTCTTTCGTAGACCGAATGAAGCACCTCATGCGCTGCAGTTACTTCAAGTAGCCCTGAAAGCTCCTTATTACTTGTTTGATAAAGATATATTCCGTTTTGGCCTGTGTGATAACAACCTAGAACTATAATGTTCTTCGTCTCAGAACAATATTTCCTAAAGGAAGCAACGTCATTTAGAATTGATGGCTTATTTAAATAGAATAGCTTTCTAGTAGTAGGCGTCATAGTATCCTCATTTGCTAACTTAGCGACATCAACAGGAGCAGTGTAACCATAATTTTGGATATAATCTCTAATGTTTTGCAAATTAAGTAACCCTAATACAAATAGGGCCAAGTAGACTACACTAAATAAAGCTATATATATTTTTTTATGGTCTTTGTATGTTTCTTGTTGCACTAAATATATTCTATTAGATTTTAAGATTTAAATAAACATAAGTGATAAGATGATTGTATGCATGAATTAAATCTTGAGAACGGCGAGAAGTTTGCAATCTATGAAGCTAAACCAAATGGAAACATTAAAGGTGGAATTATATTAATTCACGAAGTATGGGGTCTACTTAATCACATTAAAGACGTAGCGGACAGATACGCTAATGAAGGCTATTTAGTTATAGCTCCTGAACTTATCTTAAATGAAGATTTTAGCGACGAAGAAATAGAGCACCTACAAGAATGTATCTTCGATCCAGAGAAAAGAAATTCAGTACAAACAGAACTTAGAAGATTAATGGATCCAATATATACTCCTGAATTCACTGATAAAACTTTAAATAAATTAAAAGTAGTTTTTCAACACCTATGGAATAACCCAGAAGTAAGACAAAACATTGGAGTTATTGGATTCTGTTTTGAAGGAACTTATAGCTACCTCTTTCCAACAATCGAGCCAAGAATTAAATTAGCTATTCCATACTATGGAAGATCTGCCAGCTTAACACATGAACAAATATCCAATATTCATTGTCCGATTCGAGCTTTCTATGGTGAAAATGATAAGGGCCTTGTTGATGATTTAGACGATTTAAAAAATAAAATGAAAATTTCAGGAGTAGATTATTCCGCTATAGTCTATCCTAACTGTGCTCACGCATTTTTCAATGACACCAATTCTTACGCATACAATGAATTTGCCGCAAAAGATTCTTTTGAGAAAGTAAAAGAATACTTAAATGAATATCTTGCTTAGGGATTCTATTCCGCAGGTTTTTCTCTAAATCTTAATCGATAGAGATCTAATGAAACTATGTTTTTTAAGATGTATGATTCATGATATTTCAGGTCTTCATCTTGGGTGTATATCATCTCACTTCTATCATCTAGAGTCTTAACTACTTCTTCAGCAATTATTGTCATTTGCTCTAAAGTTTTAGAGCTGTAATTGTATTCTTCTGCTAATTGACTAATCTCAAAGGAATTTTCAACCAAATATCTTAATAAAGCAACATCTAATCCAGGAGTAGAAACTGCAACCTCTAAGTCTGGTTCACCATGATTTAACGGGATGATATTATCACCAACTGATGCCATATTTAGCTGATCAACGTAATCGTTTATTTTTCTGACATTATTATTAATAAGACCAAAAATTAATTCAGGTTTAGACAAAGAATTCTTTATAGACTCTACAATTCCCTTATCGAAATGTTCAAAGTTTCTACCTAAATAACTTCTATAGGGATTCTGTGAAAGAAAATGTAAATCTTCGGAAATATGCGCAAATACCGATCTTAGCATAAAGTAATATGTTTCACTGAAATCTGGACCATAAAGCTCATTGATCATCTCTTGAGCTCTAGAAAAGAGAGAAATCTGTAAAAAATTAGCCGCATTCTTGTGTGTTTCTGCATCAGGGCTAGATAGTAAATCAATACTCTTAGTAAATGCCTCATCAAAATAATCTATATGCTTAACCTTATTGTCAGGCCTAAATATCTTACTAAAATTTAATTGTCTAAGCAGCAAGCTTCTTTCATCTGCAATTTCTATAGCAAATTTCAATGCACCATTATATTCAGGAGTTTCACTTATTTCTTTTAAGTATTCTGGATTTAAAACTCTTTGATTTATTAGTCTTCCTACATCATAACAATGATCTGCGTAATAAGTAGAGGTAGGATCAATAAGTGATGGTAGTCTAATTTCTTGTTTTGAAAATTCGAAATTAGTCATAATGCCTACTTAACTAGTATTTCACTCTGTGTTATTAAATCTTTGATATAAAGCTCTACAAGACTTTTTCTTGCGACACGTTTTTGTGCTTCGGTAATTGATGTAGTACGACTAGCTTTTGGTGGAACGTACATTCTAAGTCTCTGAGCAGTTGTCTTTCCACCTATAATTACTCCGATATCTCCATGAACTATAGAGCTCTGAAGACAAGCATCTCTTACTGGACATTCACGACACATATTTAAAGCTTCTTTTTTTCTGCTGTTTAGATCAGTTTCATTTGCTCTTACATCTTCAAAAGGTCCTTCATAAAAAATGACAGGGTCAATGTCTGGTGCAGCACATTTAGCATTTTCATGAATTTCAAGATCTATATAGCTAAGAATTGCAGGAAAATTCTTAGGGTCCTGTGGATTCTCAAACATTTCAAATCTATAATTTTTTCTCAATTTTTACTCCGTGATAAAAGTTGCTAATTTAGGATACATACTATAACAGAATGAGGTCAAATAAGCAATATCTGTATTAATTTATGCTCTTAAGATAAAATTAAGATATCAAAAGTAAAATATATATAAATGTATAAATATTATATTGAGTCATCAACTATTGATGGTGATGTTCTGCATCTATCGTTGAAGTCTAAATACTCAAATCATCAATTAGAATTTGAGCCAGGACAATATATCTGTCTATCTTACAAAAGAATGGGACGTAAATCCCCATTTAGATGCTTTTCTTTAACTAACGTACCGGGAAACAATACTTTTAATCTTGGTATTAAAATGGGAGGTAATTTTACTAATTCTTTATCAAAACTACCAAGAGGCACCGAGGTAGAAGTACTTGGCCCTTACGGAGAATTCATAGTAGATAAAGATTTAGATGAATTTCTAGTTTTCATAGCAGGAGGAATCGGAATCACACCATTCATGAGTATAATCAGAACACTACTTGCAACTAAAGACAAGATTCCAATTATGCTACTCTACTCAGCAACTACCAGCTCCTCGATGCCTTTCATAAACGAATTGATAGAATTATCTAAAAAGTATCCCAATTTCAAATTGATTCCTTTTATATCTAAAAAAGAAGATAAACCTTTAGATATTACAGTTGTTAACGGCAGAATAGAAAAATCCCACATCGAGAAGATTGTTAAGAAAGATTATTTAACTAATACTTATTTCATTTGTGGACCTAAGTTATTTACTGAAAAGATGATTTCTAATCTTGAAAGCCTAGGAATAAGCGAAGAAAGAATAGTTACCGAATCTTTCAGCGAAGCTAGTCAAATTAGAACTATAACTGGCAGAAGTATTCCAAAATTAACATACCTAGCTAGTGCCGCCTTAGTTTTCTTAGGTGTTCTAGGTATAGCTTTCCTAGATTTAGTTAGATATGTACCAAAAAATTTGCCAAAAACTACTAATTCAACCGATAATAGTAGCGGGAGCAATACACAAAATATTAACACTACAAATCAAGCTCAGTCACAAACACAATCCCAAACACAAACTCAAACTCAAAATAGTACATCTAGTAACTCAACTTCAACTACAACGAATAATAACGTAAATAATTACACACCACCAACAACGAGGTCATCATGATTTCAAATATATTAGCATCTACAGCACTACAACTTACTAGCTCCAGAATAAGCAGTTCATGGCCCTGGTACTTTATTCGTGGAGCTGGATTTGCCGCTCTATTTTTAATGTTCTTACTTATGATTAGTGGAATAGGGCATATTACAGGTTTAACCTATAGATTTGTTGAACCCATAAAAGCTTGGGCTATTCATAAGGCTATAGCTATTGGATTAATTTTCGCTATCTTAGTGCATGTTATATTCTTATTATTTGATCACTATGTTAGCTTTTCGGTACCGCAAATTCTATTACCTTTCCTAAATAGTTACACAAATGGAACTACGCTCTTTGGAGTAAACTTCGGAATACTTATAGTAGCCTTTGGAGTTATATCCATGTATCTAATTTTAATAATAGTAGCAACATCTCTTGGCTGGGTGGATTCTAGAAAGAAATTATGGAAATGGGTCCACTATACCTCATACATTGCGGCAATAATGGTATTCATACACGCTTTAGGCGCAGGATCTGATCTAAAATATGGAATATTTAGAGCATTCCTAATTCTACTGTTTATAATTTTATTGATCGCCATAGCCTCAAGATTATATAGATCAGGTGTAGTTAAAAATAACTCTAAATAATAACTTCTCCATTTACTAAAATTGGTTTTTTATATCCAAAAGTAATCAAATAAAAATAATGATTGGGTAGATCTATAAAATCCCTATATTTAATCTGATTATAAACGTCTTCCAATTTCTTTGCTTCAGAACTTGAGGATGTTCTAAATGAAATAATATTTCCTGCGTTAGATAGTAATATATTATTAGTATCTTCATCTTGTTGAGATAAGCTCTGCTCACTTAGGTATAGATATGTTTTATATTTCCTAGACTCACTCACCATTTGCTTAAAAGAAGGTGTAATAAAATTAGAGAATTCATCAATATACAAATAATGTTCCGTTCTATCCTTAGGCTTAAAATTACTAAACGAATAACTAGCTTGCTGAAGCTTAGCTATAATTACGGTGCCCAGCATATTAGAATTATGCTCACCAATATTGCCCTTACTTAAGTTGCATATAAGCTTACTTTTATTATTGATAATATTTCTAAAATCTATATTGGATTTATTGCAATTAAATATCTTAGAAGTTAAAGGCGAGTTAAGTAGTCGTCCAATTTTAGAAGTTACGCCAGACACCATCTTGACTCTCTGATAATCCCCTGCCTTATTAAATTCATTAATGAAATACTCCTTAATCACTAAATTATTCGATGATTTAATTAATTTATTTCTGTAATTTAAATTCTGTAATATTTCATAAAACATTCTTAGATTAGGATTATCTTGTTCAAGAGCAAGAAGCGCGGTGTTTCTAATTAAATATTCGATCTTGTGTCCCATTTTAGACTCAGTGCTAAATAATTTTGAAAGTACTGAAATTAAATTATCTATGATTAGTTCTGTTTCAGAATTATATCGATAGTCAGATTTTGAATAATATCTTTCAAGTAAATTAATTCGAATATTACTTATTAATGGATCAAAATATATAACATCTTTAATTTCCTTATTTTCAATAAATACTTCTCTTGCAAGATCTCCATGGGGGTCTATTAAAGTCAGTCCAAAGTTATTTTTAATATCCTGATTTACTATATTTTTAAGAAGCGTAGACTTTCCGCTTCCGGTGGACCCAAGAATTAAAGTATGTTTTTGTTTATTCCTTAAATTAAAACCTATTTCTTGCTTTATATATTTATTATTAATACCTAAAACTGTACTAATATTCTTGGTAAAGAGAATGCTGGGAGTAATAGAATGAATCTTATTTATATCTAATAGATTTTGTATTTCGACATCTATTGGAATCGACAGCATCTTTGAAATTTCACGACTAGAAAATATATTATTTTTATTCTTGCTAGTTATCTTAATTTTCTGTATCGATGCGTTATTTATATGTTTTATATAGTCTTCTATAAGTTCGTCGTTTTCGGAATAGATAGAATAATTAATATTAAATAATTTAGAATACATTTTATCTAGTCTTAGAACTCTCAAACTATCTTCGATATATTGAATATTTTGGTAATTATTATTTATATATTTTCTATAGAGCGATATACAAAGTTTCGTAAAATATGCTGCTTCATTCATGAACCAATATGGATTATTGATTGAATAATGTTTCTTATTAGAATTAAGTATTTGATTTCTAATAATGGTATTTCTAAAACTATTATTTGGTTTTATTTGAAGATCAATAATAAATGAAATCTTTTTCTTATTATTTAGTAATTTGCTAATTAATATTTTATTAATTTCAGTATCTTTATTACTAATTAGAGGGTAGCTATAATGCTTTTTTAATTTTAAGTATCGAGGTGCTTTTAGTTCTTTTAAACTTATCTTTGAAAGCGATATTGGACCTAGTGAATTGTTTAATATCTCTTTGATATTTATATCTTTTGGCGGCGAAATATATATATCTACATTTTCTTTACTAAATACGTATCTCATATTAAGTCTGACTCCTTGGATATGAATATTTTCTAGAAATCTTTCTAATCTTTCTTTAGATAAATTATCTTCAGAATTAAAACTTAATTTATGAGTTATAAATAGAGGTTTATTTCTACCCATATTTAAAACAATATATCTTTTAGATTAATATTGTAAACAAATAATTATCACAGAAGTTTGTATCGCTTCAATATTAGTACCAATAAATATTCTGCGAATACTATTGAGATAATAATAAAGCTTACCGGTAGAGAAACATAAAAAGCAATAATAAGTCCAAAGATAGTAGCACTTAGTGATAGAGCTGCAGAGATCAGCATTGCAACTGGTGGTTTTCTAGTTAGATTATTGGCAACTGCCGCAGGAGTAACCAATAAAGCAAATATTAGAAGCACACCCACCACCTTAACGGCCATTGAAACAGTGACTGCAAGAATTAACATAAAGAATAAACTGTAGTAGAGATTATTAACCCCTTTTGCTTCAGCAACCTCCTCATCAATAGAAGAGAATAATAAAGGCCTGTAAGTTATTAGAATAGCGAGCAGAACAAGACCTCCAGCTACCAAGCTAGCTATTACATCTCCTTTGCTTACCCCAAGTATTTCACCGAATAGCAATGAGTAAGCTTCTGTAGCATAACCTTTGTATAAACTAATAAATAGTACTCCTAGCCCTAGCATGAAAGCTAAAACTGTACCAACCTGCACATCTCTATTGAAGGCTTTTTTTCCTAATATGCCCATTGCAAGTCCTCCAGAAATTGTAAAGCTGAGCAGTCCATAAAGAGGGTTAACATTAAGTAGCACCGCACCTGCAGCTCCAGCAAATCCAGCATGAGATAATGCGTGCGCTCCAAAAGATAATTTACGTAAAACTACGAAGTATCCAACAATTCCTGCAACAACTGAAGTAACTGCACCTGCATATATTGCGTTATGCATGAAAGAATATTGCCAGAAATTCATTACACTAAACATGATGAGCCGCCTGTCTTGCACCTACAATTACTAGTCTGCCTTTAGAATCTTTAATAACTTCTATTTCAGATCCATATAACTTACTTAATTGTTCGGAATTTATTATTTCATCTACGGTACCACTTACTAAATTATGGTTAGCTATGTATATAATTTTATCGATAGATCCCACCAAAGGATTAAGATCGTGGGCAATTAATAAGACGCATATTTTCTTCTTTTCAGAAAGATCTTTTACTAAACTAACTAATTCAGTTTCCCTTTTTAAATCTAAGTTTGCTAGCGGCTCATCTAGAAGTAATATCTTAGGATTACCAACTAGTGCTTGAGCTAGAAATACTCTCTGAAGCTCTCCTCCGGAAAGTTCTCCTAGTGCCTTATCTTTAAATTTATACGCGTCTACCAGAGTTAAGGCTTCTTTGGTTAATTGATTTTCTTTACGACTAAAACTTATTCCAAACTTGTGCCCATTAAGACCAAGTTTCACGAAATCAAAAACGTCAAAATTAGTATCTTGGTCAAATCCCCTTCTTTGAGGAACATAGCCAATTAGTTTTGCATTTTTCTTTGGGTTTTCTCCAAATAATTTAAGCTCCCCTTTAGATGCTTCTTTAAGCCCAAGTAACAATTTGAACAATGTTGATTTACCCGAACCATTAGGTCCAAGCACGGCAACGAATTGTCCTTCTTCTAATTCAAAATTTGCATCTTTCCAAATTGCCTTCTTTTGATAGGTGGCCGCAAGGTTCTTAGCAACTATAATCTTTTCAGGATTCATTTCAATGCTCCGTCAATTACGTCCAATTCATCACTTATCCATTTTTCATAAGTTGAATTAGTTGGCATAGTTTCGGTAATTCCAATTATTTTAATATTGTTTTTTATAGCTATATTTTTCATCGTCTGAGTTATGGGGGTTTCTGTTTGTAAATTATATATTAAAAATGATGGAGTTTTACTATTTAGCTGGTCAATGAACTGAGCTACGCTGATGGCAGAAGGGTCGTTTCCTTCACTAACAGACTGCATGAAATTTTCTGGAGAAACAACATTAAGATTCATACTCTTAGCAAAATAGTAAAATATACTTTCAGTAGAAGATACATTAGTGTTTTGGTGATTTAAGGAAATTTTATTCTGCTTGGCTACGAGCGAATCTAATCGCATTTCTAATTTTGAATAATTACTAGAATAATAAGACCGATTGGGGGGATCTATTTTAGACAATCTAATAAATATTTCTTTAGATATAATTTTTACGTAACTTAGATCGTACCAGACATGAGGATTATCTCCCTGTTTTAATCCCAATAAATCTCCTGAAATAATTACTTCTCTATCTAAACTTGGATTAGCGCTTAGTAGGTGATCTGACCAAGAATCATATCCAAGACCATTTTCTATAACCAAACGAGCATTAGCATACTCTATGGCGTTCTTTGAGCTACTTTCGAACTCATGAGGATCAGCGTTTGGATCACTAACCATGCTCACCACATTTATTTTATAGCCACCAATCTGAGAAGCTAAATCTCCATAGAAATTCTCAGCAGCAACAACAGTCATTGATTTATTAGTTCTGGTACCGTTATTAATTAGAACTACCACAAAACCTATGAGTAATATCTGAAAAAGAATGACATAGTACCATCCTTTCTTCATCTTATTCTCCTTTTTTATGTTCATTAACAATATTAATATTATACGATATACACCAAGCTAAAGATAACCATATATTTTACCTAAAGCAATTTAAATTCTAATCTATTATTTTCGTAAATATTAAAAAATACTATATATATTTAATAATATTATTGATAAGTTTAGTAATATATGTTTTATTTAAGTTAATAAATACTTTAACAAGTGATAATTATGGGCGAAATTCATTTACTAATAGTTGAAGGCAATAAAGATATAAAGAACACTCTAAATGTGGCTCTCTGTAAGAACTTCTCATTAATTTCCACATCTAGTGGTCATAACGCTTTAAGGGCTCTTACTACTCATCAGATTAATATGGCAATTATTGATCTCAACATCCAAGACATAGATGCTAGAGAATTAATCACTAAGATTAAACAAATCGGGGCTCAAACCCCGATTTTTGTTTTAACATCAAACACTGAACTAAAACATAAGATTGAGTTATTTAATCTTGGGGCTGACGATGTAATCACTAAGCCGTTTAGCCTAGGAGAACTAGAAGCAAGACTCCAAACATAAGACGATAGTTTATTTCTGGTAAT
>DAIOGF010000006.1:0-19030 GCA_036745415.1 Candidatus Saccharimonadota bacterium
ATGAAGATAGAGCTGTCGCTAGTGATGAAGTTTTCATAACTGAAGAAAGTAAAGTCAGGTTTTTGCCTTCTATATTTATTTCAGAAGAGGTTAGCAGAACTCCACCGGCTTGATCTGTGTTTCCGGTTTTAATTCCGTCAATTCCCAGTTTGCCTAGTAAGGAATTGTAGTTAGTTTTAACTCCTATCCCTGGAAGGCTAGCGCTTTTCATGGATACAATATCTTTAATAACTGGATTGTTTACTGCTAGTGTTCCGAGTTTTAATAAATCATTTGGCGTAGACATTGTATCTGGTGATAGGCCACTTGCGTCACTGCCAACGGTAGTGTCATAAAGGCCATTGCTCTTAAGAAAATCATTGGCGGCTGTTTGGTAGTTTTTCAGTGATCCAAAAGCCCATAAGGCAAGAGTATCTGCAGCATTGTCCGAAGATGGTAATAGCATTGATTCTAGTAGCTGATATTCACTTATTTTTTCACCTTCAGAAACATATGTTACTGATCCATCTTGTGCTAAATAATTTTTATATATTGATTCGTCGTTTGTAGATATTGTTAATTCGGGACCTTGTTGATTTAAGGAAAGAGGGTATTTATTTAGTACAACCAAACTTGTTATAAGCTTGGCAACTGAAGCTGTGGGGCTTGGCTTAAAAGTGCCATTGTTGTAATTAAAGTTAGTATCTTTGATACTAATTGCACCTTCAACTGAATCGGGCCATTTTAAATTAAAATTACCATTCTGAATTGTCCTAGAATAATTATTGCCAACATTAGGTTTTATTAAGCCTAACGGTCTATAGATGCAGTATGCAGCGTAAACTGATAGAGAAATTAATATAAATATAGATAAAATTAATATTTTTTTTGAATTTAATTTAACTCCCATAATCTCATTCAATAATAGCAATTTTATCGATAAGAAAGAATTAAATTAATATATAATATATGTATAAATTAGAGGGGAACAAATTGAATATATATAAAGACATAGACCAGAATAAAAGGAGATCCGTTTATATTATTTTATTTTTCCTAATATTCACTATTGGACTACTTCTAATCTTCTCAAAGGCTTTAAACTGGGGTAATAGCATAGTAATAGGCGGAACTATAGGTGCACTAGCTTATGCAGTAATTACGTATTATTCTGGAGCGAGTATGGCTTTAGCCGTAAATAGAGCTCAAGAAGTTAGTAAAAAAGATAACCCTAGACTTTATAGAATTGTTGAAAATATCGCAATTACTGATGGTCTGCCTAATCCAAAAGTTTACATAATGAATGATCCTGCTCCTAATGCTTTTGCTACCGGTCGTGATCCAGAACATTCTTTTATATGTGTAACAAGTGGACTGTTAGATATGATGAACGACAAAGAGCTAGAAGGGGTTATTGCTCATGAAATGAGCCATATTAAGAATTACGATATAAGGGTTAATATGATTGCCTTTGCTCTAACTGTAATAATTTCATTTGTTGCAGATATTGTAATCAGATCTATGTGGTTTGGAAATGAAAGGGAAAACGAAAACAATCCTTACTTATTTTTCATAGCTATTGTTGCCGCGATACTAGCTCCATTTGTCGCTATGTTTATTCAACTAGCAATTTCTCGTCAAAGAGAATATCTTGCTGATGCTTCAGGAGCACTAGCTACCAGATATCCAGAAGGTTTAGCTTCAGCTTTAGAAAAGATTAAAAATTCTTCTAGCGCTACTAGGGTTCAGAATACTTCAACTGCTCATCTATTCTTCGCTAATCCTTTAAGGAAGCATGGAATTACTTCACTTTTTGAGACTCACCCACCAATTGATGAACGAATAGCAAGATTAAGAAAGATGGATTAAAAAATGAGCAGAGATAAATCTAAAAATAAGAAGAATAAAGTTAAATTAGAAAAAAATACTGAATCTAATAAAGATAAGAAAGCTAAGGTGGAAGTTAAGCCATTCAAAATCAGAAATGTTCTAAAGAATGCATATCTTTTGTTGGCTCATAATAAGAAGGCAATATTCAAAATAACTGGCATATATGGATTAATTTATTTCTTTTTAGTTCAATCATTTACTGCACCAGTTTCAGCTACGGGTATAAAAAATTCTTTCCTTGCTGCATTTCAAAACCAAATACATGCAACATTTAATACTTTTTCTTATGTTGTTTCTTCAAATACTACAGACTCTTCATCGCAAACTAGCCCAATCTTTCAAATCATACTAATAATTATCTTTAGTTTGGCAATTATCTATGCATTTAGAAAAATGTATAAAAACGAGGAGATTAAAGTTAAAGAAGTTATATATAACTCAATGTATCCACTTATTCCATTTTTAATAGTTTTAATAATAATCCTTATTCAACTTCTTCCTATGGATCTGTCTTTAGCTTTTTACTCAATAATAACTAGTGGCGGAATACTTAGTAATATTGTTGAGTTATTAATTTTTGGTATACTATTCATCTCTTTGATTCTATTTAGTCTTTACTTAGTTTCTAATTCAATCATCGCTCTATATATAGTTACTCTTTCAAATATGACTCCACTAGCTTCCTTGAGATCTGCTAAACAATTAATCAAAGGCAGAAGGCCTAAAGTTGTAATATCCCTACTGATACTCCCATTACTTCTAGTGGCATTGGCTGCAGCGGTGTTATTGCCTCTAATATTATTTATCCCTGCAATTGCTTCCTGGGTCTATATAATTATGTTAATTTTTGCTTTGCCATTAGTACATAGTTACTTATATAGTCTTTACCGGGAACTAATTAAATGAACAAAATTGAAGCAAGCGAGCGAATCGATAAATTAAAAAAACTCATTAACGATTATCGTTATCACTATCACGTAAAGAATGAATCAATAATGAGTGAAGAGGCTGCAGATAGCTTAAAACACGAGCTATCTATGCTTGAGAGTAAGTTCTCAGAACTTATTACTATGGACTCACCAACTCAACGAGTAGCAGGTGAAGTTTTAAAAGAATTTAAATCAGTAAGCCACGCCAAAAGAATGCTTTCACTAAACGATGTGTTCAGTGTAAAAGAAGTAGAAGATTGGATTGCTAGGATTTCTAAGATAAGTGAGAGAAAAGATTTCGAATACTACGTGGATATTAAAATGGATGGTCTTGCCATGTCATTAATTTACGAAGATGGACTTTTAGTTCAGGGAGTAACAAGGGGTGATGGCTATAGCGGGGAAGACGTAACTCTAAATATTAAGACAATAGATTCCATCCCTCTACTTCTAAACGAAACCTCAAAGAATAAAGAATTACTTAGAGGCAGGACTGAAGTCAGGGGCGAGATAGTGATGCATAAAAAAGACTTTGAAGATCTCAATAAAAAACGAGAACAACAAGGCATGGCACTTTTTGCTAATCCTAGAAATACAGCAGCAGGAACAATTAGGCAGTTAGATTCTAAACTGGTTGCAGAGCGTAAACTTTATTTTAGAGCTTATGACCTAATTAGAATTGATCATCCAATAGACACTAATGAGCATGTTTATGAGTCATTAAGTGACTTAGGTTTCCTAGTTAATTCAATGAGTAAAAAAGTTAAAACGGTTAAAGAAATAGAAGACTTTATAGACACATGGGAAGATAAAAGACACGACCTAGAATTTAATACCGACGGATTGGTTGTTAAAATTAATGACCGTAAGTTATTTGAAGACCTAGGGGTAGTTGGTAAGGCTCCAAGAGCTGCAATAGCTTTTAAGTATGCAGCAGAGCAAGCCACCACAAAAGTTAAAGATATATTCGTATCCATAGGAAGAACTGGTTCAGCTACGCCAGTAGCAATACTAGAGCCAGTAAGAATCGCGGGTTCTACTGTTCAAATGGCTACACTCCATAATGATCAAGAGGTTAAAAGAAAAGATATTAGAATTGGAGACAGCGTAATTGTTCACAAGGCTGGAGATATCATTCCTGAAATTATTGAGCCACTTAAAACTCTCAGAACTGGTAAAGAAAAAGTATTCATAATGCCTAAGAATTGTCCGGATTGCAATCAGCCACTCAAAAAAGAAAAAGAAAATGACGTTGTATTCAGATGTTCTAACGAAAGTTGTCCTAGCAGGATGTATAAGCGGATAGTTCACTATGCAAGTAAATCGGCATTAGATATTGAAGGTCTAGGAGAAAAGAATGTTCTAGCATTAATTTCTGTAGGATTAATAAGTGATCAGGCGGATATATACAATCTCAAAGTTAAAGAAATAGAGGGCCTAGAAAGATTTGCTGAGGTAAGTGCAAATAAGTTAATTGATGCAATAAAACTTAAAAAGAATCCAAGTTTAGAGAGATTTATATATGGACTTGGAATTAGACATGTTGGCGTGCAGACCGCAATTGATTTATCTGGTCATTTCAAGACTCTAGAAAATATTTCAAAAGCAACCGAAGAGGACTTATCTAATGTTGAAGGAGTGGGTGATGTAGTAGCTGAAAGTATAGTGGAATGGTTCGCAGAACCAACGAATAAAGACTTATTAAATAAATTCAATAAATACGAAGTTGTTCCTAAAAAATCTGAAGTTGTAAATGGCCCTCTTCATGGCATGAGCTTTGTTATTACTGGATCGCTTAAGTCGATGGGGAGAGAGCAAGCTGCACAAAAGATTAGGGACCTTGGAGGTACTTTTCAGTCTAGTGTTGGCAAGGAGACCACATATCTTGTAGTAGGAGATAACGTTGGTGAGTCTAAGCTGGAAAAAGCTAGAAAATTGGGCACTAAATTAATTAATGAATCTGAACTGCAGGAATTAATTAGTTAGACAATTCACACATATTTGACAATATTAAAAATACTTATTATGCTTAAGTTAATTCGTGCGCTACAAAAAATATAGCGGCGTCTAGCAAAATAAAAAACACAAAATATAAAATACCGTGTTATGCCGCTATAGGGTGGGCGTGCACGAATACCACCTTAATAAAATAAGGTGGTTTTTTATTCTATCAACATGATATATTTAATTTATATAAACATTAACAATTTAAGGAGTGAATTAAATGGGCGCCAAACTAAATAAAAAAGGTTTTTCTACAGTAGAAGTATTACTAGTTGTTTTAGTAATCTTAATACTAGGACTTGGAGGATGGTTGGTATATAAGAATAACCATAAAACTAAGAAAACGACTACATCCAGTACATCTAGCATGAGTAATATGAATATGAATTCTGAGCAATATGCTGGCTGGAAGACTATGACACTCAAGTATGAAAAAATAACATTTATGTACCCGAGCAATTGGAAGTTAGTAGATAATTCAATATCATCCCCCCAAAATTTAGGAGGATGTACATATCCTGGTCATGATTATATTATCTTAACTAGCCCTAATAATAATCAGGTCAATTTACGAACCGGAATTGACTGTATTGGCGACGTTGTCGCAAAGTCTTTTGGATCTATTCCTGTTAAATCTTTAGGTGAAAATCTATTTCTAGATTTTGAGGCAGACAGTTTCGAAGTAAATCCTACTGGACCTAGTTTTGCATGCCTAGCCCCTTCGACCACCGCAGATAGTTGGCTCTCATTTAATAGTAAAAATATATTTCCTTCAAACGGTAATCCTTCTGCTCCGATGAATTCATTCTGTTTTACACCATTCACTGGTTCAGATTTTCAGTCTGCCCCAAACCTTACGGTTGAACAAATAGAATCAAACGTAGATTTCAATGACGCTAAATTAATATTTGAATCAATGACCTATTAGTCGATCGCTAAACGAATTAACCACCTTAATAAAATAAGGTGGTTTTTTTAAATTAAAAAAGATAGAATTTAAATGTTAATAATTACTTGGGGATATAGCTCAGCTGATTAGAGCGCAGCGCTGGCAGCGCTGAGGTCGAGGGTTTGAATCCCTCTATCTCCACCAATAAGATTAACTTTTCCAACCTTCAGATTCGAATACGGCTACTACCATCGCACAAACTGCTTTTGATGCACATTTTATGCCGCTGACTCTCATGTTGATAGGTCCAAATTCTTCATTTCTATTTAATGCTAGAGCCTTAAGACTTTTTTCTATGTCACTTTTAACTTTAGATTCATCATGGCCTTCGTGTTCAACAAGTAATCCTTTGTTAGTTTGACTATCTTGGATCCATCCAACTCCTGCCCAAGCTTCTTCTCCGGGTTTGCTAGTCCTAGCTTGCGCCATGACGACATATAATTTATCGCCCCATTTCCCTTCAATTTTAGAAGCTTTCTCTACGTTTTCTACAATACTCTCTGGTGGAATAACGGAACTTAAATATAGTAGATTAAAATTTTCTATTCCTGCATTCACTAATGCGTTATCGAAAGCAGACAGTTCAGTCGGGCCCTCGCCGGTAGATGCTACAACTTCAATTTTCATATAATTTAATTATATAAAATTAATTAGATATAAAAAGAATAATATTAATCTAAGGTATAATTAACATATGCAGGTTGTTATAAATAACCAAATCGTAAACTACAATATCAGCGGCAAGGGCAAGAAAATACTTATTCTTCATGGTTGGGGTGATAACATAAAAAGTTACGATAATTTAATTAACGAATTATCTAGAAATTATCAGGTTGCAGCTGTAGATCTTCCGGGATTTGGTGGATCTATAATAGAAGAAGATAATTATGATCTTTCTAAGTATGCTGTATTCATTAAAGATTTCACGGATAAAATTGGCTATAAAGATTTAGATTTATTAATCGGACACAGTAACGGAGGTGCTATTGCTATTAAAGCAATAGCTGAGGATAAAATAAATCCTAAAAAGTTAGTATTAGTCGCTAGTGCGGGAATAAGAGAACCTGAATCTTCAAGGCTAAAAACTCTAAAATTAATTACCAAGTCGGCTAAATTAATTACTAGTCCACTTCCAAAATCTACTAAAAGTAAACTCAGATCTAAATTATATAAAAATATTGGATCAGATTATCTAGTTAATGAAAATCTTAAAAATACTTTTAAAAATGTTGTAAGCGAAGACATAAGAAAATACCTTAAAGATATGAAACAAGATACTCTATTAATCTATGGAGATATTGATGAGGAAACTCCATTTACATTTGGACAAGAATTCCATGAACTACTCAAAAGTTCGACCTTGGAAATACTACACGGAGATCACTTTTTAATTCACTCTGACCCAAAACAAATAGCTGATAGAATTAAGGAATTCGATAATGAAAAAATTAATTAATTCACTTTTAGTTTTCTATTCTCTTAGATTCTCAAAAACTATTACGTATATGTTGCAAGTTTCAGAATATAAGCCAGGTAAATATTTTAAGTGGTTCTGGACAACTGATGATTTCTCTAAAGTTATAACTAGGCAACAATTAGTAAACACACCTAGATCTAAGACGATAATGAGTGGAATAAATTTCGGTATCGCTATAGAAATATTAGCCGGATTAGTATTAATAGTTTTAGGATTTCTCAATAAGTTAGTCGGCGGAATTTATTTTGGATTCGCTGTTATTATTGCTTATCCAATAATATGGTCTCAATTGATTGGATTTTTTGTCTTCTTTGCCAGAATACTAATAATTAATCCAGATGAAAAAAAGAAAATATCAAATTCTAAAGATATTTTTTCTAAAACTAAAGCGAAGAAAATTGCCGTACTAGGAAGCTACGGTAAAACTAGTATGAAAGAACTGCTATCAAGTGTTTTATCTAGGTCATTAAATGTAGTTGCTACTCCAGGAAATATGAACGTGGCTATTTCTCATGCTAGATTTGCCGCTAAGCTTACAGGAAACGAAGATGTGGTAATAATCGAGTATGGTGAGGGGGCTCCAGGGGACATAGCTAAATTTGCATTAAATACCAAACCAGACATTGCAGTAATAACCGGACTTTCTCCAGCTCACCTTGATGAATACAAAACTCTTGAAGCAGCCGCTAAAGATATTTTCTCAATTTCTAAATTTGTTGATGATAAAAATATTTATGTAAATCTTGATAGCAAGGAAACTAATAAATACATTACTAAAACACAGAATGGATATAGTAGCGAAGGAGCTCTAGGATACAAGGTGAGTGATGTTAATAATTCTCTGAGTGGAATTTCATTCACGCTAACCAAAGGAGATAAGAAGCTGAAAGTAAAATCCAAATTAATTGGCAGACATCAAATTGCTCCGCTGAGCTTAGTTGCGACTCTAGCTCTTAATCTTGGAATGAAAAAAGAAGATGTAGAGAAGGGACTTAGTGAAACTACTGCTTATGAGCACAGAATGAAACCTAGAGATCTAAACGGCGCCACTATTATTGACGATACATATAACGGTAATCTTGAAGGTGTGAGAGCTGGAACTAAGCTTTTAAAAGAAGTAGACGCCAGAAGAAAAATATATGTCACTCCAGGACTCGTAGACCAAGGAAGTATGAATAAAATTGTACATAACGAAATGGGTGAATTAATAGCTGATGCTAAGCCAGATATTGTAGTACTTATGAAAAATTCAGTCACTAACTTCATAAAAGAAGGACTTCATAAAGGTGAATATAAGGGTGAATTAATAGTAGAAGAAGATCCACTTCATTTCTATAACAATCTAGCTAGCTTTACTGCAAGTGGAGATGTTGTGTTGATGCAGAATGACTGGACTGACATCTACAAATAAAGCTTAATTTGCTAGTAAGCATAAAAATAAACTAGAATATAAGAATGGAAACAGTAGCAGTAATATTTGGCGGTAAATCAGCAGAGCATGATATCTCTATCATTACAGCTATCTCAACTATTATTAAACCCCTTGAACTTACGAAGAAATATAATGTTCTACCTGTTTATATAACTAAATCTGGAGAATGGTACTGTGATTCTAAACTTAAAGATATATATAACTACACTAAAAAAGATATATCTGAAACTTTAAAGAAAATTAAACCAATAACCCTAGATTTAAATAATGGTCTAACTTTAATTAAGACCTCTAAATTTGGTAAGAGTGAAAGAATTAAGGTAGATGTAGCTTTTCCTAGCATGCACGGTACTTACGGTGAAGATGGAACTCTAATGGGAGTTCTAGAAATGGCCAATGTTCCATTTATTGGTTGTGATACAGCTGCAAGCGCTGTTGCTATGAATAAAGTTCTTTCAAAGAAAGTAGCCGAGAGTTCAGGAATTAGCGTAGTAAATTATCATGACTTCACTAAAGCCGAATATCTCGCAAATCCCGAAGAGGTGGTAAAAGCTGTTGCAAAAAAACTTAAATACCCATTATTCATAAAACCCGCACACCTAGGATCAAGCATTGGTATTTCTAAAGCTAAAGACGAAGTAGAACTCAAAAACGCAATTGAGGTTGCTGCATTTTATGATGATTTAATTTTAGTTGAAGAAGAAGTTAAGAATTTAGTCGAAGTAACTTTACCAATCATTGGTAATGACAAACTTACTCCTGCATTCTTAGAAAAACCATTAACTCAGGCAGAAGACTTCTTTGATTTCGACACTAAATATTTAAGAAATGGAAAAAACTCAGCCAAGAGCGGAGCAAAGGGATCGCAAGGCTATTCTGAAGTACCGGCTAAGCTTGAAAAGAAACTTTATGACGAAGCTGTTAATGTTGGCCTTAGTGTATATAAGGCTATAGGTCTTAGCGGTATTTCTAGAGTGGATATGCTAATAGACTCAAAGACAAATAAGATTTACTTTAATGAAGTTAATCCACTTCCAGGTGGGCTATACATTCACAACTGGATAAAGAGCGGTATCTCTAATGCTGAAATGGTAGATAAGTTAATAGAATTAGCTAAAGAAAAATTTAACGCCAAAGCTTCAGTCAACACAAAGTTCACAACCAGCTACTTAAGACAATTTTAATTAATCTATTTCTAATCTGTTATAATCAGAATTAGTTATGAAAAGATTTGATCCTAAAAGCTATGAAACTAAATGGCAAACAAAGTGGCAAGAAGATAAAGTTTATGCCGCAAAAGATGATTCTAATAAGCCTAAAAAATATGTTCTAGAATTTTTCCCTTATCCATCCGGAAACGCTATGCATGTTGGTCATGTTAGAAACTATACAATTGGTGATGTGATAGCTAGGTACGCTAGAATGAGTGGATTTAATGTGCTTCATCCTATGGGTTGGGATGCATTCGGTCTTCCAGCTGAGAATTTCGCTATTAAGAATCAAATTAGCCCTAAAGTCGCAGTAAAACAAAATACTGAAATATTTAAAAAACAATTAACTCAAATGGGCTTTAGTTTCGATTGGGATAGAGAAATTAACAGTACAGACCCAGAATATTACAGATGGACGCAATGGTTCTTCTTATTGTTATTTAAAAAAGGTTTAGCTTATCAGAAAGAAAGTCTTCAGTGGTGGTGTCCGGTAGATAAAACTGTGCTTGCTAATGAACAAGTAGAAAATGGACAATGTTGGAGATGTGGTTCTGTTGTTGAAAAGAAAGCCTTAAAACAATGGTTCTTCAAGATTACTGAATATGCAGATAGACTACTTTCAGATTTAGATGATTTAGATTGGACCGATTCCATTAAGAACATGCAGAGAAACTGGATAGGTAAGAGTACTGGTGCTGAAGTTGTATTTAAGGTTGACGGAATGGATGCGGAAATTAAAGTATTCACCACTAGAGCAGATACAATCTTCGGGGCCACTTATTTAGTACTAGCTCCAGAACATCCTATGGTTGAAGAACTTACTTCCGAAGAAAATATGCAAAAGGTTGAAGAATATAAGAAGGTTACTCAAGCTAAGTCAGATATTGAAAGACAGGAAACTAATAGGGAGAAAACTGGAGTATTCTTGGGCAGTTACGCAGTTAACCCAGCAACTAAAGAAAATGTTCCTATCTACATTTCAGATTACGTATTAGTTGGCTATGGAACTGGCGCAATAATGGCCGTGCCAGCACATGATCAAAGAGATTATGACTTTGCTAAGAAATTTAATCTAGATATTAAGCAAGTTGTTAAATCCGACGAAGATCTAAGTGATTCAGCAATAGAGGCCGAGGGCTCAATGATGAATTCCGGTAAATATGACGGATTATCTTCATCTGAAGCTAGAGACAAAATTGTCTCCGATCTTGAAGAAAACAAGGTTGCTAAATTTGTTACAAATTACAGAATTAGAGACTGGTTAATAAGCCGTCAAAGATACTGGGGTGCTCCAATCCCAATTGTTCACTGCGTTAAATGTGGAACTGTTGCTGTGGATGAAAAAGACCTACCAGTACTTCTACCTGAAATGGATAAGTTTGAGCCAAGTGGTGACGGAAGAAGCCCACTAGCTAATAACAAAGATTTTATGAATACTACTTGTCCTAAATGTGGCGGTGAAGCTGAAAGGGAAACTGACACAATGGATGGTTTTGCTTGTTCTAGTTGGTATTTCTTAAGATTTGCAGATGCTAATAATTCTAAAGAACCTTTCGCTAAAGAGCTTTCCGACTATTGGCTTCCTGTAGACGACTACATTGGTGGCGCTGAACATGCAGTTATGCATCTACTTTACGCTAGATTCTGGACTAAAGTCATGTTTGATGAAGGTTTAATTAACTTTAAAGAACCATTTAAGGCATTAAGAAACCAGGGCATGATTCTCGCCCCAGACGGCAATAAGATGAGTAAGAGTAAAGGTAATACTATTAACTCAGATGAGTTATTAGAAAATGGATATGGTGCAGATAGTATAAGAGTCTTAGAAATGTTCTTAGGTCCTTGGGATCAGTCCGTAAATTGGAGTATCGAAGGATTAAGTGGAACATATAAATTCCTTCAAAGAGTCTGGAATATTGTCGTTAGAAACCTTGACGCATTCGAATCAAAAGAAGAATCTATAGATAAAGATATTGAAATTCTTAGAAATAGATTAGTAATGAAAGTTACTAAAGATCTTGAAGCTATGAACTTTAATACTGCTATTGCAGCTATGATGCAGTTTGTTAATGAAATGTACCTAATTGAGGCTAAGGGTTCTTTCTCTAAAAAGAGTCTTGCTGAAGCTCTTAAGGACTTAATTTTAGTATTGGCTCCAATAGCACCTCATATTTCCGAAGAGTTATGGCATGAGATAGGCGAGAAAGATTCCGTACATATTCATTCATGGCCAACATATGATGAAAAGTTAACCATCTCAGACAAAGTTAAAGTTGTAGTTCAAATAAATGGTAAATTAAGGGATCTAATTGAAATGCCTGCTGATCAAAGCGAAGAAGAAACTAAGGCTATGGCCCAAGCTAGCGATAAAATTAAAGCCCACCTTGAAGGTAAAGAAATTAAGAAGGTTATTGTAGTTAAGAATAAGCTAGTTAATTTCGTCGTCTAACTCTTTTAAATTCTATCCAAAAGTGCTATAATCTTTGTTAGTTAAATAAAGTAAAAACAAATTTAAATTTAAAAAACCAAATTTTAAGCTTAAATTTTGTTATAGATAAGGAATATATCAATGGGTAAACCAAAGAAGCGAACAAGCGTAACCAAGCGTGGAACTAGAAGAAGTCACATTTTTCTTAAGTTAGCACGTACTGTTAACTCTAAATCCCCAGTTAAAGTTGTGACTACTGTCAACGAAACTGGAAAAAAGAACAAAATAAGCAAATAACACCTTAAAAATCTAGAAATTTTAACTACTTAAGCTAAACAAAAGCATCATAAGGAATAATTAGGTATATAAGAAATGGCATCAAATAGACATTTAGGAAGAATCATCGCATTTCAAACTCTTTATGAAGAGGACTTTAGGTTGGCTGCGAAAGATGAAGATCTTTCACTAGACGAGGTGATGAATCGAAATATATCTAGATATTCTAAAATTGTTGAAGATAAAGAATATATAGATGAATTAACTAAGGGTGTTAGTGCAAAAGCTTCCTATCTTGATGAGATAATTGCGCCCAATGCTCCAGAGTGGCCGATTGATCAGATCTCTAGAATGGATAAGATTATCCTTCGAATTGGTGTCTATGAACTTTACTATCATAAAGAAATCCCATCTAAAGTAGTTATTAATGAAGCTATAGAGCTAGCTAAGGCCTTTGGAGGAGAGAACTCATCCAAATTCATTAACGGTGTGCTCGGAACAATATATAAGAAACTAGAAGCAGAGGAAGGAGGAAAGAAATAATGAAACAAAACCCAATATCTAATATCAAGAACATGGTTCATTTTAGACGTCCTTCAATTAGTGAAGTAATTCACGAAACTACTTCTGGTGGAATTGTTTTCAGAAGAAATGCTAAAGGGGAAGTTGAAATTCTTTTAATTAAAGATGCCAAGGATCGTTGGACTGTACCAAAAGGCCATGTAGAACCAGGAGAAGAACCTGGAGCTACTGCTGAGCGTGAGATTAGAGAAGAAACAGGACTTAAAGACATGGAAGTATATTCATGGCTTGGTAAAGTTAATTTCAGATACCGAAGAGAGAAGTCATTAGTTCTCATGACCATGCATATTTGGCTTGTTGAGGGTAAGGGGAATACAGACGAACTTAATCCTGAAGAATGGTTAAAAGATGTTAAATGGATGGTTGCTAGTGAAGCTATAGATAAAATAGCTTATGAAGATATAGGAAAATTAATGCTTCTTGGACTTAAAAAAATCCGAGAAGGTAAATATTAGAAATTATGGACGCAGTTAAGTATCAAGAATTTGCAGAAAAAACTCTCAAAGTAAAATTCAATAACATCGATCATTTAATATCTGCTTTTACTCATAGAAGTTATTTAAATGAGCACAGAAATGCTAAGCACGATCACAATGAAAGACTAGAATTTCTTGGTGATGCAGTTTTAGAGCTAGTAGTTACTGAATTCTTATACACCAGTTTTGATGAGCCAGAAGGTATTTTAACTAACTGGAGATCATCACTAGTTCGTACTGAATCTATAGCACAAGCTGCGCATAAATTAGGTTTCGAGGATTACCTAAGACTATCTAAAGGAGAAGCAAAAGGTACTGAAAGAGCTAGAACTCAGATTCTAGCTAATAGCTTTGAATCTGTTATCGGTGCAATTTACCTAGACCAAGGTTACACTGAAGCAAAGAAATTTATTACCAATAATATTATCTCTACATTTGAGGATATCTTAAAGAGTGGTGCATGGATGGATCCTAAATCCAGACTCCAAGAATTAGCCCAAAGTAACGAAACCCAAACTCCTCAGTACAGAATTCACTCTGAAGAAGGCCCAGATCATAACAAAACATTCACCGTCGGTGTGTATGTAAACAACCAGATGCGAGGTCAAGGAGTGGGTGCGTCTAAGCAAGAAGCTCAGCAAAAAGCAGCCAAAGAGGCGCTTAAGTTCTACGACAAAGCATAGATAAGGTTGACATAATCTGTTTTAATCTGTAAAATATGCTAAATAATATAAATAATCTTTAACTATATAAAGAAAGTGAGTTGATTTAAACTTAATGTTAGTCATTCGTTTACAGAGAACAGGTAGAAGTGGACATGCAATGTTTAGAGTTGTGGTTCAAGATTCTCGAAAATCTCCAACTAGTGGTAAGGTAATTGCTTTAGTTGGTAATTACGATCCACACGCAAAGAAAATTAATCTTAAGAAAGAAAAGATTGAACAGTACCTAGCTAACGGTGCTCAACCATCAAACAAAGTAATTTACCTACTTGAAAAAGAAGGTGTTAAATTACCTGAATGGGTTGAAAAGTCTCTAAACAAAGAACGAAGTGTTCGAAATCCTGAAAAGAGACGATCAACTACTCCTAAAGAAGAAGTTGTAAGCGAGCCAGCAAACGAAGAAGCTGTTGCTCAAGCAGCTACAGAAGCACCAGCAGAAGCTACTCCAGAAGTAAGCGAAGAAGCACCTAAAGAAGAAGTTAAAGAATAATTTATTTCTAAATATAAAATTAGCACCTAAAAATAGGTGCTTTTTTATTTTAGTAAAATATTTGAATATTAAATCTTTGATATAATATATCCAATATTAATAATACTTGGAGGAACCAGTGGAAAACAGTATAGACATGCAATTTATTGACTTCATCGTTAAGTCACTTGTCGGCAAACCAGAAAATGTAAAAATTGAAAGAAGTATTGATGAAAAGGGAGTTCTACTAGAACTAACCGTAGATCCCGAAGATTTAGGAAGAGTAATTGGAAAAAGAGGTGCTACTGCACAGAGCATTAGAACACTTCTAAGAGCTTTAGGTACTAAGAATGAAGCTCGATACAACTTAAAGATTGTAGACAACGGTGAGCCTCGACCAGAGCGAAGAGAGCGAAGTTATGAACCACGAGAAGAATATCATAATCACGAAGTAGCTCACGAGGAAGCAGCTGAGCCAAAAGTAGAAGCTCCAAAAGCTGAAGCTAAAGACGAAGCTTCTGACCGATACTCTAAGACTCGTGCAGAACTAGAAGAACTTGACGATTTAGATTTGTAAAAAAATCTTGCATTACGTTAATGTTTTATGTATGATTAGTAGCATTAGTTCTTAAAAAACTATACTTTAAAAAACAAAAAAAGCTCATGCGAGCCACCAAAAAATCGGTGGGAGCTTTATGTGTAGCAATAAGCCGGGGTTACCCGGCTTTTTGTTTAGGAGATATATAATATTACTATGAAGATTCAAATTATCTGTTTATTCCCAGAAATGTTCGATGGTGTTTTAAATAACAGCATGCTTTTTAAGGCGCAGAAAAATAATTTAGTGGAATACTCCTTAATTAACCTAAGAGATTTCGGATTAGGTCCTAGAAATACTGTAGACGATACACCTTATGGTGGTGGAGACGGTATGCTTTTAATGGTAGAACCATTAAAGAAGGCTATAGATTTTGCTAAAAGCAAAGATCCTGAAGCTAAGGTTATTTTACCTACACCAGCCGGAGAAACTTACAGACAATCTGATGCTAAAAAACTAGTTAATGAAAAAGGTTTAATCATTATTTGCCCTAGATATGAAGGATATGACGAAAGAGTAAAAAACTGGGTAGATTATTCATATAGAATTGGAAACTTTGTTTTAACTGGCGGTGAAATTCCAGCAATGGCTATTATTGATTCAGTAACTAGATTAATTCCTGGTGTGCTTGGCGGTGATGCTAGTGCCGAAATAGAATCTTTCTATAATGATGATGAAAGTGTTGAGTTCCCTCAGTATACTCGACCTGAAGAATTTGAAGGAATGAAAGTTCCTGAAGTTTTGCTTAGTGGAAACCACAAAGAAATAGCAAAATGGCGTGACCAAAACACCAAAAAATAGATATAATATATAAATAAAATTTAGGAGGGTACTTATGAAGTTTATTAAACCAGTATATGCACACTGTGACTTACCTTGTGGAGTTTACGATCCAGCTCAAGCATTAATTGAAGCCAAGAGCTTAAAACAGATCTTAGCTAAGTATGATTCACTCGATGATCATAATAAGACTAGAGCCATAATTATTAAAGAAGAAAGAGCAGAGCTAGTTAAGCATCACTTGATGGTTCTATGGGCAGATTATTTTAAGCCTGAGTTAATTGAGAAATATCCTCAGCTTCACGATATGTTCCATAAAGCTATTCGGCAAGCCAGTGAAGTTAAGCATCATCTAGAAGAAGCTGAAGCTGACAAATTAATCGAACAAATCAATGCAATAAGTGATATCTTCTTTGAAACAAAGAAAGCCTAGATTACTAATTCGTAAAGTTGTTGGTGAAAGTATGCTACCTACCCTAAAGCCAGGGGAGATAGTTGTAGCCATCAGAAATAATAATCCTAAAGTCGGTAGGATTGTCTTAGTAAAACATCAAGGAATCGAGAAGGTAAAAAGAATCAGCGATATTAAAGATAATAAGGTTTATCTTTTAGGAGATAATTCAAAATCTAGCACTGACTCCAGAGACTTTGGATATATAGATATGGAGTGCATACTAGGCACAGTTATATGGCCATTTGAGTTATCCACAGGAGTGTTGTAAATTCTATTAAGCTCATGCTTGCATGTGGATAACTATGGTAATAATATATTAATTATCACTGTGAGGTGATGGCGGGAAACCCTAAACCAGTCTTCTGCCGAAGCTATAAGGCCACTAAGCAATTAGACAGTCTAAGCCTCAAAGAAAAAGAGCCCTTTCCTTACCCTAAAAAGTAATCAAAGAGCTCTTTTTTAATTGTCTTTATTCTGCAATTGGCTTTTCGCCAACAGAATTTCTAAGAGGTACTTCTTCTAGGATTAGAGCAAGAAGGAAACCTAATAGTACAAAAGGTAGTGCAAATAAGAATAGATCATGGAAAGATCTAGAGAATGCCACAAATATCTGATCTTTAATGGCAATAGGTAAATTAGCAGTACTTCCACTTAGGCCAGATCCTGCAATTGCTTTAGATAAGCCTTTATCTGCCTTAGGCAACACTTCAGAGATATGGACTGAAAGCCTATTAATCAGGAATGCTCCAAATACTGCAGTACCTATTGAGCTTCCTATACTTCTAAAGAATGTAACTAGACCAGTTGCTGTTCCTAATCTTTCTCTTTCAACCGAGTTCTGCACGGCAAGTACCATAACCTGAAGGAATAGACCGATTCCAACTCCTGTAACAAACATCCAAGAAGATAGCGCTAGAGTGCTGGTATGTGCTGTGACATGAGACAGTAGCCAAAGTCCTACGCCCGCTATTAGTGTTCCAATGATAGGAAATATCTTATATCTTCCGGTTTTAGTAATTAATCTTCCTCCTGTTATAACCATTGAGAATATACCTATTACAAGTGGCAATAAATGTAGTCCTGAGGATATTGGTGATTCGCCTCTTACAATCTGCTGATAGGCGGGTAGGAATATAACTGTTCCAAGTAGTGTTAATCCAGCTACTGCTGATAGAGCTGAAGATACTACGAATATTGGGCGTTTAAATAAGTCTAATGGAAAAAATGGTTCACTAGCTTTAGTCTCCCAGAATATAAGTCCAGCTGTAAATACTGTAAAACCGGCAAATAGTGACATTATCTGATTAGATCCCCAAGCATATGTATTGCCGCCCCAAGTTAGAGCTAATAGCAGGCAAGCTAATGAGATACTCATTAGTATAGAGCCAAAATAGTCGATCTTATGTTTGATCTTATTTGGAGGTAAGTGAAGTCTGGCGCTAATAGCAGATAGGGCAATTAATCCTAGTGGAAGGTTAATGTAGAAAATCCATCTCCATGAGATATGTTCTGTAAATAATCCACCAAGTAGAGGGCCTAGAACGCTAGAGATTGCAAATACACCACCAAAATATCCCTGATACTTACCACGCTGTCTTGGAGGTACGATGTCTCCAATTACAGCAAGAGCTAAACTAATTAGCCCACCACCACCAAGTCCTTGAATGCCTCTAAATATAACTAACTGGTCCATATTTTGAGAGAAGCCACATAGAGCGGATCCAAATAAGAATAAAATAATAGCGAATATGAATACTTTCTTTCTTCCTATTTGGTCACTTATCTTTCCGTAAAGTGGAGTAACAATTGCAGAAGTAAGTAAGTATGAAGTTGCTACCCAAGATAATTTATTTAATCCATGAAGATCTTGAACTATTTTAGGTAATGCAGTTGATACAATGGTCTGATCTAGTGCTGCTAATAGCATCGCTAGCATTAGGGCATATAAAATAATCATAATTTCTGAATGCGAACGTTCATGCGAAACGTCGACTGATGTTTTACTCAAAGTAAACTCCTCTTTGTTTTAGTAATTATATAAAGTATATAAAAATTACTTATCGCTAACAAGGCGATAGCCATAACCATGCACCGTTTCAATAATCTGTTTTTTGAAGGGTTTATCTAATTTATCTCGAAGATTTTTAATATGCACATCTAAGCTATTCGACCATGGCCTATAATCAAGACTCCAAACATAAGACGATAGTTTATTTCTGGTAATAACTTTATCCGGATTCATCATTAAATATTCTAAAATGGCGTATTCTTTCTTTCTAAGCTCAATTGTTCTGTAGCCGTCTCTAGTTACTTCGTGTTTGTTTTTATTGAGAACTAGATTACTTGTCTCAAGAATATTATCAAAGTTATTAAG
>DAIOGF010000007.1:0-14501 GCA_036745415.1 Candidatus Saccharimonadota bacterium
ATCTGTTAATAAGACGAATAATACTTGTTTTCGATAACAAGTAAAACTGTGGATAAATATTTCAATTTTTCTACTTGCAATTAACCTAATCGGGATAGTATACTAACCATATCGGGTTAGTTCCGATCCGTAGGGTAGCAATGGAAAAATTACTAACACACTCTAGTTATAACGAATACGCTCAAACGACTGATTATGAGTCACTCAGGGTGATTCTCGGTCATGAATCTGGTCGTGAGTTTACGTTAGATGAGGCTACTGAAATTGGATTATCGCTTATTGAGTTTTATGTAGCACTCGCTGAACCTGGAGCTGAGGATGACAGCTAATAATTACAAAACTGCTGTGATACTCGCTAGAGTATCTTCCAAGTCCCAAGACGAAGAAGGATACTCACTAGACTCTCAACTAAAGCTCCTACGTTCTTATTGCCAAAAAAATGATCTTGTACCAATCAAAGAATTTCGTATCGCTGAAACAGCCTCTAAAATACAAAGCCGTAAGATATTCCATGAAATGCTCGAATACGTTAATAAGAACAATATCTACCATATTACTGTAGAGAAGACCGATAGATTAACTCGTAACCTGCGCGATGCTGTCGATATAGATGATTGGCTTCTTGGGGATGGTGAAAGAATGCTCCATGCCGTCAAAGAAGGCTTTCGATTAAATAGAGTATCGCGTAGTGATGTTAAATTTATGTGGACAATACAATTAGCAGTAGCTAAGAAATATACCGATAATCTGCGGGAAGAAGCAATGAAAGGCTGGGCTGAAAAACTTTCTCAAGGTTGGCTACCGGCAGTCCCTCCGCCCGGATACAAGACAATTACGTATAACGGCAAAAGAATACATGTACCTGATCCTGAAACATCATTTCTAATGAAGAAAGCGTTTGAAATGTATTTAGATCCGAGTCACTCAATAAGCTCCGTAGCTGTTGAATTAGATAGGCTTGGGCTAAGAACAAGAAAAGGCAGACCTTACGCTAAAAGTCATCTACAGAGAATTCTAAATAACCCTTTTTATATCGGCATTAATAGATTTGATGGAAAAGATTATCCGGGCGCCCAAGAAACTTTTATTTCTAAACAATTATTCAACCAAGTACAGGAAAAAATGCATGCTGGTCGTCCAATATCATATTTTAAACACAATAGACCCCTCAAGAATCTTATTAGATGTGAGGATTGCAATACTGTGGTTACGTGGCAAAAACAAAAAGGAAAATATTATGGTGTCTGTAAAAGAAGAAATGAAAAATGTAAGGATTATAAGATGCTAAAAGAGGATGAGGTTGAGGCTGCGATCCAAAAACAATTAGATGATTTAGTTAGCCCCTGCGAAGAAGTAATAGACTGGCTTTGTTCAACCGTACACGCAAGATACGAAAACACTCTTAGAGAACAAAGAGAATTAATTGGATCACTTGATGCTCAAATTAATAGATTAAATAGAATGGAGGAAATGCTATATGACGATAAATTGGCCGGTGAGATAACTAAAGAAAAATATGATGAAAAACGCAAGGTATTTGCAGAAGAACGCAGTTCATTTGAGCAAAGAAAATTACAAATAGCAGCAAAAGCCGAGACAAGTATTGAAAAGCGAATAGTGGTACTTAAATTGTCTCAAAAAGCATCAGCAATCTATGCAAAAAGGACACCCGAACAAAAAAGGTTAATAATATCAAAACTTTTCTCAGATCTAACGTTAAGTAGCGGAGCCTTATCTGTTAAATATACAAATTTCACAGAAGCAATCGCACAAAGAGCTGAAAAAAGTCGTCAATTAATAGGAGGACAAAAATGAGAGTCAAAACCGATGAAAAAGTGATAAATAACAGTAGTGATGAGGAGCTTATTCAAGCATTGCGTTCTATATGGCTGGGGATGAGGGATTCGAACCCCCGATCCTGGGACCAGAACCCAGTGCCTTACCGCTTGGCCAATCCCCAACGTATGAAATAGATTATATCAATTTATTGCTTATTTCTATAAGAAATAGCATTTCTAGATCTTGTGTTTAAGGTATAGAAATCTATACCACCAAAAACACCATCACCCTCTTTGTTTATTAATGCCATTTGAAGACATTCGTCCTTAACGACGCAAGATTCACAAATTGCCGCAGCTACTGCTACGGCTTTCTTTCTAAGACCACCAACTTGGGTAATTGGAAAGAATACATCAACTGGAATATCCATACATGCTCTGTTGGCATAACCATCTAGGTGACTAATACTGGCCTTACCTAAATTAGTAAATATAAAATTACTTTCAAAATCCTTCATTCAAATACATATTATACAATATTTTATTAAATAAATAAATGCTCTAAGATTTGTTGAGCTTCTTGTATATATTTATACTCACAAATGTAGTTAAGATTGTAACTATAGCTCCCCAAGAGATATCTATGAGGGAAATAAATGTAGGCCAGTTCTTAAATACTGCTTCTCCACTAAGATCAAAGGTTGAATATGCCGCAATTCCTAAAACCCCAGCTTTAATTAATGCGTTATTAATCTTCTTTTCTTTTAAAGATGGAATAATTACTAAATAGGTTAATGCAAAAGCGTAAATTAAGTAGAATAATAATCCAGCAAAAAGATTGGTTTTAGAACTAATTAATACAGATAAATTTTTCTTATATAAATTCCCAGAAACTAAACCAAGCCAGATGCTATCTATTGCGAGTAGGGTTAGTAATGTAATTAGGTATAGTTTTTTCATTTTCTAGAATCTGTTTCGTCTTCTATTTCTTTTCCAATTATTTCTTCGAGTAGATCTTCAATAGATACTACTCCTACAATCTTATCATCTTTTTCAACTGGAAGTAGGTGGGTTTTTCCTATTATATATTTCCTAAATAAAGTATCTAGTGCCGTCATTGATCCAACTAGTGGGCTTGGATGAATCTTCATATCTGCAACTCTATAAACATTGTTATCAAAATCAATATCAACTAATTCTTTCATAAGAATAAGACCATAACAATCAGTAAGTTCCTTATTAAACACAGGTATTCTACTGAATCCTTGCTCTTTAATCTCATCTAATTTCTTATCATTTAGTAAGTCAGTAAGGTAAAGATAATAAGTATCTTTTATTGGAGTCATAATGTTCTTAACCCTTTTCTCGCTGAGCTGCAAAGCACCACGAATAATATAGACCTCATCATTATCTAATTCACTAGTGTTATTAGTTAAGTGTTCGCTAATTAGGAGTCCAAGTTCTTTTCTGGTTTGAAGCCCACCATTTTTACGAGGGAATAATCTATCTAATACTATTTGAAGAGGTTTGGATATTGGATATGTAATTAGAACCATTAATTTTAATAAGCTAGCAAATCTAGCCGTGTAATCTAAGGACTTATTAATAAATAGTGCCTGTGGGATTATTTCACCAATAATAACTATTAATAAGGTGGCAATAATTCCTGAAAGAAATCCATTAAGTCTAGTATTTAAAACTAGGGAAGTGGCAGACACTGTAGCTACATTGGTAATTAGTAATGCGGCCAAACTTAAGTGAAAATTTTCTCTAAGCGGAAGTATTTTCTTGGCTTTTTTATTTTTAAGTTTAGCTTTTCTTTTAAGGTCTGCTATATCTAAGTTCATTAAACTAACATTTAAACCTGAGCAAATTGCAGAGAAGGTCACAAATAGAACTATTAATAGTAATAGGATGTAAGTATTCATTTATTTAATCTACGAACACCTGATTTTTCTTCAAGCTCTCACTTATTTCTCTTTTAGCAATTGATTCACACTCTAATTTAGCATCGGCATACATCATTTGTTCTGGTGGAGTTTTCTGAGTCCAAGCGCTTGGTCCTCTTAGTGCTCCAATAATACCAAGTTCACGAGCTACTTTAAGATACCTAATAGCATCAATTACTACTCCAGCGCTGTTTTCTGAATCTTGTACGGATAATTTAATATCAATTGTTACTGGCGCTTCTCCAAATCCTCTTAGTCTGAGGTTGAAGTAAGCTACCTTGTTATCTTTAAGATATGGAAGAAAAGTAGAAGGTCCTGCAAATAGGCTATCTTTTGGAACTTCAATTCCACGAATATCGTTCTGTGAACGAATAACATTTTCTTTAGAAATTTTCTTGTACTTAAGTCTGGATTGAACCATCATGTTATTGAAATCTGTATTACCGCCAATATTAAGCTGTTGGTGGAAATCTACTACAAATCCTCTATCAAAAGCTAATTCTTGAAGCACCTGAGAAAGTATTGATGCACCTAATGCGCTTCTCATATCGTCACCAATTAATGGCAGTTTAGCTTTAATAAATTTCTTTTCCCATTTAGGATCAGAAGCTATAAACACTGGTATGCAGTTTAGAAATGCTACGTTAGCATCAATTGCTGCTTGAGCATAAAATTCAGTAGCTTTTTGTGACCCAACTGGAAGGTAGTTAATTAGGATATCTGCTTTTGTATCTTTAAGTATTTTAACTACGTCTACTGGCCTAGATTTAGCTATTCTAAATCCAACATCTTCAGGTTGTTCAAGCATGTAATCTGAAACTCCATCTAATGGATTTCCCATTAATACTTTAGGTCCTTTTTCTACCTTAAGGTAAAAAACTCGAGCACAGTTTGGTTTTGCAAATATTGCTTCAGACAAATTCTTTCCAACTTTTCTTGGATCTACATCAAATGCTGCAACAACTTCTATGTCTGTAGGTTTATATCCACCAATATTTTCAAACATAATTCCAGGAACACTACCCGCTTTATGTTTAGCGTAATATCCAAAACCTTGGTAGAGTGATGAGAAGCAATTTCCTACACCTACTACTGCAACCTTAATTTTATTATTATTGGATTTCATAAATATTTTCTGTATACATTTTAACATATTTAAAACACCTACAAATCTAATGTAATTTATCTATTAGTCAAATTTAAGGTATAATAATCTGTAAATTTTAAATTGGAGTATTAATTTGGAACAGGCTAGTCCTAACAACAGCCCTCTTAGGGAATCGGCGAAAGATATAACACAGAGCGTGGCTGTGTTTATTGATGAAAAATTTCCTAGAATAACACCTAATCAGTTAACAATGGCAAGAGCTGTTGCAGCACTTGGAGTAAGCGCACTTTTAGCAAAAACAGAAAGTCCTAAAGTTAAATTTGCTGGAGCTCTAGGCTATACATTATTCGAGCTTGCTGACGCCGTTGATGGCAATTTAGCTAGAATCAAGGCGGAACGCAACGGTGAGGAAACTAAGCTTAATGGTAATCTAATAGACGCATTGTCAGATAAGGCAGTTGAATCAGCTGCATGTTATCTAATAGCTGAAAGATCAATTAGAAATGGAGATAAGATTGGTGCGGCTGTTAATATTCTTGCTGGAATTACTGCACCACTTCCAGCGTTATTTAGAGCAAGAGCAGAAAAACACAATCTAGTAGTTAAAGAAAGTAGTTATGGAACTCGTCCAATACGTTCAGCTCTTACTGGATTAGATCTAGTATTTGGTGGAAATAGAGTAACATCTCAAATTCTTGGAGCTACACTTGCAGGTATGAACAGTACCACTACAATCCGGAGAATGGGTGCAGTTAGAAATCCAGATTCTAAAGAAGTTGTCGGTGAACTTAATAACGACAGAAAACGACTTGAAAGTAGATTAAGATATCCTGCACTAGCAGTATTTTCTCTAGGTTCACTTGCCGTGGGATTAAAGATGCTTGACCGAGCTGGTAGATTAGACTAATAAAAATAAGCATTTTTAATCAATCTAGTTTAGAATACTAAGTATGTTAAATGTGGTACTTCTAATAGGGCTTGGTAACCTAGCGGCGCTAGCCTATATAATTTTTAAAAATAAGCCTCAGGAATCTGTCGATCTCTCAAAACCGATGAGAGAAGAATTTGCTATTTCAAGAAAAGAACTCAACCAGGTAGCCAAGGATCTTAGACAAGAATTAACAGCGAATCTTAATCAATCTAGAGAGTCTATAGATAAAAGAATTGAAGATCTTAGAGAAAAGAATGATCAGAAATTAGAGCAAATCCGAAAAACAGTTGAAGCTAAACTTGAGAATATCAACAAAGACAATAACGAAAAATTAGAAAAAATGCGTTCAACTGTTGATGAAAAACTACAGTCTACTTTAGAAAAACGACTAGGGGAAAGCTTCAAGCTAGTTAGCGAAAGATTAGAGCTTGTTCAAAGAGGACTTGGAGAAATGAAGGGTCTTGCTAATGACGTTGGAGATTTCAAGCGAATCTTAACTAATGTTAAGACAAGAGGAACATGGGGTGAAATACAGCTTGAAAGTTTGTTAGAGCAAATTTTCATTAAAGACCATTATGCTAAGCAAGTTAAGTTAGACGATAGATCTAATGATGTAGTGGATTATGCAATTAAGCTTCCAGATAAATCTAACAAGAACGGTTTTATATATCTACCAATTGACGCTAAGTTCCCACTTGAAGATTATCAGAGACTGGTTTCATCTAGTGAAAAAGGTGACATGGCTCAAATTGAAGCTACAACCAAAGCACTTATTAACAGAATCAAAGCGGAAGCTAAATCTATAAGTGAAAAATATATTAAGCCACCTAAAACTACAGATTTTGCTGTGCTATACGTTCCAATAGAAAGTTTATATGCAGAAGTATTAAGACAGCCGGGGCTATTTGAAAACCTCCAGAGTAATTACCGAGTTATGGTTGCTGGTCCGACTACTATCTCCGCAATTCTAAATAGTTACCAGCTAGGATTTAGGACTCTCGCTATTGCTGAGCAAACTTCTAAAGTGTGGGAGCTTCTAACTACAATTAAGGGTGAGTTTGGTAAATTCGAAGAGCTATTAGTTAAGACTAAAGAAAAGTTAATTCAAGCAACCAACACAATAGATAGTGCTACAAAGAAAACCAGAACCATTGAATCTAAGCTAAATAAAGTGCAAACACTATCCGCTAAAACTACTTCAGAACTTGAAGCTTAATTCATTAACATATCTATAACGAGCGAAGCGGTCCAGGAAAAGTCTTTACATCCTAAGGCCTTACCATTTAACGGATTGTAGTATTCGTGAATTCCAGAATTGTCTACGAGCTTAATTGTAGAATTTTTAAGCTCCTCAGCTTCTTTATCGAAACCATAATTCTTTAGTCCTTCTATGAGTAGCCAGTTTGTATTAATCCAAGTAGGTCCTTGCCAGTATCGATCTGCATTAAACCAAATAGAATTAAGTGGAGTGCTAGGAACTGGAAATTCAGTCTTGTATTTATGAATATTTTTAAGATTATCTACAATTCGTTTAGCTTTCTCTTTAGAAATTGCACCAGAATATAGCGGCATAAATGAGGCTATAGAGCTTTCTTTAAGAAGTCTGTGAGAAACGAAATCCCTTGAAAAGAATTCTCCAGCATATTCATCCCAAAGGCTTTCAAAAGCTTTCTCGCTTTTTTCAATTTGTTCAGAAAAATCTTTAGGTAATTCCTTGCCAATAGTTTTAGCTATATCTTTAAGATGTCTATTTGCTCTTATGAAAATTGAATTGAATGTAAGATCTTCTATAGCAAAGAGGGAGTGTTCAATAATTTTACTGAAAACATATCTTTTTCTTCTGAGTCTTCTATGTGCGGCATATAGTGATAAGGCTTCAACGTTAGAGATTCTTTGAGAGCCTTTTACGTAATGAGTATCTTTTCTAACTAAACCAAGGAGTGCATCAATTCTAAGTTTAATTATTACCTTAATCCAAAAGGGAAGTGAATGTTCAGATAATTCCTCCATCCAAGGCGGAGTATTATCTAATCCGCATTCCCATGGATGAATAAGTAGCACTAAACCTTCTTTGTGTGGAGCGCGTTCATCAAAAAGCCAAGTATGATAATTAAGTAGCGGACCATATACCTGCTTATACCAATGAATTCGCTCAGCTTTATTCATCTTCTCACCAATTTTCACAACCGCCTCAGCTATCATAGGAGGTTGGGTTATTCCACTAGTTTGAATATCGTCTGGAGCTGCAGGATTAAGCCAAGACTTCCAAATATGCTCCTCGTGGGTATTTGCATCAATTCCTTTTTTATATAACTTCCACATGATCATATTTGGAACCATGCCGTTAGACCATTGTCCTTCAAATAGACTAAGTATTTCTTGCTTAGCTCTTTCAGTGTCTAAGTGAGCTAATCCAATTGCAATAAAACAACTATCCCAAAGCCATTGATATGGATATAGTGCGTAGTTCGGACAAGTATAATTACCCCTGTCGTTAAGAGTTAGAACTTCTTTGGCTTTAAATAATAGGTCTTCTGTATTTTCCATATTTCATTTAAGCATTAATGCTTTAATAATATATATTCTAATTGTATTAACGATAATTAGTAAATTGAATTGGAAAATCTAAGTCTTGTTTTCTTAAAATAGATATAATATTTTGAAGTTCGTCTTTGGAACTGCTCGTAACTCTTACCGTTTCGCCCATGATTTGGCTTTTAGCTTTCGGTGCAGTTTCTCTAATAACTTTTGAAATCTGTTTTGCCTTTTCTTGATCTAGGCCAGCCTTAAAGGGAACCACTTTAGAAGTAATTAAGTTACTACTTAGATTATCTTTACTAACATCTATAACTTTTTGATCTAGGTTTCTAGCTGCTAGTTTCTTTCGAATAATTTCTATTATAGATTCAATTTGGTAATCTGAATTTCCTAAGATCTTAAATCCTTTTTTATCATCTATCCATTCAAGATCAGCGGGAGTATTTTTAAAGTCATATCTACTTTCAATTTCACGCTTAACCTGATCAAACACATTGTTGATTTCAGATAGATTTACTTCAGATACTATGTCAAAAGAAAAGTTAGCCATATTTTCTAGTATAACAGACTGTTTTACTGATATAATTTAAGAACAAATTTGTTATGAATAAAGAACTAGAATCTCAGATTAATAAAACCAAGGAAAAATTACTAACTCAGTTGTCTGCCTTAAAGAACAAAAGAGACATCCTAAAAAGCGTAGAACTTAAAAGTTTGTACGATCAACTCAAAACTTTGCCTAATGATCAAAAAGCTGCTTTCGGGAAGAAGCTAAATGACCTTAAAAATGAACTAAGCGAACTAAGTAGTGAAGATAATGAAGGACTTAAATTAGATCCAATTGATGTAAGTGCACCATCAGATTTCAATATTTCCATCAAAGATTTCCCAGAATTATTGCAAAGCTCAAAAGGAACTAAGAATCCAATTAACACTGAAATAGAGCAACTCGTAGATATATTCAGTACTCTAGGATTTAGCACCATTGAAAGCCCTGAGCTAGATAATGATTACAATATGTTTTCTAGTCTTAATTTCCCCGAAGGGCATCCAGCTAGAGACGATTTCGATACATTCCTTACTGAACAAAAAGATTCTAAAGGCAAAAGATTTATTGCGCCAGCGCATACTTCAACTATGCAGCACCGAGTATTAGTCTCTCAGAGAGCTGACCTTGAGAAAGGCAAGCCAATAGCCTACGTTATTCCAGGAAGAGTATTTAGAAACGAAGACGTAGATGCAAGGCATGAGCATACTTTTTATCAATTAGAAGGTATATATGTCTCCAAAGATATTACTGTAGCTAATCTACTTAATATTCTTAAAGTTATGTTCTCTAAGTATTTCTCAAAAGACGTTGAACTTAAAGTTCAGCCATTCTATTTTCCATTTACTGAGCCATCTTTTGAAATAGCTGTTTCTTGTCCTTTCTGTGACAAGAAAGGTTGTAGCGTTTGTTCAAGAAGTGGTTGGATTGAGCTACTTGGTTGTGGAATGATTCACCCTAATGTTCTAGGGCAGGCTGGAATTGACCCTACTATCTACACTGGATTCGCTTGGGGTGTAGGAATAAACAGATTAATTATGATTAAATACGGCATTGATGAAATTAGACATTTCATGAGTGGTAATTTAGATTTTATGGAGCAATTTTAAAATATGTCTGACACTATTTTCGATAAAATTGTAAGAGATGAAATTCCAAGTTATAAAGTTTGGGAAAATGAAAATTACCTAGCTTTCTTAACTCCATTTCCTAATACTCCTGGAGTAACTTTAGTAATTCCTAAAGTAAATCCTGGAGATAGCTTATTTAATTTAGGTGATAAAGATTACATTGGCCTAATGGAAGCTTCAAAAAAGGTGGCCAATAAACTTGAAGAAGCATTAGAGGTAGGTAAAGTTGCTATGGCAGTTGAAGGAACCGGTGTTCCTTATGTGCACGTTAAGCTTTATCCTCTGCATGGAGAAAAAGCTAGACACTTTGAGGTAGATAATATAAATACTGAATTTAATGAAGAATACCGTGGATGGATTACAACAATGGAAGGTCCTAAAATGGACGATGCAAGACTATTAGAAATTCAACAAAAAATAAGGGGAGTTAAATAATGAGAGTTAGTCTTAGTGAAGTTTCTAAAATGTTAAGTTTCAAGCTCCCTGAAGTAGATAAAGTGGTGGAAAAAATTGGTCTTCAGCTAGGTGCTGTTGATGAAGGTGTTTTCGATCTTTCCAGGAAATACAAGGATGCAGTTATTGTAAAAGTCGTATCAGCTGAAAAGATTGAGGGAAGTGATCACTTAAGTCTATGTCTTATTGATGACAATAATAAAGTTAAAGTAGATCGAAATAAAGATGGACTAATTCAAGTAGTATGTGGCGCTCCGAATGTAAGAGCTGGCATGCATACGGTTTATCTTCCTCCAGAATCTATAGTGCCATCTACTTTAGATAATGAACCATTCAAGCTAAGCATTAGGCCTATGCTTGGACATAAGAGCCATGGAATGCTAACCAGTGCTAAAGAATTAGATCTAGGAGATGACCACAACGGTATAGTTGAACTCGAAAATGTTAAGGCCGGAACTATTTTCATGGAGCACTATGAGTTGGATGATGTAATTGTAGATATTGAAAATAAAATGTTCACACATCGACCGGACTGTTTTGGTCAAATAGGTGTTGCTAGGGAAATATCTGGAATATTTAATAAGCAATTTAAATCTCCAAATTGGTATAAAGATTTTAGATCTCCAAAACAAGACGATAATAATTATCCAATTGAAGTAGTTAATGAAGCTACCGATTTAGTTCCTAGATTTGTGGCAGTTAGTGTTTCTGGAATTGAAATCGCTCCAAGTCCATTGTCTCTTCAAGTTAAATTAATAAAGCTTGGCGTTAGACCTATTAATAACATTGTAGATATAACTAACCTTGTAATGTTGATGACTGCTCAGCCTATGCATGCTTATGACTGGGATAAAGTTAAATCTTTATCTAAAGACACAGCTAAACTAATTGTTCGAAAACCTAAAGAAAATGAAAAGATAACTCTTCTTAACTCTAAAACTGTAACTCTCAATAAAGATGCAGTATTAATAGCTTCGGACAAAGCTTCAGTTGGTGTTGGTGGTGTGATGGGTGGAGCTAATAGTGAAATAGATAATAGTACTAAAACTATTATTCTAGAATCTGCTACTTTCGATATGTATTCAATTAGAAGAACTTCAATGAGCTTAGGTCTATTTTCTGATGCTGTATCCAGATTTAATAAAGGACAGAGTCCTCTACAAAATCTAATGGCATTAAACTATGCTATTAGTTTAATTAAAGAACATATTCCAAGCGCTAAGATTTCTTCTAAAACTGTAGATTTAAATAGTCTAAGTAGTGAAGTTAATAGAAGCTTTAGTTTAAATCCTGAAGTAAATATATCTATAGAATATATTAATTCAAGACTTGGTACTAAGCTTAGTATAAATCAGGTTATTGAACTTCTAGAAAACGTAGAATTTGAAGTTAAGAAGAATAGAAACGGCAGTATTAATATTAAAGCTCCTTTCTATAGGACAGATATTGAAATCGAGGAAGATATCGTTGAAGAAGTTGGAAGACTTTACGGCTTCCAGAACATTGAAGATAAACCAATTGTTGCACCAATACTTGGCACTAATCCTAATCATCTTTATAATCTTAAAAAACAAATTAGAAATATATTAATTTCTGCTGGAGCGAATGATCTACTGACTTACACTTTCGTATCTACCAAATTAATTACTAGTGCATCTCAGGATAAAGCTAAGGCATATAAGTTATCTAATGCGATTAGTCCTGAGCTCGAATATTACCGCTTAAGTGTAACTCCAAGTCTACTTACAAAAGTGCACCCAAACATTAAATCTGGTAATGACAAATTCGCCATATTCGAACTAGGTAAATATCATCTGAAAGATAAATTGACAGATAAAATACCTGAACAATTTAATTCTCTAGCTTTTGTTTATTCTTCTAAGTTTGAACAGAAAGGTGCTGCTTACTTTAGATCTGTTAAATATCTAGATTACTTATTAAGAGGAATCACTTACGATTTAATTCCTTTTGATCAAGTTAAGTTTAATGAAGCTTTGAAGGAAATGACAAAGCCATACGAGCCAAGTAGAAGTGCTGGCGTTTTGGTTGAAGGAAAGATAATAGGAATTGTTGGAGAATTTAAGGCTAGTACTATTAGAGAATTAAAACTTCCATATTATACTTCTGGATTTGAAATTAGAATTGAAGATTTAGCTAATAAATTGGAATCAAAATCTTATGTCGCTAAATCTAAATACCCTGAAATAAAACAAGATATCACTCTGAATGTTAAACCAGATGTTACGTATTCGAACATCAGCGTAGCCCTATATGATTCACTAGCTCAAAACTTAGGAGAAAAAGAATCATATTTTGAAATTGAATATCTTGGAAATTTCAAAAAAGATTCAAAAAACTTAAACTACACTTTTAGAATTAGACTTGGTAGTTATGCAAAGACCATGATTGAAGCTGAAGTGAGTAGTCTGCTAGAAAAAGTTTCAAAAAATCTTAGTAAGTCGCTAGAGGCTAAAAGAGTCTAAATAATATGCGGATTTCTTCAAGAGCTATTGTAATTAATGGCGAAGATTTTCTTGTCATGGACAGAAATAAATTCGGTACTAAATATCTTACCTTAATTGGTGGTGGAGTAGATCCAAACGAAGATCCTGTTGAAGCAGTAATCAGAGAAGTAAAAGAAGAAACCACTCTTTCTGTAAATAATCCAAGATTAGTAGTGATAGAAGATGCTGGAAGTGTTTTTGGATTTCACTACATTTTTCTTTGTGATTACCGAGGTGGCGAGGTAAAGCTTTCTCCTGATTCTGAAGAGTATAAGATAAACAAGCTTGGTCAAAATATCTACACACCTAAATGGCTAAAGATATCAGAATTAGAAGAAAGTAATTTTCTTCCAAAAGAACTAAAGTATCATATACTAGAGTTCATAAAGAATGGATTTCCAGAGAAACCTATTAAAATAACAGCGAGGGATTAATACATGGCAACTAAAGTACAAAGAACATTTGCAATATCGGGAGCATTTTTATTTTTATTAACTAGCTCTTCACTAACAATTGCAGTTATAATAGCTAATATGCAAAGTTCAAAAAATAATAAATCAAATAGTAATTCATCAAGTTCTAAAGTTACCGCACTAGCAGGTACTAAACTAGTCAATTTCACACCTACATCATCTATACCTAGTTTGGTAACTGAAGATACTGTTGTTGGTAATGGAGCAGAAGTAACTTCCAAAGATAGCGTAACTGTAGATTACACTGGCGCTGTAGCTTCGACTGGAGTAATTTTCCAAAGCTCAAAAGATTATGGTCAACCTATTTCATTCGCTCTTTCTGGAGTTATAAAAGGATGGAGTGAGGGTCTAGTTGGAATGAAAGTTGGTGGTACCCGAAGATTATTGATTCCTGCTAATTTAGCATACGGAGCAAATCCTCCTGCAGGTTCTGGTATTCCTGCTAATGCTGACCTAGTATTCGACGTTACCCTATATAAGATTAATTAAGCATAAGTTATAATAAATTTTGTAACCAGCAAATGAATAATGCATTTGTCTTAATATCAATGATTAATATTAAAAAAATACATAGAACAATATTGGGTCTGATAATTTCAGCCATTGTAATTTTAGCTAATATATTTTGCGCTTATCTTCCAGTCGCTGCTGCCACACCTACGACAACTACTATAAATTCAGGAAGTAGTACTTTTACCATTCCTAATGGGGTATTTAGCATGTATGTTGAATTATGGGGCGCGGGTGGTGGTGGAGGTGGTGGTTTAGGTGGACCTTCAGGTAACGGAGAAGGTGGTGGAACAGGTGGTGGTGGAGGTGAATACGTAAAAATTCTTATTAGTAATCTAACTCCTGGTCAAACAATAAGTTATAGTGTTGGATCCGGTGGAGCAGCAGGTGCCTCTTCGGGAGGCAATGGTTCTAATGGTGGAGCTACTTCAATTACTTATAGTTCTATCTCTGATACAGCAAATCCTGGTAACGGTGGTATTGGTGGAAGCAATCTTCCGGCTTCTGGGGGATCAGGGGGTAGTGGGGCTACAATCAATATAGGTACGCAGCTGCAAGAAAATTCTGGAACTAACGGATG
>DAIOGF010000008.1:0-13162 GCA_036745415.1 Candidatus Saccharimonadota bacterium
GCTTATGCTTTTATTGGAGAATATTCTTTTATATATCTTCAATTTCAGCAGCTCCAAATACCTCATTTATCTTATTGATATTTTTTTTCTTATTTGTATCGACCCTTGTCTCAATCTTCATACTTTTACCAAAGAATTTCTTAATTGCTTTATCTAAAACTGCCTTATTTTTAATTTCATCTATTTTCTTTTGATGGAAAGCATAGTCGAATGTAAGAATAATTTCATCATCTAAAATTGTAACCTTAGCACTTTTTACAAGAGCGTGAATAGTGTTTTGTTTTTTTCTTAATTCATCTAGAACATCATTCCAATTTCCATTAGGTTGAACTTCTAATTCTTCTTCAATGTCCTTTACTGCTTCTTTTTCTAAGTTTTCATCCGGGAGGTTTATTTCTTCTTCTATTACCACTGGTTCTATTTTTTCTTCTATTATTTTTTTAGGTTCTTCTATCTTTTTTTCTTTAATAATTTTTAGTTCAACTTTAATAGTGTCTGTAGTTTTTAGGTTAGATAATAGTACTAATATTAGTTTGCTTTTAGGATCTGAAGATTTGCTCACCTCTAGTAGTTCATTAAGGAGTTTAAAGGTAGTTTCTTTATCTAATGATAACTCACCTTCTACTAATTTTCTTCTAATTATTCCCATGATAGCTTTAGATAAGTTCTCAGGATTAAATCCTTGATCATAGAGTTTATTTAATTCTAAACTCATTTGCTTATAGTTGGGGTTAACGCTCTCTAGTAGATCTATTACGTCAGAAATAGTTCTTTCTGAAGGCATTCCTAGATAGTTAATTACATCTTCTTCCTCTATGTCATTTTTAATAGAGCTGATTTGATCAAGTAGGCTAATACTATCCCTGAAACTTCCCTGTCCTTTTTCTGCTAAAAGCCTATATGCATCATCGCTTATTTTGTACCTTTCTTTTTGGGCTATTTCTTTAAGATGCTTAATAACGTCTTCATTGGATATTGGCTTAAAACTAAATCTTTGAGTACGTGAGATTATGGTTTCAGGAAGTTTATGTGTTTCGGTAGTAGCTAGTATGAATATAACGTGCTCGGGTGGCTCCTCGAGTATCTTAAGGAGCGCATTGAATGCGGGTTTAGATAACATGTGCACCTCGTCGATAATATATACTCTATATTTTCCGGCGGTTGGTGTAATGTAAGCTTTCTCTCTTAGTTCTCTTATTTCATCAACGCCATTATTGCTGGCTGCATCAATTTCTACTATATCTATGTGATTTGAATCTTCGTTGTATGGCAGGTTATTTACGGCGTGAGCCAAAATTCTTGCCGTAGAGGTCTTGCCAACTCCTCTAGGTCCGGTGAATAGATACGCATGAGCTATTCGGTTATTTTTTAGTGCATTATTAAGAGCAGTAGTAATATGACTTTGTCCTAATACTTCAGACAAATCCTTTGAACGATACTTCCGATATAATACCTGCCCCATAGTAGGTTTATTATATCAGTTTAGTAATTTAAATATTGTTGTTAAAGATTAGGTTATTCGTAGTGGGCTTCAATTTTACGATAGCTTAGATCCGAATTGAAATTAATATCTTCAGCAACTGTTTTATTTAGAGCTATATTAAGTACGGAGCCACCGATTAATGCTATAGCTCCGATTCCTACAGAAAGTACTTTATTTGTAGATTCACTGTTTGCTACTAAGAATGCCCCAGCTTCACTAACTCCACCAAGTATTCCAGCGAAAGTCATGCTTTCTTGTGCACCCTTAATATTAAACGTTCTAGGTTGAGTTTCCCGCTCATTCGGGTGAAGTAGTAATTGACTAACTGGAACGCTTTCAGCGTGGGATATCTCTTCGTATCGATTTACTAATTTATTAACTCTATTTTGAGTATAACTTTTATCTGCATATAAAACTCCAGATAGAACAATGCTAGATATAATACCACCTCCGAAGTTCTCTTGAGGATTTAGGCCGATAAAAATTCCAGAACCTATTAGTCCCGCTAAAACGCTATTTCCAATGAACTTAGAGTGTGAAACTCTTTTATGTACTTCTCTTTTGATATGTAATTTTCTGGGATCATATTTATTCATAAGAAAAATATTATATAACAAAATATATAACCCTACAATATGTATTTATCTTACTAAAGTGCCGCTTCAATTGCAGCCCACTCAGTGGTGGAATCGTCTTCGGGAACGTTAACACTAATTTGATCGTTTGGCTTAGCTTTAAAGTAAGTAACGCTAGCAAGTAGTACTCGGAATCTTCTTGAGCCAGTATCTACAAAGTAGTGTCCATTTTCTAGAATTAGGGTTCCTACAATCTGTTTTCGAGGCACTGGACCGATTTGTTTGTATAAGAATGTGCCGTCATCAGCGATTGTTAGTTTTAAAATATCTCCTTGAACTAATTTAGATTTAGATGCGTAGTTAGCTGGCACTGGGTATGTCTTACCATCACTTCCAACCATGTTTTGACCATCAAATACGCCCTCTATAATTTTTCCGATAGTATCATCGTTTTTAATTGGGGCGATTCTCTCGTCATCACCAACAAGACTAATAAGCAGCTCAGTAGCAGCAGCTAGATTAGTTTCAGCTTCTTGGATTAGAGATCTAAGTCTTTTGATTTGTTTGTCTGGTACGTCAGCCATTTTGTTATTGTTTTCTCGCTTTTACTCCAGTGTCTATTTTTACACTTTATTACCCTTAACGTACCAGAATTAAAACTCTTTGTCAAAGATTGCCATGCAAGCCTGTGGATAAATAAAATACCCTCTACCTTAAAGATAGAGGGTAAGTTAGTTCTTTTTAGTCTTAAAAGATTAAGCTAATTCTACTGTGGCACCAGCTTCTTCTAGTGCTTTCTTAGCGTTTTCAGCGTCTTCTTTCTTAGCCTTTTCAAGAACAGCCTTAGGTGCGCCATCTACGATAGCTTTTGCTTCACCAAGACCAAGACCAGTTAGGTCTTTTACAGCCTTAATTACAGCTACTTTTTGAGCTCCGGCGTCTTTTAGGATAACGTCGTATTCACTCTTTTCGTCAGCTGCTGGAGCTGCGTCACCTGCAACAGGAGCAGCTACTGCTACTGCTGGAGCGGCTGCAGATACACCCCAGTACTCTTCTAGGAAGTGTACAAACTTACTAATTTCTAGAGCACTAAGTTTATCTAGTTCTTTTACTAGGTTTTCAAATTCTTTTGGAACTTCTACCTTTACTTCTTCTGCCATATTATCTCCTTTAATTACTTAAATTTTTTTCTCTGGCGTTAAGTACGTTAAGTAATCCACGTACGTTACCAGCTAGAACGTTAACAAAACCACTAAGTGGTGCAGCAAATGTACCAACAAGCATAGATCGTAATTGTTCTTTGCTTGGTAGGTTTGCTAGAGCTTTAACGTCCTCTGCTCCTAGGAATTCACCATCTAGAGTGAATGCACCAACGAATTCAAGATTTGGATTACTTTTTGCAAAGTTATTCAAAGCTTGTGCTGGAGCTACTTCATCTTCAGAGTTGAAAGCGTAAACAAGCATCTCATTAAGGGCGCTAGTGTCTACATCTTTAAACTTAGGATTGTTCTTTAGAGCCTGAATTACTAGACGGTTCTTAATAACTTTTACGGTTGTACCGTTAGCTTTTGAAGAACGTCGTAATTCTTGCATGGCTTTAACTGTAGTACCTTTATATTTAGCAGCTACAGTTAATTTTGAAGTATCAATTAGTTGACTAACTTCATCGATAACTTCAGATTTCTTTTGCTTTGTTAAAGCCATTTATTATTTCTCCTTGTTTAGGATTATACCTATCCAATCGACCTTATTATATGGATTAGATTTTTTATAGGTTGCCCCTAATCTAAAAAGAAAAAGGTCTTTTGCTAGTAAATAAATTTACTTATCAAAGACCGTAAGATTCTAAAAATAGATTTTACCTAGGCGACATTATCAAGGTTTCCCCGTCGCTGTCTTTGGCAACACTTGTTATATCTTAGCAAAAAACGGTATAATATTCAATATAAAAGAGATATAAATAAAAATAATGAATAACAAAATTAATTTCAATCCAGACGGATATTATGAAATAGATATTATGGGCGATCAATCTTCTGAAACTATGATTATTTTAGGTAATGAAGCGAGTTCTTTAATTGATAAATCCGGCGGAAATTTAGACGATCAAATACTTGCCTTAATAGACTTTTCGAACATGGGAAAATGGGATTCCAGTGTTAGAATTGCATCTGCTGAATTATTTAAGAAATTCAAATATAAAAAAATTGCCATCATTGGAGCTAGTTTTGTGTTGAAGGAGTTAATGGGCGCTATGCTTATGACAATTGGAAAACACGATTTTGTTAAGATTTTTTCTGATAAAAATGAAGCCATTAAATGGCTGCTTGAAAAATGATAAATTTTCGACATTTTGTTAGAACTATAGATATAACTATTACTGCATTCGTTGTAATTATTTTAGTTTTATTCATGTCGCCATATGTTAAAACTTATGCTACTAGTGGAACATGGGTCAGATCTACAAACGGTACGTATACCTTTACTGTTCCCTCAGATGTTAATTCAATTGAAGTTCAAGCTTGGGGTGCTGGTGGTGGCGGTGGAGGTAGTACCTCTTATGATGCTGGAACAGGAGATGGTGGCGGTGGAGGTGGGTATTCCATGAGAATTATTAATGTTACGCCTCTTTCTACTCATACAGTAGTAGTTGGACAAGGCGGTGTTGGTGCTACTGGAGTAGCTTCTGGAATTATGTATAGTGGATTAAATGGCGGAAGTACGACTTTTGATAGCACCTCGGTAGTGGCCAATGGTGGCGCTGGAGGAAGAAGTGATGATTGTGGAGGAGATGGAGGTTGTGATTATACTAGTTCTCCTGGAGGAGCTATTGGCTCGGGTTTCTATGCATATTCCGGTGGAACTGGAGCATATCCATTTGGCTGTTCAATTTCGGGCGCAGAATATGGTGGAGCCGGAGGGTCTTCTGCTGGTACGAACAGTAATGGCACAAATGCCACAAATGATACATGTACAAACTATTTCAGTGGCGCTATAGCTCCATCTGGAGGAGGAAACGGTGGAAGTCCCGGAGACGCATCAAGCTCTTATGCTGGATATAATGGTTTCTCACCTGGAGGAGGTGGAGGAGGTGCTAGCTTTAAGAGCCCTACACATGCAAATGGTGGAAATGGTGCTGATGGACAAGTCATAATTACATATAATATTATGTCTAGTTCTACGAGTGCTTTAATTAACGTTTCTATAAACCCTATTATTACTATTTCTGATACTTCTGGAGGTTCATTAATTATGCCTACTATTACTCCAAATGTAAGTGCCGGAAGAATGTCGTGGATCTCTGATACCATTTCTGTAAATACAAATGATACATCTGGGTATACGACCACTCTACAAATGACTGGTACATCTAATTCATTAGGTGCATTGGCGGCTACAACTAATGGAACCACAGCCGCTCCTGCAGTATTTTCTCTGGGAATTGGTTCATCTGCGCCAACAGGAGCTTGGGGCTTTTGTTTAGTTGGTGGAAGTGCATTTGGAACATGCGACAGCGGAACTGGATCTAGTGTTGCAATTACTGCACATAAATATGCTCCTGTTCCTAAGTCAACTGATACTCCATTTACTATCGCTTCTATAAGCACCAATGGTTCGGGAACATCTATCATAACTTTTGGTGCAGCGGTAAATGTTGGCCAAGCTTCCGGTACTTATTCCGGTTCAGTAGTATATACTGCAACTACGAATTAAATTAGGAAGATTATTTTCGTTTTTTTAGATTTCGTTTTAATGGTTCTTTTTTACTTGATTGTTCTTTGGATTTTCGTTTAATCTCTTCCCTATTTTTTCTTCTTCTTTCTTCTCTTGAAGGTTGTCTACTCATATATAGTATTGGAACCCCAGATTGTTTTGCCACTTCAATTAGTTCGCGGTTTTTGGTTTTAATTATAGTTTTTACGCCTTTTTGTAATCCTTTTATAACTAAATCACCTAGTGGCCACAAGGATTGGTATTTATCGATAGCATCTTTACTTGTTTCCATGATATATTTCTTAGCCTTCTCATAAGATTCATCAGAAAAGTCATCTATTATTGCTTCTCGATAGGTTCTAAGTTTGTTAATTAATTTACCTCTGTTTATATCAAAATTGTCTTCGTGAAGAACAATTATGCTATCGTCATATCCATTCTTTTCTCTGTTAACACTACTAGACTTGAGTTGGAACTTTAAGGATGAATTTTTTTCGAGAGATTTAATAGTCGCATCATAGCCGTGATTGAGAGTTGGTTTTCCAATTATGGGCCTATCTTCATTTGAGGTTGATGCATAAATTCCGATTTCTAATTTTTCGAATTCTCTAAGCATCATTACGTCTAGGAGCCATAGTGATTCAAACATCATTCCCTTTTTTTCTCTTTGAAGAGATGGCTCATCTAATATGTTCTTCTTCTCACCTAAATTATTTGGTCCAATAAATATAGTTTCTATTTCGTCTATCAATCCATTTAGCCATTTGTTTCGATGTTCTTTTAAATCTTCCATAGAGATTGGAATATTATTATTTTTAGCAAAATTTGTAGTTATGTATGAATCTGTAGTTATTCCGTAGCTAAAAAATAAATTCATTGCTTTTACATAAAGAGTTCTGGCTTCAATATCTATGTCCCATATGTAAGGCAATTCTCCTAAAGCTTGACCCAATATTTTGATTGCAGCAGTTCTGTTATTTAAAGACCATTCATTTATATATCTACCTGTTTCTTCATCGACTAGGGGTAGATCAATACTAGAGCCCATCAATAGCATTTCACTGGCAGTAATTAATTTAGTGTGATCTTCGATACTTAAAACAGTCTTGCTGGTCTTTTCAATTATTTCTTCAAGTGAATTTGCATCATTTGTAATAGTTTGTTTGTTGTATTCGGTTATATTTCTTATTGTGGGATTTATTAGATCATTATTTACTAAAACGTCGTTAATTATTAATAGCGCTGCTGTTTGAAGAGTAGTTTTGGTTCTCATTCCATCTTTTTTATATTGAGGTAATATATTTTCCTCAAAATGCTTTACAGTTTTAATGTCACCTTTGTGTGCCGCGTATGTAACTCTTATTAATTCTTCCGTAGTAGTGTCATCAATAAAATCATGACTATTGAACCATTCAACAATTTTTTCATAAGATGGTTGATTAAATAATATTTCATTTGAAGTACTAGTTCTTTCAAGTTGTAATTTAAAGATGTTCTGTATGTCTTTTCTGTTTTTATCAAAGCTATCCATTAGAACCTTATTTTAGCATGAACATTTGCTAAATTAACAGATTTATTTTTTATTTAGTTTTTCTAATTTATACTGCGTATATTTTTCTGCAGCTAATCTAGTGAGTTCGGGGTCCTCATCTTTATTAACAAATTTCATTGATTCAGCTAAAAGTGGATGCACGTTACTTAGTTCATCATGCATTATCTTAACAATTCTTCGGTATTCAGGGTGGCCTTGTGGAGCGGTTCTTAGTTCATGGAAATGCATAGCTTCTCTGGCGTTATATGTTATCTTCCACCGCATTCTGTGTCCCATAAGAGTTGCGTATTGTGCTTCAACTGGACTTACTGAATGCATTTTGGAAAAAAGAGATAAGGAAAGATCGAAACATTCTTCAAATTGATCAACTAGGTCAGCATCTTCAATTAGTTTAGGAACGCTATATCCGAATCTGGGGCTTAGATTTTGCCATTCTAGATCTGCTACCATTCGGTGTCTTTGTAGGTCTCTAAATATACCGAAATCACAAACTATATCCCAAGAATAATATGCTTTTTCGAGAGCTCTTCCTGGTCGGTGTCTTCTATTTAGTCTATCTCCAATATATGTATTAAAGATTTCTAGTTTTTTATCATAGGGTAGCTTATCTACTATTTGTTTAATTTCTTCCAGTGATCTATCGCTTGATGAGTAAAGCATATCTGCAGTTAGATCTAATTCGTTTTTAGGGAAATAGTTACTAAGAGTTACTTCTTTGTATTCTCCTGAAACAAAACTTTCGGGAAGTAGTTCGTTGGCTAGTCTTTTAATATTTTTAATATTCTCAGCTCTATATGCTACGAATGCTCCACCGCGTTCAGGTTTATCTGCTCTTTCTAGGAACATAGGAATAACCTTCCTAGCTTCTGTGAGGATTTCATCACCTTTCATATTGGCTTCAGGTAATTCATCACTCCATAGGTGGTATATAAGGCTTTCAAGACTTTGACCTGAAATATATATTCCAACTGTAGATAATGTGGCTACCGGTAATACATTTCTTACCGCGTCACAGGCTTGAGCTTTAGTGGCTCCTTTCCAGGCGATATCTCTTTCATTTTCAGGCGTGGAAGAATTCTCTCTTACGTAATCTGTTAGTTTTCTAACCATGAATGAATAATTGTCGAATATCTTATCCATAGTAGAAATGTATTCTTTTTTAAGCTCGCCTTTTAGGCTTGTAGGAATTAGATATCTATATCTTCCATTCTTATCTTTTTCATCATAGAAAATATATCTAGTAGATTGCTCAAGGTAAGCTGCTAGTCTGCCCCATTCCAGTTTTTTAGTTAAAAGGTTGGATGCATTTTCAACTACTAAGTGAATTCCTGCTAGTTGTTGAACTGAATCATCTCCATAAGCTGTAATAATCCGTTTTAAGAGATTATCGTCTTTACCCATTTTTCCGACAAATTCATCTAGGAGTGTTATTCTTAAATCGTCAGATCTTCTGGATAGTCTTGCCATGGCCGCAGCAACAGTAATAGGGCTCACGCTATCGTTAAATACGTATACATCTCCTGTTGAGTTTGTAAGGATTTTATCAAGGTATTCTTTGCCACTTTCAGTAATGGATAATTTATCTTCTATTTTTTCAAGGTAGTCATTTTCTTCAGTTTTAATTGTGGTACATATTTCTTGTTTCTTTTCATTAATTATTTCTTTAATAGATACTGGCTCGGTGATACTTTCATTAGCTTTTGCTTCTCTAATTGCTAGAGTATTAGCAACAATATTCCAAACTTCATTAGATATATTTTCTATTGAGTCCGTAGCAAATATAACTGGGTAATTTCTTTGCTTAGCTTCCCATAGATATCCAGTACGTACTTTTTCTAGAAAATTAATATCTAATTGATCAAACCTTTCACCGCCATCTCTTTGATTTAATCTTTCTTTTAGAATGTTGGCTGGCGCATCAAACACAATACATAAATCTGGATATACTCCGTCTACGGCAAAATCTATAATTTCATTAATTTTCGAATAATCTTCAATATCTCCTCTGCCGTAATATTGAATTGCAAGTGTTGTTAAGAAACTTCGATCAACAATGCAGTTAATGCCTTCGTTTAGGCTTTGTTTTATGACTTGTAGACTCTGAGAACGAGCGGCATTGTATAGTAGTGTCTCAGTTCTGGTATTCATAGGATAGCTAGGATCCTGAGTTAATTGTCTTATGGCCCTTGCAGTAAGATCTGATTGACTATCCGGTTCCCTGAAAGTTCTGTAAGGCAACTTAGCTGCAGCGAACCGTTTAGCTAGCTCGTTTAGCTGAGCAGACTTACCAGTTCCTCCTGGACCTTCTAGGACTATGTATTTACCTCTTATCATTAGTCGTATGCCAATCCTTCAATCTTAGTAGGTTTCTTTCGTTGATCCTTATAGGCCTTTGGAATCATCATGTCAGGAGACCATGTTTTAATTATCATATCTAAATCTGTGCCCTGTTGGTATTTAGAGGAGAATCCACTGTCTCTATTTTCGCCATAAGATCCTTCAACTTCACCAGTTTCGTGAAATACTGCTTGAGCAATTCTTTCGCCAACTGGAATTAAAACGGTTTCTCTTTGATTAAGGTTATATATTTCAAGAGTAAGCCTATTTAGATATCCTGGTTCTACCCAGCCTGCATCGAAGCATACCGCAACTCCGTTTCTGCCCCAACTAGATCTAGATTTTACTTCGTATGCTCCAGGTGGTTTAATACCGAAAAATTCATGTGTGTGAGCTAAGATTCTTTCACCTGGTTTTAGGGCTATAACTGGGTGATCTTCAGGAATGTTTTTAAATAATTTAAAACCATTTAGATCACACCATTGCTTATGACTAATTGCTTTGTATGGACCATCGAAATATCTTTCAACATCTTCTTTGTCAAAAGGGTTGTATACAGTTCTGTCTTTATTTTTTTCGATTCGGTAAAAATAATAACCAAGAGTGATGTCAAGTGAGGCTTCGGCGATATGTTTTGGCTCAAAAGGGACACAGACTATATGTCCTTCATCGAGATACTGTTTTATTTGTAGATTACTAAGTACTCCCAAAGCTTTAAGGCCTTCCCTCTTTTTAACTTAAATATATTCTAGGAAGTTTGCGATTGTCATGCAAGCATAAGCATTTTATTTCTTTAAGAATTAGCGCTTTGATTTAACACCTATATATGTGGTTAAATATATTAAAAGATGAATACAAAAAAAATATTAAATAAAATACTTTCACCAGACTTTATATCTTTCCTAGTCTTAATTAATGGTTTGGCTCTTGTTGCAGATAATCTCTATATTGTTATTACAAGACAACCAAGTTCTATTGCTTCAGCTAGTATTACTTCATATTCCACGCAGATTAATTTTGCTATAGGACTACTAATGATTTATCTCAGCACTCTAATCCATAGAGCGAAAAGAACTGCTTGGATTTCTGGAATGTTGCTATATTTTGGTACTTTATTCTTTACAGTTTATAGGTGGTATATACATACGTCTTATAGGATAGTAAATGTAAATGGAGTGCAAGTTGCCAGACACTCACATCACAAATGGTATAGTTGGTTATCTCAAATAATAATCCCCGCAATTGTTACACTTCTATTAGCATTTACTTATAAAAAGTTTCAAACTAAAAGTGACTCAAAAAGTTTTAAAAATGCTACACTGATTAGTTCTATATTTATTGCAGTAACTTTTGTCTATGGAGTTGTCGGATTTAATCTAATGGATAATTCCGCTTTCCATCAAGAATTCTCGATTTATGAAGCGATGCATTACACGGTTGACCAATTAGGAATTACAACTTCAACCAGTCTAGTTCCCTATACAAATGAGGGTAGAATTTTTCTAGATTCATTAAATATTGCATCACTCGGTACAATTCTTTTTGTAATATTTGCTTTCTTCTCGCCAATAAGATCCCGTTTCGTAAAGCAAGAAGTTGAGCGAAAACAGTTTAAACATCTTTTAGAGAACGATAAGTACGCTTCAAGTGAAGACTTCTTTAAATTGTGGCCAGAAGATAAGCTCTACTTTATAGATAAGTATGGATTTAGTGGGCTTGCCTATAGGGTTGAGAAAAACGTTGCATTAGTACTAGGTCGCCCAGTTGGAGATCCCAAGTATTTCTCAAAACTTATTAAAGCTTTTTCGGAAGTTTGTTACGGTAATGATTGGGTCTTAAGTTTCTTTCATTTTGAAGAAGATCTTAAGAAATTATTAATTAAAAAAGATTACTCAGTTCAGAAGATAGGTGAAGAAGCTGTAGTTGATGTTAATAAATTTATTGAGCATACCATCTCAGATAAATATTTTAGGAACATAGTAAATAGATTTAGTACGAATGGATATACTAGTGAGTTATTTACCCCACCACATTCCAAAGCTCTAGTCTCTAGGTTGCAGAATATTTCTAATGATTGGCTTAGTCGTGGTAGGAGTGAACGTGGATTTGTAATGGGGTATTTTACAGAAGAATACATTAATCTATGTGAAGTCTTAGTGGCGCGTGACCAGGCTGGTACTATTCAGGCATTTATTAATTTAGTACCTGCTCCTTGGGATAAAGAAGAGGTTACATATGACATGTTAAGGTATTCAGATTCAGCGTTAGGGAATGTTAATGATTTTATTATTATCGAACTTATTAAAAATATTAAGGAAAGAAATTATCTTAGATTAAATCTTGGACTTAGTCCATTGGCAAACATGGACGATGATGACGATAAAGGTATTGTTCCGAGAGTTATGGGTCTTGTATATTCAAACATAGATAAGATGTATTCATTCTCCGGACTATATAGATTTAAGAATAAATATAGTCCTGAGTGGAGAGAAAGGTACATTGCTTACAAAGGTGGTATTAGAGGTTTTACTAAAGTTATGAATGCACTACTTAAGGCAATGAAAAAGACCGCTAAGCCGGTTAGCTTAAAACGGTCTTTTAGATTTAAGAAGTAATTCTACTATTAAAGTGAATTAACATCTACCTTAATTGATGGTCCCATACTTGTAGATAGGAACGCGCTCATTAGGTAGTTACTCTTAACGCTTGATGGCTTATTGGCACGGATGCTAGCCATAAATGCTGTTACGTTTGATTGTAGATCTTCTTCTTTGAAACTAACTTTACCAATACCTGAGTGTACGATTCCATTTGAATCAACTCGGTATTCTAGTCTTCCGCCCTTAGATTCTTTTACGGACTTAGGGATATCGTTAGTAACTGTACCGCTCTTAGGGTTAGGCATTAGACCTCGAGGACCTAATACTCTAGCGTACTTACTAAGTTTTGGCATTAGCTGTGGAGTAGTAATTAGAATATCGAAATTAAGTTTTCCTTTATCTAATTGTGTTAAGAAGTCTTCAAGTCCAGCAATGTCTGCGCCTGCATCTTTAGCAGCCTTAGCGTCTTCAGTGAATACAGCAACAGTAATTTTCTTACCAGATCCGGCAGGAAGATTAAAGATGTCTCTAATATTCTGATCAGCGTGTTTAGGGTCTACGTTTAGGTTTAGGTGGAGTTCAACTGTAGCATCAAACTTAACGTGTGATGTTTCCTTAGCCAATTTAAGAGCTTCTTTAATATCGTAAACTTTACCCTTTTCTAGTTTAGCTACAGATGCTCTAATACCTTTTCCTTGTCGTTCTAGTCTAGTTCGTGTAGGTTTTAGAGTTTGTTTAGGCTTTTCAGTTTCGCCACTTTCTTTAGCAGCTTTCTTAGATTCTAATTCTTCTTTTTCTCGAAGAGATTTAGCGCTTCTTTTTCCAGCCTTAGCTAGAACAACTTCTTCTTCAGGAACTTCAATAACTGCAGTTTCCTTAGAGTTATTAATTAGTTCATTAA